>NZ_CP136624.1:8355000-8955000 GCF_032917945.1 Bradyrhizobium sp. sBnM-33
TCTCCACGACGGACGTTAGCACCCGCCGTGTGACTCCCGCATATTGCTTTCGGGTATTCGGAGTTTGGTTGGGTTTGGTAAGACGGTAAGTCCCCCTAGCCCATCCAGTGCTCTACCCCCCGAAGCATTCATGCGAGGCGATACCTAAATATCTTTCGCGGAGAACCAGCTATTTCCCAGTTTGATTGGCCTTTCACCCCTAACCACAAGTCATCGGAGTCTTTTTCAACAGACACCCGTTCGGTCCTCCAGTGAGTGTTACCTCACCTTCAACCTGCTCATGGCTAGATCACTAGGTTTCGGGTCTAATACAACGAACTTGGCGCCCTATTCAGACTCGCTTTCGCTGCGCATACGCCTATCGGCTTAAGCTTGCTCGTTAAATTAAGTCGCTGGCCCATAATACAAAAGGTACGACGTCACCCAGAACGTATCTTGGGCTCCGTCTGTTTGTAGGTGTCCGGTTTCAGGTCTATTTCACTCCCCTCGTCGGGGTGCTTTTCACCTTTCCCTCACGGTACTGGTTCACTATCGGTCGCTGAGGAGTACTTAGGCTTGGAGGGTGGTCCCCCCGTGTTCAGACAGGATTACACGTGTCCCGCCTTACTCAAGGATACATCATCGCATTACCCGTACGGGGCTATCACCCTCTGAGGCCCTGCTTTCCTGACAGGTTCCGGTTGTCTTTGATGTATCACTGGCCTGGTCCGCGTTCGCTCGCCACTACTAACGGAGTCTCGATTGATGTCCTTTCCTCCAGGTACTTAGATGTTTCAGTTCCCTGGGTTCGCTTAAAACCTCCTATGAATTCAGAGATTTCATACCTTCACTTGATAACTGGAAATCCAAAACCTCACGGCTTGGTCTCACACATTGCTGTACGAACCCCAAGATAGAGATCTTGGAGTTCCAGCTATCGAAGGTGGGTTTCCCCATTCGGAAATCCGTGGATCAAAGCTTCTTCGCAGCTCCCCACGGCTTATCGCAGCGTAGCACGTCCTTCATCGCCTCTCAGCGCCAAGGCATCCACCGAACACCCTTAAGGCACTTGATTGCTCTCATTATCAATGTCCACACACTCGGCAGAATGTTGTCTGCGCAATTGCCTGTGAAGGCACGCACCCTCGATGAATGCTATGCGCAGCCGGACACTGATTAGAAAGACCAGCTTGCTTCGTAAGATCGAACCGATAGCGAGGCGGTCAAGCTTCGCTAAAAAGATCATTTACAACCCGATCATCTTGCGATGAGCGAGCGCCGAAATGACCTGGAGATTATGAGTGAGATTCCGCAAATTGCTTTGCAGACCCCAAACTCGGATCGATCTCCTCTTTACGATGTCAGATATCACGCATGTCACTGCCCATCCGGACAATGTATGCGAAGTGATGTTTCGCGGACGATTATTCGAGGCACTCTCGATCTTCGATTTCATCTGGTGGAGCCAGACGGGATCGAACCGACGACCTCATGCTTGCAAAGCACGCGCTCTCCCAGCTGAGCTATGGCCCCGTACCAGAAGACGAATGCTCCCTTAGGCCCGTCGTCGCCCTTTGGGCTACGCCGGGCACGCTTCGCTTTGTCATGTCGCATGGCTGCGCCACGCGTAGCCAACGGCGAAGCGTGGTGGGCCTGGGAAGACTTGAACTTCCGACCTCACGCTTATCAAGCGCGCGCTCTAACCAACTGAGCTACAAGCCCCTAACACGAGGGACTTAAGCTCGCGCGCAATCGGTCACGCCAATGCATCGCACAAGCGCCAAACCTTCGCACAGCGCTAAGCCCCTGGCGCGTGTTCGTCCGCGAAGAAAGAGAAACGAAGACGGCGAAATCCCGCCAATGCAGCTCAACAATCCTGACGATTGTTGGCCACTGATGTTTCTAAAACGATCCGATAGATAGCAAGCTATCTGAAGGATCATCCTTAGAAAGGAGGTGATCCAGCCGCAGGTTCCCCTACGGCTACCTTGTTACGACTTCACCCCAGTCGCTGACCCTACCGTGGCCGGCTGCCCCCTTTCGGTTAGCGCACCGTCTTCAGGTAAAACCAACTCCCATGGTGTGACGGGCGGTGTGTACAAGGCCCGGGAACGTATTCACCGTGGCGTGCTGATCCACGATTACTAGCGATTCCAACTTCATGGGCTCGAGTTGCAGAGCCCAATCCGAACTGAGACGGCTTTTTGAGATTTGCGAAGGGTCACCCCTTAGCATCCCATTGTCACCGCCATTGTAGCACGTGTGTAGCCCAGCCCGTAAGGGCCATGAGGACTTGACGTCATCCCCACCTTCCTCGCGGCTTATCACCGGCAGTCTCCTTAGAGTGCTCAACTAAATGGTAGCAACTAAGGACGGGGGTTGCGCTCGTTGCGGGACTTAACCCAACATCTCACGACACGAGCTGACGACAGCCATGCAGCACCTGTCTCCGGTCCAGCCGAACTGAAGGACCCCATCTCTGGGGCCCGCGACCGGGATGTCAAGGGCTGGTAAGGTTCTGCGCGTTGCGTCGAATTAAACCACATGCTCCACCGCTTGTGCGGGCCCCCGTCAATTCCTTTGAGTTTTAATCTTGCGACCGTACTCCCCAGGCGGAATGCTTAAAGCGTTAGCTGCGCCACTAGTGAGTAAACCCACTAACGGCTGGCATTCATCGTTTACGGCGTGGACTACCAGGGTATCTAATCCTGTTTGCTCCCCACGCTTTCGTGCCTCAGCGTCAGTATCGGGCCAGTGAGCCGCCTTCGCCACTGGTGTTCTTGCGAATATCTACGAATTTCACCTCTACACTCGCAGTTCCACTCACCTCTCCCGAACTCAAGATCTTCAGTATCAAAGGCAGTTCTGGAGTTGAGCTCCAGGATTTCACCCCTGACTTAAAGACCCGCCTACGCACCCTTTACGCCCAGTGATTCCGAGCAACGCTAGCCCCCTTCGTATTACCGCGGCTGCTGGCACGAAGTTAGCCGGGGCTTATTCTTGCGGTACCGTCATTATCTTCCCGCACAAAAGAGCTTTACAACCCTAGGGCCTTCATCACTCACGCGGCATGGCTGGATCAGGCTTGCGCCCATTGTCCAATATTCCCCACTGCTGCCTCCCGTAGGAGTTTGGGCCGTGTCTCAGTCCCAATGTGGCTGATCATCCTCTCAGACCAGCTACTGATCGTCGCCTTGGTGAGCCATTACCTCACCAACTAGCTAATCAGACGCGGGCCGATCTTTCGGCGATAAATCTTTCCCCGTAAGGGCTTATCCGGTATTAGCCCAAGTTTCCCTGGGTTGTTCCGAACCAAAAGGTACGTTCCCACGCGTTACTCACCCGTCTGCCGCTGACGTATTGCTACGCCCGCTCGACTTGCATGTGTTAAGCCTGCCGCCAGCGTTCGCTCTGAGCCAGGATCAAACTCTCAAGTTGGACTTGAAACCTTGAACCGGCTGATCACAACGTTTGACGAGGTCCCACCATATATATCGCCGACGATTCACATCGCTGACGACGATGGTGTAACCTTTAAAACGTGTACCGCCGAAGTCTTTCGTCCAGCCTCAATACTTCAATACTTGCGTATTCAAGTGATCGAGACTCGCAAGGACTCCGCCGTCCACGTTTCTCTTTCTTCATCTTCACTTGTCAAACAGCCCGGGACCACTTGGGATCCCACCCTTCCATCCCTGGAAGGTTCCGCACCCACCCATCCGACGACAAATGACAACCGATTGGTATCGGCTGTTGAGTCACTCATCGTAATGAGGAGCTTGCGGGGCGCGAAGAGATGCCTTGGCCTCGGGGCCAATGCATCGCCGCGCTCAGTGGCCGGGTTATAGGCCCGCCCGATCGGGGTTGTCAACGCCCTTCGTCAACAAATTGTCGCATCACGTCGAAGAATTTTGGGACGCCAAGAAGTCCCTATGTTTCGGGCCTTTGGCCGCACTTGAGCCACAATCCTGCGACGTTCTGACTGTAAGTAAGCATTGAATCACCGGATGCCAGTGGGGGCTGCCCGGTGTTCAGGGACAGGCGATATTCGAGGAACCCGTCGCCTTTCCCACGCGGCCAGGAAACTTCGAGAGATCTGCTGACCATTGACGTTCGAGACTGCGGCCGGTCTTCTTCTGGCCTCTGATTCCCGAATTTCCATGCGTGCGGCAACGCCATGCCCCGGAATCGCTCCTTCAAAAGGGCGGAAACGTGGGGTCTGGATCGGGCGAGGTCTTGTCGGATGTCGGTGGAATTTGGGGGGACACAGGGTTGAGCCAGAAGGCGCCACGCGGAAGCGGCTATGGACGCGAGACCGGGATCATTGATCTCGGTCACGAGCCGCCACTTTCCGTCGATGGCTCCGAGGCTGCGGTGATCGATCGCCGCCGTGTCTCTGTGCAATGGTTCAGCGGCACTATCCTGACCGGTCTGTGCGGCGCGGCCCTCATCGGCGGCGCCGTTTTTGCGTCCCTCGACGGCGAAATGACCTTTGCCAAGGTGCCGGAGCGCGTCGAAGGCGCGTTGCGTGGGGCATTCAGCGCCAATGACCGCACCGCCACCCTGCACAAGAGCGACCGCCTGCCGCCGCCTGGCGAATCCACTGCCTCGCGTAATGTGGTTCGGGTATCGACGGTTACCCGCGTCGGGAACCGCGACGTGATGCGGGTGCGGCCATTCGTTCGTATCTCCGGCAATCTATCGATGACGACGAGCGATCTCAGCGCCAAGATCCCGCCATTCAACGCGCAGCGCATGCTCACCGATGTCGGCACCCCGACTCAACCGGCTTCCGAGGATCCGAACAATCCCGAGGCGGTCGAACCCGACGCCGAGGTTTCCTTTGTGACCAAGGATCTCGCAACGGTGCTGCCGAAGGCGAAACTCTCCGCCGTGGTCGCGCTGGACGAAGTCCTGATGCGGGTGCGGGATGCTGCGAACTGGCGCGGCTCGGGCGGCGTCCGCTACACGGCGCTGGCCAATGCCGCCGCCGACGTCAGCGGCGCCCAGTCCGATCTCAAGCTCGCCTATGCCACCGAAGGCAACGTCTCCGATCCCTATGCCGGCTTTGAAACCCGCATCGTGCCGGAAAATGTCACCCTGCTGCCGAAGACCAAGGACCAGATCACTGGCGGCAACCCCACCGGCGAACGCATTCACATCGTGAAGAAGGGCGACAGCGTCGCTTCGGTCCTGCGCGACCAGGGTGCGACGCCCGATGAAGCCAGGGCGATCGCATTGACCCTTGGTGCCCGCGGCCGCGACGGCGGCCTAAAGGAAGGCCAGAAGCTGCGCATCCTGATGGCGCCCTCGGGCCTCGGCCCCGCCGCCCGGCTGCAGCCTTATCGCGTGATCGTCGCCAACGACACTACCGTCGAAGCCGTGGCCGCGCTGTCGGACGTCGGCAAATATGTCGCGGTCGACGTGCAGAGCATGAATACCGTCGCCGAAGCTCCCGCCGGCAAAGATGACGACGAGGACGATGAGGATGACGGCAGCGGCGTCCGGCTCTACCAGAGCATCTACGAGACCGCCATGCGCAACAAGGTGCCGGCCGCCGTGATCGAGGACATGGTCCGCATCTATTCCTATGACGTCGACTTCCAGCGCAAGGTGCAGCCCGGCGATTCCTTCGACGTATTCTTCGCGGGCGACGACGAAGGCACTCCCAGCACCGAAAAGACCGAAGTGTTGTTCGCTTCCCTCACCGTCGGCGGCGAGACCAAAAAATACTATCGCTTCCAGACCCCCGACGACTCCGTCGTCGACTTTTACGACGAGACCGGCAAGAGCGCGAAGAAGTTCCTGGTCCGCAAGCCCGTCAACAACGCGATCATGCGGTCGGGCTTCGGCGGCCGCCGTCACCCGATCCTGGGCTTTACCAAGATGCATACCGGCGTGGACTGGGCGACCCCCTACGGCACGCCGATCTTCGCCTCCGGCAATGGCGTGGTCGAGAAGGTCGGCTGGGAGGGCGGCTACGGCAAATACGTTCGCCTGAAACACAATAACGGCTACGAGACCGCCTACGGCCACATGTCGGCGTTCGCCAAGGGCATGGAGCCCGGCAAGCGCGTACGCCAGGGCCAGGTGATCGGCTTCGTCGGATCGACGGGCATGTCGACCGGCGCCCATGTCCACTACGAGATTCTGGTCAACGGCCGCTTCGTCGACCCGATGCGCGTCAAGCTGCCGCGCGGCCGTTCGCTCGAAGGCTCAATGCTGGCGAGCTTCGAAAAGGAGCGCGACCGTCTCGACGCGCAGATGAGCAACCGCGGCAACTCGGCGCGGGTTTCCGAGGCCACCGGCGCCACGCCGCAGACGCGCCAGGTCAGCCGCTGAGCCTTCGCAGCGCCCCAGCCCGAGCCGACGCCCATTACCTGCAAGGGCGATAGGCAGCGCCGCCCCGCGTGTTCATTAATTTACATTCAGTCGCCGCCCCATGGAACCCGGACGGCCGTTGCCCGGTTGATTAACTGGCAAGTCTTCAATGGAGGATGCCATGGAGAATTGGAGCAACGCAAAATGGTGCGACGTCGCGAACTTGGTCCTCGGCGCGATACTGTTCTTTTCGCCCTGGATGTTCGGCTTTGACGCCGGAACAGTTTCCAACAACGCCTATGTCACAGGCCTCGTAATCGCGATCCTTGCGATAGCGGCGCTGGCAGCGTTCGCGGTGTGGGAGGAGTGGCTGAACCTGATCGTCGGACTGTGGGCGCTGGTATCGCCTTGGGTACTGGGCTTCCAGGGGACCACGGCGATGACGGTGCACGTGTTGATCGGCGCTGCCGTGGCGGTGCTGGCGGCGATCGAAATCTGGCTCATGACGCAAAACCCGCCGCGGCTTACCACGGGCCGCTGAGACGCCTTGCCCACGTACCGCCCGCCGCATGCTGGCGGCGGGCGGTTGTTGGCGCGACGTGAAGGGGATGAGCAGCAATGAACCGCATTACCCGGGACGACGTAATCAAGGCAGTCAGCGGGGCTGACGAAGTCACGATCGCCCAGATCATCGGAACCGGCGCCACAGTAGATGAGTTGGCGGAGGCTCAAGCCTGGATGGCCAATGACGAGCCGATGCTGAATGCGGGCCGGCCGCTGGCGACTGGCCGGGTCCGCGAACTCGTGGATATACTGACGGAGCTCGAGCCAGAGGACGATGATCCCGGTGAGCCGGGGCCTGCCGTCAGTTCAATGGAATGACACAGCCACGGACTCCTTAACCAAAGCCCCGAACATTGTGTGTTCGGGGCTTTCGCGTTGACGTGGTGCATCAATTCAGCTTGCGCTTCGGCACCGGGGCCTCGAACTGGGCGATCTCCGCGGTTTGCGCGGCCTTGCCGTTGAAGGTCAGCACGTTGCCTTCGCTCGAGATCACGACGCGGTCGCCGTCGCCGATCTCGCCGGCGAGGATCATCTCGGCCAACGGGTCCTGCAGGTTGCGCTGGATCACCCGCTTCAGCGGCCGGGCACCGTAGGCCGGATCCCAGCCCTTGGCGGCCAGCCAGTCGCGCGCCGCTGCATCCAGCGTCAGCGTGATCTTGCGATCCTCCAGGAGTTTCTGCAGGCGAGCGAACTGGATCTCGACGATCCGGCCCATCTCGCTCTTCTGCAACCTGTGGAACAGGATGATCTCGTCGACCCGGTTGAGGAATTCGGGCCGGAAATGCGCCCGCACCATCCCCATCACCTGCTCGCGCACAGCTATTGTGTCCTCGCCTTCCGGCTGGTTCACCAAAAACTCCGAACCGAGGTTCGAGGTCATGATGATCAGCGTGTTGCGGAAGTCGACGGTGCGCCCCTGACCGTCAGTCAGCCGGCCGTCGTCGAGCACCTGCAGCAGCACGTTGAACACGTCGGGATGTGCCTTTTCGATTTCGTCGAACAGCACCACCTGATAAGGCCGCCGCCGCACCGCTTCGGTGAGCGCCCCACCCTCGTCATAGCCGATATAGCCGGGAGGCGCACCGATCAGCCGCGACACCGAGTGCTTTTCCATGAACTCGGACATGTCGAGGCGGACCATCGCGGTCTCGTCGTTGAACAGGTACTCCGCCAGCGCTTTCGTCAGTTCGGTCTTGCCGACGCCGGTCGGACCCAAGAACATGAACGAGCCCAGCGGGCGGTTCGGGTCCTGCAGCCCGGCGCGCGAACGGCGCACGGCGGTTGCCACCGCACGCACGGCTTCGGCCTGGCCGACCACGCGCTTGCCGAGTTGGTTCTCCATTTTCAGGAGCTTGTCCCTTTCGCCCTCCAGCATCTTGTCGACGGGAACGCCGGTCCAGCGCGACACCACCTGCGCGACGTGGTTGGCCGTGACGGCCTCCTCCATCATCTCGCCGACGTCCTCCTTGGCTTCGATTTCGGCGAGCTTCTTTTCAAGCTCGGGAATCCGGCCATAGGCGAGCTCGCCTGCCCGCTGGAATTCACCGCGACGCTGCGCGTTGGCGAGTTCGATGCGCAACGTGTCGAGTTCGCTCTTGAGCTTCTGCGCGTCGGAGAGCTTGCTCTTCTCCGCGCTCCAGCGTGCCGTCAGCGCCGCCGATTTCTCCTCGAGATCGGCCAATTCCTTTTCCAGCGTCTGCAAGCGGGTTTTCGAACCGGCATCGGTTTCCTTCTTCAGCGCCTCCTGCTCGATTTTCAGCCGGATGATTTCCCGGTCCATCGAATCGAGTTCTTCTGGCTTGGAATCGACCTGCATCTTCAGCCGCGCCGCAGCCTCGTCGACCAGGTCGATGGCTTTGTCGGGCAGGAAACGGTCGGTGATGTAGCGGTTCGACAGCGTGGTCGCAGCCACCAGCGCGGAATCGGTGATGCGCACGCCGTGATGCTGTTCGTATTTGTCCTTCAAGCCGCGCAGGATCGAAATCGTATCCTCGACCGTGGGCTCGGAGACGAAGATCGGCTGGAAGCGCCGCGCCAGGGCCGCGTCCTTTTCGACATGCTTGCGATATTCGTCGAGCGTGGTCGCGCCGATGCAGTGCAGCTCGCCACGTGCCAGCGCTGGCTTCAACAGGTTAGACGCATCCATCGCGCCCTCCGCCTTGCCGGCGCCGACCAGCGTGTGCATCTCGTCGATGAACAGGATGATCGAGCCCTCGGCCGCGGTGACCTCCTGCAGCACGGCCTTCAGCCGTTCCTCGAACTCGCCGCGATACTTGGCGCCCGCAATCAGCGCCCCCATGTCGAGCACCAGCAGTTTCTTGTCTTTCAGGCTCTCCGGCACGTCGCCGTTGAGGATGCGCAGCGCCAGGCCCTCGACGATGGCGGTCTTGCCGACGCCGGGTTCGCCGATCAGCACCGGGTTGTTCTTGGTGCGGCGGGACAGCACCTGGATGGTGCGGCGGATTTCCTCGTCGCGGCCGATGACGGGATCGAGCTTGCCGTCACGCGCGGCCTGCGTGAGGTCGCGGGCATATTTCTTCAGCGCGTCGTAGGCGTTTTCGGCCGATGCGCTGTCGGCTGTACGGCCCTTGCGCAGCGATTCGATCGCCGCATTGAGGTTTTGCGGCGTGACGCCGCCCTTGCTCAGAATGGTACCGGCCTCGCTGCTTTTCTCGAGCGTCAGCCCCAGCAGCAGCCGCTCGACCGTGACAAAGCTGTCGCCGGCCTTCTCGGCGGCCTTTTCCGCCGCGTCGAAGGCGCGCGCCATATCGGGGGCAAGATAGATCTGCCCGGCGCCGCTTCCCGAAACCTTCGGCAGCTTCTTCAGCGCGTCCTCGGTTGCCTTGAGAATGGCGCGGGAATTACCGCCAGCGCGGTCAATCAGACCGCCGGCAAGCCCCTCGCTATCGTCCAGCAGCACCTTGAGCACATGCAGGGTCGAGAACTGCTGGTGCCCATCGCGCATGGCGAGCGATTGCGCAGACTGAATGAAGCCTCGCGCACGCTCGGTGTATTTTTCAATATTCATCTTTTGCTTCCCTCGGCATGCCGCCATCACCCCTGAGGCATGATTGCGGCATCTTCATTGGGGTTCCGCGAACCGCGTTGACCTTCGTCAACCGGCCGCACTCGTCGCCCGCATTTCAGGCTTGCCTCGAATGTGGGCATCGCTGGGAAAAACGGAAGAGGCCCACTCACAAATTCGGGAACGCTTGGCGAAAGCCGCAGGAATCCATTAAGAAGCCGTATGGACGCCATCTCCCCCGCCCGGATCGCCGGGATCTACCGTTACCCCGTCAAAGGCCTGACCCCGGAGCAGCTCGACCGCGCTGAGCTCAAGCCCGGGCAAACCCTTTTGGCTGACCGCCGCTACGCCATCGAGAACGGCCCCTCCGGTTTCGATCCGGCGGAGCCGAAATGGCTACCGAAGCCGCACTTCCTGATGCTGATGCGGGATGAGTGGCTGGCCGGCCTGCGCAGCCATTTCGACGACGCGAGCAACGTCCTCTCGATCCGCCGGAACGGCGAGATTGCGGCCGAGGGCAATCTAGCTACTGCCGAGGGCCGGCGGACCATCGAGAACTTCTTCGCCACCGCCTTTGCCGGCCAGATCAAGGGCCCGCCCAAGGTGCTCGAAAGCCCCGGCCACAGTTTTTCGGATGTTGCCCGCAAGGTCGTCTCGATCATCAACCTTGCCAGCGTCCGCGCCATCGAGGACATCGTCGGCGCCCCGGTTCATCCGCTTCGCTTTCGCGCCAATCTCTATGTCGAGGGCTGGCCGGCCTGGCACGAATTCGACCTGCTCGACCGGATGCTTGCGATCGGCAACGTCCGGCTGAAGGTGGTGAAACGCATCGTCCGCTGCGCTGCCGTCAATGTCGATCTCGATACGGCCGAGCGCAACCTCGCGATTCCCCCGGCGCTGCAGCGCCGGCTCGGCCATGGCGATTGCGGGATCTATGCCGAGGTGATCACGGGCGGCAGCATCAGCACCGGCGACGCGATCACGGCGGAGCAGGCGGAGTTGCTGTAAGGTTTCGGCCTTCATTGCGGCTACTGAAACAGCACAACGACCGTCATCCCCGCGGAAAGCGGGGATCCAGTACGCCGCGGCCTATCAGTTCAATCCCTACAGTCTCTGGGATACTGGATCGTCCGCCTTCGCGGACGATGACAACCGGATCTAATTTCGATTGCAAGAAGCCGATTCGGAGGCCCGACAAGTTCGATACGAGCTATTCCGCCGGCGCAAGCTGGCCCCTGCTCGAGCGTGTTGCAGCGGCCTCGCGTACCCGGACGCGGGCACGGCGCTTGCGCCACCAGATCACGACGCCCGTCACTGATAACGCCGCAACCACCAACCCCATCACCGAGATCAGGATGCGGCCGGGCAGCCCGGCGATACGGCCGGAATGCAGCGGGAATTGCGCCTGCACGAAGATATCAGCGGCGGTGCCGACCCACGGCAGCCGCTCGCCGATCGGGCGTCCGTCCTCGCTGTCGTAATAAAGCTGCGCCGGGCCGACGCCGCCAGCGCCATGATCGTCGCCGGGGTGGAAGAAGGCCGCGGCATACACGCCGTGGGCCGGGCCGTAATTGATCGAACCGACGGGCGTAGTCCATCCCCGGCTCTTGCCGTCGGCCGCCGCCCGCGCGGCGATATCGGCATACGTGATCTTGGGTTCGATCGGATCGTCGAGATGCCGATACGGACGCTGCTCGTACGGCGTCGGGGTGTAGTTCGACACCGTCTTCATCAGCGGCGAGAACACCTCGAAGTATAGGTTCAGCGAGAACGCCGTGAAGGCGATGACGAACAGCAGCGCCCAGGTCCACAGGCTGAAAGCGCGGTGGATATCGAAATTGATTCGATAAGCACTCCCTGAGGTCTTGATTTTCCAGGCCGGCGCCCAGCGCGCCCAGAAACCTCGGCCGAGTTCGCGCGCAACGGCGGGTGCTCGCTCCGCCCTGGCGCGGCGACGGGACGGCAGCGTCAGATAGAAGCCGAGGAAGCAATCGATGGTCCAGATGATCGCGATAACGCCAAGCACGCGCATCCCCCAGCGATCGCTGCCCCAGAACTCCGGAATGTGCATGGTGTAGTGCAGCTTATAGAGGAACGAGACGAAGTTCTCGCGCGTCACCGGCCATACCGCGCCCCAGTAGCGCCGTCCGAGCTCGGCGCCGGTGTTGGGATCGAGGAAGATCTGGTTGTAATCCAGATTAAATCGCTTGCCGGTCGCGGGATCGATCCGCGGCAGCACGAAGAACCACAGCGATTCGCCCTTTTCCGGCGTCATGAACATGTGGACGACGCGGGCGCGCGGATCGCGCTGCTCGATCAGCTTGACTAGCTCGACGGAGGGAATCGCGGGACCGCTGCTGGTCACGTCGAACAGCTGCTTGTTCAAGAGGTCGTCGATCTCGTGGTCCCACGAGATGATCGCGCCGGTGACGCCGGAAAAAAACAGAAAGCCGGCGGTGAGAAGGCCGGCCCAGCGATGCAGTCGCCCGAAGATCGATTTCATGGCTTCGTCCGTGCTATTGGTGCCTCAATTAGCAAACATCATCACCGCCGGTCGATTGACCGGCGGTGATGTATCGGTCGCAGCATGTCGCTGCCTATCACCATCGATAGGTCAGCTTCGCGATCGCCTTGCGGCCCTCGGCATAGAAGCAGCTCGTGTAGCCGTAGCAGGCCGCGACATAGCGGGTGTCGGCGATGTTGGTGACGTTCAGCGCCAGGCGATAGTTGTCTTTGGTGTAGGCCAGCAGCGCGTCGACCGCGGTCGAGGCCGGCACCTTGAAGGTGTTGGCATCGTCGCCGAAGGTCGAGCCGACATAACGGACGCCGCCACCTACCTGGACGCCGGCGAGCGGCCCACCCTGCAGCGTGTAATCGGTCCACAGCGCGAACCGGTTGAGCGGCACGGTGGTCGGCGTCTTGCCGACGTTGACGGGATCCTGCGTGACCACGGCGTCGATGTAGGAGTAAGCGCCACGGACGTTGAAACCTTCCGTCAGCGTGGCCGTGCCTTCCAGCTCGATGCCGCGCGAGTTCACCTGTCCCCTCTGCTCGGCAGTGTACGACGGAGGCGCGAAGGTGACGACATTGGACCGCGTCAGATCGAAGGCCGCCAGCGTGATCAACGCATTGATTCCGACTGGCTGATACTTCACGCCGACTTCATACTGGACGCCGGTTTCCGGCTTCAGCAGCTCGCCCGCGGCGTTGGTGTTGAGCACCGGCAGGAATGATTCGGCGTAGCTGAAATACGGCGCGATACCGTTGTCGAAATTGTACATCACGGCGGCGCGACGGGTGAACGCGGAAGCGTCGGTGCTGGCCGAGGTCGGGCGGAGAAAGTCGTCGAGGTCAGTCGTGGCGAAGTCCTGCCGGGCGCCCAGCAGGAACGAGAGCCGGCCGAGCTTGATCTGGTCCTGCGCGTAGAATCCGATCTGCGACTGCTTGATGCGTAGGTCGTCAGAAGGGCCGAGATTGGTCCAGGTATTGGTGTAGACAGGCGCAAACACGTTGATCTTGCCGGTGCTGTACCCTGAAGCGACGTCCCGGAACGAGGTGTTGCGGTAGTCGATGCCGAACAATGTGGTGTGGCTCAAAATGCCGGTGACGAACTTGCCCTGGAGTTGGTTGTCGACAGCGAAGGAGTTGATGGTCGTTGCACCGCCGGAGCCGGCGCGTGACATCAGACCTGCGGCTTCGTCGGCCGCCGAGAGGTAGCCCAGACCGTAGAAGCTCTGCTGTTCATTGTGCATCCACGCATAACGCAGGTTCTGCCGGAACGTGAGCGCCTCGTTGATGTCGTGCGATAGCAGGTAGCCCGCCGTGGCCAACTCCGTATCAAATCGGTTGAAATTCGGTTCGCCGCCGAAAAACGTATTCGGAATGATGCGGCCGTTGTTCGGAAACACCGTGCCCGACGGCGGCAGGAATTGCAGGCCCCAGCCAGCGGTGTCCTTTTGATAGTTGGCCAGCAGCGTGATGGTGGTGTCTTCGTTCGGCTTGATCGTCACTGCCGGCGCGATGAAGACGCGGTTGTCCTTGGTGAAATCGACCTGGGTTTCGCCGTCGCGGACAACGCCGGTCAGGCGCCACAACACCGTGCCTTCCTTGTTGGCGGGGCCGCCAACGTCAAATTGGCCCTGGTAGCGATTGAAGCTGCCGCCCGACACCGAGATCTCGCCGAACTGGTAGGCCGTGGGCAGCTTGCTGACATAGTTGAGAATGCCGCCGGTGCCGCTGCCGCCGTACATTACCGAGGACGGCCCCTTCAGCACTTCCAGACGCTCGGCGCCGTAGGGCTCCAGACCGAGGAAGTGCACATAGCGGCTGCTGGGCAGCCGCAGGCCATCGAGATAGAGGCCCGGCATGGTCATGTCGAAACCGCGGATCTGCAACCCGCCGAAACGCGTGTCGGAACCGCCGTTGACGTCGCCGCTGACGCCGGCCGTGTAGCGCAATGCAGCGCCGACCGATTCCGCTCCCTGGTTTTTGACCTGGTCTGTCGTGACGACGGAAATCGACTGCGGGGTTTCGATGATCGGCGTGTCGGTCTTGGTCGCAGTGCCGGTGCGAGTTGCGACAAAGCCGCGCACGGGACCATTGGCGCGTTCGCCGGCACCGGGGCCTGACGCGGCCGCAGCCGGTACCGCTTCTTGTGGGTTGGCGGCGGCGCGAGTGACGCGCGTAGCGCGCGTGGTCGCAGCACGGCGGGATGACGGCGCCGCGGCCGGTCGCGCGCGCTCCTGCGGCGCGTCCACAGTGACCGGCGGCAGTGACGACTGCGCCAGCGCCGCGCCGGTCGGCAGGGAGAGGGTGAAATTGCTGACTGCCCCCAGGCAGATCGTTCGCAAGAGTTGAAGTCGAGTGGCGGAAAACGAATCAAACGCTGTCAGTGTCACCCTTAGATACCCCGAAGTCTGCCGGCTTGGCCGGTAGGATTTTTGATGCCTCGCTCTAACGCAGACATCTTCGGAGTTCGATGGGTGGTTGCTAGAATTGCTCCAGATTGCGTGATCGATGGGAATATGATCAACGTCCATGCGACTGGAGAGAAGCTCCAGCTTGCCGATGGCAACAGCGGGAGAGACTTGCGATCGCCTCACCTTCAATCATGACGCGCATCAGCGGCGCGCCGACACACGGGTCGCCTCGAATTGGACCTCAGATTCCAAGCGCGAGAAGGCCAGTACAAACCACAATCAAGCTGACGACGATAACAGCAAGAAAACTGGATGAAGCAAAATCTTCGCGCATGACGACACCTACTGCCTCAGGCAAATCTCTCGTGAGCCTGAACCTCGCCCCAGGGAGTCTCGGATAGCCTCCGGTTGTTTGGGGACGGCCATCAAACCACTGGTCTGTTTCAGGGTGTCTTCGTCGGACTGAGAAAACGACTTCGTCAGGCGGCACTGCTGTTGCAGCCCAGAGGTCCCACGAAACGTCTTCACGAAACTGAGAGGCCGGTGCGGCATAGGGGATACGCCGCTCCGACTTAGTTCCACGCAACAAGGGCTTCCGAGATGTGGCGTAGTTCATACGCCGCTGCCGCGTCCCGCATTACAGATTTGCGAACGGAGGGCAGTCGTAATGGAAGATACCATCCGGCTCTACCGAACGCTGTTGGGCAATCGCGCGTATCTGCGCTCGCTATCCGAGGGCGCATTTTTCCTCGCCGCCAGCTCCATTGCTATCTATGCCGCCGTGACCTACGCGACCGTCCACGCCAGCAACCACGTCACCGATTTTGTGCTGAGCCGCGTCGGGCCTTTCAACGTGCGCTTTCTGTTCATTTACGGGACGTTCGCAGCGTTCGTGATCACCGCAGGGCTGCTGGCCTGGCGGCCGAACCGGCTGCCATTCGCACTCAAGGCCGCAGCGCTGTTCCTGCTGGTCCGTGCCGTGTTCGTGGCGCTCACCCACGTGGCGCCATCGCCGATCGATCCGCAGCAGCCGGCGCCGTTCTTCAATTCGATTTTCTACGGCAGCGACCTGTTCTTTTCCGGCCACACCGGTCTGCCGCTTCTCGCAGCGCTTGCCTTCTGGCACATCCCGCAATGGCGAATATTCTATCTCGCGCTGACCGGCTTCTTCGGCTCAATCGTGCTGCTCGGCCACTATCACTATTCGATCGATGTGCTCGCGGCATTGTTCATCACCCACGGCATCTTTCAGATTTCGTGCTGGCTGTTTCGCCGCGACTACGCGCTGTTTCGCTCCTGCGAGAGCGAGGCTGTACCGCGGGCAAAGCTGACCAGACGAAAGATACTGGCCCCAGCCGACGGCGGACATGGGTCCGCGCCTAAGCCGTTCGCGCTGCACCTCGTCGGCGATGAATCGTTGCAGAGCGGTCAATCCAGGACTGACTGAATTATCCGAACGGCTTGGCGCTGGTGGAGCCGTCATCGGGCGCGCATTCCCGGCGCTACACTTGCTTCTGCCGTCCCTACGCCCGCTCGCCGGCCATCGCACGATCGATCGCGTCTATCAAGCCCTGTATCTCGATGAACTTTAGCCGTGCGCGCTCCGCCTTGTCGCGATCGAACGGCGCAGCAAGCACCTTGGCGTGCACATCGCGATCCTCGATCATGCGGTCCCGCGCCTTTCTCAGAATCTCATGGCGTTCGTTCATCTTGTTTCACCTCTATTGTGCTGAAATCCCTTAAGGCGAAGCGGACTACCGGTTGATTATCGCAGCACAGGCAACGACCGGCCCCAGGAATACCGGCAACCGGATGGGCAGCACGAGCCACTCGCCGAGGGTGATTTTCTTGAGATCTGGCATATGACCACCTGTTCAGTTCAGGCGGGAAATGCCGACCACTTCTTTCGAATCAAGCCTGCTCGAGTCTATCAGCGGAAATCGATGCCGCGCAGAATGATACCCGGAGGATTGCCTTCGAACTCCCCGGCGAGAAATTTTCGTGACGCGCATTGTTCGATCCGATCCCGCAGCCGCACGAATTGTTGTTCGCGCTGGTCCGCCGCGGTGCGCGAGGCGTGTTCAAGATCGTCCATCGCCGAGGCGCTAACGGCGCACGGTATTACCCTGGCCCCGTCCCTCATCGAGAACAGCACCACCATGCGATCGAATTCGTAACCACCGACATCGCCGCGCGTGAGTGTCATTCTGAGTAACCTCCGGCTGATAAGGGCAGCACCAGGCTCCAGTGCCAATCATTTTTTCCTGATAGGCTGAGGATCGATCTCCGCAATCCTGCGCAGGCACTCGGCTTCGGAATCGTGCGGGCCAGAGACGAATGTTCCGCTGACTTTGGTGGAGTACCATCCGGAAACGACACCGAGGCGGAGCGACTCTTCAGCCTTGACGTGACGGGGCGAGAGATTTTGCATGTGAGGCTTTCAGTTGCGCGTTCGAGGTAATTCGAGTGCGTGGCAAGAAGCTCGACGGCCGAGCCGGAATATTCGCCTCGTCAGTTTTCACCAGCGAGGCGGGCGAGGTCAGCCAGTACGGTGGCCACGAGGTCGCGGTGATGCGTATCTGTCGGCGCCAAATCCGCCGCATAGAGGTTCAGGACGTACCGCGCTTTTGCGACCGCTTCCGGCCACGACTCAGCCGGGACGGTCAGGAGCTGCAGTTCGAGGGCAGCCTGGCGGTCCCGCTGCAGCTTTGCGTTAGCCTCGACGTCGGCGAGCACGCGGCGGATATCGGTCGCCTTTTGCGCCGCCATGCCCCGGTGCTTGTCGAGATCGACCGGGGTTTCACTCACGAGATGCGATCGCGTCGTCGCGCTGCGCATCGGAAAGATCGACCGAGCTGATCGAGATCATTTCCGTCGAAGTTTGGTGCGGCGCCGCGCCGGGGACCATGATCATGGTGGCGACGCGGCGGAAGCTCTGAAACGAAAGACCTTCGATCATTTCCTCGTCGGTGATGACCTCATAAGCGCCAGGCGGCAACAGCCGGCCGACCCCCTTCAGATGGAACGGACGCTTGAAATGAATCATTTCCCGTCGCGTGCGCGTGGTCATGTATCGACCGTGCGCCCTTTCCCCGCAAATAGCTATCGATTTTTTCGGAGAAAGCGGCATTTGTCCAGGTTAAGGCAACCTACGGCAGCCGCGATGAATCGGGCTAAGAGGGTCCGGCATCGCAATTACGAGAACAATCGATCGGTCGCCTTGTCGAGCCGCTTCGCCGAACCGCTCGCGTCATTCAGATGACCAACCAATTCACCGGATAGCCGGTAGATGTTCTTGCCCTTGAGATCAAAGAGCTTCTTGCCGCTAAGATCGAAAATTTCTGGGCCGACCACCACAGCGACGCGGGTTCCCTTGCTGTTGAATATGTTGCCGTTCATGAGCGGCCTCCTTTTTGACAGCCAGCGCTGAATGCAGCGCCCATTCCGTGTCGGTAGCGAGATAAAATCGACCGCATCGCAGCCAGCGCCTTTACTGGGGCGGCTTCAGCGGACTGCCCAACCACCCCCGCGCTTCGGCATTAATCGGATCCGCGGCCGCCTGCGCTTCATGGATCAGTCCGCATTTCCTGCATCGTAAGGTCCACTGCTCGAAGCCGAGCCTTCCCGGAACAACACGTAACACTTCCATGTCGGCTCGGCATATCGGACAGCGGGGTCGCACGGTTTGGCGAGGCGATAGCTTGTCGGTGAGTTGCGCGTCGGGCATCAGGCCCTCCCTTTGTGAGGCGGGAGCACAACACTCTCAGTCACCGATGGAGCCAAAGACAGAGCGGCGATGGCAAAAAGCCTACGCCTAAATGGCACCGGGCGCATGTAAAATGTGTACGCACTGCAGGAACTCGGGCACTGGAGACAGAATGCCGCAGACCCGAAATCAACAAGCGGCCCCGAAGCGCAAAGCGCCGGCAGCCAGACATCTGCCTTCCCGCGCTTCACCTGCCTTCACGCATCAGCGTGAAGGCAGCCTCGCCCCGCAAAGAACGGGAAGAGGAGAAGAAGCGCCGCCGCCTCAGCTCGTCGGCATGACGTAGGCGTAGATCCGGCCGCGCGAGACCGGAATCTCGCGGACGCGGTTGCCGCTGTTGCCCGAGATCATGATCGGATTGCCCTTGGCGTCGATGCCGGTGATGATGCCGACATGGCCGCCGCGGCGGCCGCGCGACATTACCGCGATCGCGCCGACCTGCGGGCCGGAAATGCGCTGGCCGTATTTCGCGAACGAGCTCGCCATGTCGGAGCCGGTGCCGCGATAACCGGAATGCTGCAGAACCATGTTCATGAACCGCGCGCACCACAGCCTGCCGCGCCCCGTGGGATTGCCGCCGAGATATTTCCGAGCTTCGGCGACGACGTTCGATGAGGTGTAGCTTGACGCCATCGCGCCGCCGGTCGGCGTTACCGTTGCATTGGATTCGACGCTCGTTCCCGGCGTGACGCTTGCGTTGGCATCGGCAAGACCGCGCGCGTGCATCTGCGTGACCGCGCGCTCCCAGCGCGATGCGTGCGCGGCGTGCCGGAGCCGGGCGCGACGGCCGCCGCGGTCGGCGCGCGCTGCCTTGACTGTATTGGACGAGACGAAACCGCCGGGTGTCACCATCTCGGCGCTGCTTCCCATGAAGCTTGGGCTATTCTCGGCAAAGCCGCCCGCCTGCATTTGTGCAGCCCTGCGCTCCCAGCGCGACTTCCTGAGAGCATGGCGATGGTGGCGATATGTGTAATGATGCTTCGCATGATGGCCGGCGTGATAAGCGCGAGCGTGCCGCCCTGCGCCGTGATTTGGTCTTGCTGAAGCCGGAGAGACAAATACGAAAATGGAAGCCGAACACAGTGCCAGCGCGATGAAACGAAGCGACCGGCGAAACGCAAACAACTGACGCATACTCGATCCTCTTAAAGCCCCCACTTCCCCTTTGCGTTCGTCTACGAACGAACGCGGGCGGCGTTTTGCGTGTGGCGATGTGACGAGAGGAAGATTTTATGTGGCGGCGCGGCAACGATTCCGGGGTGATTCCGCGCTCATTTGATGGCGAAAATGAACCTTTCCTGCCGCATTGCAGCCCCGAGAATTAATTGCAATTTTGCAGGTTCGCCGCGCAAGGAAGCTGCGCAAAAACAAGAAAATCGAGAGGAATCTGAAATGCCCTATGCCGTCGCCAAGGATAACGTCCGTCTCTATTTCGAGGAGGCTGGAAGCGGGACGCCGATCATCTTCCTGCACGAATTCGCGGCCGACCACACCAATTGGGAGCCGCAGATGCGCTACTTCTCGCGCGGCCATCGCTGCATCGCCTATTCGGCGCGCGGCTATACGCCCTCCGACGTGCCTCCCTCGGCCGACGTCTACACCTACGAGCATTTCTACACCGACGCGCTCGCCGTGCTCGACCACCTCGGAATCGCCAAAGCGCATTTCGTCGGCCTGTCGATGGGCTCCTATTCCTCGCTGCAGGTCGGCCTCAATGCGCCGGAGCGCGCGCTGTCGATGACGCTCGCCGCTGTCGGCGCCGGTTCGGGCCTCGAGCATCTCGAGGCCTTCCGGGCCCAATGCGTCGCCAATGCCGAGCAGTATGAGGCGATCGGATCGGTTGAGGTTGCCAAGGTAACGCGTGAGGCGCCGAGCCGGATTCCATTTTTGCTGAAAGACCCGCGCGGCCACGCCGATTTCTACGCGGCGCTGGCGCGGCATGATGCCAGAGGCTCGGCCAACACCATGCGCAGCTTTCAGGGCAAGCGACCGTCGATCTACACCATGACAGATGCGATCCGACGCGTGCCGACACCAGCGCTGATCCTGTGCGGCGACGAGGACGACAATTGCATCGAACCGAGCCTGTTCCTGAAGCGGCACTTGCCGGCGGCGGGGCTTTCGTTCTTTCCGAAGTCGGGCCACGTGCTCAATCTGGAAGAGCCGGCGCTGTTCAACGAGATGGTCGAGCGGTTCATCGCGCTGGTGGAAGCCGGGCGATGGCCGGCGCGGGACCCGAGGTCGATGGTGGCAGCGATGGTCTAAGCGCAGCGCAAGTGCGCTCCCTCTCCCGCTTGCGTGGAAGGAAGCGCAGCGTGCCCACCTCACGTCGCGTCACGCTGCTGCAAGTTGCGCCTCGGCGTGGCAAGCACATGTGAGGGACGCGCCGGCGGAAGGTTCCCTCTCCCCTTGCGGGAGAGGGTTAGGGAGAGGGGTGCCGCTTGCTCCGTCGTTGGACGGCAAAGATGGCTTCTGCGAAGACCTTCTCTCGCGTCGCGAGCCGTGTTGCGCGAGTTCACCGTTCTCTTCCGCTGGAGCCCTGGGCTTACCCCTCTCCCCAACCCTCCCCCGCGAGGGCGGAGGGAGCCCTGACAGCGTGCTTACCTTACGTCCCATTACGGCTGCCCCGTCATTGCGAGCGAAGCGAAGCAATCCATGCCTCGACTCGGGGATAGATGGATTGCTTCGTCGCTTCGCTCCTCGCAATGACGGTGGTGGCTATCTCCCCTTCCCGCCCCTACTCAGCAAAAACACCCCCTGCTCGCCGAACATATTCCAGACCCACCAGGGCAGGTTCAGCGGCACCGGGCGGCCGTAGAGATCGAGCGCCACCGCGCGCTCCATCTTGACGTTGATCTCGTCGCAGAGCTGCACGAAGTCCTTGATGGTGCAGAAATGGATGTTCGGCGTGTCGTACCAGGTCGCCGGCAGGTTCTCCGTGCGCGGCATGTGGCCGCCGACGAGCAGTTGCAGCCGCATCTTCCAGAAGCCGAAATTCGGGAACGATACGATCGCGCGCCGGCCGATGCGCAGCAGGTTTTCCAGGACCGGCTTCGGCTGTCGCGTCGCCTGCAGCGTCTGCGACAGGATGACGTAATCGAAAGCATCGTCCGGATAATTGACGAGGTCGGTGTCGGCATCGCCCTGCACCACCGCGAGCCCCTTGGCGACGCAGCGGTTGACGCCCTCGCGCGACAGCTCGATGCCGCGGCCATCGATGCCGCGGCTCTCCAGGAGTTGCAGCAACTCGCCATCGCCGCAGCCGACGTCGAGCACTTTTGAGCCGGCCGGAATCATTTCTGCGACGAGGAGATGATCGGTGCGATACTTGCCCGTGCGATCGGGAGCGATCCCGCCGAGCGGCAACGCTTGTTCCTGAAGGGCCATATCAGCCACCTCTAGAGCTTTTCCGTTCCGATGTAGTCGGAACGGAAAATGCTCTACCTTTCTTGTTTTGACGCGTTTTCTTCACGCGAACCGGTATCCACTTCGCTTGAAAACGCTTTGCTCTCAAGGCCGCGCGCCTTGCCCGCGGATTCCAGAAAGGCGCGAGAAATGTCGAAGAACTCGGGCACGTCGAGCAGGAAGGCATCGTGGCCGCGGTCGGTCTCGATCTCGGCGAACGACACCCGCGCGCTCGACGCGTTCAGCGCGTGCACCAGCGCCCGCGATTCCGAGGTCGGAAACAGCCAGTCGGACGTGAACGACACTACGCAGAAGCGGGTCTTGATGCCGCGAAATGCTTCCGCCAGCACGCCGTCATGGTCGGCGGCGATATCGAAATAGTCCATCGCCCGCGTCAGATAGAGATAGCTGTTGGCATCGAAGCGCTCGACGAACGACGAGCCCTGATAGCGCAGATAGCTTTCGACTTGGAAATCCGCGTCGAACGAAAACGTCGGCAGTTCGCGGTCCTGCATCCGCCGCCCGAACTTGCGATGCAGCGCGGCATCGGAGAGATAGGTGATGTGCCCTGCCATCCGCGCGACCGCCAGTCCGCGATGCGGATGCGTGCTGCGTTCGAAATAGCGCCCATGGTGCCAGTCCGGATCGGCCATCACGGCCTGCCGGCCGAGTTCGTGAAACGCAATGTTTTGCGCCGAATGGCGCGTTGAGCAGGCGACCGGCAGCGCGGAAAACACTCGTTCCGGATAGGCTGCCGTCCATTGCAGCACCTGCATGCCGCCCATCGATCCGCCGATCACGCACAACAATGTTTCGATGCCCAGCCGGTCGAGCAGCATGGCCTGCGCGCGGACCATGTCGGGGATCGTGATGATCGGAAAATCCAGTCCCCACGCCTTACCGGTCGCGGGATTCGTCGAGGCCGGACCGGTCGATCCCATGCAGCCGCCGATCACGTTCGAACAGATGATGAAATATCTGTCGGTGTCGAGCGGACGGCCTGGACCGACCATGATTTCCCACCAGCCGGCCTTGCCAGTCAGAGGATGCACGTTGGCGACATGCTGATCCAGCGTTAGCGCGTGGCAGATCAGGATCGCGTTGGAGCGGTCGGCGTTCAGTTCGCCATAGGTCTGGTATGCGATCTGGAATGGCGCGAGATCGATGCCGCAATCGAGCTTCAAGGGCTGCTCGAAGCCGAATTTGACCACCGGCGAAGTCGGATGGTCGGCCTCGTGGGCGCGATCCTCGCTGTGAATCGACGGACTGGATACCGACTGCAATTGTGTCATCCCGACCTTCCTCCTCGCGGAGGTCTTTACAGACAGAAATCAGGCCGTAAAAAACCCGGCCTGAACGAAAGGTTCGGCCGGGATCAATCTGTCCCCGGCCTGTTTAGCGAGTTGTTTAACGTGGCTGCAAGCCGGCCGGCTCAAATGACCACGGAATGGAACAAAGCTAGTCCGAAGCAGGTCCCCCGTCAAGGCAGCCGCATGGTTAACCGGGCTCGCAGACCTCATGGTGAGGAGGTGCCCTTGCGCCATCTCGAACCATGAGGGAGAACGGGCTTCATCCTTCGAGACGCGGCGCATGCGCCGCTCCTCAGGATGAGGTAAAGCTCTCATCAGGTTACGCCCAATGTCCAAGGCTCCCCCGGCTCCGCCCTCGCTGCAGGAATTGCGCAAGGAGATCGACGCGATCGACGAGCAGGTCCATCGCCTGCTGATGGCGCGCGGCGATATCATCGACCGGCTGATCCAGGTGAAGCAGACCCAGGAAGTGGGGTCGGCATTCCGGCCCGCGCGCGAGGCCAGCATGATGCGCAGCCTGGTCGAGCGTCATCGCGGCATGCTGCCGCTCGATACCATCGAGAGCATCTGGCGCGTCATCATCTCGACCTTCACTTACGTCCAGGCGCCGTTCTCGGTGCATGCAGACGTCTCGGTCGGCGAGCCCGCGATGCGGGATTCGGCGCGGTTTCACTTCGGCTTCGTCGTGCCCTATGTCGGCCATTTCAGCGCGCAGGCCGCAGTCGAGGCGGTGGCGAAATCGAAGGGCGATCTGGCGCTGGTCTCGGCGGTCTCGAGCCGCACGGGGTGGTGGAGTGCGCTGGAAGCCGATGGCGCGCCAAAAATCATTGCGCGGCTGCCGTTCCTCGAACGCGCCGATCATCCGGCCGCGCTGCCGGTATTCGTGATCTCGCGCGTCGCTGATGATGCCATGGTGACGGAGGTGCAGATGTGGAGCGTGCGCGTCGCCGGCTGGAACGCCGATATCGCCCGAGCGCTGGCGCCGCTCGCCGAAATCGTCGCCGTGCCCGATACCGCTTTCGATGGCGCGGCGCTTCTGGTGTCGGATGCCGGCACCGGGTTCGAAAAGATCAAGACCGCCCTGATCCAGGCCGGCGCCTCGGTGCGCTCGTCGGCTCTCGTCGGCAGCCACGCAACGCGCTATACGGTGCCCCCGAACGGGTCGGCGAAGCCTTAAAACGCCGCCCGAAATTCCGGAGTTGAAGATGAACCGCCCCGTGCCGAATCCCGGCATTCTCGATATTGCGCCCTACACGCCCGGCAAGACGCCGGTGCCGGAGCTGGGCCGCAAAGTGTTCAAGCTGTCGGCCAACGAGACCCCGTTCGGGCCGTCGCCGAAGGCGATCGAAGTCTACAAGGACGTGGCGGCGCACCTGGAGGACTATCCGGAAGGAACTTCGCGGGTGCTGCGCGAAGCGATCGGCCGCGCCTACGGGCTCGATCCCAGCCGCATCATCTGCGGCGCCGGCTCGGACGAAATCCTCAACCTTTTGGCGCATACCTATCTCAGCCAGGGCGATGAGGCGATCTCGACCGCCCACGGCTTCCTGGTCTATCCGATCGCGACGATGGCGAACGGCGCCAAGAACGTTGTCGCGCCCGAGACCAATTTTACCGCCGACGTCGACGCCATTCTCGCGCGCGTGACGCCGCGCACGAAACTGGTGTGGCTCGCCAACCCAAACAACCCGACCGGCACCTACGTGCCGTTCGACGAGGTCAAGCGGCTGCGCGCCGGATTGCCGTCGAACGTGCTGCTGGTGCTCGACGCTGCGTACTCCGACTACGTGTCGCGCAACGACTACGAGCTCGGCCTGGAGCTGGTGGCCACCACCGAAAACACCGTGATGACGCATACCTTCTCCAAGATTCACGGGTTGGCAGCTCTGCGGATCGGTTGGATGTTTGGCCCGGCGCACATCGTCGATGCCGTCAACCGCATCCGAGGTCCCTTCAACGTCTCGACGCCGGCGATGCTGGCGGCGGTCGCCGCGATCGAGGACACCGCGCATGTCCAGAAGTCGAAGGCGTTCACCGAAGAATGGCGCAACTGGCTGACAGAGGAAATCGGCAAACTCGGACTGAAGGTGACGCCGAGCGTCGCCAATTTCGTGCTGATTCACTTCCCAACCGAGAAGGGCAGGACCTCGGCCGACGCGGACGCGTTCCTGACCAAACGTGGCCTGGTGCTGCGGGCACTCAACAATTACGGCCTGCCGCATGCATTACGCATGACCATCGGCACCGAGGAGGCCAACCGCCTCGTCGTCGACGCCTTGCGCGACTTCATGGCGGCCAAGTGAGCAGCCAAGTGAGCGCGGTACCGATCTTCCGACGCGTCGCGCTGATCGGCTTCGGCCTGATCGGCGGCTCGATCGCGCGTGCGGTGCGGGTCCAGGGGCTTGCGAGCGAAATCGTCACCACCGCGCGCTCGGAAAAGACGCGCGCACGCGTGGTGGAGCTCGGCATCGTCGATCGCGTGCTGGAAACCAACGCGGAAGCCGTCAACGACGCCGATCTCGTGATTCTCTGTATCCCCGTCGGCGCCTGCGGGCAGGTGGCGCACGAGATCGCCCCGTTCCTGAAAGCGGGCGCGATCGTCTCCGACGTCGGCTCGGTCAAAGGCGCCATCGTCCGCGAAATGGCGCCGCATCTGCCGGGCCATGTTCATTTCGTTCCGGCACATCCGGTCGCCGGCACCGAGCATTCAGGGCCCGACTCCGGCTTCGCCGAACTGTTCATCAACCGCTGGTGCATTCTCACCCCGCCCGAGGGCGCCGACCCTATGGCGGTCGAAGCCCTGCGCGCGTTCTGGGCCGGCATGGGCGCCAAAGTCGAGACCATGACGCCGGATCATCACGACCTCGTGCTGGCGATCACCAGCCATCTGCCGCATCTGATCGCCTACACCATCGTCGGCACGGCGGACGAGCTGGCGCAGGTGACCTCTTCTGAGGTGATAAAGTTCTCCGCCGGCGGCTTTCGCGACTTCACCCGCATCGCGGCGTCTGACCCGACGATGTGGCGCGACGTGTTTTTGAACAACAAGGAGGCGGTGCTGGAAATGCTCGGCACCTTCAACGAGGACCTGTCAAAGCTCACCCGCGCCATCCGCCGCAACGATGGCGAAGCGTTGTTCGAGCACTTCACCCGCACCCGCGCCATCCGCCGCGGCATCGTCGAGATCGGCCAGGATTCGGCCGCGCCGGATTTCGGCCGGCCACATCCGCCGCTGAAGAAGGCGGAGTGAAGAGACGCGGCTTCGTTCAATTCGAAGTCGAGGTGCCGCTCCACACCACATCGTCATACCCCGCGCATGCGGGGTATCCAGTACGCCGCGGCCTATCGCTCAAATCACGGCCGTCTCTGGAATACTGGATCGCCCGGTCAAGCCGGGCGACGACATTGAATATGTCTCAAAACAGCGGCGGCACCTGCCCCGCTTTCAACGGTTCGGGAAATACGGCGCCGTCGACGAAGCGCAGCGGGAAGGCGTGCGCAACCGCACAATCTAGGCATGGCCGCCCACGGCCTAGATTAACGGGCCCGGAAAACGAAGCGATAGACTTCGCTCTGGATTAGACGGGCTGAACGTAGGGGACAGCATTCATCAACAGCACGCCAAAAAGGAGGACCAGATAGAGCATGGAAAACACGAACAGGCGACGCGCGGGCTGCCTTTCCTTGTCATTGCTGCGACGTACTTGCCATGAGAGAAAAATCATGATCGCTCCAAGCATCGCCGCAGCCGCGCCATAGATCGCCCCCGCGAACCCCAACGCCCAGGGCAGCAGCGAGACAGGAGCCAGAAGAACGGTATAGAGAAGAATCTGGCGCTTTGTTTCGGCCCGGCCGGCTACGACCGGCAACATTGGCACCCCGGCGCGAGCATACTCACCGGCAAGGTTGAGCGACAGTGCCCAGAAATGGGGTGGCGTCCAAAGGAAGATGATCAGGAACAGGACGAGCGGTTCGAGCCCAACATTTCCGGCCGCCGCGACCCAGCCGATCACCGGAGGGAGTGCGCCAGCCGCACCGCCAATGACGATATTCTGCGGGGTTCGGCGCTTGAGCCACATCGTGTAAACGACGACATAGAAGAAAATTGTGAAAGCAAGCAGCGCAGCCGCGGCCGTGTTCAGGAAAGTGCCGAGGCTTAGAACGGCGCATATGGCAAGTACCAGTCCGAAAACCAACGCTTCCGAGCGCGATACACGGCCGCTGGGAATTGGACGCATGGCTGTACGCGCCATCAACGCATCGATGTCGGCGTCGTACCACATGTTGAGCGCACCTGCGGCGCCCGCTCCGGCAGCTATGCAAAAAAGAGCAACGGCACCGGCGAAGGGATCGACGCCGCCCGGCGCGACCATGAGACCGACCAGCGCAGTAAAGACGACCAGCGACATAACGCGCGGCTTCGTCAGCGCGACATAGTCCTCGATATTGGCATAGCTCCCGCGAACGGGAATTGAACGATTGATTTGCATGAGACTGATGCCCCCTTTTGCAAGCTGATCGGCGACGTGTTGAAGCACCTCCGGCGCGAAGCAAAAACAGCTAAGTCGGCGACGCGAAGAACAGGACCCGGATGAGGTGCGTGTAGTCGGATTCGAACACCATGATGGCCACGAACACCAGCACCAGCACCGGCGGCAGCAGGATCGCGTAGACCAGGGCCAGCCGCTCCCAGGCCATATGCATGAAGACGGCGACGATCAGGCCCGCCTTCAACATCATGAACAACAGGATAAGGGACCATCTGAGATAGCCCTGGAGGCCAAAGTAGTCGATGAGATAGGAGCAGGCGCTGAGGACGAACAACCAGCCCCAGACCACGAGATAGAGCTTGATCGGATGCTGCTGCCCCTTTTCGTGCGCGGCTGGAGCTGCGATTGCATCATGCGCATGGGTTTGCAGCGAAGGTTGTTGTGCTTCCAAATGTACTGCCACGTTTGTCATGCGCCGACCTCACCAAAGATAAAAGAAGGCAAAGATGAACACCCACACGAGATCGACAAAGTGCCAGTAGAGGCCCATGATTTCGACGATCTCGTAGTGTCCCTTTCTGCTCGTGAAGAAGCCGCGTCTTTGGACGTCGAAGTCTCCCCGCCAGACCTTTCGCGCGATGGCGATCAGGAAAATCACGCCGAATGTCACGTGGGTGCCGTGGAAGCCGGTGATCATGAAAAAGCTTGCGCCAAACTGCGGTGCCCCCCAGGGGTTTTCCCAGGGCCGCACGCCTTCCATGATCAGCTTGGTCCATTCGAAGGCCTGCATTCCGACGAACGTTGCGCCAAGTGCCGCTGTGACCAGCATCAAGACTGCGGTTTTGACGCGGTCGCGGCGGTAGCCGAAATTGACGGCCATCGCCATCGTCCCGCTGCTGCTGATCAGCACGAAGGTCATGATGGCGATCAGGATGAGGGGGATATGGTGCCCCGCAATCTCGAGGGCGAATACCTCGCTCGGATTTGGCCACGGCACGGTCGTGGACATTCGCGCCGTCATGTACGACAGCAGGAAACAGCTGAATATGAAGGTGTCGCTCAGGAGGAAGATCCACATCATGGCCTTCCCCCAGGAGACATTCTTGAATGCGCGCTGATCCGAGGACCAGTCGGCAGCAATGCCTTGCCAGCCGGCAGCCCGCGCAGGCGATTCTCCAGGGTTTGTCAGCGCGGTCTCTGCCATCTGGTCTCTCCCTAGCTGAGCAACCGCCGACAGATGTCGACGAAATCGTCAGTCCAGCCCGTCAACAGACCAAGCAGGACCAGCCAGACCAACAACAGGAAATGCCAGTAGATCGTGCAGAGCTCCACACTCAGGCGCACCTGCGGCATCTCGGCGCCACGCCACACCTTGGCAGTCGTTCTGCCGAGCGCCACCAAGCCGCCCATCAGGTGCAGTCCGTGCGCCGCGGTGATCATGTAGAAGAAGGAATTGGCTGGATTGGATGCCACGAAATAGCCTGCCGCCCTCAGCTGTTGCCACGCCAGCAATTGCCCAACCAGAAATATAACGGCAGACGCTCCCCCTGCGCACAGGCCGACGATTACACCGTCCATGTTGTTCCGGTGCGCGGCCACGTATGCCCATTGCAGCGCGACACTGCTCACGACCAGCACGCCGGTGTTGAACCACAGCAGCCCCGGCACGGGCAGCGCACGCCAATCCACCATGTTCATGCGCATGGAATAAGCGCTCATGAAAAGCGCGAACAACGAACTGGCGACTGCGAGAAACACTCCCAGTCCGATCTTCGCGGCCGGCAGGGTCATTGCTCCCGTGCCCGGGAAGTGATCGATCGAACCTTCTTCCAGCCAGGGTTTGGCTGTCAGCCGTTGCTGCGCGAGCCACCATCCGATGATGGCCGCTATCACAGCCATGAACAGGATGATGGCGCTCATGGCGCAGCTTCCTGAACGGCCCGTGTCGGTCGCGGCGGCTGGTTCTGCGGAATGAAGTCCTGCTCAGCGCCTGGCACGCTGTAGTCATACGCCCAGCGATAGACCACCGGGAGCTCCTTGCCCCAGTTGCCGTGCCCAGGCGGGGTCTCCGGCGTCTGCCACTCCAGTGTTGTCGCCCGCCATGGATTGCCTCCGGACGGACGGCCCTTGAAATAGCTCCAGACGAGGTTGAACAGGAACACCATCTGGGCGAAGCCCACGATCAAAGCCACGACGGTGATAAAGGCGTTGAGCGTATGGACCGACGGCGTGATGAACGTCGCTTCGCCAAGGTCGTGATAACGGCGCGGGACTCCCTGCAGCCCGAGGTAATGCATGGGGAAGAAGATCAGATAGGCACCGAGGAACGTGACCCAGAAATGAAACTTGCCCATCCAGTCATCCAGCATCCGTCCCGTTACCTTGGGGTACCAATGATAGATCGCTCCCAGCACAACCATGATCGGCGCCACGCCCATCACCATGTGGAAATGCGCGACGACGAACATGGTATCCGAAAGCGGGACATCGACGACGACGTTGCCGAGGAAGAGGCCGGTGAGCCCGCCGTTCACGAACGTGATGATGAAGCCGAGGGCGAACAGCATCGGGACGGTGAGATGGATGTCACCGCGCCATAGGGTCAGCACCCAATTGTAGACCTTGATGGCGGTGGGAATGGCGATGATGAGCGTCGTGGTGGCGAAGAAGAACCCGAAAGTCGGGTGCATGCCGCTCACATACATGTGGTGCGCCCATACGATGAAGCTGAGTGCGCCGATCGCCACGATCGCCCAAACCATCATGCGATAGCCGAAGATGTTCTTTCGAGCGTGGGTGCTGATCAGATCGGATACGATGCCGAAGGCGGGAAGTGCGACGATGTAGACTTCGGGGTGGCCGAAGAACCAGAACAGGTGCTGGAACAGGATCGGGCTGCCGCCGCCATACTTCAACTGCTGCCCCATCTCGACGAGGGCCGGCATGAAGAAACTGGTTCCCAGCAAGCGATCGAACAGCATCATGACAGAGGCGACGAATAGCGCCGGGAAGGCCAGCAGCGCCATCACGGTGGCTGTGAAAATGCCCCACACCGTCAGGGGCATGCGCATCAACGTCATGCCGCGCGTGCGCGCCTGCAGCACTGTCACCACGTAATTCAGCCCGCCCATGGTGAAGCCGATGATGAACAGGATCAGGGAGGTCAACATGAGAATGATGCCCCAATCCTGACCAGGGGTGCCGGACAGAATCGCCTGTGGCGGGTACAGCGTCCATCCGGCGCCGGTGGGCCCGCCAGGCACGAAGAAGGTCGAGGCCAGCACGATGACCGCGAGCAGGTAGACCCAGTAGCTCAGCATGTTCACATAGGGGAAGACCATGTCCCGAGCGCCGACCATCAGCGGGATCAGGTAGTTGCCGAAGCCTCCGAGAAACAGCGCGGTGAGCAGGTAGATCACCATGATCATGCCGTGCATGGTGATGAACTGGAGGTATTGGTTCGCATCAATGAAGGAGAATGTGCCGGGAAATCCCAACTGCAGCCGCATCAGCCACGACAGCACCAAAGCCACCAACCCGATTGCCGTCGCCGTCAGCGAGTACTGGATGGCGATGACTTTGGCGTCCTGCGAAAAGACATACTGCGTCCACCAGCTCTTGGGATGATAGAGCTCAACCTCCGGCACTTCGGCAGGCGGAACGTCTGCGATTCTGTCATACGGGACATCGACCATCGACTTACCTCCCGGTCGTTGCTTCCATCACGGCGCGATGAGAGGGTTCTTGCGCGCCCAATTTATCTTCGCAGCAGCATTTCTTATTTGCCGCCGGATTCGTACGTTGCCTTTTTAACGGCGCTTCGGCCTGACAATTCCGCAAACGTCTTTTGCTTCTCCAGCCAGGCCCGATAGTCGCTCTCTTCGTCGACGATAACCTTGGCGCGCATCTGTGCGTGCGCAGCGCCGCATAACTCGGCGCAGAGAACATCAAACGTTCCGGTTCGGATCGGGGTCATCCAGAAATAGGTGACCATGCCCGGGACCATGTCCATCTTGGCGCGGAACTCGGGCACATAGAAATCGTGCAGGACATCGAGGGAGCGAAGCAAAACCTTGACCGGCTTGCCGACGGGGAGGTGCAAGTCGTCGCTTGCGATGACAACGTCGTCCTGCCCATGCTTATCGTCGGGGTTCAAGCCCATAGGATTTTCGGAGCTGACGTGGCGAACATCGGTTGTGCCCATCCGGCCGTCCCTGCCGGGGAGGCGGAAGCTCCAGTTCCACTGCTGGCCCATGACTTCGATTTCGGTAGCGTCTGCAGGAACCGTGACGAACTGGTGCCAGACCACCAGGCCGGGCGCCAACATGGCTCCGACCCCAATCGCGGTCCCTATGGTGAGCCACCATTCGAGCTTTTTGTTTTCGGGATTGTAGGCTGCCTGCCTTCCCTCCTTGTGATGGAAGCGGAAGACGCAATAGGCCATGAACGCGATGACCGCGAAGAAAACCGCCCCGGTGATCCAGAAGGTTATATTGATCGTGTCGTCAATGTAGCGCCAGTTGGTGGCGATCGGCGTCCACCACCACGGGCTGTAGATGTGAAACAGCACCGAGCCGACCGCGACGAGGAGCAGTACGATAGCGACAGCCATCCCTCATTCCTCCTTGCCACCAAAGGCAACGGAGACGAATTACAGGGCGGAGCCCGCATCTGTCTCGATGGCCGACTTCACATGCGCCATCGCAGTGCGTCTTGCCTCGCCCAACTTTGACCGGTCGCGACATCCAAACGTGGCACCAAGCACACGTTACGACCGCTTCCTTCAGATCTGGGGCGTCAGAAATGAGGATGGTACGCGTCGGCGCTGGCGTCAATAGATCACTTGAGCGTCGGGACGCTGCGCGGGTGCCGCAAGGTGGCGAGCGTCAGCCGGCACGATCCGATGACGCAATGCACCAATGACCGTGAACGTGCACAGTTCACCGAACCGTGAGCGCTGTCTGGGTCCCATAGCGCTAAGCTTGTCGGGCAGGTCGCGACAAGTTTCGTCCGGCTAAGCTCCTTCGTTGGACCAGGGTTTGCCGTACTCGGCTCGGTCGCGTTTCTCGCAGGGGGCGGACACGCGTGGCTGGAAAGCACGTGGTTTTCGCCGCCGCGACTTTCAGCACGGGAGGGTGCGTCCATGGCCACTGTGTATTCCGACAATATCTCAAGAGTTGCACGGCACGTATTCGGCGACGCCGCCACATATCCCGTTCGCAAAATCAAACTGTCCGACCTGGGCGAGGCGCTGCGCCTGGGCTGGCAAGACTTCAGCGCAATGCCAAGTCACGCGGTTGTCCTGTGCGTGATTTATCCCGTTCTCGGCATTTTTCTGTTCAGGCTGGTCCTTGGCTATTCGATACTGCCGCTACTGTTTCCGCTGGCAGCCGGGTTTGCCTTGATTGGACCCTTTGCCGCGATTGGTCTCTACGAGCTCAGCCGCCGCCGCGAGCGCGGTGAGGAAGTCGGCGCATGGGATGCGTTTTCCGTGCTGCGCGCTCCGGCTTTCGGTGCCATGGTCGAACTCGGCGTGCTTCTGCTCGTTCTGTTCGGGGCCTGGATCGGCGCAGCGAACGCAATCTACGTTGAGATCTTCGGCCACGCTCCGGCCGCGAGCATTCCTGACTTTGCAACGCGCGTGCTGACGACACCGGACGGATGGTCGCTCATCATCATTGGTTGCGGCGTCGGTTTTCTGTTCGCGGTCGTGGCGTTGTGCGTTAGCGTTGTGTCGTTTCCGTTGATGCTCGACCGCCACGCGACTGCGATTGACGCGATCCGGACCTCGCTGCGGGTCGTGATGAAGAATCCGATTGAAATGGCCGGATGGGGACTGATTGTTGCGGCGCTGCTGGTGCTCGGTTCGTTGCCGGTCTTCGTTGGACTAGCCGTTGCTTTGCCATTGCTCGGTCATGCTACCTGGCATCTGTACCGGAAGGTGGTGGAGCCGGATCCCAATCCGCCACAGCAAGAGCCTCGCCTGCGGAAAGGGCACCGCTACGCGGCGGATTTCCCGGCCAATCTCTTCCCGTGGAGCCGCGAGCGCTAGCTCGTAATGGTTTAAGGATGCCGGAGTTGCGCGCGTCACCGATCCGGCAGCGTCCCGCTGCCCCCTCGGGTTGTTGGCTGCCGTCTGCACGTCGGCCCTTATCGAATGGCCGCCGCCTGCCGATTGCTCACATTCAGCTTGGGTGGTTGAGGCTAGTATCCGGCCCCCGATACCAACAGAACTGCACCAAGTGCGATAAGGAAAAGGCCCGGCCAGTTCGTTCCGAGCCCCAGGAATCGCAAGCTGCGCCGTGGTGGCTCCAAAGTATCGCGAGCGGGCCGGGAGGAATCCCGGCCACTAAGGGGTCCCCGCCAAATAGCGGTGCGTACCATGTACAGGATTCCGACGATAAAGAGGAGCGCGCCAAGTCCCATCAGGAACATTCTCGCCTCCTATTTGTCGCTGCCCCGCACAATACAACTGGACTCAAGCATCCAAGCTCGAAAACGTTCCGGCCAAGCGCTGTAATTCAGCAGGTCGCTGTCCGACTTGGTCCGGAATGCAAACCAAGGCGGACGTTCATCTGAATTAAGCTGACGTTCTAGAACAGCGGCGGCACCTGCCCTACTTTTATCGGCCCCAGAAACACCGCGCCGTCGACAAAGCGCAGCGGGAAGGCGCGCGCCTTCCGTCCCTCCAGCTCCGCTTCCTTGCCGAGCGAATTGATGCCGGCCGCGACGCCGGCATTGGCGTTCTGCTTGACGACTTTGCCGAGCCCCGGGATCGCCTTGTCGAGCGCGCCGAATAGATTGTTAAGATCCTGGCTCTTGACGCCGGGTGCGACGCGATCGAGGGTTGCCTGTGGCACGCCCTCCTCCAGCATCTTTTCAAGACCGAGCAGCGGAATCACCTTCTCGATTCCCGCCACCGTCATCTGCAATTCGCCGTCGATCCGACCCTGTGCATTGAGGCTCAACGTGCCGGCGGCCAACGAGATCAGGTCGCCCTGCTGAATCCGCGACCGCACAATCTCGACTTGGCCGCCCGCCGCCTGCAGCTCCCTGAACCGTTCGGGCCACGGTTTTGGTGAAAGATTCTTCAAACCCGTGAGCTTGGTCTGGATGTCGGCATCGAACTGCTGCGCCAGCACCGGGTGCGCCTCCTGCACGTTGCCGCCCGATATCTGCAGCACAGCGTCGATCACAGGGTGATCCTTCGTCGAGCCTTCGGCAAGACGGCCGTGCAGCTCGACATGGCCGGCGCGCGCGAGCGGCGTCTCGACCGGTCCGTTGACGCGGTCGATCGAGGGATTGTCGAACACTATGGAAGCGCGCTGCGGCACATTGGGCAATCCGCTCACGCTGCTGCGGCCCAAGGTCCAGTTCACCTTCATCGACGGCGGCTGGCCGCGATCGGCGAGCGTGGCCGGCGCCTTGAATTCGGCGATTAAGAGTTTCGGCTGGTAGATCTGCGCGATCACCATGATCTCGCCGAGCCGCGCGGTGAACGGCGCCTGCGCGCCGGCGGTCTGCGAAACCAGCGAAACGCTGGCGTCGTCGCAGCGGACTTCGAGGCGGAACGGATAGCCCGCGACGGAGCGCTTGCCGCACGTGTAGAGGCGCCCGGACTTTGCTTCCTGCGCGGCCCATGCGTCGGCGTGCACGCCGACTTCGGACGCGGCATAGAACCAGAACGCGCTCCATGCCGCGGCAGCAATAACGAGCAGAGCAGGCATGATGAAGAGGCGCCACAGCGGGCGCCGGCGCGGCGCGGGGTTCATGTCAGGCATGCGGCGTCCTTTGGCTAGCGATTTTGGCGAATGTAAGTATCCGCTCGTCGCAACAAAAGGCATTGAATCCACTTCGCTTTGTCGCGCCGTTCTGGTAGCGGTGCACCCGGCATGTCCGCAATTGAGTTCAACGATACGGAATTCTTGAAAGGCGACCTCTGGGTGTTCGGCTATGGCTCCCTGATGTGGCGCCCGGGCTTCGAGTTTATTGAACGGGTTCCGGCGCGGCTGATCGGCGAACACCGCGCGCTCTGCGTCTACTCCTTTGTCCATCGCGGCACGCCGGAAAAGCCCGGCCTCGTCCTCGGACTCGATCGCGGCGGCGCCTGCCGCGGCATCGCGTTCCGCATCGCGGAGAAGAACCGCGCCGCCACCGTCGCCTATTTGCGCGAGCGCGAGCAGGTCACCTCGGTCTACCGCGAGGTGATGCGGTCGGTGTGGCTGGAGAACGATGCGCGTCAACGCGTCAGCGCACTCGTCTACGTGGTCGATCGCGGCCACGTGCAATATGCCGGCCGGCTGTCGCTCACCGAGCAGCTACGTCATGTGCAGCAGGGGCACGGCCAGTCCGGCGTCAACCGAGATTACGTTCTGGCCACCGTAAAGGCGATCGAGGCGGAAGGCTTTCGCGATTCCCAACTGCACCGGCTCGCAGCGATGCTGCACAACCAGCATCCACCGCCTCTTCCCGCAGAGAACAGCGACCGTTGAGCTGGGTGTGGGTACTCATACAGCGGACTGAAGTGAAGTCCAGTGGCCGCGATAGTCAGTATCCACCATTGGAGGCAAAGCGGACCTCGAATATCGGGACTGGGCATGTCTGTTAATGACCCCTTCTGCGACCTCGGGTGATGTCTGCGTCCCCCGCTGTTGGGGTCGAGCTGACATCAGTCGGCCAGCCCCTTAATGAGTACACGGCCTAATTTGGACTGCCAAAAGCCGGCACGTCCGATTGTCTTTGTTCTGAAGGATAAAGGGAGAAGCTGATGCAAGTGACAGATGACGAACTGGTGAACTTCGAGGCGAACGGCTCTGCGCCGCTTCCGGCCTCCGGAAGAGAAGGCTTCGTAGAAAACGACGGCGCGCGTATCTGGTATGCCGCCTATGGTTCCGGCCCCGCCGTCATCCTGCTCCACGGCGGGCTCGGCAACGCCGGAAACTGGGGCCACCAGATTCCGGCCCTTGTCCAGGCCCGCCGGACAGTCGTCGCCATCGATAGTCGTGGGCATGGTCGCAGCACGCGCGACTCCCAGCCCTTCAGCTACAAACGGATGGCAAGGGATGTGCTGGCCGTGATGGATCACCTCGGCCTTGAAAGGGCGGCACTTGTCGGCTGGAGCGATGGCGCCTGCACAGCGCTCATCCTTGCCGACAGGCATCCAGAGCGCGTCTCCGGCGTCTTCTTCTTCGCCTGCAATATGGACTCGAGTGGCACCCACGAGTTCAAACCGACGCCGGTGACCGATCGGTGCTTCCGCCGCCACAAGAGGGACTATGAGGCGCTATCTGCGACACCCGCCGAGTTTGAGACATTCGTCGCCGACGTGACGCGCATGATGCAGAGCGAGCCGAACTACAGCGCCAACCAGCTTGGGGGCATCAAGGTGCCCGTCGCTGTCGTCCTCGGTGAGAACGACGAATTCATCCGGGCGGAGCATGCCGATTACCTGGCGCGCAGCATTCCCCGCGCCGAACTGATCGTGCTTCCCGGCGTCAGCCATTTCGCGCCGCTACAGCGCCCGGAGCTCTTCAATCGCGAAGTACTCCGGTTTCTTGACCGGATCGCATGAGCCTTAAAGGCCTACCTTTGAGACATGCCGACGGACGACCTGAATGTCCGTTTACTAGGGTAGATCGGAAGAACCGGCCCAAAGCGAACGTGCCGACGTGTGACTGATGTCCGCGTTGGAGTAAAATCGACGTGGAGCCGGACGCGCCATTCGCGGATCCAGGTACGCGCCTAGTTGACTTGCGCCGTCGCTGGCCGGCTCGGCGCCGGCGCGGGCTGATCGGAAGGTTCGGGCACGAGATCGATGCCCGCACTGGCGAGGCGCACGCGCACTTCGGCGGCGACATATTTCGCATATTCCGACAGCAACAGACGCAGCGTCGCGCCGCTGGTCCACCACGGCTCGTCGCGCCATTTGTCGCCGATGACCGCGAACGGAATCAGCGCGACGTCAGGCATCGCATGCGACAATTCCAGGATGGCCCGCGGCATGTGGTAGTTCGACGTCACCACGATCAGCGACTTGAAACCGCGCTCTCGCGCCCAGCGCCGCGTCTCGGCGGCATTGCTGCGCGTGTTGACCGCGGAGCGGTCGAGATCGACGCAGCAGCCGAGCAGCGACTGGTTGTCGGGCAGCGAGCGCGAAATATCGCGCACGGCGTTGGTCGGATGCACGCCCGAAATCAACAGCCGCTTGCCGTAGCCGCCGGCCAACAATTCCATCGCATCCGACACCCGCGACGAGCCGCCGGTGAAGACCACGATCCCGTCGGCGCTGCGCGCCGGCTTGATTTCGACGCCGCGCAATTGCGAGAGAAAGGCGATGAAACCTACCGCCGCACCGACGAACAGGATCGCCATGGAGCCGACGATGACCGCGCGCAGCCATCCGCGTGGCCGCGCGGCCTGCGTTCCCGGCGTGCTATCGTCGTGCTGCAAATCCATATCGTCCGGCAACCCTCGTCCCCCGGATAATTCTAGAACGTTTTCAGGCGAAGTGGAGTCCCGGTCCCGGGTCAAGTCCGTGACTTGCTTCACTTGAAAATACCAATGGTCCCAATCAATCGATATCGTCCAGCGTCGCAAACAGCGTCCGCCGCGACGCCCAGGCGGTAATGGCGGCAATTGCCACAGCCTGCACCGCCAACGCCAGATAGCCAGATGGCGGCAGCGAAAATGTCCCCAGCAGCGCTGCGAATTGATCGCCGACGGGGGTGCCCGAGAACCAGGCGGCGATCGATTCGGAAAAGCCAAAACCCAGCATCGCGGCGCCGCCGCCGATCACCCCGCCCTCCAGCCCGAGCCTGAGAAAATGCCGCAGGAAATGGTTGGCGATATAGCGATCGCCGGCGCCGACGAAGTGCAGCACCTCGACGATCGGGCGATTCGCCGCCATTGCGCCGCGGGTCGCGAACGACACCGAAATGATCGTCGCCACGATCACCAATGCGAGAATGCCGACGCCGGCAAACACGGTGGCGCCAGTCATCGAGCGCATGCGCTCGATCCAGGCGCGATGATCGTCGACGCTTGCCGACGGCGCCACTTGCGTCACCCTGGCGCGCAATGCCGCGAGGTCGAGCGTGGTGCCGGGCTGGACGCGCGCGACGACGACGCGCGGCACCGGCAACTGCTCGATCGACAGCCCGCTGCCGAGCCACGGCTCCAGCAATCTGGCCGATTCATCCTTGCTGAACGGCTTGACCTGGACGATGCCGGGCTGGGTCCGCATCGCCTCCGCCGCCGCGGCCACATCGCGCTCGAGGTCGCGCCCCGCCTGCGGGCGCACCTGCATGGTGATTTCGCTCGCGACTTCAGACTGCCATTCCGCCGCCGATGCGCTGACGAGCAGCACGGTGCCGGTGGTGATGGATGCCAGGAACGTCATGATAGCGACGACAGCGACCAGCGCGCGGCCGGAGATCGACGCCCGCGGCACGATCGGCGACATGTTGCGCGCGCGCGCCGGCACCTGCGGGCGTTCGGTCCCGAGGTCCACCAGCGGCCCATGCTCGTCACCGGCCCTACTCATAGATGTGCAGCCGTCCCTGGTGCAGCACCATCCGCCGCGCCTCGTACTGGTCCATCAGCGTGATATCGTGGGTCGCGATGATCACCGCGGTGCCCAGCCTGTTCAACTCGATAAACAACCGTAGCAAGCGCCGGCCGAGCGTCGGATCGACGCTGCCGGTCGGCTCGTCCGCCAACAGCAATTGCGGCCGCGAGATCACCGCGCGCGCGATCGCCGCGCGCTGCTTCTCACCGCCCGACAGGATCGGCGGCAGCGCGTCCATGCGCTCGCCGAGGCCGACCCACTTCAGGAGATCGATCACCTCACGGCGATAGCTGGATTCGTCACGGCCCATCACGCGGAACGGCAGCGCCACGTTCTCGTAGGTCGTCATGTGGTCGAGCAGACGAAAATCCTGCAGCACGATTCCGATGCGCGTGCGCAGACCCGCAATCTGATCCTTGCCCAGCAGCGAGACGTCCTGGCCGAACAGGTTGACGAGGCCGCGGGTCGGCCGCAGCGACAGAAACAACAGCCGCAGCAGCGAGGTCTTGCCCGCGCCCGAGGGACCGGTGAGAAACTGGAAGGAATGGGCGGGAATCACAAAGGAAAGGTCGCGCAAAATCTCCGGGCCGAGCCCGTACCTCAAACCGACATTTTCGAACCGAACCAAGCTCAGCTCCGCTCGACATGGACCATGGCCGAGCTCCGCTCGGCATGGACGGTGGCCGAGCTCCGCTCGGCGTGGACCGTGGCCGGAAACCCCGGACTTGAACCTGAACCCGGACCCGAACCTGAACTTTGGGCTCGTGGCCCGCTGGTTTGGGCGCCAACCGGACAAAACGGTTTTGCGGCCGTTATGGTTTCCGATTCGTTAACGGTCGGTATGTAGCATCCGGGCGAAGACACTGGTGAGCTGGGCTCCATGCATATCGTTTGTCCCCATTGTACAACATCTTACGCCATCAATCCGGCCACCTTGGGCGCCGCCGGGCGCACCGTCCGCTGCTCCCGCTGCAAGGAAACCTGGCTGGCGCGGCCCGAGGACGCGATCGAACTGGCCGCCGCCGAACCGGCCGCCATGCCAAGTCCTCCGCCAGCTCCGGCGCAATCGAGCCAGCCGGCCGCAAACGATGCCGCGGCCGAATGGGAGGCGATGGCGCGCGAGGAAGAGGGACAGGACACCCCGGTGGTCGACAGTCCCTCGATTTCGGCCGGCTGGCCGGCCGAGAGCGAAGGGTCGCGCCAGGGCGGCGACAGCGACTGGCCATCGGTTGCCCGGCGGGATGCCGAAGACCATGACGACATCCCGATCACCACGCACCGCGAGCGGCTGGCCCGTCTTTTGCGGCTGCCCTCCCTGCCCCGTATTCCGTTCATGCCGTCCATCGGCCTGCCGACCGCCTGCGCCGCGATGGGCGCGCTGATACTGGCGCTGATGATCTGGCGCACCGAAATCGTGCGGCTGCTACCGCAAACCGCGACGTTCTACAAGATGGTCGGGTTGGAAGTGAACCTGCGCGGGCTGGCGTTCAAGGACATCAAGATCACCAACGAGACCGTGGACGGCAAGCCGGTTCTGGTCATCGAGGGCGTGATCGTCGGCGAGACAAAAAGGCCGGTCGAATTGCCGCGGCTGCGCTTCTCCGTCCGCGACGCGCAGGGCGCCGAGATCTACGCCTGGAACGCGGTGCTGGAGCAGCCGGTGCTCAAGCCCGGCGAGCGCGCCTATTTCAAATCGCGGCTGGCTTCGCCGCCGCCCGAAGGCCGTAATATTGACGTACGCTTTTTCAACAAGCGGGATCTGGCCGGTCACGCCTGAACGTGACCGCCTGTCCTGCAAGGCGAGAGATCAAGATTTCATGCCACGCGTGCTGATTGCCGATGACGAAGACTCCATGCGCTCGCTGGTGGCGCGCGCCATCGCCATGGATGGCCACGAGACCGTCACCGCCGAGGACGGCGCCGAAGCGCTCGATATCCTGACGCGCGAGCAAGGGCTATTCGACCTGCTCTTGACCGACATCCAGATGCCGGTGATGGACGGCATCGCGCTGGCGCTGACGGCGGCGCGCGATTTTCCCGACCTGAAAATCCTGTTGATGACGGGCTTCGCCGACCAGCGCGAACGCGCCTCCGGCCTTAACGCCATTGTGCACGACGTGGTGACGAAACCGTTTTCCGTGCATGACATCCGTACTGCGGTGGCTGACGCGCTGGCGGCGCGGAAGAACGGATAAGCCACATCAATGGTCGTCGTGCCCCGCGAAGGCGGGGGACCCAGTACGCCGCGGCTTCTCGATTCAACTACTAACGTCTCTGGCATACTGGATCACCCGCCGGAGCCTGTCATCGGGCGCGCATTGGCGCGACCCGTTGGCGGGTGATGACAGCGCGCCCTAGCGGAGTTTCAATAATCCTTCAGCAGCCGCTCGATGTAGTCCAGTTCGATCTGCGGACGGGCCGTATCGCCGAGACGGCGGCGCAGTTCTTCCAAAATCCGGCGAACCCGCTGCACGTCGATCTCGCCGGGGATCTTCACCGTATAGTCGTCGGTGAACTCGTTATTGCGCATCGGCCGTCCGAGCGGATCGGTCGAGTTGGCGGCGCCCTGTTGGCGGCCTCTGGGGTTGCCGGGGCCGTCCCCCGGCTGATCGCCGTCACCCTGCTGCATGGCTTCCGCGAGGCTCTGGGCGCCCTTACGCAGCGCGTCGAGCGCGCGGCCCTGCGAGTCCACCGCGCCATCGGCATTGCCCTCGCCGAGCCGGCCGGTGGCATCGCCCATGGCGGAATCGGCCTGATCGAGCCCATCCTCGCCATCGCCCTGCTCGCCGCCTTGACCCTGCTGGCCTTGACCCTGTTGGCCCTGCTGTCCCTGCTGGTCGCCGCGCTGGCCTTGCTGGCCGCGCTGGCCCGGGCCCATGCCGCGCTTGGCGAGCTCTTCCTGCAACTTCTTGAGGCGGTCACGCAGGCCCTGCTGGTCCTGCTGCAGGTCGCCCATGCTCTGCTCGCCCTGCTTGCCGCGCATGCGGTCGCGCCGCGAATCCTGGCCCTGCTTGTAGGTCTTGTCGCGCAATTGCTGCTGCTTGCGGATCATGTCGCCGAGCTCGTTCAGCGCCTGCTCCATCTCGTTGTCACCGCCTTGGCCGGGCTGCGCCATCTGCAGGTTTTCCAGCATCTGCTGTAGCTGTTCCAGTAGCTGCTTGGCGGCATCCTTGTCGCCGGAACGCGACATCCGCTCCAGCCGGTCGAGCATGTTCTTGAGATCCTGCTGGCTCAGCATTTTCGTGTTGGGATCGAGCGGGCGCGCCTGTTGCTGCGGGTTGTTGCGGAACTGCTCGGCGAGCTGGCGCAGGAAATTATCCAGCGCAGCGCGCAAATTATCCGTCAGCTTCTTGATCTCCTCGTCGGTGGCGCCACGCTCCAGCGCCTGCTTGAGCGCCTCCTGCGCCGCACGCAGCGCCTTCTCGACATCGGTGATGTTGCCGTCCTCGATGGTGACGGCAAGCGCCCACAGGCTCGCGACGACATCGCGCAGCGCGGCATCGGTGCGCGCCGCCTCTAGTTGGTGCTTAACACTGAATAGGCCGAGATAGTGACCGGCTTCGGGCGTGAACAATTCCGGCGCGATCATCAGCGCATCGAGGGCGGTATAAACTTGCGAATTCTGATTGGCATCGAGCGCCAGAATGCGGCGCTGTTCGATCAGGGCGCGGGCGAGGGGCTTGGTGAACAGCCGTTCCGGCAGCCGCATGTTGAACGGCTCGCTCTTGCCCTCATTGCCGGCCTCGTCCTTGGCCGTGAGCGTCAGCGTCACATCGGCGCCGGCATAGGGATCCTCGCTGAGATCCTTCACCGTCTGGCCGACGCCATTGCGAGTGCGCGCATTCGGCAGCACCAGCGCAAACTGCGGCGGCTCGAACAGCGGCCGTGGCTCGGCCGTCTTGCCATCCTTGTTCGCTTCCTTGCCGGCTTCCTTGTTATCCTTGGCCGCATCGGCCGGACGGGCAGCGAATTGCGCGCGGGCTTCAGTGACGCCGTAATCGTCCTCGAGCTTGTAGGACATCTGCAGCGAGCCGCGGGCCTGGCGCTCCGGATCTTTCGCCAGCGAGATGGTCGGGCCACGGTCGGGCGTCGCCGCGAAGCGCCACAGCGGCTGGCCGGAGGGCGCGCGGACATGCGCGGTGCCGTCACCCGTGATCTTGAAATGCCGTTCGTTGGTGCCCTTCGGCGCCTGCTCGCTGGGCGCGACCTCGGTCACGCCGCCGCCGACCACGACGTCGATATTGCCGCCGCTGGAGCGCACCAGCAGCGTGCTGCCTGCAGGCACCGGCAATGGTGCCCCGCTATCGGGAGAAGCGGCATCCCTGTTGGCGGCAGACAGAATGACCGGCGGCTTGCCGGTATAGAGCGGCGGGGTCACCCAGGCATCGACCCGGACGTTGGCCGGCGCCAGCACGCCATTCCAGTCGAACGCCGCAGCAATTCGTAGCCTGCGCTCGTCGCCGGCGGCGACATAGGCGGCCGCCAGCATCACTATGACCAGCGCGCGCAGCGCCCAGGGGTCGTGGATCGCCAGCCGCGGCGAAGGCAGCCCGGCTCGGATCCGTTTGATCGAGGCCAGCGTGCGCTCGCGCTGCTCCCGCCACAGCGCCTGTGCGATCGGATCCCTGGTCGAGAGTGTATCGGTCAGCGCGGTCGCCGGGCGATGGCGAATGCCGGTGCCGCGGTCGAGCCGGCTCAACGCCTCTTCGCGGCTCGGCCAGCGAAACCGCGCGAGCGGGAACAATGCGGCCAGCGCCGCGAGGGCAAACAGACCAAGGCCGATCGCTCGTGCAAGGAACGGCAGCGCCAGCCACAATCCAGCCCAGGACGCCACCAGGAACAGCCCAATAACGCTCAGCAGCCGGGCAAGCCCCGGCCACGTACGTTCCCACGCAATCGCGTACTGCGCACGTTGCAGGGCCTGCGTCAGTTGAAGCCGCGCGACGGCATCCGGCTCGCGCGCAGGCTTTGTGTGGTCAGGGGGAGCGCCGTTCAACAATCTCTCCGGGTTGTCGACAACTCAGCCTAGCACAACGGCGGCAATGAGGCACCTGTTCCCGGGGTAACCCACACCCGGAAATACGCATAACATAACACGAAGGCGTGACTGCGAGCGTCCCGCCCCGTAACGTCCGCGCCGAACCGTAAAACTACGAGGAAACGAGATGGACCAGAAGACACACGACAAGGGACTGGAAATTCGCAAGGCGGTGCTCGGCGAGGCCTATGTCGAGAACGCGCTGAAGAACGCCGACAGTTTTAACAAGCCGTTCCAGGAACTCGTCACCGAATATTGCTGGGGCGCGGTGTGGGGCCGCGAGGAACTGCCGCGCAAGACCCGCAGCATGCTCAATCTCGCCATGATCTCAATCCTGAACCGCCCGCATGAACTGAAGGCACACATCAAGGGCGCGCTGACCAACGGCGTCAGCCGCGACGAGATCCGCGAGATATTCATGCAGGTTTCGATCTATGCCGGCATCCCCGCCGGCGTCGACAGCTTTCGCATCGCGCGCGAAGTGTTCACGGAGTTGGATAAGGCATAAGAGCCGTTCGCACAAACAGTCGAGACGTTTCGGCCGTCATTGCGAGCGAAGCGAAGCAATCCATAGCGCCACACGCGGATAGATGGATTGCTTCGTCGCTTCGCTCCTCGCAATGACGACGTGGAGGAATAGACACCATGGAAATCGGATTCATCGGCCTCGGGAAAATGGGCTCCCCGATGGCGCGCCGCCTGATCGAGGCCAAGCATCAACTCACCGTGTTCGACACGCGGCAGGAAGCCGTCGACAAGCTCGTCGCACTCGGCGCGCAAGCCGCATCATCGCCGAAGGATATCGCCGATCGCTGCGAGACCGTGCTGGCGAGCCTGCCGTCGCTGCAGGCCTCGTTCGACGTTGCGACCGGCGCGGGCGGCGTGATCGAAGGGAGGCGCGCCAAACGCTTCGTCGATCTCTCCACCGTCGGGTCGCAAATGGCCGCGAAAATTCACGGCCTGCTGGCCAAGAAGAACATCGTGCAGATCGACAGCCCCGTGAGCGGCGGCGTCGGCGGTGCAGAAAAGGGCACGCTCGCCGTGATGGTCTCCGGCCCGCGCGCCGATTACGAGCTGACAAAACCCGCGCTCGACGTGATCGGAAAAGTGTTTTTCATCGGCGAAAAGCCCGGCTCGGCGCAGACCATGAAGCTCGCCAACAATTTCCTGTCGGCAACCGCGATGGTGGCGACGTCGGAGGCGGTTGTGATGGGCGTCAAGGCAGGGCTCGATCCGGCTGTCATGATCGACGTCATCAACGCAGGTTCCGGGCTTAACACGGCGAGCCGCGACAAGTTTCCGCGCTCGGTGCTGCCGCGCAGCTTCGATTTCGGCTTCGCAACGGGACTGATGGTGAAGGACGTGCGGCTTGCGCTGGAAGAGATGAAATCGCTGGGACTGTCGATGGAAGTCGCCGAAGCGGTCGGACGCTTGTGGGAAGTCATCATCCGCGACGAGGGCGCGGAGTCGGATTTCACCGCGGCGATCAAGCCGATCGAGAAGGCGGCGGGCGTGGTGGTCGGCGGCGCGAAGTGAAGGCTGCGTTCCCCGCGGGATTGATGGGTATCGCTTTCGCTCCACCCGTCCTACGAGGTCACAGCCACGGCGCCGGCCGGTCCATCGCGATCAGTTCCTCGACCTCGATGCGGGGGCGGACGATCGCGTACTGGTCGTCCTTGACCAGGACTTCCGGCACCAAAGGCCGCGTATTGTAGAAGCCGGACTGCACCGCGCCATAGGCGCCGGCGGTCATGATAGCCAGCAGATCGCCGGCCTTGGGCTCGGGCAAATTGCGATCCAGCGCGAGATAGTCGCCGGTCTCGCAGACGGGTCCGACCACGTCGGCCGTGATCGTCCGCGCATTCTTGGCCGGCTCGCGAACCGGGAGGATGTCGTGGTGAGCTTCGTAGAGCGTCGGACGGATCAGATCATTCATCGCGGCGTCAATGATGACGAAGTTCTTGGCTTCGCCCGGCTTCACATAGATGACGCGGGAGACGAGGATGCCGGCATTGCCGACGATCATCCGCCCGGGCTCGAACATCAGCGTGCAGCCGAGATTGTGCGTCACCCGCTTGACCATCGCGGCATAGGCGGACGGCAATGGCGGCGCCTCGCGGTCGGCGTGATAGGGGATGCCGAGCCCGCCGCCGAAATCGATATGCGAGATAGTGTGGCCGTCGGCGCGCAGCGTCTGCACGAATTCGGAAAGAATCCGGAACGCGGTTTCCATCTTGGAGAGATCAGTGATCTGACTGCCGATGTGCATATCGGTGCCGGTCACCTCGATCCCCGGTAAGCTGGCCGCACGGGCATAGACCTCGCGTGCGCGTGCAATGGGAATGCCGAACTTGTTCTCGGACTTGCCGGTGGCGATCTTGGCATGCGTGCCGGCGTCGACGTCCGGGTTGACCCGCAACGAAATCCGCGCGGTCTTGCCTGTCTCGACCGCGAGCTTCGACAGCAATTCCAGTTCGGGTTCGGACTCGACGTTGATGCAAAGCACGTCGGACGCCAGCGCCGCGCGCAGTTCTATCTCGGTCTTGCCGACACCGGAAAACAGAATCTTGTTCGGCGGAATCCCCGCCGCCAGCGCCCGCTTCAACTCGCCGCCGGAGACGACGTCGGCGCCGGCGCCGAGCTTTGCCAGGGTGCGCAGCACCGCCTGGTTGGAATTGGCCTTCATGGCGTAGCAGACCAGCGTCTTCTCGCCGGCAAAGGCCTCAGTGAAGACGCGGTAGTGACGCTCCAGCGTCGCGGTCGAATAGCAATAGAACGGCGTGCCCACGGCATCCGCGAGCTCGGACAGATTCACGGCCTCGGCGTGCAGCACGCCGTTGCGATAGTCGAAGTGATTCATGGCGTGCTCAGTCTCAGTCCAGCAGCGGATCGAGAACGAATTTCTTCTTGCCGCCCTTGGGGGCGCTGGGGCTTGCCTCGGATCCATAGGTCGAATTGAAGACGCCGGGCTGCGCTGCACGCTCGGTCTCGGTATCCGACGTGGCCTGCGCCTGCGGCGGCGCGCTTGGCGGCAAATCGAGCCCGCCCTTGCGTCCGCAGCCCCCGAGTGCGAGCGCGGTGACGCTCAACAGGATGATGGCCCATCCCGACGATGACGGGCGGTAGTTACTGATCACGACGAAATCCCCAATGCGCGCCGCACCATACAAAGGTTGCCGCAGTCTGGCGAGTGCCGATCGGCCACGGAAACCCAGGAAAAACCCAAGAAATTGCAGTGAATTTTTCGCTCAGCCCGATTTTTGCTCTTTTTCCAGCCGCTTCAGCCAGGCTTTGGCCTGCGAAAGCACGTTCTTCGGCGCGGTGCCGCCATAACTGGTCCGGCTTTTGACCGAGGCCTCCACCGACAGCACGCGCAGGGCGTCCGCGGTAATGTCAGGCTCGACCTCCTGCATCGCTTTAAGCGGCAGTTCGTGCAGCGCCACGCCCTCTTTCGACGCGAGCGCAACGATTCGCCCGGTGACATGGTGGGCGTCGCGGAACGGCATCTTCAGCGTCCGCACCAGCCAGTCGGCAAGATCGGTGGCGGTGGCATAGCCCTCGCCGGCCGCGGCCTTCATCCTGTTCTCGTCGGGGATGAGATCGAGGACCATGCCGGTCATGGCGCGGATCGCGAGCGAGAGCGCGGAAAACGCCTCCATCGCACCCTGCTTGTCCTCTTGCATGTCCTTTTGATAGGCGAGCGGCAGCCCTTTCATCACGATCAGGAGACCATTAAGCGCGCCGATCACCCGGCCGGTCTTGGCGCGCACCAGTTCGGCCGCGTCCGGATTGCGCTTCTGCGGCATGATCGAGGAGCCGGTGGTGAACTTGTCGGAGAGCCGTACCAGCCCCACCAGCGGCGAGGTCCAGATCACGATTTCCTCGGCAAAGCGCGACATGTGCACGGCCGCGATCGACGCCGCCGACAGGGTCTCCAATACGAAGTCGCGGTCCGAGACGGCGTCCAGCGAATTGGCCATGGGGCGGTCGAAGCCGAGCGCCTTGGCGGTGGCGGCCCGGTCGATCGGAAACGAGGTTCCAGCGAGCGCCGCCGCGCCAAGCGGCGATTCGTTCAGCCGCTTCCGAGCGTCGGCAAACCGGCCGCGGTCGCGCGCCGCCATCTCAACATAGGCGAGCAGATGATGGCCAAAGGTGACGGGCTGCGCCGTCTGCAGATGGGTGAAGCCCGGCATCACGGTCGCGGCATGTTCGGCCGCGCGGCTGGCCAGCGCGTGCTGAAAGGCGGCCAGCGCCGCATCCGTCTCGTCGATCGTGTCGCGGACATAGAGCCGGAAATCGGTCGCCACCTGGTCGTTGCGCGAGCGCGCGGTGTGCAGGCGCCCGGCGGCGGGCCCGATCAGCTCGGAAAGCCGGCTCTCGACATTCATATGGATGTCTTCAAGCGCACGCTTGAAGTCGAACGAGCCCTTGCCGATCTCTGACAAAATCGTGTCTAGACCCTTGCCGATATTTTTCGCATCACTCGCCGTGATAATGCCTTGCGCGGCCAGCATCGCCGCGTGGGCCTTGGACGCGGCGATGTCCTGGGCATAGAGATGACGATCGACGTCGATCGAGACGTTGATTTCCTCCATGATCGCATCGGGACGCTCGCTGAACCGGCCGCCCCACATCTTGTTGCTCATGACTTCCCAAGCCCTGCCATCTATATCGTCGGAGTTACGCGAAACCCGTGGCGGTCTCGACCGTAATTCGACCGTAACCTTGAGCCCTGCATAGCCGTATCTGACACAGGATGACAAACGATATGCCCGAAACGTCCCCGCCCCGCCCCGCCACGAGGCGCCGGATCCCGATCGCCATCGGCGCGGTGGCGGCTGCGGGCGTGGTCGGATTGGGCGCGTTTTACGGGCTCGGCAGCTTCAAGCGAGGCACGGGCGGCGATCCATCCTGTGCTGGAGCCGTCGAACTGGCCCGCAAGATATCGCCACTCGCGCACGGCGAAGTGGCCGCGTTGACGATGGCGACGACGCCGTTGCGGCTACCCGACCTCGCCTTCGAGGATGCCGAGGGTAAGCCGAGGAAGCTGTCGGAATGGCGTGGCAAGACCGTGCTGGTGAACCTGTGGGCCACCTGGTGCGTGCCTTGTCGTAAGGAAATGCCGGCGCTGGAGAACCTGCAGGCCAAGCTCGGCGGCAAGGATTTCGAGGTGGTCGCCATCAACATCGACACCCGTGACCCCGAGAAGCCGAAAAACTTCCTGAAAGAGGCTAATCTGACCCGGCTCGGCTATTTCGCCGACCAGAAAGCCAAGGTTTTCCAGGATCTTAAGAATATAGGCAAGGCGCTAGGCATGCCCACTTCGGTGCTGGTGGACGCCCAGGGCTGCGAGATCGCCACCCTTGCCGGCCCCGCCGAATGGGCCAGCGAGGACGCGATCAAGCTGATCAAGGGCGCGATGCAGCCGATGAAGGCGGGGTCTTAGGGGATTGAAACGCGCCTGCGCTAGCCCCCGACCTCTCCTGCCAGACCTCGTCCTGAGGAGCCGCGTCAGCGGCGTCTCGAAGGATGAATGGCACCAGCGTGGCCAAATGGTTCGAGACGCGCGCAGACGCGCTCCTCACCATGAGGACTTAACGGCGTGATGGGCTTATCAAGCCGCAATATTGAGATTGCCGCCGACGCCGGGAGCGAGATTGGCGGTCGAGGTCGCACCGAGCAGCGTCTGAACCGCGGCCTTCTCGGCGTCCGCATTCTGCTTGATGATCGAGGTCTGGATCTGCTGCTGCGTGCCCGCCGCCTGGATCGCGAGCATGCTCGAAACCATAGCCATCATATCCATACGCAGCACTCCTCGAACCTGAGGACACCCTACCCCGGCACCGGTTAACGAATGCTTGGAGATTGAGACGGGACGGCAAATGCGTTGTCAGACCTCATCCTGAGGAGCGCGCATAGCGCGCGTCTCGAAGGATGAATGGCACCAACCGGGCCACATGGTTCGAGACGGCGCTTGCGCGCCTCCTCACCATGAGGATTGAGGGATCTCAGCGCGTCGGGACCGGTTTGTCGCCGCGGTAGTCGTAGAAACCGCGCTGGGTTTTGCGCCCCAGCCAGCCGGCCTCGACATATTTCACGAGCAGCGGGCACGGCCGGTATTTCGAATCCGCCAGCCCCTCATGCAGCACCTGCATGATCGACAGACAGGTATCGAGTCCGATGAAATCTGCCAGTTCCAGCGGCCCCATCGGATGGTGCGCGCCGAGCTTCATCGCGGCGTCGATCGCCTCGACGTTGCCGACGCCTTCATAGAGCGTGTAGATCGCCTCGTTGATCATCGGCAGCAGGATGCGGTTGACGATAAAGGCCGGGAAATCCTCCGATACCGCGATCTGCTTGCCGAGCTTGCCGACGAATTCCTTGGCGGTATCGAAGGTCATATCGTCGGTGGCAATGCCGCGGATCAGCTCGACCAGTTCCATCGCCGGCACCGGATTCATGAAATGAATGCCGATGAAGCGCTCGGGACGGTCGGTCGAGGCGGCGAGCCGGGTGATCGAGATCGACGAGGAGTTGGTGGCGACGATCGCTTCTGGCTTCAATACCGCGCAGAGTTCGTGAAAGATCTTGCGCTTGACCTCTTCCTTTTCGACGGCGGTCTCGATCACGAGGTCGCAATCCGACAGCCCGTCGAGCGTCTCGGTGGAGGTAATCCGCTCCAGCGCCTTCTTGCGCGCGTCCTCGGTGATCGCCTGCTTGGCAACCTGGCGCGACAAATGGCCGTTGATGGTCGCCATTGCCGATTTCAGCCGTTCGTCGGAGACGTCGTTGAGCACCACGTCCAAGCCGGCGAGCGCCGCCACCTGCGCAATCCCGTGACCCATCTGGCCCGAGCCGATCACGCCGACCTTCTTGATTGTCACCGCCATCTTATCATCCACCGGAACGGCGCGCACATCGCGCCTGTTCGTCCTGGTCCCGTTTTGGCACGCTATATTCACGCGAAGCCGAAAATCTACTTCGCTTTAGCATAAAACACCGGCCGGATGTTACGCATCCGGCCGTTGTTTGTGGCTGTGGTTACTTTCCGAGCCTGCCAAGCGCGTCGGTCAGTTCGGGAACCGCCTGATAAAGGTCCGCGACCAGGCCGTAATCAGCAACCTGGAAGATCGGCGCGTCTTCATCCTTGTTGATCGCAACGATCACCTTGGAATCTTTCATGCCGGCGAGATGCTGGATCGCGCCGGAGATACCGATTGCAACATATAGTTCCGGAGCGACCACCTTGCCGGTCTGGCCGACCTGCCAGTCGTTGGGCGCATAGCCGGCATCGACCGCAGCGCGCGAGGCGCCGACGCCGGCGCCGAGCTTGTCGGCGAGCGGCTCGATGTATTTGGCAAAGTTCTCGCGGCTCTGCATGGCGCGGCCGCCGGAAACGATGATTTTTGCCGAGGTCAGTTCCGGACGGTCGCTCTTTGCCACCTCTTCGCCGATGAAGCTGGAGAGGCCCGGATCAGCCGCAGCGGCGGCGTCCTCCACCGGCGCACTGCCGCCCTCACCTGCCGCGGCAAAGGTCGAAGTCCGCACCGTGATGACCTTTTTGGCGTCCTTGGACTTCACGGTCTGGATCGCGTTGCCGGCATAGATCGGCCGCTCGAAGGTATCGGGCGAAATCACCTTGATGATCTCCGACACCTGCATCACGTCGAGCAGAGCTGCGACGCGCGGCATCACGTTCTTGAAGCGCGAGGTCGCAGGCGCGACGAAAGCATCATAACCGGAGGCCAGCGATACGATCAGCGCGGCCAGCGGCTCGGCGAGGTCATGGGCATAGGCGGTATTGTCCGCGAGCAGCACCTTCTTGACGCCGGCAAGCTTGGCTGCGGCATCGGCCGCCGCCTTGGCGTTCTCGCCGGCGACCAGCACGTGCACGTCGGCGCCGAGCGCAGCGGCTGCCGTCAGCGCCTTGTTGGTCGCATCCTTGATCGACGCGTTATCGTGTTCGGCAATCAATAGCGTCGTCATCAGAGAACCCCGGCTTCGGTCTTGAGTTTGGAAACGAGCTCAGCGACGTCCTTGACCTTGACGCCGCCCTTGCGGCCGGGCGGCTCCGCTGTCTTGAGCACTTCAAGATGCGGCGTGAGATCGACGCCATAGTCGGCGGCGCTCTTGTCGTCGATCGGCTTCTTCTTCGCCTTCATGATGTTGGGTAGCGACGCATAGCGCGGCTCGTTCAGCCGCAGATCGGTGGTGATGATCGCCGGTCCCTTCAGCTTCACGGTCTGCAGGCCGCCGTCGACCTCGCGCGTGACCTTGAAGTCCGAACCTTCAACTTCGAGCTTGGAGGCAAACGTCGCTTGCGACCAGCCGAGCAGCGCGGCCAGCATCTGGCCGGTCTGGTTCGAATCGTCGTCGATCGCCTGCTTGCCCAGAATGATGAGGCCGGGCTTCTCGGCATCCGCTACGGCTTTGAGAATCTTCGCAACCGCCAGCGGCTCGACATTGCCCTCGGCCTTGACGAGGATGCCGCGGTCGGCGCCCATGGCGAGACCAGTCCGGATCGTCTCCGAGGCCTGCGCCGAGCCGATCGACACCACCACCACCTCGGTCGCCTTGCCGGCTTCCTTCAGCCGCAATGCTTCCTCGACGGCGATTTCGTCGAACGGATTCATCGACATCTTCACGTTAGCGAGTTCCACGCCCGTTCCGTCGCTCTTGACGCGGACCTTGACGTTGAAATCGACCACCCGCTTTACCGGCACAAGAACCTTCATCGATCCTCTTTCGCTTGAATTCTGGGGTTTGATCAGCTTGTTATTAGCTTGGGCGCGGAACCTAAAGGTCCCGCTATCGGCGGTCAACGCGCGAAAGCCAAAAATCGGCCCGGGACAAGGCCTGCCTTCAAGGCTTACCTTAACGGTTCTGACCCGGCACCCACAACACGTCTCCGGCCCCATTATCGTTCATGGCGCGGCTGGCCACGAACAGGAAATCGGACAGGCGGTTCATATACTGAATGGCAGCCGAGCTCACCGGCTCCTCCGGCCGCGCAGCGAGTTCCACCATGATCCGTTCCGCCCTGCGGCATATGGTACGGGCGAGGTGCAGGTATGCGGCAGCGGGGGTGCCGCCGGGCAGCACGAACGAGGTCAGGGGCGCGAGATGATCGTTCAGCGCATCGATGTCGCGCTCGAGCCGCTCGACCTGGCTCGATAGCATCCGGAGCCGCTCGGCCTTGCCGTCGCGCTGTGGCACCGCAAGGTCGGCGCCGAGATCGAACAAATCGTTCTGGATCCGGCCGAGCATCGCATCGAGTTCGCGGGCATCGCCGAGGTGCAGCCTCACCACGCCGATCGCGGCGTTGGTTTCATCTACGGTGCCGTAGGCGCTGATGCGCAGATCGTATTTCGGGCGGCGCTCGCCGCTGCCGAGCGCCGTGGTGCCGTCATCGCCGGTCTTGGTATAGATGCGGTTGAGCACGACCATAGGCGCCTCCCTTTCCTACCGTTATTTGCCCAACGCCCACACCACAACCATGGTGATGACGATGGCGACGAACTGCAGCAGCACCCGAAGCCGCATCAGGTTCTGCGAGCGGTTCGGCGAGCCGCCGCGCATCATGTTGACGAGGCCGAGCAACAGCACGATAGCCACGGCCGCAAGCGCGATGGGGAGAACAATCGAACTCAGAAAGGATGCCATCGGCGGTACATAACACCGCGAGGCGCCGACTTCCACACGTTCACAACTCTCGCGCTACCGCTCGACGATCTGGCTTTTAATCCAATAATATCAGATGCTAGCCCCGGCGTTAGGACCGGATCGCGATACCCGGATCGAGGTGAGATGTGAAGCTCATTCGCTACGTCTACCTCGTCGTCATGGAGGCGTTTTACACGTTCCTCGCCGATGACGGCTGGGCGATCGCGAGCCACATTGCGCTATCGACGTTGATGGCGCTATTTCCATTCCTGATCGTGCTGACGTCGCTGGCTGGCTTTTTTGGCTCCAAGGAACTCGCCGATGGAGCCGTGGCATTGTTGCTTCAAACCTGGCCGCAACAAGTCGCCGACGCGCTGTCAGGCGAAATCCACGACGTGCTCACGACCACCCGCGGCGACATCCTGACCGTCGGCGCGGTGCTGGCAGTCTATTTCGCCTCCAACGGCGTCGAGGCGCTGCGGGTCGCGCTGAACCGCGCCTATTCGGTGGTCGAGCCGCGGGCGTGGTACTGGCTGCGGCTGGAATCGATCGGCTACACGCTGGTCGCCGCCGTCACGTCGCTCTTGATGGCGTTCCTGATCGTGCTCGGTCCGCTGATCCTGGAGACGGCGCGCCGCCACATTCCGTTCTTCGTCGAGTCCAACGAAGGCCTTCTCACCTTCGCCCGCTACGGTATCACGATCGCGGCGATGACAGTGGCGCTCTTCGTGCTGCATGCCTGGCTGCCCTGCGGCCGGCGGAGTTTTCTGCAGATCCTTCCGGGCATCGTCTTTACCATGGTGGGATCGCTGATCTCGGGCGTCGTGTTCGGCCAGTATCTGGCGCGCTTCGCCAGCAGCTATGTGACGATGTATGCGGGCCTTGCCTCGGTCATCATCGCGCTGGTGTTTCTGTATTTCATTTCGGCGATTTTCGTCTTCGGCGGCGAGCTGAACGCAGCCATCATGAAATCGCAGTTGCCGAAGGGGTTGTCGCTGCATGAAGCGCAGTCGCCAAGGCGCGCGGGCTCACAGGCTTGACCAGAAAGATCTCGGCGCCGGCGGCGCGCGACGCCGCCTCGTCCTCGCTGCGACCTGATATGCCGATGATCGGAATGCGCCCGAGCGGCGGCTCCAGCGCGCGAATGCGCCTGATCGCCTCGACGCCGTCGATGCCCGGCAGGACCATGTCCATCAACACCGCATCGAACGCGCCTTGCGCGAGCCGCTCGGGCGCCGCCTCTCCCTGGCCGATGAAGTCGGTCTGGTGACCGAGTTCGGTCAGGATCGTGTTGAGCACGACACGACCGAACGGGTTGTCTTCGACGCTGAGCAGGCGCAATGGCCGCGGCGAACTGATCGATACCTCGCCACCGGCGCCGGATGCCGCCGGCGCGGCGTCCTTTGCGGGCGACATTACGACGTTGAGGGTAAAGGTCGTACCGCCGCCCGGGCGCTGCGTCACAGTGATGTCGCCGCCCATAGCACGCGCCAGTTGCTTGACCGACGACAATCCGAGACCGGCGCCGCCGAAGCGCGATGCAATGGAGACATTGGCCTGCGAGAATGGCCGGAACAGGCGCTTGATTTCGTTCAGCGCAAGGCCGATCCCGCTGTCGGAGATTGCGAATGAGACGGCGACCTTGCCCTTCGGACCCCGCACGGGCGTGACCTGCAGCCCGACACTGCCCTGTTCAGTGAATTTTACCGCATTGTCGATCAGGTTCTCCAGCGCGGCGCGCAGGCGGACGGGATCGCCGATCGCAAACCCTGGAAGTTCTTCGGAAATGTCGACCGACGACTGCAGGCCCTTGGCCGCGGCACGCCCGGTCAGCGAATCGCCGGCGTTGCGAGCAAGCGTATGCAGGTCGAAGAAGTCCTGCCGCACCTCGAGCCCGGGGCCGCCGCTGCGCGCGGCGTCGACGAACAGGGTCGCAAGGCTCGCCAGATGTTCCGCGCCCGCCCTGATGGTATCGACCCAGCGCCGCTCGCGCTCGTCGAGGTCCGAGGTCGCCAAAAGATTGCTGATCGCGAGAATGCCGGTCAGCGGCGTGCGCACCTCGTGCGCAAAGGCCGCCAGCGCGCTCTCGACCATCCCGGGTGCAGCGATCGCGGACGTGCGCGTGCCGCGTTTTTTGACCGCGGCGCCGGACACGCGCTTTTTCACTCGCCGCTTCTTGACTGTTCCCGTGGTGCCTGGTGAGCGCCGCTTTGCCGCCATGGTCCCCCTTCCTCTGCCGCGACCAGCATGACACGCGATGGCGGCCGGTGTCACGGAGACGTTTTCAACAACCCGCAGTAGTCCTACAGGAATCGTCGGGCAAACCGACGAGGCTGCGAATACCCGCAGGGCTGGCACCTTGCCCACGCAATTCGCGCAAGGCCGTGGCTTGCGTCGATTTCGACAGCTTGTGTCCCGACGCATCCTCGACGAGGCGGTGATGCCGATACACCGGTTGCGGGATACCGAGCAACTGTTGCAACACCAGGTGGACGCTCGTCGACCAGAACAGGTCCCTGCCCCGTACCACGTCGGTCACGCCCTGCAGGGCGTCGTCGATCACGACGGAGAGATGATAGCTGGTCGGCGTCTCCTTCCGCGCCAAGATGACGTCGCCCCACGCTTCAGGACGTGCGGCGACGACACCGGTCTCGCCGCCGGGCCCTGCACCGTGTTCCTGCCAGGCCAGGTCCTTCCTGCGCGCGAGCGCTTGCTGCATATCGAGCCGCAGCGCGTAAGGCACGCCCTGTGCGATCAACTCGTGGCGGCGGTCCGGCGGCAGCGATTTCGCGACGCCCGGATAGAGCGGCGCCCCGTCGGGATCCCGCGGCCAGGGCGCGCTGGCCTCGCGTTGCGCGACCAGACGGGCGATCTCCGCGCGGCTCTCGAAACTCGGATAGATCAGGCCTAGGCCTGCCAACTTTTCGACCGCCTCGTGATAGCGCGCGAAATGCTCCGATTGTCGCCGCACCGGCGTTTCCCAGGATATCCCGAGCCAGGCGAGGTCTTCATAGATCGCCGCCTCGAATTCCGGCCGGCAACGCGTCGCGTCGATATCCTCGATCCGCAGCAGAAACCGCCCGCCGCGCTCGCGCGCGAGGTCAAAATTCAATAGCGCCGAATAGGCGTGGCCGAGATGGAGGTAGCCGTTCGGGCTCGGAGCAAATCGGAAAACGGGTGGCGGCATTGATCCTGACACTGTCATTGCCGGGCTCGACCCGGCAATCCATCTTTCAAAAGACTTTTACGATATATGATGGATGCGCGGGTCAAGCCCGCGCATGACGAGCCGCGCCAGCCGAAAGTTTCAATGACCATCCACCTCAACACCCAGTCCGATCTCGAGGACGCCGTCCACGCACTGGTGAAGCAGGACCCAAGGCTCAAACCGATTCTCGAACTTACGGGCATGCCGGCGCTGCGGCAGCGCGAGCCGGGGTTCGCGGGGCTTGCTGGCATCGTCTGCGGCCAGCAATTGTCTACCGCCAGCGCCGGAGCGATCTGGGCGCGGCTGACGGCCGCGTTCGATCCGTTCGATCACGAAGTCATCCGCAAGACCCGCGCCGACCGCCTCGGCCGGCTCGGGCTGTCGGCCGCCAAGATCAAGACGCTGAAGAATATCGCGCGCGAACTGGCCGCCGAGCGGCTCAATCTCGAGGTGCTGGCAGAAGAGGATGCCGACGCCGCCCACCATACGCTGACCGCGCTGCCCGGCATCGGCCCGTGGACCGCCGATATCTATCTCTTGTTCTGCCTCGGCCACGGCGACGCCTGGCCCGCCGGCGACCTCGCGGTGCAGGAGGCGGTCAAAATCGGGCTCGGCCTGAAAACGCGTCCGACCGCCAAGCAGATGGCGCCACTGGCGGAACCGTGGCGTCCCCTGCGCGGCGCGGCGGCGCATCTGTGGTGGAGCTATTATCGGGTTCTGAAAAAGCGCGAGGGCGTGCTGGCAAGCAAGCCGTGAGGTCCGTGTCCCGGACGCGGTGCGGCACGAAGTGACGCTCCGCAGAGCCGGGACCCCATCTCGCCACGCGCAATGCCTTATGGGCCCCCGGCTCTGCAGCGCATCACTGCGTGCTGCGCTGCGTCTGGGGAACGGAGAGCGTCACCTAAACTCCATCTATCTTTCTTCTCACCCCCGCAGCCGCATCCGGTCCTCGCGCGCGCAAGCGGTGACGAAATCGATCACGGCGCGCACGGCGGGGAGATCGACCAGATCGGGATGCGCCAGCAACCAGAGATCGGCCACGCTGACGAGTTTTTGCGGGGCGACGCGGACGAGATCGGGATATGCGGCGGCGACGAAACAGGACAGCGTCGAAATTCCGAGGCCGGCGCGTGCGGCGGCCAGCATGTCGCCTTGCGAGGAGCAGCGCATCACCATTGAGCCCTGCCGCGTGATTGCGTCGCTCCAGCGCGCCAGACGCTCGTTCGATAATCGGTCGGCAAAGCCGATGACGCTGTGGCCTTTCCATTCGTCGCGCCGTTCGGGAAGGCGCCGCTGCGCGGCATAGTCGCGCGAGGCGTAGAAGCCGGTGCCGAGCCGGCCGATCTTGCGGCCGATCAAATTCTCCTCGCCGCTATCGACCGGGCGCAGCACGACATCGGCCTCGCGGCGGCGGACGCTCGCCGGATATGGATAGGTGATGATCTCGAGCTGGATGTGGTCGTGCTGGCGCAGGAACGGCCCGAGCCGCGGCATCAGCCAGTGCGAGGCGAGCGTGGCGCCGATCGACAGCTTGACCACGCCGCGCGCCTGCGCACCGGTTGCCGATACCGCGGCTTCGGCACGCAACGCCGCCGCGGCCATCGCATCGACATGCTCGCGAAATTTTTGCCCGTGCGATGTCAGTGAAAGGCCTTCGTTGGACCGGGCGAACAAGGGAATGCCGAGCTGGGCCTCCAGTTCGGCAATCTTGCGCCCAACTGTGGGATGACTGGAGCGCAAGCGGCGCGCGGCCGCCGCGAAGCTGCGGGCCTCGGCCACCGCGACGAAGGTCTTGCACAGCTCCCAGTCCATCAGTGCTCTCCGCGGTTCAGATCGCCTGTTCAGAACTGATTGAACGTCTGTTCAATATTGAACGGATGGCGGCTGCCGTCCAGCCTTATAGTGACGGCAACAGCAGCGCCCGGCCGGCGGCTCCGCCGGCGGTACGGCGCTCTCAATCAACATCATGGACGCAGTCCGGACTTAAGTCCCGGCTTTGCGTTGCAAGGGAGAGACCAAATGCCGTTGCCTGCTTCGCTTGCCAATTCGCTCGAACTGCCCGTGGTCGGATCGCCCCTGTTCATCGTCTCCGGGCCGGAACTTGTCATCGCCCAGTGCAAGGCCGGCATCGTCGGCTCGTTTCCGGCGCTGAACGCGCGTCCCGTCGAAAAACTCGACGAATGGCTGACGCGCATCGAGAACGAACTCGGCGAATACAAGGCGCTGCATCCGGAAAAGAAGGTCGCGCCCTACGCGGTCAACCAGATCTGCCATCATTCAAACGACCGGCTGATGAAGGACATGGAGACCTGCGTGAAACACAAGGTGCCGGTCATCATCACCTCGCTGCGCCCGCCGATCGAAATCGTCGAGGCCGCGCATTCCTATGGCGGCGTCGTGTTCCACGACGTGATCAACGTCAAGCATGCGCGCAAGGCGGCCGAGCACGGCGTGGACGGTCTCATTCTGGTTTGCGCCGGCGCCGGCGGCCATGCCGGCACGCTGTCGCCGTTCGCGCTGCTGCGCGAGGTCAAGCAGTGGTTCAAGGGCACCGTGCTGCTCTCGGGAGCGATTTCCGATGGCTGGGGCATTGCGTCGGCGCTCGCGCTCGGCGCCGACATGGCCTACATGGGCACGCGCTTCATCGCAACGCAGGAAGCGAATGCCGATCCGGCCTACAAAGCCGCGCTGATCGACCACGCCGCGCACGATATCGTCTATTCCAACCTGTTCACCGGCGTGCACGGCAACTATCTCGGCCCCTCGATCGTGGCCGCGGGCCTCGATCCCGCCAATCTGCCGCAGAGCGACAAATCGAAGATGAATTTCGGCTCCGGCGGCAACACCAAGGCCAAGGCGTGGCGCGACATCTGGGGCTCAGGCCAGGGCATCGGCCAGATCGCCGACGCGCCGCCAGTGGCTGAGTTGGTTGAGCGGCTGAAGGCCGAATTCGCCGACGCCGGCAACGAATTTCTCAAGCGCGCGCGTGCGTAAGACACGCCGGATTCAACGACCAATCAAACAAACAGAGGGATGGGAACCATGAGACTGTCACGACCTGTGTTGACTATCGCACTCGCGTTGCTGGGAAGCCCCGCGGCTCTCGCCGAAGGGGACAAGGGGGAAATCCGCATCGGCCAGACACTGCCCTATAGCGGCCCGGCATCCGGCTTCGGCATCATCGGCCGGGCGCAGGAAGCCTATTTTGAGAAGATCAACGCCGAGGGCGGCATCAACGGCCGCAAGATCAAGTTCTTCAGCCTTGATGACGCGTACTCGCCGCCCAAGACGGTCGAGCAGACCCGAAAGCTCGTCGAGCAGGAAGAGGTGCTGCTGACCTTCGGCTCGCTCGGAACCGCCACCAACAACGCCGTGCATCGCTACCTCAATAGCAAGAAAGTGCCGCAGCTGTTCGTGCTGAGCGGCGCAACCAAATGGGCCGACCCGAAGAATTTTCCGTGGACCATGCCGGGAATGGCGACCTATCAGTCCGAAGGCGTCGTCTACGCCAAGCATGTCCTGCAGACCAAGCCCGACGCCAAGATCGCCATCCTGTCGCAGAACGATGATTTCGGCCGCGACTACGTCGCCGGCTTCAAGCGGGCACTCGGCGACAAGGCCGCGACCATGATCGTGTCGGAGGCAACCTACGAGACCAGCGCGCCAACCATCAGCTCGCAGCTTGCGACACTGAAGGCCTCGGGCGCCAACGTGATGTTTGGCGTCGTGCTCGGCAAGTTCACCTCGCAGATGATCAAGGGTGTCGCCGAGATCAATTGGAAGCCGGATCTGTTTTTCGTGCCGACCTCGGCGTCATCGATCTCGTTCCTGGAGCCGGCCGGGCTGGAGAACGCCGTCGGCCTGATCTCGTCCAGCAACCAGAAGGACACGATGGACGTTCAATGGGCCAATGACCCCGGCGTGAAAGAGTATTTCGCGTTCATGAAGCAATATTTGCCGAATGCGGACCTCTCCAATTCGAACTACGCTGCCGGCTATCACTATGCGAATCTCATGGTGAAAGTTCTGATGGCCTGCAAGGACGACTTCAGCCGCGAGAACATCATGAAGCAGGCCGCCTCGTTGCGTGATGTGCCGCTTCCACTGCTATTGCCGGGCATCACGGTAACGACCGCTGCCGATGACTACCTGCCGTTCCAGCAATTGCGGCTGCGCCGCTTCGACGGCAAGAGCTGGGTTGGCTTCGGTGAAATTCTGGACGACCGCTAAGCGACGCGTCCGGTTAGCCCGGGAGGGAATATGACATCGATCATCAGCGGCGAACGCCAGATCAGCTATCCCGAAATCCACGCCCGCATCGCGCGGGCGGCGGAGGGATTTAAAGCACTCGACGTCGGCGGCGGAACGCCGGTCGGCATGATGCTGCGCAACGACTTTGCATTCTTCGAAGTCTCCGGCGCTGCCGCGGCGCTGGGCAGCCCCGTGGTGCCGATCAACTGGCATTTGAAGGCCGAGGAAGTCGCCTATATTCTCGCCGACAGCGGCGCGAAAATCCTGGTCTGCCATGCCGACCTGCTGCCGCAGATCAGGGAAGGCCTGGCTTCCGACGTTCGGCTACTGGTGGTGGCGACACCGCCCGAAATCGCCGCGGCCTTCAACGTGGCACCCGGGCTGACCCCAGTCCCCGACGGGATGACGGATTGGGACCGCTGGCGTGACATGCATGCGCCCTCGCAGGAGTCTCCGATCGGCAGCGCGCCGATGTTCTACACGTCGGGCACGACAGGCCTGCCCAAAGGCGTGCGCCGCAAGCCGATGACGCCGGAACAGGCCGCGGCCTCCGCGCGGGTCGGCGGCATCGCCTATGGCGTCAAGCCGAACGAGGAGCAGGTCATCCTGATGAACGGCCCGATGTACCATTCGGCGCCGAACTCCTACGGCATGCTGGCATTCCGCAGCGGCTGCACAATCGTGCTCGAACCGCGCTTCGACCCCGAAGACATGCTGCAATTGATCGAGCGCCACCGCGTTACCCACATGCACATGGTGCCGACGATGTTCGTCCGCCTGCTGCGGCTGCCGGATGAGGTGAGGCGCCGCTACGATCTGTCGTCGCTGCGCTTCGTCGTGCATGGTGCGGCGCCCTGCCCGCCGCAGGTCAAGCGCGACATGATCTGTTGGTGGGGACCGGTCATCAACGAATATTTCGGCTCGACCGAAACCGGCATCCCGGTGTGGCATTCGGCCGAGGAGGCACTTGCAAAGCCCGGCACCGTCGGCCGCGCCATCGAGGGCGGCGTCGTCAAGATTTTCCGCCCCGATGGTTCGCTGTGCGATATTGGCGAGCCCGGTGAGATCTTCATGCGGCAAATGTCGGTTCCGGATTTCGGTTATCACGGCAAGGCCGAAGCACGCGCCGAAGCTGGCCGCGACGGCCTCGTCAGTGTCGGCGACGTCGGGTACCTCGACGAAGACGGCTATTTGTTCCTGTGCGACCGCAAACGCGACATGGTGATTTCAGGCGGCGTCAACATCTATCCCGCCGAGATCGAGAATGCGCTGATCAGCATGGACAGCGTGCGCGACTGCGCGGTATTCGGCGTGCCCGACGATGAATTCGGCGAACGGCTTTTTGCGTGCATCGAGCCAGAAGCGAATGCGTCGCTATCGCCGATCGCGGTGCAGGAGTTTCTGCGCGGCAAGCTTGCCAACTTCAAGGTGCCCAAGGACATTCAGTTCATGGACGCCATGCCGCGCGAAGCCACCGGCAAGATTTTTAAGCGCAAGCTGCGGGATATGTATGCCGAGGGGCGCCTGCGGGCCATTGTGTAGGGGATGGACTTCCGCTCCTTCCGCGTCATTGCGAGCGAAGCGAAGCAATCCATTTCGCCACTTGCGGAGGACTGGATTGCTTCGTCGCTGCGCTCCTCGCAATGACGGGGAGGCATTGCGACGCCAAATCCAAACAGCGTTTTAAGCATCATTGCTGTTGCAAAACAGTCATCGGACGGCGCAAAGATTGCTGCATGTGAAGCGCAGGGATCGAAACATGCAATCCACCGACTTCGTCGTCGCCCGCAATGATCTGCAGCAATGCAAGACCATCGAGACGCAACTGCCTGACATAGCCGCACTGCCTGACGAGGCATTGCTGGTGAAAGTCACGCGCTTTGCCTTCACCGCCAACAACATCACCTATGCCGTACTCGGCGATCATCTAAAATATTGGCAATTGTTTCCGGCGCCCGAAGGTTTCGGCAACGTTCCGGTGTGGGGCTTTGGCGAGGTGATCGCCTCGAAGCATTCCGGGATTGCCGTTGGCGAAACCCTGTTCGGCTATTTCCCGATGTCGACACATCTCGTGATCGAAGCCGCCGACATCAGCAAGCGAGCCTTGCGCGACGCGGCCGCGCACCGGCAAGATGTGGCGCCGGTCTATAATGCCTATGCGCGCGTTAGCGGCGATCCCTCATTCGCAGGCAGGCAGGGCGACTATCAGGCGCTGCTGCGCCCCTTGTTTATGCTGTCGTTTCTGGTCGATGACTTTCTCGCCGAGAACGAATTTTACGGCGCAAGAAGCGTGATGCTGTCGTCGGCTTCCAGTAAGACGGCCTACGGGCTGGCGCACCTTCTGCATGCAAGAGGTAACGGCATCAAGGTGATCGGGTTGACCTCGGCCGGCAACACGTCCTTCGTCAAATCGCTCGGCTGCTACGACGAAGTCGTGACCTATGAGAACGTAAGCTCGCTGCCGACGAATTCCGCGGTCGCCTATGTCGACATGGCCGGCAACAGCCCGTTACGCGCGACGCTGCACCGGCACTTCGGCGAGCACATGAAATACAGCGGGATCGTCGGGCTCACGCATCGCAAGTCATCGCCCGATGAACCGGCGCAGGCACTGCCGGGCGCCAAGCCCCAATTTTTCTTCGCGCCCGACCATATCCGCAAGCGCGCCAAGGAGTGGGGACCGGGCGGCGTCGAGATGCGGTTCGGCGCCGCGTGGTCCGGCTTCGTGCCGAACCTGGAACGTTGGATGAAGGTGATCGAGAGCCATGGGCCCGCGGCGGTCCAACGCGCCTATCTCGATACCCTCAACGGCCGCGTGCCGCCGGATCAAGGGCTGATCCTGTCGCTATCGGAATAGTTGGCATCTCCTCGCGCCCTTCCTGCGTCGTCCATTATGGGTATAGGCTTCGGCCAGGGAAACGCCGCATAGACGGCAGACCGCGAGAAACGCCCCATGCTCGACAGGACGGACGACAGTTCGGTTGCCGCCGACACTTGGCTTGCGCAGCTTGAGGAAGCCCTCGGAAAGCCCGACGACGAGTTGCTAAAGACGCTGTTCCATCCCGACAGCTATTGGCGCGACGTGCTGGCGCTGAGCTGGAATATCCAGACGCTTAACGGCAGAGACGCCATACTGAAGGCGCTTCCCCCTCTCGCTCGCAGCGCGGCGCCGACCGGCTTTGCCATCGCACCCGATCGCGCCGTCCCGCGCAAGGTGATGCGTGCGGGCACCAACGCCATCGAGGCGATCTTCAAGTTCGAAACCAGGGTCGGGCGCGGCAGCGGCATTATCCGTCTCATTCCCGACGAGGACGACGGCAACCGCCTGAAGGTCTGGACGCTGCTGACTGAACTTGGCGAGCTCAAGGGTTTTGAGGAGCAACTCGGCGTGAACCGCCCGCGCGGCAACGCCTACTCGCGGGACTTTCGCGGGCCGAACTGGCTCGACCTACGCAAGGCGTCGGCTGAATATGCAGATCACGATCCCACCGTTCTCGTCATTGGCGGCGGGCAATCCGGGCTTTCCATCGCCGCGCGGCTGAAGCAGTTGAACGTCGATACGCTGATCGTCGATCGCGAAAAACGCATCGGCGACAATTGGCGCAAGCGCTATCACGCGCTGACGCTACACAACCAGGTGCAGGTCAATCACCTGCCCTACATGCCTTTCCCGCCGAACTGGCCGACCTATATTCCGAAGGACAAGCTGGCCAACTGGTTCGAGGCCTACGTCGAGGCCATGGAGCTGAATTTTTGGACCGAGACCGAGTTCGAGGACGGCAGCTATGACGAGACGGAAGGCCGCTGGACCGTGACGCTGCGCTGCGCCGGCGGAGCTCAGCGCAGCATGCATCCACGGCATGTTGTGCTGGCGACCGGCGTCAGCGGCATTCCGAGCGTGCCTGACATTCCGGGATTAAAAGATTTCGCCGGCAAGGTGGTGCATTCCAGCCAGTATGACGACGGCGAGAACTGGAAGGGCAAGCGCGCCATCGTGATCGGCACCGGCAACAGCGGCCACGACATCGCGCAGGATCTGCATTCCAGCGGCGCAAAAGTCACGCTGTTCCAGCGCTCTTCGACGCTGGTCGTCAGCATCGAGCCATCGGCGCAACTGGTCTACGCGCCTTACAATGAAGGCACGCTGGAGGACAACGACCTGATCACAACCTCGATGCCGTTCAAGCTGGCACGCAAGAGCCATGCGATGACGGCGGAAAAATCCAAGGCGCTCGACAGGGAGTTGCTCGACGATCTCGAACGCGTCGGCTTCAAGCTCGATTTCGGCGAGGACAATACCGGCTGGCAGTTCAAATATCTCACACGTGGCGGCGGCTATTATTTCAACGTCGGCTGCTCCGATCTTATTGTCAAAGGCGATATCGCGCTAAAGCAATTTTCCGATCTCGACACGTTTGCGGCCGCAGGCGCGAAAATGAAGGACGGCGAGACCATCGCCGCCGATCTCGTGGTGCTGGCAACGGGCTACAAGCGCCAGGAAGAGCTGGTGCGAAAACTGTTCGGCGAGGCGGTGGAAAAGCGCGTTGGCACGATCTGGGGATTTGGCGAGGAGCAGGAACTGCGCAACATGTATAAGCGGACCGGCCAGCCCGGCCTGTGGTTCATCGCCGGCGGCCTTGCACAATGCCGCATCGGCTCAAAACATCTGGCGCTGCAGATCAAGGCGATCGAGGAAGGGCTGTTGCCGCAAGGATAGGCCAGAAGAAACGTGCCATGCGCAAATCCCTCTCGTGCTTCGACCAGGTCTCTGCAACACTCCCGGCCAACAAACATCAGATGGGGAGAAACGCATGTCGGTCATTCTCGGCTCGGGCGAGCATCGATACCGCGTCGTCGAAAACTGGGCGAGGCTTCCGGACGGCTGGAGCCTGACCGACGTCGCCTCCGTCGCCGTCGACAGCAAGGACCGCATTTACATCTTCAACCGCGGCGCCCATCCGATGGTGGTGCTCGACCGCGAGGGCAATTTCATCAAGAGCTGGGGCGAAGGGCTGTTCAACCGCGCGCACGGCTTGCACATCGATGCCGACGATAATCTCTATTGCACCGACGACGGCGATCACACCGTGCGCAAGTGCACGACAGACGGCAAGGTGCTGCTGACCATCGGCATCCCAAACAAACCCGCGCCGTTCATGAGCGGCGAGCCGTTTCACCGCTGCACCCATACGGCGCTGTCACCGAAGGGCGAGATCTACGTCTCCGACGGTTACGGCAATGCCTGCGTCCACAAATATTCGCCGGATGGAAAGCTCTTGAAGACTTGGGGCGAGCCCGGCACCGATCCGGGCCAGTTCAACATCGTCCACAACATCGCGACCGATTCCGACGGCTGGGTCTATGTCGCGGACCGCGAGAACCACCGCGTGCAGGTGTTCGACGGTAACGGCAAATACGAGACGCAGTGGAACTTTCTGCACCGGCCCTGCGCGCTGTGCTGCTGCGGCGGCAAGCAGCCGACGTTCATCGTCGGCGAACTCGGGCCCGGCATGGCTGTGAACCGCAAGGTGCCCAATCTCGGCCCGCGGCTTTCGATCATGGATTCGAAGGGCAAACGGATCGCCCGGCTCGGCGGCGAAAATGGGCCGGGGCTGGAGGCCGGCAAATTCCTCGCGCCCCACGGCATCGCACTGGATTCCAGGGGCGACATCTATATCGGCGAGGTCGGCGTCACCGACTGGAAGACCAGCTTTCCGGACACGCCGATGCCGCCGGAGGTCGGGGTAGCGCGCTGCCTGCAGAAGCTGGAGAAGATTTAGACCGTTGCTAACGGCAAAGCCTTGCTACGATTCGAAGCCGGCAGCGCGGGACCGGCGGCCGCCGTCAAACAGGCTGTGCTCACGCGCCAAGCCCTCTCCGACGATATCGAAGAAGGCGCGCACGCGCGCCGTCCTCTTCAGATCGGCGTGGGTCACGATCCACAATTCACCAACCAGATCCGGTATCGGATCGGGCAGCGCGCGGGCGAGATCGCGATCCTCGTCACCGAGATAGCAGGGCAGCAGCGCAAGGCCGATGCCGGCCTTCGCGGCGATGAACTGATTGACGAGACTGTTGGTCCGGTAGGCGAAGGCGTCACCCGGCACCGTTCGATTGAGCCAGTCGGCAGCCATAATCCCAACAGCCGTTTCTTCCCATCCGATCAGGGCGTGACGGCCGAGATCTTGCGGGGATGAAGCGGCACCGCCTGTTTCATCGAGATAGCCCGTCGCGGCGTAGATGGTCCACGCGACATCGGCGAGCTTGCGGCCCCAGAGATCGCCCTCCTTCGGCCGCATCGGACGAAGCGCGATATCAGCCTCGCGGCGCGAGAGATTGAGGACGCGGTTGTCGACCACGAGCTCGACGACGATTCCGGGATGGGTTCGCCGGAACGCGGCGAGATGGCTGGTCAGCTTTCGATATGCCAGCGTTTCAGAGGATGTTACACGCAGGCGGCCGGAGGGACGGTGATCCCGCCCCGCAATGTCGCGGTCGATGGCGAGCGCCTCATCTTCCATCCGCTCGGCCGCTGCCGCCATCCGCTCGCCGGCCGGCGTCGCTTGATACGCCCCGCCAGGAAGCCGCTCGAACAGACGCACACCGAGCCGCGTTTCCAGAGCATTCAGGCGCCGAAACGCGGTCGAGTGATCGATATCAAGCGCTTTGGCGGCGCCGGTGAGGCTGCTTGCCCGATGCACCGCCAACACGAGTTGGGGCTCGTTCCAGTCCTCCATAAACGCAAACGTAGGCGCCGCTTGCAGTTTCGCAAGTGACGCTGGCGTATTTCCAACGTGCTTTCCGCTGTGCCAGACGTTACCTACCGCAATGAGAAAGCGAGATGAGGAACTTAAGGTGACACTGATCCGGCCTTGCACCGGAGCGTGACGCCACGACCTCATCGCATCGATCAACCTTCAACACATGGGAGTCCAAGAAATGGGTGCTCCGTCCCCCGAACTTTGCAATCTCTGGCTGGCACGCGCGTTCAATGCGCAGGACGTTGACGCCGCGGCAGCGATGTACCACCCCGGCGCCTCGATCGTTCAGGTCGACGAGGTCCATGGCGGCAGCAGCGTCGCGCGCGGCGCCGATGGCATCCGCAAGACGATGGCGGCCTATGTCGGATTGAAGCCGCACATGGATGTCGTGACCCATCACACGACGGTCTCCGGCGACTTCGCTATGACGCGGTCGCAGTGGCTGATTAAGGGCACCGACGAACACGGCAAGCGCACCGAGGTGCATCATCATGGTATGGAGGTTCACCGTAGGATGCCCGACGGCACCTGGGTGTTCTTCATCGATCACCCATTCGGTGCCGATCCGGGCTGGGCGGTTGAAGCTCCGCCGCACACCGAATAGTCGCGCCACACAGCCACGCCGGACAAATAGCCATGCAGGAACTTGCCGCACTCGCCAGCATCGTCGCCGCGCTCAGCGTTGGAGTGATCAGCCCCGGCCCCAGCTTCGTAATGGTCGCGCGCGTCGCTGTCGCATCAAGCAGAATTCGGGCGCTTGCCACAGCCTTGGGCATGGGCGCAGGCGGCGCCATTTTCGGCGCGGTGGCGCTGCTCGGGCTGCAGAGCATCCTGCTGGCTGTACCGGTGCTCTATACAGGCCTCCGGGTGCTGGGAGGCCTGTATCTCTGTTACCTGGGCTTCCTCATCTTCAGATCTGCGCGGCAGCCTGTCACGACGGTTGCAGCCGGCGGCGAGGCCAGCTCGCGGCCCTTCCGCGCGTTCTGGCTGGGCGTTACCACGCAGGTGAGCAACCCGAAGACGGCCATCGTCTATGCAAGCGTCTTCGCCGCTTTCCTCCCTGCGTCCTTTTCGCTGGGGTTCGCGGCCGCGCTGCTTGCCGCTGTGTTTTTTGTCGAGTCCGCCTGGTATGCGTTGGTCGCCGTTCTCTTCTCGTCGTCCGGGCCACAACGGGCTTATCTGTCGTACAAATCCTGGGTCGATCGCGCGGCCGGTGCCGTCATGTTCGGTCTCGGCTTGAAGCTCATGACCAGCGCCGCCAAGCCGTAGACGTCAGCGCAACGTACCCACCTTCGCCATTTCCCGCATGAAGTCATCGCAAATGCGTGTCTCCCCGTCGGACCGGGCCTCCTATCACGATGGGTTGACCGCAAACATCAGGCATGGCGGGGGTCAGGAACCCAGGCTTTTTCCAGCGCCAGGCGCAGAATCACGCATTGCTCCGGCTGGATAAGCCCCGGAACGCTCTTCACAATCCCGTCACGCTGCCTGTAGTATGCAGGGCACACGCTGCTTCGCAGCTAACATGGGGGTCAGGAGCGTTACTTGAACGCACATGTCTCGCAGGGCGGTTGGCCGGTACTGGTGCTGAACGCGGATTTCCGGCCACTGAGTTATTACCCGCTGTCTCTCTGGTCGTGGCAGGACGCGATCAAGGCGGTGTTTCTCGATCGCGTCAACATCGTCGAGCACTACGACCGCGCGGTGCACAGCCCGAGCTTCGAGATCCAGCTTCCGAGCGTGGTGTCGCTCAAATCCTTCGTCAAGCCGACCACGCATCCCGCCTTTACCCGATTCAACGTCTTCCTGCGCGACCGCTTCGTCTGCCAGTACTGCAACGCGCATGATGAGCTGACCTTCGATCACATCATTCCGCGCAGCAAGGGCGGCCAGACCACGTGGGAGAACGTCGTCGCGGCCTGCTCGCCATGTAACCTGCGCAAGGGCAATCTGACCCCGCAGCAGGCGAAGATGTTTCCGAAGCAAGCGCCGTTCGCACCGACGGTGCACCAGTTGCATCGCAACGGGCGATTGTTTCCGCCGAACTATCTGCACGATAGCTGGCTTGATTATTTGTACTGGGACACCGAGCTCGATCCGTAGCAGCCCGCCGCGGGCTGTTGTCGCGCCCTCATAAGACAGGTTCGCGTGGCCGAAAGCGCAGGCTTCTTGCGGCCGCTCCCCTTACATGGACTTCTCGGAGCTTCATCCCGAGAATGTCCTCATATGGGCAAAGTGGCAGTAGCCCGAGCTGACTGCGACTTCCGCTTTTTGCCCATCTCGGATACCAGCCGGTCCGCGGCGAGCCGGTCCGACCGCCGATCGAACTTGGAAAACCCTCCTCCAAGGCCGGCTTACCATTTTTCACATTTTTTTGACGCCCACCTGATGGGCTCCCTTCGATGCAGTGCCGCCGCTCGCAAGCCTTCCACTTGGGCGATGCTCCTGATCTGGTTTTGAGGGAATGGGGTTGCTGCATATCGGCGGAAGTCAAAACCTGTACGAATGGCCGGCTGACCCGTTTTCTTAAAAAGGAGATTTGATGTGGATAGGCTTTCTTCCGTCAGGACAAATTCTCTGTTTGGTTCGAGCCGTTCGATCGCCATTCTTGTCGCGGCATGTGCAATCATCTGGACCGGCCCTGCAGCGGCAGGTCTCGTCCTGAACGGCAGCTTTGAGCTGGGAACGTTCACTGGAGGAAATTCTCTCGCTCAGCAAATTCAGCCCGGAGAGAGCGGGCTTTCAAGCTGGACAGTCAACGACGCGCCCCTGACGTGGTATGCGAGCGGATGGAACAACAACCCTCAGCAGATCGTGCTGACCCCGCGCACAGGAAATTTCGGCGTTAACTTGGCCGATGGCACCGTAAACACTATAAGGATAAGTCAGACGATCAATCTTCTCGCATTTCAGCAGTATCAACTTAGCTTCTGGGTTGGTAACTACAGCGCTAACAATGGTCCTGCAGGGCTCAACGTTAATATTACCGACGGGACGTCCAATACGATCCTGTTGTCGGAGAGCGTGACGGCCCCCTCCACGAACGAGTCCTCCACATGGATTCGGTTCGCATTCAACTTTATCGCGGACGGTACCTCCAACACGATCAGCTTCAACGAAGTCAACGGCCCCTCCTACATTGGCTTGGATGACGTGAGCATCGCGGCCGTGCCGGAGCCCGCGCCCTGGGCGATGATGATATTGGGCTTCGCTGCTGTTGGCTTTATGGCCTACCGCCGGAACTCAAGGCCAGCATTGATGGTCGCCTGATCGGAGGCACCCATCGCCGACAAAACGGTGATTGGCGCGGTCGAAGACGCGCCAATCACTCCCGAGTTAGATCTGATAATCCATATCGGCCATGCTCGCGCCCGGAGCCGTCGGCGGGGCTTTCTTCTTCGGAAGTTCAGCAACCATTGCCTCCGTGGTGACAAGCAGGCCCGCCACCGATGCCGCGTCCTCGAGCGCCGTGCGCACCACCTTGGTCGGATCAATAATTCCCTTTGACATAAGGTTGCCGAACTCGCCGGTCTGGGCATCAAATCCGAAGGCGTATGTATCCTTGTCCAGGATCTGTCCGACCACCAGCGAACCATCCTCGCCCGCGTTGATCGCGATCTGGCGGGTCGGCCACGAAAGCGCTTTCTTGACGATGTCGACGCCAAAGCGCTCGTCCTCGTTGGCTGGTTTCAGTCTGTCGAGCGCCTTGATGGCGCGGAGCAGGGGAACACCGCCGCCAGGCAGAATGCCTTCCTCGACTGCCGCGCGGGTCGCATGCAGCGCGTCGTCGACGCGGTCCTTGCGCTCCTTCACCTCCACTTCGGTCGCCCCACCGACACGGATCACCGCGACACCGCCCGCGAGCTTGGCGAGCCGCTCCTGGAGTTTCTCACGATCGTAGTCGGAGGTCGTCTCCTCGATCTCGGCCTTGATCTGGGTAATGCGAGCTTCAATGTCGGCCTTCTTGCCGCCGCCGTTAACGATCGTGGTATTTTCCTTATCGATCCTCACATGCTTGGCGTGGCCGAGCATCTTGATGGTCACGCTCTCCAGCTTGATACCGAGATCCTCGGATATCATGGTGCCGCCGGTAAGGATGGCGATATCCTGGAGCATCGCCTTGCGACGATCGCCGAAGCCGGGCGCTTTCACCGCCGCGACTTTCAATCCGCCACGCAGCCTGTTCACGACGAGAGTGGCGAGCGCCTCCCCCTCCACGTCCTCGGCGATAATGAGCAGCGGCTTGCCTGACTGCACGATCGATTCGAGCAGCGGAAGCATTGGCTGCAGACCGGACAGCTTCTTTTCGTGGATCAGAATGTAGGGGTCTTCGAGCTCGACCCGCATCTTCTCGGCGTTGGTGATGAAGTAGGGCGAGATGTAGCCGCGGTCGAACTGCATGCCCTCGACCACCTCGAGTTCGGTCTGCAACGACTTCGCCTCCTCGACCGTGATGACGCCGTCGTTACCGACCTTCTTCATGGCGTCGGCGAGGAAGCGGCCGATCTCGGCATCGCCATTGGCCGAAATGGTTGCAACCTGCGCGATCTCGTCGTTCGAGGTGACTTTTTTCGAGTTCTTCTCGATATCGCCTATCAGGGCTTCGATAGCGCGGTCGATACCCCGCTTGAGGTCCATCGGATTCACGCCTGCGGCGACAGCCTTCGCTCCCTCCTTCACGATCGCCTGGGCGAGCACGGTGGCGGTCGTGGTGCCGTCGCCAACTCGATCGGACGTCTTCGACGCCACCTCGCGCACCATCTGGGCGCCCATGTTCTCGAACTTGTCTTCGAGCTCGATCTCTTTCGCGACCGTCACACCATCCTTGGTGATACGTGGCGCGCCGAACGACTTTTCGAGAACGACGTTTCGGCCTTTCGGTCCGAGCGTTACTTTCACCGCATTGGCAAGAATGTCGACGCCGCGCAGCATCTTCTCGCGGGCGTCGACCGAAAATTTGACTTCCTTGGCAGCCATGGTCTTGCTCCTAAGATACTGTTCATCGGTTAGCCATTACATCGGGCGGGCTTTCAAGCGGCTTTGCGACTGGCGCCGGACTCCACCAGCACGCCCATGATGTCGTTCTCTTTCATGATCAAATACTCGGTGTCGTCGATCTTGACCTCGGTGCCCGACCATTTGCCGAACAGCACGCGATCGCCCACCTGAAGGTCGATCGGAACGAGCTTGCCGGCCTCGTCACGCCCGCCGGGCCCGACCGCCACGACCTCCCCCTGTTGCGGCTTCTCCTTGGCGGTATCGGGGATGATGATGCCTCCGGCAGTCTTTTCCTCGGCCTCAATGCGCTTGACGACTACCCGATCGTGAAGCGGACGGAATTTCATTGCGCTCCTCCTCGGCTGTTTGTGGAGATGACAGGGAATCGCAGCCATCGACAGGCGGAAGTCTGCGACAGACAGGCGGAAGTCTGCGGCTGCAGTATGCGACCTAGGTGGCTCAGAATTGCGCTTCAAGGGACTTGCAAAAAAAATGATCGACGGCAGCGGGGGTTACAGGCGTTCCAGGAACAAACGGCTCCACGCGTCTGTTATGTCGTTGCCTGCCGCACAGGACTGCCGCGCCTTTGCAGAGCGCCCGTCCTGAGCAGGCTTGAAAAGCAACCGACGGTTGGTGGAGGCGCAGCCGTGCTTACCGCGCCTGCATATCAATTGCGCCCGTCGCCGCATGTCGTCGTGATCGGAAACGAGAAGGGCGGCTCGGGTAAAACCACAATCGCGATGCACGTCGCCGTGGCGCTGCTGAAGGCCGGCCAGCGCGTCGCAACCATCGACCTCGACGGCCGGCAACGGACCCTCACCCACTACGTCGAGAGCCGGCGCGGTTGGGCGCGGCGGAGCCAGGTCGATCTGGAACTGCCGACGCATTTCTGCATCGCGCGCGTCGAAGGCCCGGTGGTGGAGGAAAACGAGGCCGCCGAATTCTCCGATTTCCAGCGAGCCGTTGCCGCCGCGCAGGATCGCCATGACTTCGTCGTGATCGATACGCCCCCGCATGACAGCTACCTGATGCGGCTCGCCCACTCGATCACGGACACCCTGGTGACGCCGCTGAACGACAGTTTTCTCGACCTCGACGTGCTGGCGACACTCGATCCGGTTACGTTGACGGTCACCGGGGTCGGCCACTACGGCGAGTTGGTGCGCGAGATACGCCGCCATCGCCGGCCGGTTGACGGCGCTCTCATCGATTGGGTCGTGGTGCGCAACCGCATTTCGCCGCAACGATCATCTACCGCCCCGGTTCTTTGCGGCTGCTTGCAGGAACTGGCCCTCAATGCAGGTTTCCGGGCCATGACTGGCCTTCAGGAGCGGGCGATCTATCGCGATCTTTTTCCCCGTGGGCTCACCGCGCTGGACGAGCTCTGCGAGACAATGCCCGACAGCGACGGGGAGGAGGCATCTCGTCTCCCCGCGCGCTGCGAGGTTCAGGGCCTGATCGAGGGGTTGAAGCTGCCAATCGACGATCGCGGTCGCCGCCGCGCGGCACTTCGCGCCGAGTGGTTTGCTTCGCGCAATAGCGCGCTGGATACCGATATCCTGGCCGGTCCGTAAGGTGGGAAGCGTCACTACGGAGCTTGCGTCCAAAAAACTTCGTGAGCATCGGAACGCCCGTGCGCGGTGTGGGTTCGTTGGAAGCCGTAACAAGCAGTAAAGGAGATTGCGGAACATGACAAATAAGTCGCGCATTTGCTCGATGGCCGGCATGGCGATCGCCGGCTCTTTGGCCCTTGGCATCGCCAGTGCATCCGCGCAGGCAATCTATGTCGATTCATATGTCGACCCCTATCCCGTGGCGGTGGCTCCCGGCAGCGTCTACGTCGCACCGGCGCCGGTTGTCGCGGCGCCGCCGATTGTACGGCCACGCACCGTGGTGGTGAGCCGTCGGGCCTATGTGCCGGCCCCCGCGTTTGGCGCGCCGTTGCCTTTCGACTACGGACCCTACGGCTACACCACGGAAGTCGGCTATACCATTTCCGACTGGTAAGCCGGTCGCGTAGACGCCGCGCAGGAGGCCCCGCCGAGGCGGGGCCTTTCTTTTCGCGTCCGTCGAATTCCTTGAGGAGCGGTTGGGCCGGACTAGGCGGCGCGCGCAATCTTGGAACGCAAGCTGCGCCTTCACGCAGCCACTTAATTCTGTCACGATAGTTTTTTGAGGCGCCAGCCTCGTCACAACCACAAGAGCGGCATCAACGCTCCAACGGAAACGTCCCATGCTCATTCCCATCGCCGATGTGCCACGCTGGTATGCCGAACGGAAACCGAAGGACACCATCGCGGTCAGTCACGGCGCCGATGCCATCACCTGGGAGCAGCTCGAGCGCAATGCCAACCGACGCGCCCGCGCCTTCGCCGCCAAGGGCGTCAAGCCCGGCGATTTCGTCGCCATCGGCTTGCCCAACAGCAACGTGTTTTTCGAGACGACCTTTGCGGTGTGGAAATGTGGCGCGACGCCGACATCGCTGACCTGGCGATTGCCGCGTGGCGAGGCCGCAGCCGTGCTCGACATCCTCAAGCCTTCGCTCGTCGTCGGCGGCCAGCCGGACTGGAACGCGCCGAATTCACTGCCCGCCGATTTCGTTCCCGAAGGTTTTTCGGACGAGCCGGTAACCAATCCGGTAGCACGTTACTGGAAGGCGATGACCAGCGGCGGCTCGACAGGGCGGCCCAAGGTGATCCTCGACCACATGCCAGCGGTAGTGGAGACGACCGCCCCCTCCCCGCTCGGCATTCCGCAAAACGCCTCGCTGCTCAATCCCGGGCCGCTCTATCACAACGCGCCGTTCATCGTGTCGCACACCGCGCTGTTCAACGGCGGTCGCGTCACCGGCCTCGTCAAGTTCGACGCCGAGGAGACGCTGCGCCTGATCGAGAAAAACCGGGTGCAATGGGTCAATTTCGTGCCGACCATGATGCATCGGATCTGGGCGCTGCCCGGCGACGTGCGCAATTCCTACGACCTCTCCAGCCTGGAGATCGTGTTTCACATGGCGGCTCCGATGCCGCCATGGCTTAAGGAAAAATGGATCGAGTGGCTTGGGCCGGAGCGCATCTATGAGCTCTATGGCGGCACCGAGCGACAGGGCGCGACGATCATCTCCGGCACCGAATGGCTGGCGCACAAGGGCTCGGTCGGCAAGATCGGCGACACCTGCCGCCTAAGGATCATCGGCGAGGACGGCAACGATGTAGCGCTCGGCGAGACCGGCGAGATCTATTTCCTGCCCAATGATGGCCCCGGTTCCACCTATCACTATCTCGGCGCCGAGCCGAAGCGCCGGCCGGACGGCTGGGAATCGCTCGGCGATATCGGAAGGCTGGATGAAGAGGGCTATCTCTATCTCAGCGACCGGCTCGCAGACATGATCCTGCGCGGCGGCGCCAATATCTATCCGGCCGAAGTCGAGGCCGCGGTATCGGCGCATCCCGATGTGCGCTCTTGCGTCGTGGTTGGCTTGCCCGATGCCGAATTCGGGCAGCGCGTGCACGCCATCCTCGAACTCGACCGCGGCACAGATGCGCAGGCCGTCGCCGACGGCATGGCTGCGTTCCTGGCCGACCGGCTCAGCCGCTACAAGCATCCGGAAAGTTTCGAGGCCGTCCATATCGGCTTGCGCGACGATTCCGGCAAGGTTCGCCGCACGTTGCTGCGCGACGAACGCGCCGGCTGGCTGAAGGAGAACCGCGATTTCCGGATCATGCCGGCCCGTGCGCGGGCAAACGTGGAATGATCCTTAATTGGTCCTGGAACAATTGTGAATCTGCCCCCTTATGAGTCGCATGCCGGCTCATTTTGGGGGACACTTTCAAGACGGCCGTTTGCAGCATAGATTGTGATGAATTCCCGCGCTTTCGCCCTCACGAAAGGCGCGCCGGTTCGCCAGGAGACCATCCATGCCTTCTTTGACCGAATGGAGAGTGCCGCCCGCAAACCAGCCGCGCCCGGGCGATTACGCCTTCGACCTCGATAAGACTTTGTCGTCGGTGGTCGGGCTGCATTCGATCATTCCACCCGACGCCTTCAGCGCCGAGACGCTCGGCACCGAACGCGCCGGCAATGGCGTCGTGATCGATGACGGGCTGGTGCTGACGATCGGATATCTCATCACAGAAGCGGAGGCCGTCTGGCTGCACCGCGGCGACGGCCGCGTGGTGGAAGGCCACGCGCTCGGCTTCGATTTCGAGTCCGGCTTCGGCCTGGTGCAAGCGCTCGGCGACCTCGACCTCGATCCGCTGCCGCTCGGTTCTTCAGCCACTGCTGCGATTGGCGACCGCGTCGTGGTCGGCGGCGCCGGCGGGCGCACGCGCTCGGTCGCCAGCCAGATCGCCGCTAAGCAGGAATTCGCGGGCTATTGGGAATATCTGCTGGATGAGGCGATCTTCACTCATCCCGCGCATCCCAATTGGGGCGGCACCGGGCTGATCTCCAGCCGCGGCGAACTGATCGGCATTGGCTCACTGCAGCTCGAACGCGAGCGCGAGGGCAAGGCCGAGCACGTCAACATGATCGTGCCTATAGACCTGTTGAAGCCGGTACTCGACGACATCAGAAAATTCGGCCGCGTCAACAAGCCGGCGCGACCATGGCTCGGCATGTTCACGACCGAAATAGACAATCGCGTCGTGGTGGTCGGCATCGCCAGCAAGGGACCGGCAGCGCTCGCCGAATTGAAGACCGGCGACGTCATTCTCGCTGTCAATGGCGACAAGATCACCAGCCAGACCGGCTTCTATCGCAAGCTCTGGTCGCTCGGCAGTGCCGGCGTCGACGTGCCGCTCACGGTCTACCACGAGGGCCTCACCTTCGACGTGGTGCTGGCCTCGACCGACCGTGCCAAGCTGTTGAAAGCGCCAAGGCTGCACTAGACGACGAGGCTTTCACTAGATTGAGGCTACATTGAAATAAGGGATGGCTTAATGAGCGAGGCCGTGGTGGACGACATCGTGGCCGTGCTGCCGCCGCTGTTGCAATCGCTGGAAGCCCTCGGCTTTGTCGCGCGCTACCTGAACCCGCCCGATTTCGACCGCGTGATGGAGGCGGCAGGCCAGCCTGACGAAGCTTTGCGCGCGGTTCGGTCGAAGCTCGCAGAATGGCCGGCGGAGTTCGCAGATATCAAGACCTCTCTGGAAACGGCGAGCGATGCGGCACTCGCCGCGTTCGCCGGCCTGCGCGTCGTCCAAAATGGCCAAGGCGATTTCACCAGCCTGTTCCGTGCGCTGCGTTACGCGCCACGCGCGCAGGAGGCACTGTATACGCTGTCGGCGAGATTGCCGCCGATAAGTGAGTTCTTTGTCGACCCTGCGCTGCGCGGAGACGCTGATCTCGCGGCAGGGCTGGCGGCCCCGGCTAACGAAAACACCGGCATCTTTCACAATCAGAACGAGCCTGGCAGCCGCGGCGGCTTCTCGCTCTATGTACCGGAATATTATACGCCCGAGCGCGCATGGCCGCTGGTGATGGCGCTGCACGGCGGCAGCGGCAATGGACGTGGCTTCTTGTGGAGTTGGCTGCGCGACGCCCGCAGCCGCGGCGCGATCCTGGTCGCCCCGACCGCGACCGGCTCGACCTGGGCACTGATGGGCGACGATACCGATACGCCAAACTTGATGCGCATCCTGGAATCGGTGCGCGCACGCTGGAACATTGATCCGAAGCGGATGCTGCTGACCGGGATGAGCGACGGCGGCACGTTCTGCTACGTCACGGGATTCGAGAGCGCCTCGCCCTTCACCCACCTCGCGCCGGTCGCGGCAACGTTTCATCCGCTGATGGCCGAAATGGCCGATGCCGACAGGCTGCGTGGCCTGCCCGTTCACATCGTGCACGGCCGGCTCGACTGGATGTTTCCTGTGCAGGTGGCGCGGCAGACTGCCCAAGCGCTGTCTGCCGCGGGTGCCAGTGTCATCTATCGCGAGCTCGATGATCTCAGCCACACCTATCCGCGCGAGATGAACGCCGAGATCTTGCAGTGGCTGAACGGCCAGTCCTGACCACCGGCGACGCCATCGACACAATCTGGTCGGAATTTATCTCTATCAGCAGAACAACTTAGCCAACAACGTGGGGGCGTTGATCAGACCGGTTCATTGAACCGCGACAGGATACGTCATGCCCTCGAACACCGGCCTCGCCGCTCCACCGCCTACCGCGCGTGCCTCCAATTCGCTGCTGCTTTCGAAAGGCGTCAGCCGCCTCGAAGTCACGCTGAAGCTGACGACCGCGATCCTCGCGCTGGCCGCCGGCGTCTACACCTATCTCGGCGTCCGTGAACTGCTGAACGGCAGCCCGACCACGGTGTTCTTCGCCGCGGTGATCTATTCGGTGGCCGTATCGGTCGGCATTTACGCCTTCTGGATTTTCCTGATGCAGTTCATGCCGCACGTGGTGCACCGCACCGGCCGCGGCCTAATGTTCGGCTGCATGCTGCTGGGCTCGCTGATGATCGTGGCGATGTCATCCTGGCTCAACGCCTCGGCGCTGGCAGGCGCGGCCGCAATCCAGCAGCATCTCGCCATCACCGTCCAGAACTACACCCGCGACCTCGATACCGCAAACAGCAACGCCATCGCCGCGCAAGGCTTGTTGCCGGATATCCAGCTCGCCTCCTCGCGGTTCGCGAAACTGGCCGACGCCGAACGCGCGGGATCACTGACCGGCACCGCCGGGTCCGGCACTGTGGTGCAGCTTCTGACGCAGATGTCCGGACAGCTCGACAGTCTCGGGCAGGAAGTCCAGGCGTCGGCCAAGCGCGTCTCGGCACTGTTCGAGCAGGGCGGCAAGCATCTGGCGAAGATGCGCGAATTGATTTCCGACCGTGGGCCGATCTCGACGCGCAGCGATGCGTTTGCGACCGAATCCTTGGCGCTGTCCGGCGTGATCGCCAACCTGCAGCAGACCTCGGTCGCGCCCGCCGTCAAGCGCGCCGCGGCGTCGCTGTCGTCAGGCTTCATCGCACCGGCCGCGGGCGGCCGCACGGCCGATCTCGCCGACCGGCAGACTGCCGTGGTCGGCAAGGTCGAGAGCTCGATCGCGACGCAAGCGGCTTCGCTCGCCGATGCCGCCGACAAGATCCTGGCCTTGCCGCGGGTCGAGCCGGCGCGATTTCAGACCATGTCGCCGGCCGAAGCCGTGCTTCGTTACGCCGGTGATTTCATTCCGAGTTGGGCCGGCGCGATCTCGATCGATTTGATGCCGGCGGTGCTGGTCTTGATCCTGTGCGTGGTGCACGCCGCGATCCGGCGCGAGGGGCTTCCCGCGTTCAGTGCCTCCGACATGACCGCGGGCGAACTGGTTTCGGCCCTGCAGATGGCCCGCGAAGTCGAGGACGCGCGCCGCGTGGCGCCACGTGAGGCCGGGAGCAAGGCCCCCGCGGAAGAGCCTGTGGCCGATCAGGCGACGGAGACGGACGAAAACGTTACCTCGCTATCGTCGGCGCGGCATACCAAGTAGGTATCGCCATGCAGCCATCCGCAACGCTTCGACAGCGCGTTCAAGCCTTTCTTGCGGCCAATCCGGACGAAGCGATCCTGCGCTGGATCTTCCGCAGCATCGTCACGATCACGATTGCTGTACTGGCGGCCGATCTCGCCGGTATGAATGGATGGATCGGCGCTACCGATCCGGCCGTCGAGCGTAGGCAGGACACGCCTTCGCAGAACCTTCCCGATGCGGTGCCATCCATTCTGGCGCCGCTGGCGCCCGGCGACGACAAGCGCCTGACGCCACGGCCGCAAGCAGATGACGCGATGGCCAAGCCGATGAACTTCGAGCTGGTGGCTGGCGGCAAGCTGATGGCGACCGGCACAATCACGCCAGGGATTTCGGATGCGTTTGCAGCCGAGGTCGCCAAGCGCGGCGACTACATCAAGACGGTGGTGCTGAATTCGCCGGGTGGTTCGGTCAGCGATGCGTTGGCGATGGGACGGCTCATTCGAGACCGTAATTTCGGGACCGAGATCGAGGCTGGCAAGCACTGCGCCTCATCCTGCCCGCTGGTGTTCGCCGGCGGCGTCGAGCGCCGGGTCGGCGACAAGGCAATCGTCGGCGTGCATCAGGTCGCGGCGCTCGGCACCACAGCCGGCCTGCCCCGCGACGAGATGAACGTGGCGCAAAATATCTCGGCGCGGTGCCAGCGCTATCTCGGCGACATGGGTGTGAACCTGCAAGTCTGGGTGCATGCGATGGAGACGCCGCACGACAAGCTTTTCGTGTTCAAGCCCGATGAATTGAAGTCGCTCAATCTGGCAACGGCCACAGGGACGGCACCTTCCGCCTCGGCGCCCCGCCCGGCGCCGTCGAAGGTGCGATCGTAGATCGGGGAACCATACCTCGACCTCGGCGTTAGTGACCGGTCACGGAGGTATCGCATGCAGACGTTTGTCGGAATGGTTTTGGGCGCGTTGCTGCTGGTTTTCGGCGTCTATGTCTACGATTCCATGCGGACGTCGAGCGTCGCCAGCGGCCAGGTCGCGCAGGCCAATCGCACCCTCGTCAATTGGGATGTCGCGGCGGAGGACTGGAAGGCGCTGAAGACGCGTGCCCACGACGATTGGGTCAAGATCACGTCGCGATGATTCCTCGGTAATTTCCTGGCGAGATCGTCACAGCATTCAAACGCCGTCGTCCCCCGGACGACGGCGTTTTGATGCGCGCTAATTGCTCTTCTTCGCCTTGCGCGCGTCGGCAATCGCCATCTCGAACTCCGCCATGGTCAGGATGCCCGGCACGCGGAACTTGCCGACGATGAAGGACGGCGTTCCCTTGAATCCGAATGCCACTGCCTGATCGTGGTTGCGGGCGAGAATGGTGTCGATTGCCTTCGCATTCGAACTGAGATCGCGATTGAGGCGGTCCATATCGATGCCGGCGCCTGCCACCAGTTCGCGGATGCGCGGCTCGGTCAATCTTGAACTGACGCCGATCAACGCCTCGTGCGCCGGCAGGTACTTGTCCTGATACTTGGCGGCGAGCGCCACCCGCGCCGCGTACTTTGAGACGTCGCCCAGGATCGGCCAGTCCTTCAGCACCAGACGGACCTTGCCGTCGTCCTGCACCACCTGCTGGATCTCGGGCGCGATCTTGCGGCAGTAGGGACAGTTGTAGTCGAACCATTCGACGATGTTGATGTCGCCGTCGAGATTGCCGGTCGCGGGAGCGTCGGGGTCGCGTAGCACCAGGGCTTCGGTCAGGACGTCATCGCCTTGCGCGAACGCCGGACGTGACGGGGCGCTGGCGCCAAGCAGGGCTGCGCCTGCACCGAGGAGGCCAAGCGCTTCGCGCCGCGTCGGGCCTGGGATCGTCCCGGCCGGATTATTCGATCGCTTCATCTGGGCCTCGCGAAGGGCTGCATTTTCCTGTCTACGACTGAGATAGGGATATGTTACGCGCCACCATATAGAGCGCCACGGCAATAATGACCACGGCGAACACGATGTTGAGTGCACCGCGGCGCTCGGCGAGGTGCCGCGCCGAACGTGTGCCGGCCAGTCCGCCGGCGAGACCGCCCGCCACGAACAGTCCTGCCAATGCCCACGACACCAATCCGGACCAGGCATAGCTCGCGGCCGTGGTCAGGCCGAATGCGGTGACCGCCACCAGCGAGGAGGAGACCGCGTTCATGATCGGCATGCCGGTTGCCAGCATCAGGGCCGGCACGATCAAAAATCCGCCGCCGATGCCGAAGAATCCCGACACTGTTCCGGTGGCGAGGCCGAGAGCGACAATGGCCGGCATGTTCGCCATCGAGACCTTGACGTCAGGCAAGCCAATCCGCGACCGCGTCTTCAGCATCAACAGCGCGATGACGATCATCACCAGCGCGAACAGCGCCAGCAGCTTCTGGCCGTCGACCATTTTGCCGAGGATCGATCCGCCGAAGGCGCCGGCCATGCCGGCGGCGGCGAAGATCAGCGCGCAGGACCAGATCACGGTGCCGCCGCGCGCATGGTTGGACAGGTTGAGCGCGGCGTTGGCGGCCACTGCGATCGCACTGGTGCCGATCGCCATATGAGGCTCCGCCACGCCGACCACATAGACCATCAGCGGCACGGCGAGTATCGAGCCGCCGCCGCCGACCAGGCCGAGCGAGAACCCGACCAGCATCCCCGACGCCAGTCCCAGCACGCCTTGCGCGGTGGAGATGATCAAGTTGAAAGACTCTGTTGCACGGCACGACCATAGAAGGATTTTCTGCAGATCGCCATGGCCGCAGCACAAAGCTGCACTGCAATACCCATCGGCCGATCAGGCTGCGACATGCCCCCTCTCTGGCGATGCGCCCTCACGGCTAGTCAGTGCCATCAGTGTGCCGGTCATGGTCGCGATCAGGGTCTCCTTGCCGTCATGCGTCGCATAGGCGCGGGCCTCGCATACCGTCAGCGTACGGCCGGGCTTGACGATGCTGGCGCGGAACGCGAAGCGCTCGCCGCGCGCCGGCGCCAGCAGGTTGGTCTTGAATTCCACGGTGAGGACCCCCGCACCCGGCGGCATCAGCGTGAAGGCGGCGACGCCGCAGGCATTGTCGAGCGCAGCCGTGATGATGCCGGCGTGGATGAAGCCGTGCTGCTGGGTGAGATCGAGCGAATAGTCCATCGCGAGATCGGCCTCGCCCGGCTCCAGCCGCGCGATGGATATGCCGAGCGTCTTCATCGCGCGCTGCTGCTCGAACATCTCGGTCGCGACCGCGCGATAATCCGGGTTCTTCGGCTGGTAGCGTGACATTGGTCACGCCATCGCCGGTTCGAGATGCCGCATGGCGGCGTCGCGGATCACGGGCGCGAACGGAATCGACTTGCGCGCCTGCCGGTCCAGGTGGACGCCGATGGATTCGCAAGTGGCGGCGATCTCGCCGGTTTCGGCGTTACGCATCTCGTGGACGAAGCGGATCGACTTGTCGCGAACCTCGAGCACCCGGCTCCTGACCTCGACGATGTCGCCGGCCAGCAGTTCGCGCTTGTAGCTGATGTTCTGCTGCACGGCGGCCATGCCGCGGCCGGAGTTGCGCAAGTACGACGGCGTCAGCCCGAGCCGGGCGAACAGATTCCAGTTCGCCTCGTCGAACTTGCCGACATACCACATGATGTTCATATGCCCGACATGATCGCATTGCCACGGATAGACCGTGCCGCGATAGGTCGCGTCCGTCTCCATCGTTGCCCCCGCTGTCTTGTCTCTGCTGCTGATACGGTAGCGTATCAGACCATCTCCGGGTTAGCAATACGGCACCGTATCAACACTCGGTGAGACCGGACCATGAGCGATGCCAAAGGAGAGGCGCGAACCGGAGATGCGCGCGCCGGCGAGGTTCGCCACGAGAGCTGGATCGAGGCCGGTTTTCAGGAAATCGCCCGAACCGGGGTTGAGGGCGTGCGGGTCGAGGTGCTGGCCAAGAACCTCGGCGTCACCAAGGGCGGCTTCTACCGCCGCTTCCGCGACCGCGCGGGCCTGCTGGACGCCATGCTGCAGCACTGGAGCGCGGGCCGCATCGCCGCGATCGAGAAACAGACCACCCTCGACGGCACCACCGCCCGCGAGCGGCTGAAGGCGCTGATCACGCTTTATTCCCAGCGCATGAATACCGAGGCCATGGCGGTCGAGCTCGCGATCCGGCAATGGGCCCGCTCCGACGAGCTGGCCGCAAATGCGGTGGCGAGCGTGGACGTCGCGCGGCTGAAGAATGTCGGGCATCTCTATCGCGCGACGGGACTGACGGCCGAGGAGGCCGACGCGCAGGCGTTCCTGTTCTACTGTTTCGTGTTCGGCCAGAGTCTGCTGTTTCTCGAACGGGGCCAGCGCAAGCGCGCGCAACTGGTGGCGAAGTCGGCCGAAACATTGCTCCGCGAGATATAGGCGCGGCCGAAGCTTCCGGCCGCGCCCACGTCGATTGCTGGCTAGGCCGAGCCCTTCAGCTTCTTGTTGCATTCGCTGTAATAGCCGCCGCCCTTCTGGATCCACTTCATCCCGCCATTGGCGTTGCTGGCCTTGTTGGCGTTGTATTGATCGAGGCAGGTGTTGAAGCGCTGCTTCGTCGCCGTCTCCTTCGAATATTTTGCATCCACGGCGTTCGGATAGACCGCAGGACCTGACGGCGCGGCAGGCGCCGCAGCTTCCTTGGCTTCCTTCTTGGATTCTTTCTTGGCGGCTTCCTTCGGCTCCCCGGCGGGTGCTGCCGCTGCCGCCGGAGCGGGCGCGGCGTCGGCTCCGCACTGGGCTTTCCGGAAGTCGTTCCACTTCTGGCCGCCGAGCGTGCCGGCGGCCTTCGCGGCCTGGTATTTGGCGCTGCATTCCTGCGCCGTCAGGGCATTCGCCTGCGAGGTCATTGCAAACCCAGCCAATGCCGACAGCGCAAACGCGCCCAGTATTTTTGCTTGAATAGTCATCCCTGGTCTCCTTAGGGCAGCAGTCATCTGCGACAACCATCCTAGCGCAACCACAGCTTGCGACAACGCATCGAGCCACCTCTGTCATAAAAATTTTCTGGCACCGAGCCTGCGCGATCCGCCGTCGCATTCAGCCCGCGTTCAGCCAAGACCGGGAGATGTTTGTGCAGACATTGTGCAGGCCTCCTCCCTGCATTGCTGCAATCGCGTGGCGCATTTGTCCGGTGCAGGCGGATTTGCCATAAGGCGCGTGAGCTTGATCCCCGCCTCGATATCCTCCGCTATGGCCGATCGCGCCAAGATTCTCGGTACGCTCGAGACGCTCGTCATCGGTGCCGCCGGCGGCCTGCTGTTTTTGTGGCTTAACCTGCCGGGCGGGTTGATCTCCGGCGCGATGGCCGCGGTGGGCATCGCCGCGCTGGCAGGGCGGCCGGTCACCATGCCGGCGATCCTGACGCAAAGCGTTTTGGTGCTGCTCGGCATCACGCTGGGCTCGCTGGTGTCGCGGCAACTGATCCAGCACATGAGCGCCTATCCCCTGACCATCGGCCTGTTGGCGCTGGCGACATTCTGCTCGACCTTCGGCTCGAGCTTGTATCTGCAGCGCGCGCACGGCTGGGACCAGACCTCGGCGCTGCTGGCGGGAAGCCCCGGCGCGCTGTCGCAGATCACCATGCTCGCCGCCGAGAAGGGCGCCGACGTCGCGGCGATCGCGGTGGTGCAGACCATGCGGGTGATCATCCTGACCGCCGCCCTGCCGCTGCTACTCGCATTGACCGACATCGCGCCGACGGCGCCGGCGGAAGTCGCCAGTCTCGTCGCCTCGCCGCTCGAACTCGCCGTGCTGGCGGCGGCAGCCGTCGCCGCAGCCCTGCTGCTGCGGCTCGCCAAATTTCCTGCGAGCTGGATGTTCGGCGCGATGATCGCCTCCGCCGCGCTGCACGGCACCGGCCTGATCGAGGGCGGCCTGCCGCCCTGGATGCGCGGCGTGGCGCTGGTCGGCATCGGCGCCGTGATCGGCACGCGCTTTGCGCGGATCAGCAAGTCGACGCTGCTCAGCCATATCAATGCCGGGCTCGGCTCGTTCGCCGTCGCGATTCTGATCTCCGCCATTTTCGTCACGGTGATCATGCTGGCCACCGATGTGCGCTTCGCCGACGTCGTTGTCGCGTTTGCACCAGGCGCGATGGACGCCATGCTGGCGCTGGCGCTCACGCTGCATATCGATCCGATCTTCGTCGGCGCCCATCATCTGTCGCGCTTCGTGTTCGTCTCGATCACGACACCGGGAATCATGCACCTGTTCGGCCGCCCGCAGGAGGATGTGGACGATTGAGGGCGGCCCCCCGACCTATCCACGTCATTGCGAGCGCAGCGACTTGTCCGCCGAAGCCTTGGCGAAGGCGGAAGCAATCCATCTAACCCCGTGCTGAACCATGGATTGCTTCGCCACGCTCGCAATGACGGGCGGAGATAGCGCCACCCACCACTGTCATCCCCGCGAAGGCGGGGGATCCAGTACGCCGCGGCTTCTCGGTTCAATCACTGGCGTCTCTGGAATACTGGGTCGCCCGGTCAAGCCGGGCGATGACAACTGAGTATGACTTCGCAATCTCGCGACATGAACTGCCCGAGGTTTGCTCTTAACTCCCACCCTCCTGATCAGAGGGCGCAGGGAAGACCGGGTGCGCGCCGCACCCGCGGTCTCGTGTGCAATTTGCGCACTAAGAACACGCACACGAGCATACAGGTACAGCGGGAGCATCCCGGCCTTCCCTGCGCAATGGCTTTACGGCTTACTTCGTGCTCTTCCCGGTGAACGGCTTTCTTGCCACCGTCGTCCCCGAGAAGCTTCGCTTCCAAAGGACTTAACGCCAGCACCGCGGCGCCAGAACCACACGACTTCGCCGTACGCGTCAGGCGCGTACGTCTATCGCGCCATCCGCGTCCATCGCATCTCACCGCACGTTCGTGACGATGGCCAACGCCCCTCATCTGCCGTGAGACAGGCGGAGTTATGCGGCTGATTTGGGTGAGAACGAAAGCGGAATATTTTTGATTCTTTTTGTTTCCTGGGCTTGACACGATTTCGGAAAATCAGAACTGATTTGCCCGTCGCGCAGTCACAGACGAGATCACAGATGTTAGACCTCATTCTGAGGAGCTGCGCAGCAGCGTCTCGAAGGATGTATGGCACGAGCCGGGCCACATGGTTCGAGACGCGCGAAGACGCGCTCCTCACCATGAGGATTGAAAACTGTAGGTGGGCAAGCGGAAGCGTGCCCACCATCGAGATCGTACGATTGGGAATGAATGGTGGGCACGGCGCTAGCGCGCCTTTGCCCACCCTACGGCGCTAGCGGCCTTTGCCCACCCTATGGCGCTACGAGGTTACCCGCTTGGCCGACACGATGCCCCACACGGCGATCACCGCCATCGCCAGCGAGATCAGCACGTTGTAGCCGGCTAGCGAGAGCCCGAGGAAGCGCCACTGCACCTCGTCGCAGCGGATCACCTTCACCGTGTCGAGACGCTGCAGCAGCGTGCCGGCGCTGCCGAGATCGGCCAGCGGGCCGGAGCAATCGGTCGGTCCCGGCCAGAATTGCCACTCGACGCCGGCGTGATAGCCGCCGAGCCAGGCATTGGCGAGCGCAGCGAGCAGCAGCACCGTGAACCCGGCCAGCGCCACCTGCCGCGGTGCCCCGCGCGAAGCGGCAAAGGCGACCACGAGGCCGAGCGGGACCGCCAGATAATAGGCGTAGCGCTGTTCGAGGCAGAGCGGACAGGGGCGGACATCCAGCACGAGTTGGAAGAACCAGGCGCCCGCCAGCGTCGCCGCGGCGACGACCGCGATCGCCAGTGCTGCAACGACGACCGGATCGGCGGGATGGCGCGCATGCGACGAATGGAGGGCATCTGACGTCACGGATGTTCTCCGGAGCATGGGTGCATGCTCAAAATAGGCATCAGCCTCCTATCCCGCCACTGCCCAGGTGTCGAGACACCCACAATCACTTCCACGCGGGTTGACCCGGAAGCGCCGCCCGCTATATTCCGCCGGCTTCGCCGCACCGGCCCTCCGGCCCGCGACCGAAGGCCCCTGTGGCGGAACTGGTAGACGCGCTCGACTCAAAATCGAGTTCCGCAAGGAGTGCTGGTTCGATTCCGGCCAGGGGCACCAAGCCGAAAACACCAATAGAAACAATAACTTAACCATTGGTATGATTCCGTTATTTTTGGGAGCATTTTCGAGGCTCGTTGAAAACACTGGTAAAAAGTTAGCACCAGCCGTCCAATTTGTTGGTATTTTTGTTGGCATCGGGAAGTTGAAAAGGTCGCGGCGAATTTCGCTATTCCGAACGACGCAATCGAGCAGAAGGCCCGCAAGAAGGATGGCGCGGCGTCAACCCAAAGCAGATCTGATCGACGTCGACTGCCACGCCGCGCGACCGAAATTCGATATTTGGCGACGGACCGCTCGCGCTTTTCGGCTCGCGCACGAAGCTGATGCAGCGTTGGGCTGATCGGATCGACCACTGGCTCGTCCCCAAGAAGGCGATGCCGATCAAGGGAGGCGCGCAGGCTTGAGTCTCCTATCATCAGGCTGGTTGATGTTGTCCAATTCAACGCGCGGCAAGCTCATGTGATAGTCGTCGACGCTGGTGCATGACGTGCCGAAAAGGGGTTTCGTGCAACACCAGACCATCCCGGAATTTCATAATGCTTACTGCGTAAGATGGTGCACCGACATTGCCGGACGAGACCTGCGTTCTCCGTTCAGCCGAGATACGCAAACAGTTCTATTGCTTCTGCGAAGCCGCGCACCGTATGTTCCCCGACTCATTCGAGAGCGAAATCCTGGTCAACAAAATCGGCGAATGCGCGGCACAGCAGCACCGGCTTCTCAAATTGCTTGGTGAGGCTTTCGAGCCAGAAGGCCATATTAACTGCCGGATCGATCACAGTGAAGTCGAGCCGCGTCTGTGATCCGATATTGCCGTACATGATGTCTCCGATATGGAGGCCGATGCCGCAGTGCAGCGGCGCGCGACCAGCTTCACTGTTCCTTTGGCTCAAGGCTCTCATAGCTTGACGCCCCTCGGACACGGCATGCATCAGCTTCGCACAGGCCGACGACTCGCGAAGGCGAAAGATGGCGAGCAGCCCGCGCGCAAAGCAAGCCATTAGCGACTACTCGCGGCTCGCTCACCTGCGATGCGGCGATCCGATCTTGAAGCTATCTGCGCGATCGGGACCTCGATGCCGACCGAGTCGCATGTCATCTCGGCGTGTCAACCCATTACGCTCAGCCCTGTTTGCGAGAGAAGGAATGACAATGTCAGGATGGACCTGGCAGCGGTATCTCAAAATGCCCCGGAGGGCGCTGCAAGCAAGCGGCCGGACGAAACCATTTATAAAGATCGCCTTCCCTGGGGTATTTCAAGAACCCCGAGCTGGCCGCAATTAACTCTAAAAGCTAGCAAAGCGTACCCGGGGTAACGGGAGTGCAGCCGCTTTCCAACGAACAAAGCAAACTTACGATATTCTCATCCAGCCTAATGATAGAACGCCTTGTTCGAGGCAAATATCTCCGTGACGAAGTCGAAGACCGCGGCCATTCTTGGCACGCGTCGTAGCTCCTCGTGGATGGCGAGCCAAAACTCGCGATTTGTTCTGACCTCACCCTCGAGCACGCGTCTGAGTGTGGGCTCGGAGTCCGCCAGATATGTGGGAAACATTCCGATCCCGAAGCCTCGCCTGACGGTGTCCAATTGGACGAGAGGGCTGGTGCTGCGAAAAACCACGCGTCTTTCGCCAACCGTGTCCTGGAGCCATTTCAGGGCAGGGATTTCGATCATGTCCGTGATGTAGTCGACGAAAACATGATCATCCAATTCCTCGAGGCTCTTGGGCTCGCCGTGGCGATCGATGTAGCCTTCCGAAGCGTAGAGGTAAACGTCGCACCTCGCGATTCGACGTGCGATATGGCGGGGGCCCGTGGGACGCACAATCCCGATGGAGATATCGGCCTCTCTCCGCGTCAGATTTGCGGTCTGCATCGCGGTGACGACTTCGACGAATATGTTGGGATACTTGTCCTTGAAGGCGGCCAATGCTGGCACGAACACGGTGGCGGCCAATCCCTCAACTGCGGCCACCCTCACCGGTCCGGAAAGTTTGTCCTTTCCGGACTTCGACCGAATGGCCTGGTCGGCGGCCCGCTCCATGATCTCGGCGTGGACCAGAAAGTCGGCCCCGGCCTCGGTCAGCACGAATCCCTGAGACGTCCTGTTGAACAGCTTCTGGTCGAGCGCACGTTCGAGATTGCCAATGCGTCGAAGTACCGTCGTATGCGATGCATTGAACCGCCTGGAGGCTTTGACCAGTGTTTTCTTGCGGACGAGTTCAATGAAGTATTGAATGTCGTCCCACGCGAAAAGCGCGTAGGGATCGTTCTCGCGAAAATCTTTGCGGCGGCGCACAATGAGCTCCGATACTTGCGGCCGGGACCGGCCGGGCCATCCATTTGGCCCGGCCCCAACCGACATCAGTGTATCAGACCCTTTGACGACCGATTCTGCTAGGTGAACGACTTGATCAGGGCGTCGACTTCGCTTTGATCCGGTCCTTTTGCGCGGGCGTGGGGTCTCGGCCCCGTGGCATAACCGACGAGAAGCAATATCTCGTCCGGCCGGGGAGCGTCCCCGACGCTGATCGGCATGGTGTCGACGGCATCGAGGTCCCAACCTTCATCAATCGGACCGAAGACGAGGTCGATGGCCGTCCCCGCGGCGACTACCTTTGCGTTGCCGGGAATGATGACCCGGCCCCTCCTGAGGGTCGAGCGCATGGCCATGCCGATCCTTGCGTGGATCATCGCCGCGCCATGCTCCAGGTCGCCGGAAAGCCCCACCAATGCGCCCTTGCTGTATGCGCGCAGGTTTTTGGCCTCACCGATGAGCGAGAGAGCCGTCTTCGTCATCTTCGCGCCGAGCTCGACGGAAATGTCGACGAGCGGTTTGAGATCCTCCCCAACCGGCTTCTGCGCCAGGGGATTCCTGATGACGCTACCTACGACGACCCGACGCATCGGGGTTGCGAGTCGACTGCCGTTTTCGATGGCGATCTCCTCCTGAAAAATCACAGTCTTGCGTACTTCCATCGCTCTCACTCCTTGGCCGAGCGCACGCACCATGACCATGGTGGGTGCCGCAATCGGATCGACTGTAGTCGAACAATTCACGCAATGGAGCCGTCGGGCAATGCGAACCATTGTGCATAGTTGCACAGGCGGCGGCGTTGACCGATACGCCGCACCAAGCGCAACATGAAGGCAAGCAGCTTCAGGAGCTTTCACATGCTGTCTCTGTTCAACGGTCGGCTACGACAACTCATGTCAGCGCTGGCTCGAGAGCTTGCATCCGCGCTGCGACACGTCTGTATCCATTAGCGCCGCTGTTTGCCGCGTTGTACGTCGGAATATCCAGCGCGGTACGTTCGAGTTGCGCGCGGCGGCTCTAACATTTCTTCGAGGAGACGGTCGAAGCGGGCGATCAAGATTGTCGCGACCTGCCGAACGCGGTCTGCTCGTGGTGCGCGCCGAACCTACGTCATGAATTACGGCGGCGATGAGATATTCATGGCCGCCGTGGCTTGGATCAGTGCTGCTCGCAGGCGCGTTCATGTCGTCCAGCGCACCTGCCGTCTAAGTCCGCGAAGCGTCACGAACCCAGTCTGCTGGCTAGCCTTCCCTAAACATCCAACCAGTCATCAGGCCGGCCACGCATGGGGCTGCGAAGAAGAGCCAAAGCTGCGAGAGCGCTTTCCCGCCGACCAACAGCGCCGGCCCGAAGCTCCGCGCGGGGTTGAGCGAAACGCCGGTAATGTTGAGGAAAGTGATGATCAGAACGGTCAGAACGGATCCGATCGCGACGCCCGCGAGTGAGGAGTTGGCCTTCGCCGACGTGGCGCCGAGTATTACGGCGACGAACACGGCGGTTGCGAAGAACTCCGTTGCAAACGCGGCGGACCAGTCGTAGCCGCCAAGGTAGCCTTGGCCCCAACCGTTCTGCCCGAGCCCCCGAACGCCAACATCGTAACCACCGGCAGCGCTTCCCTGAAGGATCACGAATAGGAGGGCCGCCCCTACCGCTGCTCCGCAGAACTGCGCCACGAAATATCCGGGAAGGTGCTGGGCATCGAACCTGCCCGCGGCCCAAAGAGACAGCGTGACCGCAGGATTGATATGACATCCCGAGATGGGGCCGATCGAATAGGCCAGAGCAAGGACCGTCAGGCCGAACGCCAATCCGATGGGCAAAGCTCCGATCGGAAGATTGGCGCCGTGTGCACCGGCGGTCACTGCACCACATCCAACAAACACAAGCGCCGCTGTGCCGAACGCTTCGGCGACGTATTTCTTCACTTCCATCTTCTACCCCTGGCTGATTTTTGGCTGGTGCAAGGTCGACCGTAGGAACGGCCTGTTTGGCTCACCGCGGCGGGTTAAAACGACACGATCGCTCCTTCAACCGCGATTGGGTCCACAGCAATGTGCGTAGATGATCAACCCTCATTCGACCGGCGGCTCGCGCCTCATGGGACCGCAGTTGCCGGCCCTTGCAGTTTGCACGAACCCAACGCCGGATTCGATCGGCTCAAAAAATAGAGCCCCCGATGCAATGAGCAGCGGGGGGCTGTGTCGGAGGCCGACAAGTGTAGGGAGGAAACGCCGGAGGCAGCAATGGCTCATCACGACTTCCAGGCGCCTCGAAGTATCACAGTGCAGGTGGGCTGTTATCCAGGATTCGATGCAACACGGATTGCACCAACGTCCGGGCAGCTAAGCTTCGCGTCGCTCTGGACCAACGATCCTTTTCACTTTCATCATTTCAACTCGAAGGATGACTTGGCCGTCTTTACCGAGGCGGTGATGAAGCGGTGCACCTCCCGGACGCGCAGCGTCTCATGTGTATCGGGATGCGACGTCAGCCAGTAGCTTCGCATGAACCTGAAATCGGGCAGGAGACGCGTGAGTTCAGGGAAACGTTGCGCCGCATAGTCGTGCAGAATGCCGATCCCGTGGCCGGCGCGGACCGCTTCCATTTGCGCCACGACGCTCCCGCATTCGTAACGGCGCGACATGAGGCGGCCCAAGACCGACGCGTAATCGAGGGCGCGGCTGTAGGCGAGCTCCTCGACATGCGTGACGAAGAGCCGCCCCGCCAGATCGGATTGGCTTGCAATCGGTCCTTCGCGGGCAAGATAGCTTTCTGCCGCATAAATGCTGAGGGTATAGTTCGTCAGCTTCGAAAGGATCAAGCGGCCATGTTTCGGCCGATCGAGGCTGATCGCAATATCGGCCTCACGCCGCGACAGGGAAAAAGCACGCGGCAGAGGAACAAGCTGAATCGTCAATCCGCTGTGCTTTGATGCAAGTGCTCCCAAGCGATCGGCGAGGAAGTAGTGACCAAGTCCATCGGGCGCCCCTACGCGCACGGTGCCTGTGATCCCCTGCTCCGCACCCCCGATATTGGCGGCAGCCCGCAGGAACTCGCCCTCCGTCCGCTCGGCGGCCGTGAGCAACGTCTGCCCCGCCGCCGTGAGCGTGCAGCCCGATGTGTGCCGCTCGAGTAGCTTCGTCCGAAGGCTCTTCTCCAGCGTGGTAAGCTGACGAGCAACGGTCGCATGGTTCAGTTTTAGATTCCGGGAAGCCTTGAGGATTTGTCCGGCCCGAGCGACCTCGAGGAAGATACGGACCTGCTCCCAGTCCATGGACTACACTTTCTGCACAATGGAGCCGCGAATACGGACGTTGAGATCGACTCCCATGCGTCTCATACCCGCAATCATCCATCGTTTGATCCGGGAGATGAGCCAATGCCTGTGACGATCTCGAACTTCATCAACGGCGAACTGATGGCAAGCAAGAGCGGGCGGACATCGCCCGTATTTAACCCGGCTACGGGCGAGCAGTCGGCAACGCTCGGATTGGCTTCGGCGACGGACGTAAAGGCGGCTATCGAGGCAGCTCGGCGAGCCTTCCCGGCCTGGGCCGCGTCGCCTTCCCTTCGTCGCGCGCGCATACTCAATCGCTTCTTGCGCATCCTCGAAGATCGCATCGACGAACTTGCCCAAGTGATCACCTCCGAGCATGGAAAGGTCCTGTCAGACGCACGGGGCGAAATCCAGCGCGGCATGGAAGTCGTGGAGTTCGCAACGGGGGCACCCCAACTGCTGAAGGGCGAGATCACCGAGAACGTTGGCACCCGCGTTGACAGCCATTCCCTGCGCCAGCCACTGGGTGTTGTGGCTGGCATAACGCCGTTCAATTTTCCGGCGATGGTGCCGATGTGGATGTTCCCGGTTGCACTCGCGTGCGGAAATACGTTCGTTTTGAAGCCATCCGAGCGAGACCCTTCGGCTGCCAATATTATGGCGCAATGGCTGAAGGAGGCCGGATTGCCTGATGGCGTCTTCAATGTGGTCCATGGCGACAAGGAGGCTGTCGATGCAATCCTGATGGATCCAGACGTGGTCGCGGTCAGTTTCGTCGGGTCCACCCCGATTGCCCGCTACATCTATGAGACCTCCACCCGCCGCGGCAAGCGCTGCCAGGCCTTGGGAGGCGCCAAGAACCACATGATCGTGATGCCCGACGCTGATCTGGACCAGGCCGTCGACGCACTCATGGGTGCCGCCTACGGATCCGCTGGCGAACGTTGCATGGCGATCTCCGTGGCCGTGCCGATTGGCGACACCACCGCGCAAAGGCTGATTGACAAGCTCGCACCGAAGGTGCGGGCGCTCAAGATCGGCCCTGGTACTGATTCCGAAGCCGAGATGGGTCCGCTCGTGACGAAGCAGCACCTCGACAAGGTGCGCGGCTATATCGACGCGGGCGCCGCCGAGGGCGCAAAGCTCGTGGTCGACGGACGCGAATTTAGACGGCAGGGGTACGAGAACGGATACTTCATCGGTGGAACGCTGTTCGACAACGTCACCACAGACATGAAGATCTATCGCGAAGAGATCTTCGGCCCGGTTCTGGCCATTTCGCGAGCCAAGTCCTACGACCACGCAGCCGACATGATCAACAATCATGAATTCGGCAACGGCACCGCGATCTTCACGCGCGATGGCGACGCCGCGCGGGAATTCGCCCACCAGATCCAAGTCGGCATGGTCGGCATCAACGTTCCGATTCCCGTTCCAATGGCGTTCCACTCCTTCGGGGGCTGGAAAGCCTCTCTCTTCGGCGACCATCACATGCATGGCCCGGAAGGGGTGCGGTTCTATACCAAGCTGAAGACGATCACGACGCGCTGGCCGACGGGGATACGGACCGGTGCCGAGTTCGTGATGCCGACGATGGGTTGACGCGCGAGGTCCTTCGGGGACCGCGGCTTCTTCGTGGCCCCCGAACGCCGCGTTCCAGTCAACGTCGCCTGCACAGCTTTCGAGCACGTCAATGCCTCCGCGCAAAACGTAGCTTTGTGATGGCACACCTCACATTGCGATTTTGTGCAACATCGTGTGCATTAAGAAGCGGGCGATCGTTCTCCGAGCGCGGGGCCGAACCGCGCTTTCGGTGAGCGTCCGCGAGCTCGCGAAGCGGAGCACGCGCGGCTTGGTTTTCATGGTTCGAAACCGTTTCTTTGGCGGCCCGCAACATCTGACCGGCGCGTCGCGGGCATCGACTGCAGGCTTCTTGCGGCGGAGTGGCGACGGAATGATCTAGCTGAGAGCCTTGCGTCCTCCCACGCTGCGCGCGAGAGCATCGGCAAGCATGCGAACTGCAGCTTGTGCCTGCTTGGTCTGCGTCGCAGTCACCTCGCCCCGGTAGAAGCAGATCGCAACGCCAGCCCTCACGGCCCCACTCGGATCGACAATCGGGGCTCCGACGGAATACATGTGCTCCCGTGTTTCGCCATCGTCGATCGACACGCCGTTCTGCCGGATCCGGGCCAATTGAGCGAGCAGATCGTTGATGGAGGCGACACCGGCCTTTGTTAGGGTCACGATATCATGTTTCTTGTACAAGGATCTCACCTGGTCGTCCGTCAGGGTACTCAACATGGCTTTTCCGGTTGCCGTGCAACAGGCGGGAAGTCGCATGCCGATCTTGAAGGTGATGCCGAGGGGCTTCGGGCTGTTCCGGCAGGCGACGTACAAGACATCTGCGCCCTCGAGTACAGACAAGACTGCGGTCTGCTCCCCGACTTTCCCAAGCGAGTCGCACGCCGAATAGAACTCCATGGCAATGTCCGACTTTCCAAGCTTCGCGCTCGCAAGATCGACAATCCGGATCCCAATGGTGAAACTGCCGTCGGGGGCGCGCTGAATGAAATCGCGCTCGAGCAGCGTTGCGCAAAGACCGAAAGCGGAGCTTTTCGCGATCCCGATTCTAGAAGCGAGTTCCGAAAGAGAGAGGCCCTTCGGCGCCTCAGAGAGAAGCTCGAGAATCTGCAGACCGCGCGCGAGCGCGGGGGCCAGGCTTTTCGGCTCCGCTCGAGCTCTGGCTGATGATTTCTTGGGTTTGGCCATTGAAAGTCTTGTCCCTACGGTGCACCAACTCAGGGTTGACTGAGGCGTCGGCGTCTCGTACTTTCTTTATATCGAACTGGGTTCTATTAGTCGAATGAAGTTCTGCAAGATTTTCCGAGCGGCGCGGGCCCGGCCCGATTGTCATGCCCAGTAAGAGAGCTCTGGCGATTCGGCATGTCGCGTTTGAGGACCTCGGGACATTTGAGCCTGTTCTCGCCGAGTTCGGTTATTCGGTCAGCTACTGCGACATCGGAAAGACGCAACTGGACGGCAGGCAATTGGCGGCCGCCGACTTGGTTGTCATTCTCGGGGGGCCAATCGGCTGCTATGAAACCACTCAGTATCCGTTTCTGAACAACGAAGTTGAGGCCATCCGGGTGCGACTCGAGTCCGGTGCGCCGACTCTCGGGATCTGTCTTGGAGCCCAGTTGATCGCAAATGCATTGGGCGCCGCGGTATACCCGGGACCCGTCAAGGAAATCGGCTGGGCGCCGGTTGTTCTAACGGACCACGGGCTGGTTTCAGTCGCCAGACATCTCGGGCAGGACGGCCAGGTGCTGCACTGGCACGGCGATACATTCGACCTGCCGCCCGGCGCGCGGCTGCTGGCCTCGACGAGAGATGTCCGCAATCAGGCCTATGCGATCGGCACTTCGGTGCTCGCATTTCAATTCCACCCGGAAATCAGAACGGAAGACCACGAACAATGGCTGATCGGCCACGCGCACGAGCTGGCAGCCAACAAGATCGATATACCGGCTCTCCGCGCGGACACGAAACGCAATGGTCCGGATCTGGAGCGGCGCGCGCGGTCGATGCTATCGGAATGGCTGGGCAACCTGCCGCCGAGTTGATCGCTCTTCGGCATGGGTCGACCGCGGCGCTCGTGGCGAGCGCGCCGCCCGGGCAAGGACGGAGGCAAACCCCTTCACATCGTCCGCCAGTCATCAGCCTGTTCGAAGGCGTAGGCCGCGCGATAGATGGTCGGCTCGTCGAAATGCTTCCCGATCAACATGAGCCCGATCGGAAGGCCATCGATCATACCGCACGGCACGTTCATCGCCGGGTGGTGGCTGATGTCGAACGGACAGGTATTGTTGGTCATCTCGAAGGCGCGCTGCACGATCAGCTCGCGGCTGGCATCGGGACCCGGCAAGGGCGTTGGAGCCATGGGAAGCGTCGGCATCAGCAACAGGTCGTAAGTGGCAAGAGCCTCGTCATAGGCGGCGGTCAACCGACGCGCCAGATTGACAGCCTTGCCGTAGTATCGCGGTCCAAACTGCTTCTTCATATGGGTGCCGAGAACAGTGATCACCTTGGTCGTCTCCGACAGCTCGTCGGCACGACGCTGCCAGCCATGCAACTTGTCGACCAGACCGGTAACGTAGAGATCTGGCCTCGAAAGCCCATAGCCATCCCCGAACATCATGGTTTGGGTAATTCCTTCGATGCCGATCGGTGTCCAGATCGACGGGCCCATGAGATGCATTGGGATCGAGACGTCCTCAACCGAAGCTCCGAGCTTGCGGAACAGATCTGCCCCCTTCCGAACGTTTTCATCGACTGCGGTCTCGGATTCCGGCCGGGCGAATCCTTCCTTCACGATGCCGATCCGTAGGTTTTTCACCCCGACATCGAGCATTCGCGAATAGGGATGAATCTTCGGCGCGTACTGTCTGGGATCAAAACCATCTGCTCCTGCGATCACCTCGAGCAGGACAGCATTGTCCGTTACCGATTTGCACATTGGGCCTGTATGATCGATGAAGATCTCAATGGGCATGATGCCCGTATATGGTACGAGACCATGTGTGGGCTTCATGCCATACAGCCCGCACCAGCTTGACGGCATCCGGATCGAGCCTCCCTGATCGCCACCGATCGCCATATCGGCCTCACCCAGCGCGACCACGACTCCGCTGCCCGACGAGGAGCCGCCGGCGGAGAATCCGTGCCTGTATGGGTTATGCACAACACCCTTCGCGCCCGTATGGCTGCCACCGGAGATGCAGTAATATTCGCAGTGCGTTTTTCCGACGATCTCGCCGCCAGCGTCGAGAATCCGCGTCACGATCGTCGCATCGACCTCGGGCACAAAGCCCTCGAGGATCGAGGATCCGTTCATCATCGGAACGCCGGCAACCATGACATTGTCCTTGATTGCGACGCGTTTGCCCAGCAGCGGCCCATTTGTCGATCCCTTGATCGAGGTCTTGACATACCAGGCGTTCTGCCGGTTCTCTTCGGCAGAGGGGAACGTCACCTTGCCGCGCGGATATTTTACCTCCGGCACGTTGTCGGAAAGCTCATGCACCAGGTTGTATCCGTCGATGTACGGCTTCATTAGCCCAATATAGGACGCGATATCGCCTTGTGACAGCGACAGACCGCATTCCCTGGCCGCTTCGGCGACCTCCGATGGAGTTGGTGCTTCAATCGACATCGCGAGCCTTTCGATAACTGCTGTGCTCAACTTGCGTCATGGCGCCAGCAGACGATGCAGCGCCGGGTCATTTTGTACGGCTGCGCTATCACCAGCAAGCGCGATCGATCCGCGGTCCATCACGTAACAGCGTTCCGAGACTTCGAGCGCAAGTTTGATATGCTGCTCGACGATGATCACGCCGATACGCTTGGCAAGCCGCTTCAGGCACTCGGCGATCTCTTCAATGACGCCGTGCCAAACTCCCTCGGTGGGTTCGTCGAGGAGGAGCAGGCGTGGGTTGCCCAGCAGGGCGCGGCTGATGGCAACCATCTTCCGCTCGCCGCCAGACAGTGTGCCTGCCTTTTGGTGCATGCGTTGGCCCAACCGAGGAAAAAGCTCGACGATTTCATCGAAGCTTGAGCTGCGCTTCCCATTGATCAGAGCGCCGATTTCGAGGTTTTCTCTCACGGTCATGCCCGAGAAAATGTTGTGATCCTGCGGCACTGTACCCAACCCGAGCGACACCCTTCGCTCAAGCGGCATGTGCGTTACGTCTTGCCCGTCGAAGCTGACGCTTCCGCGGGTCGGCGACAGATCGCCCGACAGGGTCTTTAAGAGCGTCGTCTTTCCGGCACCGTTCCGACCGAGAACGGCGACGCAACCACTGGCCGGCGCCTCGATCGAGACGTCGAACAGGACCTGGCCACGATCGTAGGAGGTGCAAAGACCATTGCTGCTGAGCAGACTAGGCATTTTTTAGATAAGCCTCCCGCACATTCTGATTGGCCTGCACCTCGGCCAATGGGCCGCTCGCGACAACTTTACCCTGATCCAGCACCGTCAGGGACTCGCAGATGTCTCGAATGAAATCGAGGTCGTGCTCGACAATGACAAGTGGACACTCGTCCTTCGCCTCCAAGAGCAATTCGCCGGTCGCGCGCCGCTCCTGGGGACTCATCCCGGCAGTCGGCTCGTCGAGAAGCAGCACCTTCGGCCCGCGCGAGACCGCCATGGCAATCTCCAACCACTGCTGCTGACCGTGAGAAAGATCGCCGGCAAGGTCCTTTTCACGCGACGCAAGCCGATAGCGCTGCAACATCGACATGATCCGGTCGCGCAGATGACGCCGAGATCGAGACAGCATCTGGGCCACGATGCCGTCATCGGCCTGGAACGCCAGCAGCATGTTGTCATACACCGAGAGCTTGGGAAGAATGCTCGTGATCTGAAACTTTATAGACAAGCCGGCGCGCGAACGCTCAAAAGGCGTATTGCTCGTAATGTCGCGGCCAAGGAGCGAGATGGTGCCAGAGTCCGGCGTCAACGCGCCCGCGAGACATTTAAGCAAGGTCGACTTTCCCGAACCATTTGGCCCGATCAGCCCGTGAAATTCACCGGCCTTAACGTCGAGATCGACGCCATTTAGCGCGACAAGAGCCCCGAACTTGCGTGTCACGCCACGAATCCTAAGCATGTTCATGACAGCGCTCCGCAATGTTATCGGACGCGCTCACGGCCTCGCCTCCGAATGTTCCGATTCTTTCTCTTTCTGAAACGACGAGGCTGATGAGACCTGCGGGACGATATGTTACGATCGCTAACAGCAGCATGCCAAGCAGGATCGGCCAACCCGTCTCCCAGTATTGAGAAACATAATATCCCACGGCTTCAATGGAGCCAGTGCCGATCACGGCGCCGATCAGCGTTCCCGCTCCGCCGAACATGGAATAGAGCGCTACCTGCGTCGAAAACACTGGACCGAGTTGAGCTGGCCCAACGAAGCCTTCGTGGAAAGAATAAAGTCCACCCGAAAGCCCGGCGATCATGCCTGCCAGACAGAATACAATGCCCTTATAAGTCTGAGTCTGGTAGCCCAAGAACGCGAGCCGCTCCTCCTGCTCCCGTATGCCGGCGAGCACGAGCCCGAACTGCGATCGCACCGCCCAGCGCAGCCCGACATAGACTAACACCAGCAGCCCGAACGCCAGGTAGTAGAAACCGATACCCTCTTCGATCTCCATTGTGCCGATGGTAAGGCGCGGCAGCGAGGGAATGCCGTTCTGGCCTCCGACATACGACCACCCGCGAAGCAACCGCTCGACCACGTAGGACCCGGTCAAAGTACCCAAGGCCACGAATACCGCTGTCGGCGATCGCTTGCCGAAGAGAATGATGGCGGCCATGACCAGAGAAATGAGAAGACCCGCCAGGAGAGCAGCCGGCAACAAGATCAGTGCCGAGGTGACTCCGAGTTTCGTCGCCAGCAGGGCCGTGCTGTATCCAGCCCCGCCGAAGAACAGAGCCTGGCCGAAACTCAGAATTCCGACATAGCCCCAGACCATATCGAACGATAGTGCCAGCAACCCAAGGATAACGATCCGGGTTGTGAACAAGACCCAATAATGCTCAAGCACGAGTGGCAAGAACAGAAACACGCCGAGCAGCGTGCCTTCGATCCAAGGCAGCACCTTCCGCTTGCTAGTTGACGCTGACATCGTTGAGGCCATGTTTACGGATCTGAGATGCTGCAACCCGCACGGCGGCGGCTCGCGAACGGCCGCCGCCAGAGGTTCCTTCACGACTTCATGCATTCGCCTGGCGCGACGGCGCCATTTGATTTGTCCACGATGTCAAATTTCCCGCCCTTCGCAACAGCGGTATACATGTTCATTTTCACGTGCCTGGTACCGGGCACCATTTCGGCACCGCCACCCGGTCCCTCGCTGATCTTTGCGTGATCCAGTGCGGCAGCAACCGCGTCGCGGGCGACGCTGCCTGCCTCCTTGGCTGCCGCTTCCCACAGCTTCACCGCACGATAGGTACCGGTCGAGCCGCCGGCCGCCGACAGCGGGTTCTTCGTTCCAAACATGGCCGTGTACTTCTCGAACAGCTGTTTGCTGAACGGATCGTCAACGGCTCTGAAGTAGTCGAGACAGCTCGCCAGACCCTCCGTCTCAGCGGGCGAGCTGATCGTCATCGTGCTCTCGTCATAAAGCACCGAGGCGACACGTCCGCCGCGCTTCATGAAACCCGCTTCGTACAGCTGCTTTACGAAAACCGGCAGGCCCGGTGGGATCAAGGTCGTGAAGACCACGTCCGTATTGTTTGCCATGATCTTGCGAACCGTGGCGCCGTACTCGACCTGATCGACGGGCGAGTATTCTTCGCCGACGACCTCGCCGCCATTCTTCTCGACGACGTTCTTGGCGTATGCGTTCAACGTGTGCGGCCAGATGTAGTCTGCGCCAGTAAAATAGAACTTCTTGCCGGTGTTCTTCATCAGCCAAGGCACGAATGTGTCGCATTGCTGCGCAGGCGTCGGCCCGGTGCAGAACAGGTTAGCGGTGCATTCCTTACCCTCGTAGAGTTGAGGATAGAGGTAGAGCTTCTTGCCCCGATTGACGATCGTATCTTTGATCGCATTGCGCATTGAACTCGTAATGCCGCCGATCATAACATCGACATTGTCCTTCTGGACTAGCTTGCTCACGCGCGTCACCGCAATCGCTTCGTTGGTCGCCGTGTCTTCGAGAAACATTTGCAGCGGACGCCCAAGAACGCCGCCTTTGGCGTTGATATCCTCGACGAGCATCTTGGCGACGTTTGCGCAGGGAAGACCCTGCACACTGATGGGGCCCGTCAGATCGAGCGCGAAGCCGACTTTGATTGGATCAGCAGCCCACGCTCCCCGCGGATTGAGCAGATAGCTTCCGCTCCCGAGTGCCAGCATGCCGCTAAAAAGGGCCGTGCGCTGCAAGAAGAGCCTGCGGGAGTACGATTCGAGGATCTCGTTCATGTTGTCGGTCGACATGGTCATTTTCTCCACAGTGACAGAAGCCCGGTTGGGCGATACTTCACGAACAGAATTGCGACGAGAAACAGAAGGACATCGGCAACGACCGGCTTGATGGCCCAGGGAAGCCCGGCCGCGCCTGCTCCGATAAAGGACGCCCCGAGCACGGATCCTTCAAAGCTGCCTACGCCACCGACCATGACGGCAAGGAAAGACTTGATCAGAAATGGAACGCCTATATCGGCGTTCAGCGAGTAGATCGGCACCATCAGCCCGCCTGCGAGCCCAGCAAGGGCCGCACCGAACGCAAATGTCCCTGCATAAACGCGGCTGGTCGGAATCGCGGAGGCACGCGCAAGACCCGGGTTCTCCAGCGACGCGCGGACATAGAGGCCCAGCGTCGATCGCGACAGGAACAGGTAGCTCGCCGCCAGGACGATGACGGTCATGAGAATGATGACGACGCGCCACTTCGACAGAGCGACATCGCCGATGAAGAATGCGCCAATCAATGGGGCTTCGACGCTGTAGAACTGGCCTCCCAGCAGGAGGCGGACGCTCTCTCTGAGAACGAGCCCGATAGCGAACGTGCTGATCATCGCCGCGACTGGCGTCGCGTAGAACCTACGTATGATCGTTCGTTCGAGACCGAGCGCGATAAGTGCGACGACAAAGGGAGCTGCGATCATTCCAACCCATGTCGGTAGGCCGGCCTCGTGGGCGAGATAAACCGTGTACGCGCCCAGCAGCAGAAACTCGCCATGGGCGAAATTGAAGATACCCATCATGCTCGCAATGACGCCGAGGCCGAGAACAGCAAGCACGAAGATTGCCATTGAGCCGACGACGTCAAACAGGAAGGGAGCTACATCCGCAGCAGTCATCAGCGCCTCTGTTCGCCATATCGAACCTTATTCGATATGTCGAAACGATAACCGTCATCGTTTTGTTGTCAAGGGCGGCCGGTTGCGTCCAGTGCGCGCTCATCGAGCAAAAACGGCGCGAATACTGGGCATTCGACCATTCAGCGGGGGCGGCGATTCCGCAGCAGGCGGACAAAGCAATGCTGCCCGACACGCGCTGAATACAGCGGTGCGAGCCGCTCGGCGCTGGTTGCTACGCCTTCTGAAACGCACAACGTGAGGCAGCGGAGAAATCTCTTCGACCGCTGGACGCGCGGTTCAACGTCCAGCGATTGTTATCGCAACGCACGTTGCATATTTGCTCGGGAGGGATCACCCCAATCCGCGCTGCGGGCCTTGACCGCCACCCGTCGATAGCGCGGCACAACTGGCGAACGTAAGCGCAGGAAATCGGTCGAAATCGCAATTTGACGTACAGAACCGCGCAAATGGCGGGGAGAGTGTCAGTCAATCCCCATTGAAAGGGAATTTTCGACCTTCCTGCACCAAAACCCACAACTCGAGCTACGACCGAAACCAGTCTTGCGGGTTTGGCCGATTCAGATCGGAAGTTCGAGCTCCGCGATCTAAACGGCTGTCGCCTCCGTATGCAATGTCGTCAATCGTCCATTTCCTTTGTCAATTTCACGATCTCACGCCGCCTCTACAACAAGATCGGAGACGTCATCGTTTGGCTGAGCACTGCAGTGTTGGTCGCTGCCGTTGTCGCTGCATTTCGGCGACGCTTGTGGAGACCGAAACGGCATCGGCCCTGCCTGCTGCCGAGGAGCCTGCAATTTATTTTTGCGAGCTAATACCAAGCCTCATGTTGTTGGTATTCCTGTTGGTATCGGCAACAATTGACAAGGAAAATAACTTTAAATTCAATTGGTTATTGTATTACGCGATTGCCGGCCAGGGGCACCAATCAAAAAACATCAGTAATAACAATAACTTATAACCTTAGTTCGATTCCTGATTTTTTGCAACGCGTTGAAGAAACACGTAAAAATTCACTGCAGCCGGCCGGTTTGTTGGTATTTTGTTGGTATCGGGAGAACGTTCACGGCGAATTTCGCTATTCCCGAACGAAAGAATTGAGTAGATGGCCATCAAGAAAGATAGCGCGAGCGCCAACGCGAGAGGGGAATGCAGCAAACAAGCCGAGCCCGACCAGCACAGATAATGTCAGTCTCCACGGGGTGGCTGAACGCATCCGCGGAATTACTATCGACGGATTGTCTCATCGCTTAGTACGCTTCGGCCATTGACTGATTTCTCTCGAGGGCAGCCGCCCTCTCGTGCACCAACCTTTCGACCTCATCGCGTACACTCACAGTTCTTGTTACGCCTCCTACTCCGTGGCCAGCGCTCCAGATATCACGCCACATTTTCATGAGGTCGGTATCGCGATTTACGCTGAAACCTTTGTGATTTCCGCGGTCGATAAAGCCCGACTTTTCCAGACTGGCACGCAGGATGTTTGCCGGGATCCCAGTCAGCTTGTCGGTTGTCACAACGTCGTCAGCGCCGCTTTCGATGAGCATGTCTCGATAGCTTTGATCGGCTTCGCTTTCTTGCGTTGCAATGAAGGTAGTGCCCATGAGTACAAAATCCGCTCCCATCATTTCGGCAGCGGCGATCTGCCGTCCTGTCGAAAGACCTCCCGCAAGTGCGATCGGCCCATCAAAAAATCTGCGAACTTCCGCCAAGAACGAAAATGGATTTAGCCAGCCCGTATTGCCGCCCGCGCCGGCGCTTAGAAGCACCAGTCCGTCAACGCCTGCTGACGCAGCGCGCTTTGCGTGGCGAACCGTCGCGGCATCGGAGAAGACCAGACCGCCATAACTATGGATACTATCTATCAGCCGGTCCGGGCTGCCTACGCTGGATATCGCGATCGGCACCTTATGCTTGATCATCAAGTCGATGTCGGCATCGAGTCTCGTGTTGCTCGCATGGGCGATAAGGTTTACTGCGAATGGAGCCGTCGCGCCTGCAGTTTCCAGCTTCGCGACAATATCGCTGATCCAAGAGTCGAGGATATCAGTGGTTCTCGCGTTGAGAGCCGGAATGGACCCAAGAACGCCGCTTGACGACGACGCTACTACAAGGTTTCGACCGGAAACGAGAAACATCGGCGCGACAAAGAGCGGCAACTTGAGCTTGGCCTGGAGCCGAGCGGTTACTTGTGGATCGCCATAATTTCCCATTTTGATTGCCTTTACTGAGCTCGGTTCGATCGAAGGACGAGATTCAACGCGCAGACTTGACGCGCTTCTTGCGCCCCATTGCCGCTCTTGAACCGCATTCGCATGCAGTCAGGTAAACCGCGAGAAGTCGGCGCGGCGCTTCTCTTTGAATGCGTTAACCGCTTGTATTGCTTCAGCTCGATGCTGGAGCCGAACCAAATGCTCTATTTCGACCTTAATCGCCTCGCGAACGTCCTCCGCCATTGACCGCTTCATGAGCATTTTCGTCGTTCGCACTGACGTAGGCGGCTGAGCCGCGACGAGCGCCGCCTTCGCTTTGGCAATCTCTTCAACCTGGTCATTGGGAAACACGCCATTCACGATCCCTAGCTCAAGCGCCGTAGTCGCGTCGAACGCTTCTCCTGTGAGCAGGATTTCGCTCGCGCGATGATGTCCGACCAGCCGGGGCAGCAAGTAAGACGATGCACACTCCGGACAAACCGCCAACGGCACGAACGGAATTCTGAAGGTTGTATGTGATCCGCAGTAGACGAGATCGCAGTGCAAAAGCATCGTCACGCCGATACCAACGGCAATGCCGCATGGCGCGGCAATGATTGGCTTGCTGCATTCCGCCAAAGCACTCATGAACCGGCCATGCGGTCCGTCGGGCCCCTCGATAATGCCGTCGGACAAGTCGTTGCCGGCCGTAAAGCAATCAGCGCTCCCCGTCAGGACGACCACCCTGATGGAAGCGTCGGCCTCGGCCCGTTCAAGAGCATCTGCGAGGCATGAATACATCGTGCGAGTTAGCGCGTTTCGCTTATCCGGTCGGTTCAGACGGATCGTCAGAGTTCGATCACCGATTTCGGTCAGCACATTGTCCATCATGAGCGACTCCTTAGTCACAGAGATTCGGCGGTTCAGGCAACGCCGCGTTCGAACACAGCAATGTGTGCGACGGCTTCCTCGAACCCCCAAAGTCCCCCACCATTCTCCTGGACGGCGATCCGCGCATCCTTGACTTGTCGCGACCCTGCCTCTCCTCGCAACTGCGCAACGAGCTCGAATATCTGCCCAATGCCGGTCGCCCCGATCGGATGGCCCTTGGATTCGAGACCGCCCGATGGGTTGATGGGCACGCGGCCGCCCAACGTTGTGGCCCCGCTCTGCGCAAACCTGCCGGAGGCTCCGAGCTCGCACAGTCCGAGATTGGCGCTCTGGATGAGCTCGCCGATCGCGGTGGCGTCATGGACCTCCACCACGTCGACGTCCTCCGGCGCTACGCCCGCCTGTTCATAGGCAGCTCTTGCCGTGAGCCGGGTGATGTGGTTCTCGAGATCATCACCTCCGCGCGCCGTTGCGGAGCGGATAACGCTCGCCCGCACCTTGACAGCGCGAGACGCCTGAACACCCAAACGTTTGAGCGCCGCGCCGGTGCAGATGATGGCAGCCGCAGCGCCATCGGAAATCGGCGCACACATCGGCAGCGTCAACGGGTAGCTAATGGCGCGCCCCGCCAAGACTTCATCGGCAGTCATCGATTTGCGATACTGCGCCCGCTCGTTGTCGACCGCGTGGGTGTGGTTCTTGGCGGCGACAAAGGCCATTTGCTCCTGGGTGATGTCGTGCAAACGCATCAACTGTCGACCAAGAGCGGCGTAGACATCCATGAAGACGCTGTAGGGCCGATCGGACACACTCCCGGGAGGCGGATCGACACCCTGACCGAGAGCAATCAACCGATCCGCATTTTCCTTCGGCGTATGGACATCCCAACCCGAATCGAAGATGGCGAACATCTTCGCCTTGTCCTCGTCGTACATTTTCTCGGCGCCTATTGCGAGAGCGACCTCACCGGCTCCGGCGCGCAGATGGTTCACCGCGAGATTGAACGCGGACGACGCCGTCGCACAGGCGTTTTCCACGTTGAAGACCGGGATTCCCTGAAGGCCTTCGGGCAACAGCGCGACCTGCCCGCGGATGCAAGTCTGTCCCTCCATGAAACCTTGGACGACGTTTCCAAAGAAAGCAGCCTGGATCTCGGATTTGTCGATGCCTGCATCGCTCAACGCATCATTTAAAGCCCACGCAACAAGCTTTTTCAGGCTCTTATCCAGATGCCGACCGAACGGCGTCATCCCGACGCCGATGATATAGACGTCTTCCATGTGAATTCCTCCGAATTAGATCGAGCGCCAGTGGCCCTGCCAGAATTTTTCGCGCACTACGCGTCTCAACAGCTTACCGACGGGGCTGCGCGGCAACTCGCTCCAGATCTCCACGCGCTTGGGAGTCTTCATGCCGCCGAGGCGTTCGCGACACAGCGTCAATACCCCGTCTTCGGTCAATGCATGGCCGGGCTTGAGTTGGATGACTGCAGTGACGGCCTCTCCCCACTTCTCGTGCGGCGCTCCGACAACGATACAGTCCAGAACGGCAGGGATTTCGTAGATGATCTTTTCAATTTCCGAGGGGAAGATATTGAACGCGCCGCTAACGATCATGTCCTTCTTGCGGTCCACGATCGTGACGAATCCTGCATCGTCCATGATCCCGACATCACCGGTGTGGTGGAAGCCGAACGCACTGACTTCATTCGTGGCTTCGGGGTTCTTGTAGTAGCACTTCATCAGGGATGGCATCCTGACCACGATCTCTCCACGTTGCCCTCGCGGGAGGATATTGCCATCGTCATCCATGATTTCGAGGCGGACGTACTCCGCCGCACGCCCCGCGGAGCGCAGAACTGACTCATTGAAAGAGCCGTCCTTCAAGATGTAATCTTCGGGCGCTTTGACCGTCACGGGCATATGCGTTTCCGACTGCGCATAGGATTCCCACACAACGGGTCCCAGCAGAGCGACGATCTCCTTGAATTTTTCCGGCGCGATCGGGGCCGCCCCGGTCAGGCACATCTTCACGGATGAGAAGTCGGTGCTTTTGACCTTTGGATGCACCAGGAGCGCGCCGATCATCGTTGGCGGCATGAACAGGTGCGTGATCCTTTCCTGCTCGATCAGGTGAAGGACTTTTTCGGCGTCGAAGCCCGACATAATTACGTTGGTGCCCGCAGACGGATAGAACGCCATGGCAAACATTCCGGCGGCGTGCGAAAGCGGCGCTATGGATAGAACGCGCGAGCGCGGTTGAATCCTGAAGCCCTTTTCCTGGGCAATCAATCCTTGTTCGAGCGTATAATGGGTGTGCACGACGCCTTTCGACGGACCAGTCGTACCCCCCGTCGGCACAAGACACGCCCGCCGCATCATATCGGGCTTGGAGTACGGAAATTCTTCGAACTTTCCGTCCAGCCAGCTCGCCAAGCTTTCACCCTCGGGGGAATCGGCGTCGATGCAGATCCATCTGCGGACCCTGCTGTTGCTGGCCTTCAGTTGTCCCACCTCCTTTTCGTAACGGCTGTTGAAAAAGACTAGCTCGCCATCCATGAAGTCGAGCACTTCCGCATTGGTTTCGACGGCGTTGCGATCGTGCACGCCAACCCAAGCGAAATCGGCCCGGTTGATTCCCATCTGCAGCATGGAAATGCGGGGATCGTTCGAGCTGTAGATGCCGATCACCGCACCTGCCGTCAATCCGGGCTCGCGGCTCAGAGCCGTCGCAATCGCGTGCACTGTCCTGCGCGCTTCCCCGTAGGTCACGCGCAGATCCCCGAAAACGGCAAACTCGACGTCGGGATTGGCAATAGCCGCCTTTTCGAAATAGTCCGATACCCGCACTCTTCCCTCCCAGACGAGGCACGCTCTCATTTGCCCGAACTGCCTTTGATCGCATGGGGCCGCATCGCATGCTCCGCCTGACGCGCAGGACCCGTGGCGACGCGAGATCAGCACAAGCAAGCCTCGAACCGCATTTATTACTTGATCGTCACATTTTCTGACTTAAAAGTCAATCTTGATTGAACCCTTTCTAGAAGCAGGAGAATAGCGTGGAGCGCCAGACACAGAAGGTGATTTGCGAGCGTCGCGGTCACGCCCTCATCATCACTATCGACCGCCCTGAAGCCCGCAACGCTGTGGACTATGAGACGTCGCTGCAGATGGAAGCTGCCTTGGATGCGCTTGATGCGGATCCCGAACTTCGCGTGGGCATCATTACAGGGTCGAACAAGATCTTCTCGGCAGGAGCGGACCTGAAAGCGGCCGCCAAAGGGGAGAGCTCGATCACCGAACGACGCGGCGGCTTCGGTGCTTTTGCGCGCCCCTCGCTTAAGCCGACGATTGCTGCGGTCGAAGGTTTCGCGGTGGGAGGTGGGTTCGAGCTTTGCTTATCCTGCGATCTCGTCGTCGCGGCGCGAAGCGCAAAATTCGGACTACCTGAAGTACGCCACAACGTGGTGGCGGTCGGAGGCGCCTTATTTCGGCTTCCGAAGCGGATTCCCTACAATGTTGCGATGGAGATGGCGATCACCGGGCTGTTCAGGACGGCCGAGGATCTTCACGCTCTTGGCTTCGTCAATCGGCTGGCCGAGGAAGGTCAGGCCTTATCCGTTGCTCTTTCGTTTGCCGAAGAAGTTCTTGTTAACGGCCCGACCGCGGTATGGGCAAGCCGCGAAATCATGTTTCAGTCCAACAACTGGACCGATGAAGCAGCCTGGAGCGAACAGTGGAAGATTGCCCGGGTTGCGCTCGACAGTGAGGATGCAAAGGAAGGCCTGCGAGCGTTCGCCGAAAAGCGCAAACCCCATTGGAAAGGTCGGTAGATCACGTTCGACGTCAACGCAGCGGCGCGCCGCTTTGACATCGTTCTATCGGTTGCGCCGAGGCAGGACCGTGTCCGGCCTCACTCACATGGCGAACGAGAAACCGCCATTGACCGGATAGGTCTGTCCGGTCATCCACGAACTTGAGTCGCTGGCCAGCAGAGTCACCAGGCCTGAAATGTCTTCGGGACGTCCAAAGCGGCGAATGACATAGCGTTCAAGCTGACGTTTCGTCTTCTCGGGAGGCTGCGCCTCGATGACTGGCGCTATTGTCGGGGTCAGCGTTGCGGCAATCGCGACGCAATTCGCGGTAATATTGTAGCGACCCAAGGTGCGCGCCACCGCCCGCATGAAGCCGGCGGCACCAGCCTTGCCGCCCGAATAGACCTCGATCCCAGACTCTCCAACTCGTCCCGCGTCGGAGATGATAGTGATTAATCTGCCGCTCTGCTGTCTGATCATGTAGGGTGTCGCCGCGGTCACGCAGGCGATCACACCGAAGAGATTGACACCAAGCCAGCGCTGCCAGTCTTCCGGAGATGTCTCCCAGAATGGCTTCGGTGAAGCGCTGGACGGGTTGGCCCCCTCGTTGCCGGCATTGTTCACCAGCACATCCAGGGTGCCGAACTCATCGACGGTGCGGCGCATCATGGCCCTGACCCCATCGAGGTCGGTAACATCCGCCTGGACAGCGATCGCTTTGCCGCCCGCATCGACGATCTCCCGTGCGACTTGGGTAGCGCGTTCCAGAAAATAATCGTTGACGACGACCTTTGCGCCATGAGCCGCGAGCGTCAGCGCGAGTTGACGGCCAACTCCCTGCCCGGCACCGGTAACGACTGCCGCCTTGTCATTCAAATCAAGAATGCTCATCGATGTCTCCTCCGGAAACTCCAAGAGCCAGCGTTGGCGCTCGCTCTATCGATTCCCAGCACCTGCGATAGATCACAACTGACTATAAAGTCAATTTTTTATTCTTACACGACATCGATGGAGATGAGATGGATCGGCTGCGGCTGAGGTGGCGCGTGCCTGATCCTATGCGCTTCGGATGACGAGTTCCTCCCTGGGCGGCAGGCTCTCGGCTTGGTCATCGGTGCGCAGGGACGTCCCCGCGTTTGAGCCAATGATATAAGAGCTTCCCACTCGACCGACGGCCACGAAGACTGCCCCGCCGCTGGTGGTCGGAGCGGATTTGCGTGCCGACAAATCGCCGACTGCCTCCCATCTCTCGATGGCCATTGCGAGTTGGGCGCTTACCGAGCAGCCAATTTGCTTTACTCGATGATGTAAAGGGATTACTTCAAAGTCAGGAATTCGGGCGATCATTGACGCGAGCGCTTCTGTTGTCGGATTGTCCTCCGATCAAATTGCTGAAGATTCGACACGATGCCGCACTGCCCATAATGAGGAGCTGAGAACGAAGTGCCCCGTTGGAAGAATGTCCTTCAGACCAGTGATGAGGTTTATCGTGTCAAGCGGAACGCGGTGCTCCGGGAGGCAACGCGCATCATCGCGAGAAAAGGCTTTCACAACACGTCTCTCGACGACGTCGCCGAAGCCCTTCAGGTTTCGAAAGGCACGCTCTACAACTACGTAACCGACAAGCTCGAGATACTTTTCGAGTGCCATATGATGTCCCTCGACATGGGGTTGCAAGCCGTCGCGTTCGCAGAGAAGCATGGAACGACAGGTTATTCGAAGCTCCGGCTGAACCTGCGCGCCTATATCCGCTGGCAGAACCAAGCCCTGGGCGCCGGCGGCGTGACCTCGGACGTGTCCGCGCTGCGCCCAGCGGATCGACGTAAGGTAATTGACAGGCGTGACGAGATCGAGGATCGCCTCGTCTCGTTTATTGAGGAAGGTATGAAGGACGGCACGATCCGGCGTGTCGATCCAAAACTCGCCGTCTTCACGTTCATGGGTGCGGTGACGAGTGTTCAGAGTTGGTACTCGCCGAAAGGCCGGCTCGGATTGGACGACATCGCAGATGGGATGGTTGATTTGCTAATGCATGGCTTGGGGACGAGCGCAAATCCTGACGATATCGACCTCATAGAAATTCCTCCTGCCGTTCCTCTTGACGTGTTCGGCGCCGAAACCGCCAGACAGGCGGCAGACGCGTCGATCGCTCCGACGGCATCAAAAGGCGCCGATATGGGCTCGCCGGAAAAAGGGAGGCGTCGTCGCGTACCGCAGATCGGCGGAGCCCGGACTGGAATCACCGCAAAGAAAAGTCGGCCCTGATTTTGCGGTCGCGTCCCGTACCGTCGCACACGAATCCCGCGCCTTGTAGAGATCGGCAAATCGCCCGGCCCGCTATTGCTCGCAAGCGCTATTGACTTTCGCGAGCATATTAGTGACCTTTGAGTCAAATCCGATCCGCGCCAGGGAAAGACGGATCGCTTTGGGAGTCCGATCGCTTGGAATCGAACGGCAGACGGGGAGCGCACGTCTCAAGCTTCGTTGAAGGCCGGTCAGCTTTTGCGATGGATTGATGACATGTCGATCCTGCAAGGTTTACGCATCATCGAGATTGCCGGCTTGGGCCCCGGTCCGTTCTGCGGCATGCTTCTTGCGGATTTGGGTGCGGACGTGATTGTCGTCGAGCGCAAGGATGCGACAACGCCGTTGCCGCGTCCGGACTACATTGTGAACCGAGGGAAACGCTCGATCGCGCTGGACTTGAAGCAACCGCAAGCCGTCGAAGTGGTATTGCGGCTCGTCGAACGGGCCGATGTGTTGATCGAAGGCATGCGGCCCGGCGTCATGGAGAGGTTGGGCATCGCTCCCGAGGTCTGTCTGGAGCATCGCCCTTCGCTCATCTATGGCCGCATAACGGGGTGGGGACAGTATGGTCCGCTCTCTCACTCGGCGGGGCACGACGGGAACTATACCGCATTGTCGGGCGCTCTCTGGTACGCAAGTCCGCCGGGTATTGCGCCCGTCGCCCCTCCAACCTTGATCGGAGATGTCGGAGGTGGTGCACTCTATCTCGCGATCGGCTTGTTGGCCGGCGTTCTCAAGGCAAAGCAGAGCGGTCGTGGACAGGTAGTCGACGCAGCCATCGTGGACGGCTCTGCGCATATGTTGAACTTGCTACTCAGCGCACTGGCCGCCGACGGCGCGGGCTATGAACGAGGTGTCCATCACTTTGATTGCGGTCCCTCGGTCAATACCTACCGTTGCTCGGACGGTGGTTGGATCATCGTGTCGCCTCTCGAGACTCAATTCTACGAAGAGCTGCTCAAACGCATCGGACTTGCTGGAGATCCGGTATTCGAGAACCGGACCGCCAGCGCGGACTGGCCTCTGCAGCGGGCTGTATTGTCGGAGACCTTTGCCAAGCGGACGCGTGCCGAGTGGTGCGCGATACTCGAAGGAACCGACGCTTGCTTCGCCCCAGTAAACGATCCCGGGGAGGCCGCGCGCCACCCGCATATGGCAGCGCGACAGGTATTTGCTGAAATTGGTGGCGTATTACAGGCCGCTCCCGCCCCGCGCTTTTCTCAGAACGCTCCAACCAATTGGCGACGAGGTGTGCCGCGTGTTGGCGAGGATACCGAAACGATCCTCCGCGAGACCGGCTATAATGAAGGCAGCATGAGGGAATTGAGATCGTCCGGAGCAATCTAGGCTCGTATCTTTTCGCGCGCTTGACGGAGTCGCAGGACCCGCTTCCAGTTGGCCTACTGCGTCTCCAATCTCCCCTCGCAAGGTAACACCGGTCTCGCCGACCTTTCATGATCGCCGAACGGAGAACACGCGCGAACCACTGGCGCGCAGCTCAATGTCCCACTTGGGAAGCCCTATTGCGGAACAATTTGGACCAGCCTTTTGCCGATGGCAGTCCCACGCATCATGCCGATCAGCGCTGAAGGCGCCTGCTCCAGCCCTTGAACGATGTCCTCATGGAAATATATCTCGCCGGCCTGCAACCACGGTGCTACTCGAGTTTGATACGCAGCAAGCTTGTGCACGTGGTCGGAAACCATGAATCCGGTCATTGCGATGCGCTTTGCGAACATCGCCTGCATTCCCTTGATACCGCTTTCGTTGACCGCGTTATACTCGGATATCATTCCGCATATCGGAAAGCGCGCCCCCACATTCGCATGGCGCAGTGCAGCCTCGAGCGTGCTTCCACCCACATTATCGAAGTAGACGTCAATGCCCTTCGGGCACAGTTCGTGCAGCGCTTCATCCGTCGCCCGCGTCTTGTAGTTGAACGCCGCGTCGAACCGACATTTAGTCTGTACGAAGGACACCTTTTCGTCGCTGCCAGCCGAGCCGACTACGCGCGCGCCGGCGCGCTTGGCGAACTGCCCTGCCAACTGACCGACCGCGCCCGCGGCTGATGAGATGTACACGGTGTCGCCGGGTTGCGGTCGACCCAACTCTATCGCGCCTACCCAAGCGGTGAGACCCGGCATGCCTAAAGCGGAAATCGCAAGGGTTGGACGGCCTAGTGCCGGGTCGATCAAGTGGAGGCCCTCCCCGCGCGGTACCACGGTGCGTTCGGCCCAGTCTAGGAAGCCCCACACGTAATCGCCTTCGCCGAAGCGCGCGTTTCTTGACTGAAGGACGCGACCTACAACGCGCGAAGCCAGAGGCTTGCTAATTTCGAAACTGGGCGCATACGAGGCTTCTTCGTTCATCCGGCCCCGCAAATAGGGGTCCACCGACAACCAGACCGCCTGGACGAGCACGTCTTCGGGTCCACAGGACGGCTCCTCACGATCTTCGATCCGGAAGCAGGATTCATCGACCCATCCTGTCGGACGCTTGGCAAGCAAGACATGTGCGTTCGTACGACCTGGCTGCGGCATCTTTTCGCTCCTCGTGCTGTTCGCGTCGGCGATCATAACATCCCTGCGGCTCCTTGAACGCGCTCGACCAGGTGTCCTCAATCGATAGATGTCCATATCGCCCATCAATCTTCGAACCTCAGGCGATCATGTCCGTGCATGACCGTGAGTGTCTGCGCGGTGACGCCGGCGCTTTCATCGGAGAGAAAGTACAGCGCCGCGTTGGCGATGGCTGCCGCGGCTGCTCGGCTGCCAGACGCCATGCGATCATGGTCGAAGAGAGCGTAAGCGTCGGGGCCAAAGCAGGGCGGCGCGCATTGAGGGCCGCAATAGACGAGATTTGCTCGAATAGCTCGCGGGGCCACCTCCTCGGCGATGTTTCGCATGAGTCCGACGATGGCTGCTCCGACCGAGTCGTACGCCATCCTTTTCCGGCCCGTCGCAGGACCATTTATCGAGGCGGTGAAGACGACCGAGCCGCCGTCCCTGAAATTCGATAGCGCTTCGCGGCAACATAGCATCGGGCCACGTACATTCAGATCGAAAACGCGGGTCCATTCCTGCGCATCGAGTTGATGATGCTCGGCGTTACCTCCGCTGGCCGCATTCAATACTAGCCCGTCGAGGCCGCCTCCCAAGGCTTTGCGCGCTTCGCGCATCATCCAACTTGCGTCGGCCTCAAAGGCGAGATCGGCTCCTATGGCGTACGCATCTCCTCCATCCCTCCGGATCCGGTCGACAGTCTCGATGGCAGTTCTCTCGTCGGCGTCGGCAATCGCGACCCGCGCGCCTTCGCGGGCAAACAGAAGACTCATTGTCGCTTCTGTGGGAGCCGCGGCAAGCGCGACATCGTACTGCTCGGTTTTGACGACAAGCACGCGGCGACCCTCCAGTCGTCCTGGCCTGGGAGCAGCGACGTTCGATGGTAGCAAGTTCAACACGCCAGCCTCGCTGTCGGGAAATGCAGATCGTCAGGCGCAACTCTCCTAACGACGGCCTTGATTGGACGATCGAGGAGCCGGCCGCAACGACCACGATACGATCCAATTGACGCAATAGTCAATTTATTGTATTTCATGTTTATCGGCCGACTTGCAACGAGCAGAGAAGGTTCTGGATGCTGCCCCCCGCTTTGAAGGGTCGTTTGCGACTCCCCGCCATAGCCTCGCCGATGTTCCTGGTCTCGGGCGTTGACCTGGTGGTCGCGACCAGCCGAGCCGGATTGGTAGGAAGCTTTCCAAGCCTCAATCAGCGCACTTCCGAGGGATGCGAGGCTTGGCTGAAAGATATCCGATCGCGCCTTACGGACGCTGATGCGCCTTGGGCGATACAGTTCGCGGTTCATCGCACACATAAGCGCATGGAGGAGGACCTCGCGCTGACCGTTAAGTATCAGGTGCCTATTTTGATCAGCGCCATAGGAATAACGAGAGAGGCGACGGACGCCGTGCACTCATATGGCGGTCTTGTCTTTCACGATGCAATAAATGTACGGCACGCAAAGAAGGCGCTCGACGCGAATGTGGATGGGATAATCGCCGTGTGCGCGGGTGCCGGCGGGCATTCCGGCACGTATTATCCATTTGCCTTCATCGGCGAATTGAAACCCCTCTTGGGCGACAAGGCGCTTATCCTGTCCGGCTGTATCGGTAACGGTCATTCCCTTGCGGGAGCGATAGCTGCTGGCGCGGACCTCGGATACATCGGCACCCGCTTCGTGAACACCAAGGAGAGTATTGCATCCGAGCGTATGAAGCAGCTGGTAATCGAATCCGACATCCGGGACGTCGTATATTCCTCTGAAATCGATGGTCTCGGGGCCAACTGGCTGAGACAAACGCTTCCGGACAAGCCCGTTGGCAGTGACAAGCCGGGCGCCAGTCTTGCGGAGTTGCTATCTGACCATAAGCGCTGGCGCGATATTCTGAGCGCCGGACAGGGCGTCGGCCCGATAGACGATATTCCGACAGTTGCGGAGTTGGTCGAGAGAACCGAGCATGAGTATTTCTCGGCCGCGGAACGACTTCAGGTAGACCAAGACCCCCATCGGCACAACGGAAACGTTCGGACCGCCGGGTCAAGTCTTTCGGATACTTCAGCAGTTGAATTATCGCGGTAGTGCGTTAGCCGCACGATCACACTCGACGTGACTTGGAAAATAATGAATCGAAAGGGAGAAACGCCATGGATCGACGCACTCTACTCTTGCTTGCGGCGGCTACTGCTCTTGGAGTCAATAGACGTGCCTCGGCTTCGGAGACGCCCGGTGTTACTTCGACCGAAATCAAGATCGGCAACACGGCGCCCTACAGCGGGCCTGCATCGGCGTTCGGCGTGATCGGCCAGGCACTGAGCGCATACTTCCGGCAGGTAAATGACAACGGAGGCATTTCAGGACGCAAAATCAACTTCATCTCGCTCGATGATGCCTACAGTCCGCCGAAGACGGTCGAGCAAACGCGGCGCCTCGTCGAGAGCGATGAGGTAGCGTTCATACTCAACGGGATCGGTAGTGCTCCGCAGTTGGCCGTTCAGCGATACATGAACCAACGAAAAGTGCCGCAGTTGTTCGTAGGGGCCGGTGTGGACAAATGGAGCCAACCGGACAAGCTTCCGTGGTCGATTGGGTGGCAGCCCACTTTCCGTACCGAGGCATCAATCTACGCGCGGTATATCGATGCTGAGAGACCGAACGGACGGGTTGCCATGCTGCACTCAGCGGAAGATGCCGGCAAGGATTACGTTGCAGGACTGAAGTCGGTATGGGGAGGCAACTTCGATAAGAAGGTAGCCCGACTGGCGACGTACGAAACGCAAGACCCCACAATTGAGAGTCAGATCGTCTCATTGCACGCCTCTGGAGCCGATGTTCTGGTAATCACGGCAACGCCCAAGTACGTGGCCCAGGCGATCAGAAAGATCTATGAACTGAACTGGAAGCCATTGACGTTGATCACCAACACAGGGATTTCCGTTGCGGCTGTGATCAATCCTGTGGGACCCGAGAAGGCAATAGGCGTCGTTTCTACCGGCTATCTGAAAGACAACGGCGATCCCGTCTGGAAGGATGACCCCGGCATGAACGCATTCCGCAGGTTTATGAAGCAATACATGCCGAATGCGGATTTGGGTGATTCGAACTATGTTTTCGCCTATAGCGTCGCCGAGACCGCGCTGCATGTTCTCAAGCAGTGCGACGGGAATTTTTCGCGTGAGAACATCATGAAGGAGGCAACGAACATTCGCAATTTGGCGCTCTCGTGCTTGCTTCCCGGCATTGTGCTCAACACCGACTCGAAAAATTTCCGTCCGATACGACAAATGCAACTTCAAAGGTGGACCGGCACGCATTGGGAGCGCTTCGGCGATCTAATCGACGGGTCAACAACGTGATCACTAAACAACCGCGATTAGTAAATGCGAGGAGATTGCCAGTGCGTCTGCCAACTCTCGCTCCGGCTCGAATACCCCGCCCTTCTCTCACTCTCGGGGCGTTACGGAGTTTCACCTCAAAAGGAGGTTTGCGCCGCCCTGATCTCGCGGACGGCGTTTGTCGAGAAAGTTTCGGTATATGTACAGAACGAGTCGTCTATTTGAACTGATCAGCGTGTTGCGCGCACGCAGGATGCCCGTTACGGCCCTCTATCTTGCGCGTGAACTGGGTATCTCGCAGCGGAGCATATACCGAGACATTGAAACGTTGCGTTCGCTGGGAGCGCCTATCGAGGGGCAAGCAGGTATCGGCTATTGTTTGAGAGAAGGATTTTTTCTTCCGGAGTTCGCATTCTCAACGGACGAACTGGACGCGTTGATACTCGGTCTAGGCTGGGTGCGGCAGCGGGCCGATCCTGCCTTGGCACCATGCAGCGAAAGCGCCTTGGCGAAAATACTTTCCGCGAGAAAGAACGGGTCCTCGACGAGCGATGAGCCACCTGCTCTCGTAACCGCGGCCTCAGCGTCTGAGCTCATGGACCCTCCGCAGGTCGCACTTCTGCGAGATGCCATCCGTCGGCAACGCAAAGTCGCGATCAGCTACGAAGACGCCCACGGCTCGTTATCGGATCGCAGCATCTGGCCGATCGCAATCGTCTATTTCGACGACGTGCGCGTACTGGCGGCTTGGTGCGAACACAGATCGGCCTTCCGCCACTTCCGTGTCGATCGTTTGCACCTCAGGACGATTTCGGAGGAGCGCTACCCCGGGCGACGCCAATCGATCGTGAGGCGGTGGCGGCAGCAGGATCGTGACTGGCGTTCGATCCTGACAGTTTCTGACACGTCGACACGCTACCAATTGACGGGTGCACTCGCTCCCGGTGCCATGTCAAAGGAAAGATAAATGGTTTCATTGTCACCTGTCGCGATCGACGCCTTCCTGACTGGAGACGACGATTCAGCCGTTATAATGTTGAATCTGCTTCGATTCGAACCCGATGGCGGCCGAGAGAAATATCTGGAATACTTACAAATGGCCAAGCCGATTCTGGCTCGATTTGGTGCGAAAATCCTATTCGGCGGCGATGGTCTGCCGGTGCTCACGACAGGGCAAGCACAGGAATGGGATGCCGCTGTGCTGGTTCAGTATCCGCGCCGATCCGCATTCAAGAATATGATTGATGATCCGGAATACCATAAGGCGTTTAAGATTGGAGTAGCAGCAATTTCTGATATCGTGCTGCAACCTCTGAAGCGTATCGACAGTCTGATGTAACGCGAGGAGTTTGATTGCCGCGCCGATGGAAAATAGACGGTCGCGCGGCACTTCAAACGTCGTGTTCATAAAGGGCATCCCGTTAGCTGGGTGTTTCGGAAAAAGCGGCTGCGGGATGATCATCGCCGACTCACATATTGCGGCCGTCGTTCAGGGCTTCCAGGTATTGCGCACCGGTACGTAGCATGGTCAGATCCATTGGCTCGGGAATTTGGCGCCGGCAGAATCAAGCCATTTGCCGGAGGGTTGCGTAGTTGCGGCTGTGATAGATCAGGGCTCGCCGTCGTCGGCATGCGCGGTGGAGAGCACTTCGGAAGATCACGCTTTGCGTGCCAACTTCGCGGATATCGAGCGCGACGCGTGAGGTCACGCAGTACGGTGAGCAGGTGGCAAGCACGGCCAGTTCGGTCCAGCACACCGCTCATTGCTACCCGAACGACGCCTGCGAACATCTGCGACAGGCCGACCTGATCGGCGCCAAGGCTGCTGACGCAGAGCACGCCATTCGCTTTGACCACTTTGGGTGCCAGTCTCGCAATAAGCTCGTCCGCAGTGCGCTGACCGACAGGGACGCCACGCAGATCGCCATGCAGCGTTCCCCCGCCGATCCGTAGGACGCTCCCATAAGCGCGTCCACCGCCTGATCGAGGTCCGCATCAGGCAAAATGATCATGTGATTTTTCGGTAGTGTCTCAGTTTGAAATTTCGGGGCCTTTTTCTTGTAAGGCCCTCGGACCCGCAGGCTCTTCCCGCGCGTCGATCAGAGCAACGACGTCCGACATTTTCAGACCACATCCGGGGTGCTGTCCTCTATCTCGCCTGTCGAGATCTTCGCGACCATGACGGCGTTGCCGATCACGTCGGCTGGGCGCTTCTCGCCTTTAGGTTCGGTTGGCATTGGAGCTAGCCCCTTTCACCTTGCTAACAGCCCTCATCCAGTCTTCCCACATTGCTGGATCGCTCGGAAATTTGTCGGTCCAGGTAGACCTTGAAAGGCCGCCGAGAAGTATGGCTATGTCGTCAGAATGCATTCCGTCACGACGCCAATAGGCGTCAAGAAACTCCACCATGGCATCATATGCTTGCAACTCATCAAGATGCAGAACGGGGGTTATTTGGCGGTTCATAGGGCTAAGCATATAGGAGGCGGCGTCGGAATGCGACAGGTGCGTCAATCGGGGCAAATTTCAAACTGAGACACTACCGATTTTTCGCGCCACCGAAGGGCCGGCACCGCTTTCCATGTTTTGCTGCGGTTTTGTAGATACGCCCGGCTATGGGCGTGGATCCGACAAAGCTGATGGCCGCAGTATCGGGATGGTGGAGCAACGCATCGACTGCTTCCTTGTCGCCTTGAATGACGTTGAAGACACCGTCGGGTAAACCAGCTTCCTTCAGCCAGTCGGCAAATCAGCAATGATGCTGTCGGATCCCGCTCCGATGGCTTCAAGATGAAACAGTTTCCGCACGCCAGCGCGACCGGAAACATCCACATCGGGACCATCGCGGGAAAATTGAACGGCGTGATGCCCGCGACGACGCCGAGCGGCCTGACGGAATGGCTGTCAATGCGGGAGCTGACATTCTCGGTGATTTCGCCCTTCAGCAGATGCGGGGCGCCGGTCGCGAATTCAATGACTTCCAGACCACGCTGCATTTCGCCCACCGTGTCTGCGTGGATTTTGTCATGTTCCTTGTTACAGCAGACGCCAATTCGGACGTTCGATCCTCAACGAGACGCAGGAACTTGTTCAGGATACGCGCGCGCCGGAGCGGCGCGGCATCAGCCCAAGCTTCGAATGCGTTCGATGCAATATCCACTGCGCAGTCGACATCAGTCTTACTTGCCAGTGTCGACCCCCCGACATGATGACCAATAAATCTCACCACTTTGTCTCCCTGATCGAGCTTTGGACGCTTACGAGATGCGCCGCCACAACCTGCGCTGCCGATCCGACCTAGCTCGCCAGCCAAATTGCTCCAAGATTCACTGCAAGCCCGACGGCAGCCAGAACGCGCATGCCGCATTCGGTGAGAGCCGGCAGGTCGGTGTCCGGTGTGCCAGAGCGGATGCATTGCCCGATAGCTTTCACAGGATCCGGCGATGCCGGTATGCTGACCTCACTTGACCAGGTAGCAGCCGCCTTCGTTGAGCGGACGAAACGCGCGATCTGCCTCTACATTTCCGACCGCTTTATAGTAGTCCCAAGCCCCCCTTGATTCGCTGCGGGATTTCACTTGGTACAACGTTATGGGATAGAGAACCCGGCCGTCGATGCGAATCGAGCCGGCATTGCCGAAATAGTCGACTGGAGCCTTTCGCATCTCCGCCGCGACCACATCGGCATCTACTGAGTCAGCGCTCTTCACTGCTTTCAGATAGTGCGTGATGGACGCATAGACAGATGCTTGCTCCTTCGTCGGCATTCGCTTGGTTTTTTCGAAATAGCGCTTCGACCAGGTCCTAGCCACGTCGTTCTGATCCCAATAGAACCCTTCGGAAAGCAACAATCCGTTCGTCGCATCCAGGCCCAGACTGTGGACGTCAGTCAGATACACAAGAAATCCGACCAGCTTCTGTCCGCTGTCGGTGATGCCAAACTCCTTGGCTTGCTTGATCGAATTGATCAAATCGGCCCCGCCGTTCAGAAGTCCGATGATTTGAGCCTTGGAACTCTGCGCTTGCAGAAGGAAGGAGCTCAAGTCGGCAGTATTGATTGGATGTCGCGCTACTCCAAGCACGGATCCGCCGGCTTCGGTTATGAATGCCGTGACGTCCCGTTCCAACGCATGGCCGAACGCATAATCGGCTTCTACGAAAAACCAGGTCTTGCCTCCATTCTTTACAGTGTTTTGTGCGGAGGCCTTCGAATAGGCATAGGTGTCGTCCTGCCACGCCGTGCTATAGGGTGAACAGGCCTTCCCGGAAAGATCCGATGTCGATCCTTGCATCAGCGTGATGCGACGAGCCCGTCGGCCGACCTCTTGCACTGCCAACGCAACGGACGAGACCGGCACGTCGGCGATGGCATCGACGCCGTCGACGTCGAACCAACGACGTGCTGTTGCCGATCCGACATCGGCCTTGTTCTGGTGGTCGGCAGAAATGATCTGCACGGGCACACCATTGATAGCTCCTCCGAGATCATCGACAGCCATCTGTGCAGCGACGACAGAGCCCGGACCACCCAAGTCGGCATAGGGGCCGCTCATATCGTTGAGGATCCCGATCTTGACGACGTCCTTCTCGATCTTGGCGTCGCAGGGCACGATGGTGGAAAGCCCCAGCAAAGCCACAACGCTCATAGCGACACAGTACCGAATGATCATGGGTGATGCCTCATCGTTGCTGAAAACGCGCCGTCCATCTCATCGGACGATGCTTCGATCGATCATCGCGGAGGTGTCCTCCGCCATGACCAGACCTTGCTCACAATCGTTCCGAACGTGCCTGGGGTCGCGATCCCGGGGATCGCCATATCCGCCTCCGCCGGCGGTCTCGATCACGAGACGATCGCCCCGCCAAAGCTCCGTGTTGCCTTTCGACGGAAGCGTGATCAGCTCGCCATCGCGTTCCACGACAAACCGGGATTTCGCGCCGGCCTTCCCGCCGAACAATCCCCATGGCGGTATCTTGAACCGATCGGAGTAGGAATTGAACGTTACGCCATCGTCCATGATGCGATAGACCCGTCGCGCACCCAGGCCTCCCCGGTGTTTCCCCGCACCGGCCGAGCCGCGGCGCAGCGCGTACTCCTCCACCCGCATGAAGGGGTAATCGGCCTCGAGCGACTCGACAGGTACATTCGAGCAATTTCCCACGTAGCCATCGACGACGTCCGCCCCGTCCGAGCCGGCCGAGGCGCCCCACCCTCCACCGACGACCTCCATGTAGACACGGTATCGATCGGAGCCCATATGACCCATGCCGATCGCGTTCGTCGTATCGTGACCGGACGTCAGTACCTGGTCCGGAACCACTTCAGACATCGCGAGCATGATCGAATTGTAGACCCGATGGCATGCGTTGTTGCGGGCCCTTACCGCCAGGGGCTGGCTAGGATTGAGAAACGATCCATAAGGTACTTTCACGCAGCGGATCGGCCGATAGAGACCGTCATTCACCGGAATGCGCCCTCCCCCCAGCAAGATCGCAATGGCTCCATAGGCCGCCGATACCGTCGACGCGTGCGGTGAATTGATCATTCCCTTCGTCTGCGGCGAGCTGCCGTCGAAATCGATTTCGATCTCGTCGCCATCGATGGTAATTTTGACGGCAACCCGTAATGGATCCGCTGTGAATCCGTTGTCGTCGACAAAATCTTCCGCGCGATAAACGCCGTCAGGAATTGCGCGCACGGCGTCGCGGGCGAGCCGCTCGGAATAATCCTGAAGATCACGCGCCGCAGCCAGCACCGTCTCCTCGCCGAATCGATCGAGCATCTCTATGAAGCGAGCCTGACCGGTCCGATTGGCGGCCAGCTGTGCATAGATATCGCCCATAACGTCGTCGGGCGGACGGACGTTGATTCTGATGAATTGTTCCAGAAGGCCGTCGCCGAGATCGCGATCCACGTCGAACCGGCATAGCGGGATACGCAGGCCTTCCGAGAACACGTCAGTGGCGCTCGCGTTGGGGCCGGCCGCGCCTCCTCCGACATCGATGTGATGGCCGAGCGAAGCGCTAAACGCCAGCAACTTGTCACGATAGAAAACCGGTGTGAATAGAACGATGTCGTTGAGGTGCTGGGCACCGTGATAGGGATCGTTCGTAATCAGACCTTCGTTTGGCTTGATGGTCGAGAGATCGAACTTCGCGGCAAACGCCTCAAACACCTTGCCGAAGGAGTTCATGTGGATCGGGCAAAACTGTGCCTGGGCGATGATGCGGCCATTGCGATCGAGAAAGGACGTCGAACAGTCTCTGGCTTCGCGGATGATGGTGGAATAGGCCGAGCGCACGAGCTTCTCGCCCATTTCCTGCGCCATGCCGTGCAGCCCGTGGCTGATGATGTTGAAGGTCGCTTGATTGAGATTCGTGCGCATGATCTAGGATTCCGGAGTGAGAATGAGCGCGCCGGTCTTGTCGACGGTGAGTATCCATCCCGGCGGTACGAACGTTGTTGCTGTCGGCTCCTCGATCACTGCGGCGCCCTTGACGACCGAGCCCGGAGCCAAACTGCCGCGCCAGGCGAATCGACAGGCGATTTTTCCGCCTCCGAAGATGATCTGTCCCTTCTCGATTTCTGCCTCGCTTTTCTCTTCACTCATCTTGGTCAACGAGTTCAGCACTGTTGAGGGCGTCGGCGCTTGCGCGGTCAGACGGAATGTCACGATTTCGATCGGCGCAGCGCGGGATGTCGAGCCGTAGCGGGCCTGGTGAGCTGCGCCGAACACTTCGCGAAGGTAAGCGACGCCTTCGCGATCCAGGCGATCAAGGTCGATCGTCGCCAAGAGCTCGAAGCCCTGCCCCGCATAACGCATTTCGAGCGCATATTCGTAGACGATATCTGCTGCCGCATAGCCGTATCTGATGAACTCCGACTCCGGCTCGCGCTGCATTTGGCGGAATGTGCTTGCGATTGTCCGGGGGCTTTCGCCATCCACGGGCAAGAATCGGGTCTCGCGATAGATTCGCTTGACGTCGGCAACGAGGAGACCCAGTGCGGAGAACAAGCCGGGATAAGGTGGAATCACGACGCGGCGTATCTTTAGTTCGGAAGCAGCGAGCGCGCTGATCATCGGCCCCATGCCCCCGTAGCCGTAGAGCGAATAATCCCTTGGGTCGTGGCCGCGCTGAACCGAAACGAGGCGCATTCCCTGGCTGATATGCGCGGTGCTGATTTCGACCATCGCCTGGGCCATTTCGTCGACGGTCTGGCCGAGCGGTTCAGCAAGCGTCTTCAGCGCCTGGTCGGATTTTTCCGGATGCAATGTCATCCTGCCGCCGAGAAAACGGTGCGGCCGGATCAATCCAAGGCGCACCAGCGCGTCGGTCAAGGCAGGAGCGCTGCCGCCGTGTCCGTAGCATGCCGGGCCCGGCTTTGCGCCCGCCGAGCGGGGCCCGACCTGCAGCATTCCGCCTTCGTCGATCCATCCGATGCTGCCACCGCCTGCGCCTATGTTTGCGATGTCGACGCTGGGCAGACCGACCGGCAGCCCGTCCACTTCCGTCTCGGCGGTGATGCCGGGAACCCCATTCGCAATGAGGCAGATATCCGCGCTCGTTCCGCCTACGTCCAGCGTAATGACGTTGCGATCACCAGTGACGTCCGCCATCCGCGTCGCCCCGATCACGCCGGCCGCCGGCCCCGAATTGAGCATCTCCACGCCCCGGCCATGCGATCCGGAGCTTGGAAGCACACCGCCCGACGATTGCATCACGAACAGACCGCTGCCGGGCGCGCGCTCGCCGAGATGGTCCTCGAGGCGGCGCAGATAACGACCGACCAGCGGCACCAGATAGGCCGCCATCACCGTTGTCGACGCCCGCTCGTACTCGCGGAATGTCGGCAGCACGTCCGACGACAGCACCACGGGTAGATCCGGATAGCGCTTGTTCACGATCCTCCGCACTGTCTGCTCGTGCTCGGGATTCCGGTAGGAGTGCAGCAGGCAGACCGCAAGCGCTTCGGGCTTTTCCTTTTCGATCAACTGGTCGATCGTCCGACACAATTCGTCTTCGTCGAGAGAAAGAACGGCTTGCCCAGAAACGTCCATGCGCTCGGTCAGTTCGACGGAGCGCTTGAGGGGTATCAACGGCTCCGGTTTTTTGCAGGCGATCGCGTAGACGTTCGGACGAAGCTGTCGCTGCAAGACCAAAAGATCGCGGAAGCCGCGGGTCGCCAGAAACGCCGCGCGGCACCCCTTCCGCTCGATGACCGCGTTGGTGGCCACCGTCGATCCGTGAAACAGGTGCGTCAGCTTGGGATGGTTAGGGCCAAGGGACTGTGAAAGACCATCGATCACACCGACCGACGCATCATGAGGGGTTGAGGGCAGTTTGTGCGAACGGACGTCATCGCCTTCAATCCAAATTAGATCGGTAAAGGTACCCCCGACCTCGATCGCCATCTTGATCATCAATGCAAATCCGCACTTCACTGAGTGGACCGCCAAAAGGGGCGGTTCCGGCTGGAATTCGCCTTCCCGGTGGAGTACGACAGAAACCTGAAATTTTAGCAAGAGTGAAAATGAAGCGAGACGAACGAAAAGCGGGCAAGTCAGGGTTAACCCCGCCAGCGGGTCCGAAAAGGCCCAGCCCAAAGGGCAGTCCGGCCCGCAATCCGGCCCTGGCCGGCCTTCTGCGGGAGGCCAGGAAGAGCAAAGATTTGAGCCTCAAGGACGTCGCGGACGCCACTGGACTGTCGATCGGGCTGATCAGTCAGATCGAACGGGGCCTGACCACACCTTCGATGCGATCGCTCAGGCAGATCGCCGATGCTGTCGGCGTCTCCGTGAGCTCCCTCTTCGCCAGGACCGACGCTGAAGATGCGGGCGAGAGCCGTCACATCACGAGAAAGCACATGAGACGCGTGCTAAATCTCGACAGTATCGGCATGCACATGGAAATAATGACACCCGAGGAAGGGACTCCAATACAGGCTTTCGTGGCCTACCTCCTTCCCGGCGGCATGTCAGGAACCGAATTCGACAGCCACATAGGCCAGGAGTTCGGGATCATCATCGATGGCCAGCTCGAGCTTTTCCTCGGCTCCCAAAGATATCTGCTCAATCCTGGCGACAGCTTCAGCTTCAATTCGGAAACGCCCCACCGCTACGTCAATTCCGGCCCCACGATGACCTACATCCACTGGATCATCACGCCGCCTATCTATTGATCCATCCCCCAAAAACCCTTTGCATTGCGACCGCTCGGGCTGATAAATTTCACTTTGGCTAAATATTTGATGCTTGAGGCTTCGCAAGGCGAAAGGGAAAACTGATGGCGAAAATACTTGTTCTGGGTGGCGCCGGCGCCATGGCGAGCGGCACGGTGCGGGACCTCGTCGCACCCTACTCGTCCCGAGCCATCGACTTGATCACAGTGGCCGACTTCGCTGCCGAGCGCGCCAACAAGCTTGTTGCCGAACTTGCGGATCCACGGCTCAGGGGCGTCGAGCTCAATGTCGATGATTCCGGGAAGCTGGCAGCGTTGCTGAAGGAACACGACCTCTGCATCAACGCAGTTCCCACCTTCGCAGGTCATCAGATGGCGATCTTCGAAGCGTGTCTGCGAGCCCGGCGCACTTACGTCGACTACGGTGGAATGGGTGTCTTCACCGTCCAACAGAAGAAGCAACATGACGCGTGGAAGGCGGCCGGCGTCACCGCCGTGTTGGGACTCGGAGCCGATCCGGGTGTCTCCAATATGATCTGCAAGGCAGTGGCTGAGCGGCTGGATACGATTGATCGCATCAATCTCTATTGGGCCGCTACCTTAGTCGGAGAGGAAAATCCGATTCTTGTGCCGCCCTACAGTGTCTCCACCATTCTCGGCGAATATGCCAATCCCTCGATGCAATTCCTCGACGGCTCGTTGAAGGAAGTCGCTCCGCAATCCGGAAAGGAAATACTTCTCCTGCCCGAACCGTGGGGCCGCACCGAATTCATGTATACCCAACACTCTGAACCACTCACCGTACCCTTCGCGGAAGGTATTCGGGAGAAGGGCATTCGCGAATTCACCTGGAAGCTGCATTTGCCGCACCGGGAGCACGAAGCCTGGACAGGATTGATCAAGGCCGGGTTCGGAGCCTTTGATCAACCGATCAAGGTCGGAAACGCCAAGATCACGCCGGCCGAGTTCCTCGAAGCCGTGATCGCGCGCAATATTGCCACCAATCGTCATCGCATTCCTGCACAGCAGAGCCACGAAATTCATCTCGCGATCGGTCACGGCACCAGCGGAGGGAAAAAGACCACGCTGAATTTCGCTGTGATCGGCCACCCGCATCCTTCGTTCGATGGTTTTGTCGATGCCGGCACGTCGATGGGCCTTTCGATCGGCGTACAACTGCTGCTGTCGAAAGAGCGCAAAGCCGGCGTCTGGGGACCGGAAGAGTACTATGACGTTCCCTCCTTTTGGCCGAGTTGCAGCGGCGCCACTTCGAGGTCCACGAAAACATCGACGTCGAACCTGCCGCGTAGCGGCAGGCTCCATTGTTCCTCAAGGGCATTCCTCCAACTCAGCTCACATGGCGCCGGATTGCCTATCCAGACGCCCCTCGGAAACCGGGACAATCGGAAGGCATCGAGATCGAGCGGCGCGATGCCATCGAGAATCAAACCCGAAATGACCTGACCCACGGCGGGCGCCAGCGCGAAGCCGTGACCGTTGAATCCGGCGACCAGGATCAAGTTCTCGAACCCGCAACGCGACATGATCGGAATTAGATCCGGTGTCGCATCGATGCGGTTCCTACCTCATGCTGAGAATGTACTGGACGCGGCAGCGTCTGCTCGCGCGGCCTTGGGGCGCGAGCAGACATCACCACGCGGGACACTTCGGGTCGCAGCCCCCTCCTCATTCGCACGAATGCATATCGTGCCAGGCCTGCCGGAATTTATAGATCGGTATCCAGACCTCAAGCTCGACATGCGCGTCTCCGACAGCGTTGTCGATCTCGTTGAAGGGGCATTCGATGTTGCCGTTCGATATACTGAGCTCAGTGACTCCTCATTCGTGGCGCGGCGGCTCGCCCCTGATCGGCGTGTTGTCGTTGCCTCTCCCGATTATCTTGAACGTCACGGCTACCCCAATCTTCAGCGCGCCAGGACGGATCATCTGGTCGGCACCGGTGCTGTCACGGTGATGGAAATCGCCGCGATAGAGGTTCAAAATCGTAGGTTGGCGCACGTGCAAATGGCGGAGAGAGTGTCAGTCAACCTCCTTTGAAAGACAAAGCATTTTTGACTTCCTGGATCAAAAACCACCGTTTGAGCTACCGCCGGAAAATGGTTTCGCCTTCGACAAAAGCCTGTCCCGCCCAATGGCCCGTCGTCGACAACAGCGCCGTTAAGCGACTGGACTCCGAGTCGCTTTGCCGTGCGTGCCTCCCGACGAGGGCACTCGCTCACGCCGAAGCGATCGGTGCTTCAATCCGGAATTTGACGTAATGAAGGCGGAGCCCCTATCTCGCAAGCCCAGCTACGTCGCGGCCATCGCATTCTCGAGGACGGGAGATCCGTGACGCGACGACTTCAGCAACGCCAGGCTGAATGGCGGGACGCCTCCCAGGAAGCCGTCCCGCAGTTTCGGTCTCTGGTGATCAGAGCTTGCCCTCAGCGACCAGTTCGCGGGTCCGCTTCAACGTGGACAGCAGAGCGGCTTTGTAACCCGTGTCGCTGTCGAACTGCGCCTGCTCGGCCTGTTCTTCTGGGCCGAAAGGCGTCTTGCCGCGCAAGCCGGTGTAGCAATAGAACTTCAACTGCAACGCGCCGGCATCGTCCTCGAAAAGCTCGTTGATGATGGCACCTTCGCGCGGACCGGTGGCCTGGAAGAAGGTGACCTTTTTCTCCGGCTCGAAGGCGATGATCTCGCGCAGATCGTCACCTGCGATCGTGGCTTCACGTACGATGTGCGTCGCGCTCTCTTCCACGACCTCGCAACGGGTGCAGAGGTTGGGCGGAAGAAACAGCCGGGCGTCGCGGGCTTTGAGAACCAGGCCGTTCCACAGCTGCGCGCGGGTTAGCGGTGTCGCGCCTTTCGGATTCACCGGGACGGTGGCGGTCGAATAGATCATGGTCGTGCTTCCTTGTTGTCGTGGTTGAATTTCGCCGCTGCCGTCAGGCAGAGGCTGCGATTTCGGAAACGAAGTCGCGATAGGACCGCAGGGGACGGCCCAACAGCTTAGTCAGACGCTCGACGTCGCCGGCCTCGGGAACCATTCCCTCGGTGAGGAATCGCTCGCTCATCACCCGCATGTCGAAGGCCATCCAGCTCGGCATGAACTGCCTGAGGTTGTTCTCGAAGCCGGCAGTGTCGTCGCCGGGATAGGTAATCGTACGGCCCAGCACCTCCGACCAGATGGCAGCGGCATTGGCGCCCGTCAGCGTGTCGGGACCAACGAGATTGAAGCGTTCGAGCGGAAGCGGCACGGCGGAGTGCTCACGGCGGATGAGTTCGATGGCCGCGATCTCGCCGATGTCGCGGGCGTCGATCATCGCGAGTCCCTTGCTGCCGATCGGCATCGGGTAGATGCCGTATCCGGTCACCAAGTCCTTGATCGTGAGTTCGTTGTTCATGAAGTACGCGGGGCGCAGGATGGTAGCCTTGAAGCCCATCTGCTCGATCATGCGCTCGACGCCGAATTTGCCCGCGAAGTGCGGCACGTTGACGTAGAGGTCGCTGTGGATCACCGAGAGGTAGACAATCCGCTCAATACCGGCTTCGCGGGCAAGGTTGAGCGCGGTCAGGGCCTGGGTGAATTCTTCCGGCACCACGGCATTGAGTAGGAACAGGGTCGAGACCCCTGAGAACGCGCTCCGCAGCGAGTCGACGTCCAGCAGATCGCCCTTCACTACAGTGACGCCCGCCGGGAAGATGGCCTTTGCGGGATCGCGGACGAGCGCGTGGACATCGGCGCCGCGCTTGACGAGTTGTTCGACGACTTGGCGGCCGACATTGCCGGTTGCGCCGGTAACGAGGATGGTCATGAGGATCACTCCGGGTTTGGGGTTAGAAGACACACCCGCAAATTAGTGATCCACATTCGGACCGATAGACGCTATATTTGGACAGACCGTCTCATGGGTGGAACACATGGATTTGCTCGCTCTCGCCGATTTCAACCTGGTCGCCCGTCACGGAGGGTTTGGACGGGCCGGCCGGGCTGCTGGACGACCGAAGGCGACGCTCTCCCGCCGGGTTTCCGAACTGGAAAGCAACCTCGACTTGCGCCTATTCGAGCGAGGAACACGCGCTCTGAAACTTACCGAGGAAGGCCGGGCGCTTTATGAGCGGACAGGTGCATTGCTCGCCGAGCTCGACGAGACGGCGGCGGCGATCGCATCAGGCGGGGAGAAGCCGCGAGGCAGGTTGCGGATCAGCGCGCCCCTGCTGTTCTCGCAAACCGCGATGGGCAAGCTGGCCGCGGCGTTCGCGCTCAAATATCCGGAAGTCCGGCTCGAGGTCACGACGGAAGACCGCGCCGTCGATATGATCGAGGAAGGTTATGACTTGGTTATAAGGGTCAATCCGGATCCGGATGACAGCCTCGTCGGGCGGATATTCCTGCGCGACCGGCTTGTGGTCGTGGCGAGCCCTGCCCTGGCCCGTCCAAAGCCCAATGTCGCCGTTCCGGCCGTGATGCGCGGGACCGGCGATCTGAGCTCCGCCTGGGAAGTGGTGGCGCCACGCGGAAAGTCCCGGATAACAATCGATCCGGTGCTTCGCCTCACATCCATCGTCATGATCCGCGATGCCGTCCGCGCAGGCGTAGGCGCTGCGCGCCTCCCAGTGTCGCTGGTGAGTCACGACCTGACCGCCGGCAAGCTTGTCAGCTGGGGTGATGTCGATGGACCAGAAATCGCCATCTGGACTCTATACCCGTCGCGCCGACTGTTAAGCGCTCGCGTATCCGCGTTCCTGGATTTTCTCAGGCAATCCTTCCCCTCGGGGACGCCCGAGGAACTTGCCGGCTTCATCGATTAGCACAAGCGCTAAACCGCGGCCCGAGAAAAGATGCGACCCAGCCGACAGGGAGACGGACGCGCGCAAAGCGCGCGCCCAGAGGATATGCGGTCATCCGTTGGAGAGGTGCTTGGCCACGTTCTGCAAGCAGACGTCGATGTAACCCTTCCCCTGGGAGTTCACGAACAGAGCCAGAGGAAACCTGGTAAGCCTGTTCTTGGCACGCAGTTGGAATCGAGCCGATCTCCGCGTGTATCCGTTACGGCAGGTTTCGATTGTGTGCCGGAGAGGCCTCGAAGCGTGCCCAGGGCAGGCCGGGCCCGCCGCGGACCGCGCCATCTATGTCGATGCGTACGATAAAGAATCGGAGCCGGCTTGTTCCGAGAAGGGCCTTCGGCGCGGTGGACGCTTTCGCCGCGGAGGTCGCCCCGGCTTGGGCCCGGCCCTGAAGGGCCGAGCTTGCGGCGCGCAAGCGGGTCGAAGAAGACCTTGCGGTCACTTGCCGGCGAAGTTTCCGACGACGTTATGCAAGCAGGTCCTCATATAGCCACTCCACTGCGTCTTCACGAAGAGCGCCAACGGAATTCTGGCCAAACGATTCTTGGCCGCGAAGGAGTACGTCCATTTGACTCTCGTTCCTCCCTTTTCCTCCATGAACCAGAACTGCCCGCGCGCATCGACCATGAGATGCTTCAAGGAAAAGCTCGGATTGCTCACGCGATAGGCAAAATAGGATGCGTGGTCGTAATGCGTCACACTCTCTTCGGCGGTGCTTCCGTCCGCCAGGTGCACAATGCGGTGCGAGCCTACCTGGTCCCATGGGCCGGAAACGTCGGACGTGAATGCTACAGCGGGCACAAGGCCATAGCCGGTGAGGATCTTGGGCAGGACGTCTTCGCCTGCAACGAAATCGAATACGTCTGCGATGGGGCCTGGCAACCAGATTTCTTGCGTCACTTCGACGTTGAGGAAAGCTGCGCGCCGGGACCTGGAATTGCTGACCGATCCGCGGACGGGGATGGCTCGAGACATGTAGTCCTCCTTTGAGTTCACAACCACAGCGGCTGTCTAGAACTACGTAACGAATACCTATTGCCATGATAATCCTGTATGATCCGAATGGGCTGTACGGGAATCTGGACAATGGGCGCGAATTTGGGCGACTTAAATGCATTTCTGGCTGTCGCGCAGTGTCGGGGCTTCCGAGATGCATCCCGCACCGTAGGAGTCAGTCCGACCACGCTCAGCGAGGCGGTGCGCCGGCTTGAGACGAAACTGGGTGTGCGGTTGCTCCATCGCACGACGCGGAGTGTGGCGCCGACTGAGGCTGGACTGCGATTAATGGAGCGGCTCACGCCAGCGCTCCGAGAGGTCGATGCGGCGCTCGATGTCGTCAACGGTTTCCGGGATAAGCCGGCCGGCACGCTGCGGCTTAACGTGCCGGTCAGCGCAGCTCGTCTGGTGCTGCCCGCGATCCTACCTCCTTTTGTCGCTCTCTATCCCGATATACAGCTCGAAATCATCGCCGAAGACAGCTTCGTGGACGTGCTCGCGGCAGGATGCGACGCTGGCATCCGCTACGATGAGCGGCTTGAGCAGGACATGATCGCGGTGCCGATCGGGCCGCGCATCCAGCGTCTGGCGGTCGCCGCTTCCCCCGCCTACTTGGCTCGGCGCGGCGAACCAGTCCACCCCCGTGACCTCCTCCAGCATGCCTGCCTACGCGGGCGCTTCGGCAATGGCACCCTCATGAGCCCATGGGAATTCGGACAGGGAGCGGAGGTCGTCCGCATCGAACCGCAAGGCCCGTTGACCGTAAGCATCGGTGGCGCGATGGACCTTGCCGTCGATATGGCCGTTGCCGGTGTCGGAATCATCGCGCTGTTTGAAGAATGGCTCGACCCGCACCTCAAAAGCGGACGCCTCCTTCCAGTTTTGTCGGATTGGTGGCCATCGTTTCCTGGGCCGTTTCTATATTATTCCGGCCGCCGCCTGGTACCACTGCCACTGCGCGCATTCTTGGATTTCATCAAAACAAAATCGTCTAATCAAGAGGCGCATTAAATAGCGTTAGCGCCTTGTGGCACCGGAACGGATCGAACGGCCATCGCGATTCACTTCTGATATCGATGCGCCATCTCAACGATGCGCCGCCCTGCGGCTACTGCCGCGGCATGCCCTGAGAGAAGTTCAGCCGGATACTGTTCGGATAGGGACCGAACTCGATACCAGGCGTCACGATTACGTCTGCCTGGTGGCGTAGCAACCGAACAAAGTCTTCCAGACTTACTGCGAGGGGGTGTGGCAGTGTAGGAATAGATAACTGCCGGCTTGCGGCTCGCGAGTAGCCAGTTTCCTCTCGCGAAAGACACTAACGAGATCGTTGCGGATTGCCTGATGCTGCTGAATCCGCAGTTCCATCCAGCCCAGGGGGCTCCCAAAACCAGGTGCGGAGCACCGCCGCCGGCGCGTGATCGCCATAGGCGCTCGTTGAAGGCTGTCTGAAAACGGTCATGCCGGACATCGAGTCGCAAACGCCAGGGCGCTCGATATCGGTGAAGACCAAACTGCCAACCTATCGACCTCGACACGTTGAGGTATCCGGCCGGCCAAAGTCGGCGGTTGCGATGAGATAGGCGAAGTCGGTCCCACGTTGCAAAAGTCAGAGAAATCTACGCTCCGCCCGACTGAAAACGTGCGGGTCGCATAAGCTGCGCATAGCAGCGTATTGCAACTGAACCTTGGGTTTCGAAGGTTGAGAGAACTCCGGCGAATGGCTTACATATTCCGCCGAATGATGCGATTTCGCAGAATACCGATGCCTTCCACCTCAAGCTCAACGACATCGCCTGCAGTGAGAAAGCGAGACGTTTCAAGTCCGCACCCCGAACCGACTGTGCCTGAGCCGAGGAACTCTCCGGGATATAGGGTCTCCGAAGCGGAAATATGCTGAATGAGATCCTCGAACTTCCACATCATCGTCGACGAGCTTCCTATCCCCCATTCTTCTCCGTTGACCCTGGCGATCATCGTCAGGTCGTATGGATCGCGGAGTTCGTCATACGTCACGAGGCACGGACCCATGCAATTGCCGGTGTCGAAATCCTTCGACTTCGCGGGTCCAAGCTGGCCAGGCATCTCCTTCGTCTGCGTGTCGCGGGCCGATATGTCGTGGACCGCGGCAGTTTCGGTCCGCGGCTGTTTCGTGGCTCTTGGTCTTCATTTCCCTGCCTGTAGGCCTAGCGAACCCAAGCGCGCGAAATCGTAGTCTGGCGTACAAAATCGCGTAAATGGCGGAGAGAATGGGAGTCAAACTCACGATTTTCAATCATTCCACTTCGAAGAGACTGAAAGCTGCTGAGTAAGCGCTCGCCTGCCTCCGCCAAAGATTTCGAGTCTGAGCCGGGTTCGATTCCGGTCGGCGATTGTGGAGACCGGGATGGCATGGGCCCTGCCTGCTGCCGAGCGCTTGCTGATTTATTTTTGCGAGCTATTGCCGTCCGTCATCTTGTTGGTATTCCTGTTGGTATCCGCAGCAATCGGCGACTAAGAGGCTCGTTGAAAACACTGGTTAAAAAGTGAGTCCAGCCGTCCAATCTGTTGGTATTTTTGTTGGCATCGGGAAATTAAATGATCGCGGCGAATTTCGTTATTCCGAACGACGGAATCGAGCAGATGGCTCGCAGGAGCGATGGCGCGGCGCCAACCCAAAGCAGATCTGATCGACGTCGACTGCCGCGCCGCGCGACCGAAATTCGACATTGGCGACGGACCGCTTGCGCTTTTCGGCTCGCGCACGAAGCTGATGCAGCATTGGGCTGGTCGGATCGACCACTGGCTCGGTCCCAAGAAGGCGATGCCGATCAAGGGAGGCGCGCAGGCTTGAGTCTCCTATCATCAGGCTGGTTGATGTTGTCCAATTCAACTCGCGGCAAGCTCGTGTGATAGTCGTCGACGGTTGTGCATGACGTGCCGGAAAGCGGATCGATTTCGCAGCGCCTTTGCAACGCGTTGCGCTTGGCCGCCTGAGATAAACGCCGCGCGTACATACGCCGTGACCAAGAGACCGTCTGCGATCCTGACTGCTGCCGTCCGAAGGCAAAGGTCACACGTTCGAATCGTGTCGGGTGCGCCAATTTCTCCCTATTTTACAGCGCCATATGCGCGCCCGAACCGAAAATCAAATACTGTCTCATTCGAACGAGTAAGCAATCTCTGGAGAAAATCGTCGCCGAGCGCAAATTGCTTAGCAACTGATTAGTCGTCGGAAGCTCGCTATTCTGAGAACGGCGATCGTTTCTACAAGCGGTTGGATTGGCGCTCGCAGTGGTGGTCGGTCCAGTGCAGAGTGGAGTTCGTGAGATCCAACATCCACCTCAACGGCCGCTTTGCCACAAGCGGCCGTTTGCGCCCGATAGTCCGTTGTACCTTTGCTATCACGCTTGAGATTCAACTCTAATTCACGCGAAGAGCCGCTGCCACGAAGTGAGATATCCATCGCGTGTGAACCGGTTCACATTCACGTCGTTTCCACCGGCATAAGTTGCTCTCATCAGGGGCCAATATGCATCCCACCTGGAACCAGTAGCTTGCGATTAAAGCAATGTCGATCACCCTGAGCCTCGATCATATCGAACGCATTGTTCTGCCGGCTCGGAGATTTCTGTGGCATTGCCACCCGCTGCGACAAGCTCGTCCGCAACTTCCTCGCTGGCGTCGTTATCGCCGCAACCATGACTTGGTGCCTTATGAGCCGGGACCCTGGCGCACCACTCGGAGAACGCGATGCCGCTCCCTAATCTCATCCCTGCCGGTGGGCCGGTTCAAGTCCAGAATACGACGTTTGCTGTCGATGCGCTCGGCCGCTACGTCTGCAATACGTGGGACGAAGCGACCGCGAACGGCGGCGCACCGTTTGACGCGATCGTCGTCGGTGCCGGAATGTACGGGGCGTATTGCGCGGCGAAGATATTCCGTCGGCACCCGGGCAAGCGCGTACTGCTGCTCGACGCGGGACGCTTTCTCGTGTCGGAGCATGTGCAGAATCTCGCTCGGATCGGGCTCAATGTGCCATCGCCGATTCCTCCGTCGAGCGATCCCGGCGTGGCGCGAGAGCTCGTTTGGGGCATTCCTTGGCGCGGCAACGTGGAGTTTCCCGGGCTCGCCTACTGCACCGGCGGCAAGTCGATCTACTGGGGTGGGTGGTGTCCGCGGCTCACCAGCGCCGACCTGCAGGGCTGGCCATCTGCAGCAACGCTGTATCTCAACGCGAACTATCTCAATGTGGAGAGCGAGATCGGCGTCGTCCCGGGAGCTGATTTCATTTTCGGCGACCTGCTCAATGTGGTGCGCAACGAAATCGGTAGCGCGGTTGGACTTGTGCCGAACATCGAAACGACCATCGGAAATAACGGTGTCGAGGTGGCCCCGTTGGCGGTCGAAGGCAGTCCGCCGAGCTCGGGCCTGTTCAGCTTCGACAAGTACAGCAGCCTGCCGCTCTTGGTCGAAGCTATTCGCGACGCCGTCGCATTCTCAGGCGCGAACGACGCGAACCGCCAGCTTTTCCTCGTGCCGGTGGCGCATGTCGTCAAGCTGCACGCCGCCGGCGGCGTGGTGCACATGATCGAGGTGGATGTCGACGGCCAACGCAAGTTTCTGCCCGTCGGCTCGCAGAGCGCCGTGATTCTAGCCGCGAGCGGCATAGAGAGCACGCGGCTCGCGCTGCTTTCCTTTCCGACTTCCTTAATGGGGCGCAATCTGATGGCGCACGTGCGCAGCGACTTCACAGTGCGGGTGCGCAGGTCAGCATTACCTCCTGTGCCGGCTCACGTGCAGACCGCGGCGCTCCTCGTTCGCGGCGTGACAGCCTCCGGCCGCTTCCACATTCAAGTCACGGCCTCCACACACGCGGCCGGCTCCGACGAGCTCCTGTTTCGAATGATTCCCGACCTGGATATCCTCTCGGCGCAACTCGCCAACCAGGATCCGAACTGGATTACGATCACGTTTCGCGGCATCGGTGAGATGCGCGGCGACAAAACGACCGCCATTCCCAACGCTACGACGAGCTGGATGAACCTGAGTCCTTATGAGTCCGATGAATACGGCGTGCCGAGAGCGTATGTCCAGCTCACGCTCAGCGTGGGCGATTTACAGGTATGGCAGGCGATGGACCAGACTGCAATCACACTCGCTCAGAAGATCGCTAAAGCGCCCAGCAATATTGAGTACCTCTACGACGGCGGCTGGCAGACGCAACCCTTTCCGCTCAATCGGCCATTTCCGGAATGGCATCGCGGGCTAGGCACGACCTATCACGAATCCGGGACGCTCTGGATGGGCGATGCGCCGGCGAGCTCGGTGACCAATAGCTTCGGACGGTTCCATCACATTAGCAACGCATACGCTTGCGATCAGTCTTTGTTCCCGACGGTCGGCTCGGTCAACCCAGTGCTGACCGGGTTAACACTTGCGAGGCGGATCGCCGAGCATGTCGCGATATGAATCGCATGAGCAAGATCGCATGGTCGGGTGAAGTTGTCAGCGTGCAGCCGTGCATCGATCGGCTGCGCTCTTTTATTTACGTTCCCGATTACGCTCTCAATTATGGGCTCATTCATGAATGAGCTTACTGGCGATGGCCTTGTTGGTCTGGCCGGTCGCAACCATGCTCAGGACCTTGGAGCTCGCGCAGCGTCAGCCGATGAGTATGACCGGAAGGGCCGCTCGATGCTGCAGTCGAATTCAGCCCTGCTGGTGGCGGGCACAGGCGATGAGGTCGGAGTCGCCGCAGCGCTCGCCGATTGCGGCGACATCGGCTGCAGCGGCGTACGCGGTCGGCGCAACGCTGGCGGTCTCGCGCAAGCGTCTCACCCAGCACGGGTAGACTTAGGATGATTTGCACAGCCGAGATTTTCCGCACGACAAAAGCTCGGACCTTGTTCAACCGCTTCGAAAGTCCGCTTCGCGCCAGCAGCGGCCGTTCACAATCTTTGAATTTACGGGTCGTCGTTCTCCGCTAACTTGCGCTTCGGTGGCACGGCAGATCTGTTGAGAGTAGTTGGAGGCCGCGCGTTCCAGCTGTTACTCGGACCTGACCTGGCGCTCTTCAATTACTTTGCGCAACAAGGGAATTTCGGCCTCAATGATTGCGGTAAGTTCAGTGGGAGTACTAGCCCCAGCCTCTACGCCAAAGGTCATGAAGCGATCGCGCAACTGCGGACTGGCCAGCGTCATACCGATTGCGGCGTTGAGCCTATTGATGATTTTAGCCGGCGTGCCGGCCGGCGCGAGAATCCCGAACCAGGTTTCGACGGAGTATCCTTTCAAGAAGTTTCCGATGGGCGTGGCACCCGGCGCCACGGCGGAGGGCTCAGGCGACGAGACGCCGAGCAGCTTCACTTTGCCGGAACGAATATGCTCGTTCAGTGTGTCGGAAGGGGTCGTCAGCAAGACGTCAACCTCGCCGGCGAAGATCGCCAGCGTCGTCGGTGCCTGGCCGCGGTATGGGACATGGACCATCTGTAGCCCGGCCTGATTGAGAAAGCGCTCGGTGCTCAGATGTCCAAGCGAGCCAGGTCCAGCGGTCGCATACAGCATTGGCTTACTCTGCGCCTTGGCGTAGGCGATCAGGCTGGCTGCGTCGTTCACTGGCACCTTTTCACTCGCAACGAGAACCAGCGGTGCCTTGGAGACAAGCGAGACCGGTGCAAAGCTCTTCAGCGGATCGAAGTCGACGCCCTTCTGCAGCAGTGGGGCGATCGAGATTGGCCCGTTGTTCGCAGCGTGTAGCCATCCGCATCGGCCCGGGCGGCTTCGTTGGCGCCGGTTGTGCCTGCCGCGCCGCCACGATTCACGCGTGAGAAACGGCAAGGTCCTGGGCCACACGGACGAGCTGGGCCGAGTAGCCCCACTCGTTGTCGTACCAGCTGAAGAGCTTGACGAGATCGCCGTCGACGACCTGGGTGAGCGTCAGGTCGACGATCGCTGCTCGGGGATCGCCGATCACGTCGCTCGACACCAACTCGTCATCTGAGACGCCAAGCACGCCGTGGTAGCGTTCGCTCACCGCCTCTTCGCGGAAAACGGCGTTTATGGCCTCGACTGTCGTGGGAGCCACCACGAGGCAGGTAATGTCGGCGATCGAACCGACGGGCACCGGAGCGCGGATGGCGACGCCATCGAACCGGCCCGCAAGCTCCGGCAGCGCCTTTGTCGTTGCGCGCGCTGCGCCCGTGGTCGAAGGCACCAGGTTCGCGGCCGCCGCACGTCCGCGGCGGCGATCAGCGAGCGGACCGTCGACAAGCGCCTGGCCGGCGGTGTAGGCGTGAACAGTCGTCATCGTCGCCTTGCGCACCCCGACGCGCCGATTCAGGATTTCCATCACTGGCGTGATCGCGTTCGTCGTGCAACTCGCGCAGCTGACGATCCGTTTGCCGGCGGCGGTATTGACGCCGTGCGCGAGCGTCGGCACGTCGCCGTCGCGCACTGGAGCCGAGAGGATGACGAAGCCCGCTCCCGCCGCGAGATGCCGCTCAAGATCGGCAGCATTCGTGAACCGGCCGGTGCACTCGAAAACCAACTCGACACCGAGCTCGTCCCACGGCAGCTGCTGGGGATCCCGCTCTCGAAGTATCCGCGACGTGCGGCCGTCGACAATCATGCGGTCGCCCGCGACCTCCACGTCTCGGCCGTAACGGCCGCGCACAGTGTCGTACTTAAGCGAGTACGCAAGATCGTCAGCGGACGCGATGTCGTTGACGGCGATGACATCAAAGCCTCCCGCGTCGAGGAGCTGCTTGAACAGCGTCCTTCCGATACGGCCGAAGCCGTTGATCGCGACCTTCATGACATTCTCCTCTTCATCCTGCTGCTAGCACCAAGCGCGCAGCTGAGATCGGCCGAGGCGGCTACTGGAGTCGGGGCGGGCTACCGCTGTCGGTTGCGCGCACCGCCGTCGATCATTGGCCCCTCTCGCCCGTGCGGGTGCAATGCTACCAGACCTGCCCTTGGCGTACGTCGCCGCGATTATGGGCGTCGCGGAGCCAAGCAGCATCGCGATTGAGAGCATCATACGCAAGGCTATGCCCGGCTCCCGTCTGAGCAAGGCAGCCTGTCACAAGAAGGGGTCGAATTCCACCCCAACCAGGACCTCGGCGGCACGTCCAAATGAATCGCATATCGGTTTGGGACCATCTCGCCTTCGGAAACTCACCACAAGCAAAGACTGTCACGTGAGCACGAAATCACCATCTGCCGCCCGACTCAGAGGGTACCGATGGTGCGCGGGAGACGACCGGCGATCGCGAGGGCTCTATAGCACTGCTCCTTCCGCAGGCGACTTGCGGCTGCGCTGGATGGGCGCTGGAAGTGGCACAGCCTGTCGGAATGATTGCTTCGGCGGCCCTGATCGACGAGGCCGCTGGCAACGAGTTCTTCGCTTCGTCCGCAATCCGGCTCTTCACCGATGTCGTGCCCACGTCATCAGCGGACGTCCCGTCGCCGTTCGGTGGGAGCACTTCGGCAACCGAGTAAGCCGTGACCAGATTAGTCAGCCGCAATTCTGCAGGCGACAATTCGTAGAGGTCCGTCCAGGGCGGTACGCTCAGCGAGAGCGACAGGAGATCGCCTCCGCCGCCCATCTCGAATGTGTATTTAGCGAGGCGTCCAATGTCGCGCTCCAGGATCATGATATCGTGCGCGCTGTAGCTCGCAGCCATGGCATCATGGGCGCGATCGCCGAACCAGATCTGGTGCACCCGCACATGTGCGCCATCAGGCACGTAACGCACCTTGCCCGAAAGGAGCAGAAACACACACATGGATTCGCAATATGCCTGGGACGCGATGTAGGCATGACGTCCGTTCGCTTGGATGCTTGCGCCAACTGTCGTCAGCATTCCAAGACTGCGCCAGCGCCGCCCCAGCGCGATGGCATCATTCACCGATCCGCCGCTGGAATTAAGCACGATGGTCGCGCCGACGAGCTGATGCTCGCGCGCAAATGCATCGAACTCATTCGGTGTGTCCGCCGTGACGACGCCGACGGCGGCGACCCAGCCGCGGCAATTCGGTTGACATGCGACCCAAGTGAATCGCATCGGCAATTTGCGTTCCTCAAGGGTCGAAACTGCGTGCGCTTCAGCGCCGGACGCGATGGGGAGGTGAACCGAGCTCGATGCCCGTTCTGACGTTAGATTAGTTAGCATAAAGGGGGCCGCGGCAATCCCAAGAAACAGAACAAGCGCGGTCGCTACGTACAGTGCACGCTTTATCGTCAATGCAAATCGAGCGGTTTCCATGTTCAGAGCTACCAATACTACTTTCACAAGCCAACCACTTTGCTGGCGGATGATGATGTTGGTGACACAAAGCGTGCGATCGGCGTCATCGATCGTGAAGGACGCGAAGCGGTGTCTTCTGAACAGCATGGCCGCCCCTTCTAACGGGCACAGCTGCCTGCACCCACGCGAACCGTGCGTTCACGATCAAAATACGTGCGAAGGTCACCATAAGCATCAAGTTCGTCACTGTAGAATTCCTTTCTGTGAATGCGTTGTGTCGTTTGTAGGTTATTAGGCAAACGGCAGATTGGCCTTGATGCCGAGGACTAGTATTATGACCAGACGCTGGCGTCACCAATCGGCAAACCGTCGATGCCAGCGCCTGCGCGCGATACGACCGGTACTGACTTGGCCTTCCTCGCGAGATAACAGGCGTGGTCGCAGTAGAACTGTCGAGAAAACACTTCATGCAGATAACCGAAACCGATCGGCGTGGAGCACGTCGCACATGTCGATGCCCGAGCGGCCCTATCATTCACCAATACGAATTTCATGGCTGTCCTCCGCTGTTCTCTGTGCAAGTCACAAACGTCTTAGCAGCCGCACTCTGCACTCAAGCCTGGGGTGTTGGCTCGTTAGGCGTTGTTAGACGTTGCGAGCAAGTAACCGCGTTACGCCAGTTCACCTATCGATAAAGTGATGATATGATGCATATCATTGTATTGATCGGCGTAGCGCCCCGACTATTTCAGAGGGCGGATCAATTCCAATTAGGGAGATTTCAGTGACGAAACACACCGAAGGGGCAATCTGGTACCATCGCTATGAATTCGTGCACGGCGACGATGCCGACTTCATCGCCTATCAACGGCATCTAGGCGATGGCGCTTGGCAGACGTTCTCAACATGGATGATCCCGCGCGTGGACTTTAACTAGTTGGATCCTGCGCCGACAAGCTGCTAACGCCGGTGCGTCTTGGACGATTGCATCAAGGCAATGGTAGCTTGCAATCATCGGCGAAGTTAAGGTCACACTGGGACGCAGAGATCAGCTCTTACCCTTGCATCGACCGCAGCGGTTCGCATGGCGAACGGCCAGGCGGACAGTTCATCCTCGTCAGCGCTGATCATGAGCGCGTAGGAGCGCGTTGTGTCGAGCAATCGATAGCGCATTACGGCGCCGATCGGGTGGGTCGCGACCATCGACTTGGCGACCAGACTGTCAATTGCGCCAAAAACTACCGATTCATCCAACGTCGCGCTGGTCGCAGCCGCGAGAGCGGCGTCGAGCGTAAAGTTCCCAACGAGTACGGCGAGCCGACGAAGCACCGTGCGCTCCAGTTCGGAAAGCAACGCGTAGCTCCAATCCAGCGTGGCCTGCAGGGTCTTTTGGCGCGGCGTCGCTCTACGCGGGCCGGGCCACAGCAGCGGCGGGCGCAGGTTGAGCAGGGCGGCAGTCTGCGCCAGGCCGTAGGATTCGACATGCCTGGCTGCCAGCTCGATTGCCAGCGCCATCCCGTCGAGCTTCCGGCAGATACCCGCCACAATAGTCGCTTCCGGGTCGCTAAAGTCAGGGTGCGCGCCGCTCGCCACCGCCCGCTCTACGAATAACCGAGTCGCAGGAAATGTAAGAAGTGCAGCGGCCGTAAGCCCCTGATCCTCCGGTGGACAGGCAAGAGAGTCCAGTCGGTAGACATGTTCATCCTTGACCTGAAGAACCTCTCGGCTTGTCGCGAGGAGGTGTACTTGCGGCGCTGCTGTGAAGATTAGTGACGTCAGTTCCGCGACCGTCTCGATGAGATGTTCGCAAGTGTCGAGAATCAGCAAAAGTCGCTTGTCCCGCAGACAAGCGAGCAGGTTCGGCGTCGCGTCCTCGGATTCGACAGACAGGCCCAGCGTCGACGCTATGGCCGAGGCGACGAGCTTGGGATCGTTTAGCATGCCAAGATCGACGAAGACCACGGCACCCGTGAATTCATCGAGCAGATGATGCCCAACCGCTAGGGCGACCGTCGTCTTGCCGACGCCACCGGCGCCAACGATTGTGACAAAGCGCGTTGCGTTCAGCCGGTTTGATAGTTTGAGAACATCATCATCGCGTCCGATCATCCGGATAGATCGGCTCGCCAGGTTGGCGTGCGGGAAGCCTGCTGCGACCTCTGCAACTGCCTGGCTTCGTTTGCTCGACCGCGAGACCGGAGCCACGAAGCAGTAGCCTCGCCCAGACGATGTCGAGATGTATCTGGCACCGTCCCTTCCATCACCGAGCGCCTTACGGATACTCGCGACGTGAAACCGCAGGCTGCCTTCTTCTACCGTGATGCCAGGCCAGACCTCAGCCATCAAATCGCTTTTACTAATGACTTCGTTAGGACGCGACAGCAGTGTCACCAAGAGGTCATAGGCCCGCCCGCTGAGTTCTACGGGCTCGCCATCCTTTGTCAGCAGTCTCTCGCTCGCGACCAAGCTAAAAGAACCGAACGATATGACCTCTTTGGTCTGCGCTATCCCCGTCGTCATCGGCGTGCTCCAATTCATTAGCCGTCACTGTCACTCATGGATCTCCAACAAGTCTGCTGCGCGTTAAATCTTTCATTCAAGAATGGATCGGAGAAGGGCGTTAGTCTGCGCAATAGCGCCTCGGGCCGCAGGAGTGTCGGCCAATGCGTTGAGCATGACGAAATCGTGAATGGTGCCGTTGTATCTCGTGGAGGTGACACGTACGCCCGCGCAGACCAATTTGCGCGCGTAGCACTCGCCTTCATCACGGAGCACGTCGTTCTCGGCGACTATGATGAGCGCATCCGGAAGACCCGCCAGCTGATCAATCGAGGCGTTGAGTGGTGCAGCGGTGATCTGCTTACGCGCGGCGACGTCCGGAAGATAGGCGTTCCAGAACGATTCCATGGCTTGCTTGGTCAGCCACGGACCATTTGCGAACAAGGCGTAGGACTCGGTGTCGAACATTAAGCTGAGAGCGGGATAGAACAGCACCTGCACGTCTATCTTGGGACCACGCCGCTCCTTCGCCATGAGAGTGACAGCGGCGGCCATGTTGCCGCCGACGCCGTCGCCAACGATGGCGAGGCGCGTGGGATCGATTCCAAGTTGCCTGGCATGTTCTACCAAGTATTTGGTGACGGCATAGACTTGTTCGATTGCTACGGGATATTTGGCCTCCGGCGAGCGATCGTAATCTACGAAAAACAACGCAACGTGCGCACCGACCGCGATTTCGCGAATCAAGCGGTCGTGCGTTTCCCTGTCACCGAAAATCCAGCCGCCGCCATGGACATATATCAATGCGGGTAGCGCATCACTTGCTCTCTCCGGTCGAACGATCCGAACAGGCACCGGTCCGGTGGGGCCGGTAGGCACAACCATATCCTGCAAATGCGCGGCCGGCTTGCCGATGATGCCTGATTGGGTATCCGTCAGAATGCGTCGTGCGTCTTTGGGAGACAGTTCGCGCATAATCGGGCCGTCAGCTATCGCCTCGACAAACTGCTGTGTCAGGGGCTCAAGCAACGGTTCGTTGGGGATATTTGCTGGTGCGGCTTTCTCTGGCATCGAGATCCATCCGAAAAGTAGCGCTCGCCAGTCTTCATGAGCGCTCCCGCGAGAAAATCCCAACCAAACGTTGTGAATTCTCGCAAAAATCCCGGAGGGAGACGTGAAATCGCCCCACGAAGCATTGTGAATTTTCGTGAAATTTCCACGGGGACGTGAAACGGTCTGCTCTGACCAAGTCCGAGCTAACGTTGTCCCGAGAGTTCATCCAGTAGAACCTTCGCGGCCCTAAGATCGTTGGTTTCGTACCCTTCGGTGAAGCGGCTATAGATCGGCGCGAGCAGCTCGTACGCTTCGCCGATCCTCCCCTGATCCTGCCGCAGTCGCGCTAGGCTAGTTGTGGTGCGTAGCTCCCACGCGAGGGCCTCCTGCGTTCGGGCTAGCTCGATCGACTCTAGAAAGTCCTCCTCGGCCTTGCCCGCGGTGTGACTAGCATCCCGCTGCAAAACGACTACACCCCTGATCCGCAACAGCTCCGGGCTACACCAGCGCTCCGCGCTCTGCTCACTTCGTACGATCGCTTCATCGATCGTTGCCTTTGCCAGTAGGGCGTCTCCGGTGACCGCCAACCCCTCGGCCAGCGCGCCCAGGAACGTCGTGAGATACTGGACGAATCTGGCTCGGCGCAGCTCGTCTATACCAGCTTTAAGCTGCTGCAATCCGGCAGCGCCGCGCTTGACGTGCAGTTCTCCTTCGAAACAGCGGCCGTAAGCGCGCCAAATATCGAGCTCATCGCTGGCAGTTTGATCGAGCAGCATCTTTGTGTAGCGCTCCGCGGCCAACAGATCGCCAGCCATGAGCGCAACCGGACACGCTGCTTGAGCAAGCGCGTTGCAGAGCGAAAGCCTGTGATTGATCGAAAGAGCCTCGCCGACATTAATCTCGACACAGCGTAACGCCTGATTCGCAAACCCTTGCAGCCATAGTACTCGCGCGAGCGTGATGCGTGCTGTCACCCGTTGGTCGAATTGGAAGCGCACCGCATGTGAGCGACGGACCGGGGTAACGTAGCTCGCAAGCATCCGCTCAATGTGCTGTCGCGCACTCGATTGTCTACCCAGGAAATGCAGCGTCGCACCTGTCAATCGGTCACCGAGCAATCGATCATTCATATCCGCGGTCTTGTCGGCAACGGAAGAAAAACGCTTCGCGATGGTCAGAGCTTCGCCAAACTCTCCCCGATTAACTCGCGAAGCCCACATTCCCCAGAGCGCTCGTAAGCGGTAGTCAGTATCGTCCAGCCCCTCCGCGATTTCGGAAGCAGTCGTCCACGCCACTTCCGTGTCTCGGGCCGATGCCGTTGTGTACATCTGCGACCAGGCAACCGCAGCATAGAGTTGCATCCGGCGGCGGTCATCCTTCGTCGTACTTTCCCCGAGTGTGGCTAGCGCACGTTCGGCGCGCGCGCGGCATTCCTCCATCAGCGACATCTCGAACCAAAGGGGCGACGCGGCGACCGTCAGCTCTACACCGAGGCCAACATCACCGCTTGGCGAAAAGGCCCAGTCTAGCGCGTTGCGAAGATCGTCGATCTGCGGAGCATAGGCGGACAACCATTCGGTCGTGGGCCATGTATCCCACTCTGCATGGGCACGCTCGAATCGATCGAGTAGGTAAAGCGCGTGTCGTCTTCTCACAGCTTGCGTTTCTTCGTCAGTCAACCTATTCAGCGCGTAGGCTCGTGCTGTATCTGTTAGGCGATAGAATACGTTCGCGCCTCCCACATCCGCGATGACCAGTGACTTCTCGACAAGATCGGCAATGACATCGTCTACCTCGGACGCGATAGTTGTGCCGTCTCCAGCAATGGCGGTTGCAGCGTCCATCGTAAAGCGTCCAGCAAATACTCCCAGCCGGCGCATGACGACGCGTTCGGTTTCGGAGAGCAGTTCATAGCTCCAATCGAACGCTGCACGAAGCGTCTGATGCCGTGGCAGGGCGGTCCGCCGGCCGCGTGACAACAGATGAAATCGATCATCCAGGCGACTGGCCACTCCGCGAACGCCAAAGGCGTCAACGCGACACGCGGCAAGTTCGATTGCTAGTGCGATTCCGTCGAGCCGACGGCAAATCTGCGCGACAACTGGGATATCTTCGTCCTTGAGTTCGTATCCGCCGCTTGCTGCCGCCCGCTCGACAAAGAGTTGTACCGCCGGGTAGCTAAGCGCTTCCGTGACTGTTAATCCTGGTTCGGTAGGGGCGGTTTCCAGTGGCGGGAGGCGCTGCACGCGCTCATCTTCGGCACGCAAAGGTTCTCGACTGGTGGCAAGGACGTGAATACCCGGTGCTCCTTTCAATAGTTCTTCCGCCAACGCTGCGGCTGCCAGCAGGACATGCTCGCAGTTGTCGAACAGGAGCAGCATCTGCTTGTCTTTCAGAAAGGAGGTCAGTGCGGGATATGGATTCTCTGAGCGGACGGCGACACCAAGCACTGCGGCGAGTGCGCTCGGCACAAGCTGGGGATCGCTGAGGGGAGCAAGGTCAACAAGCCGTCCACCGTCTTTGTAAGTGGCAATCAGCTTGTCGGCGACCGCCAGAGCAACTGTCGTCTTGCCGATTCCGCCTGGTCCGACAATCGTGACGAAGCGGCCTCGCTTCAATCGACTGCTTACCATTGCAACGATATCGTCGCGGCCGATCGGCCGGGTGAGGCGGTCAGGAAAGTTGTGCCCCTTAGGGCCGGCGGCGGTGAATGGCTCGGCCGCATCGCTCGTGGACCGTGCTACCGCCGCAACGAAGCGATACCCCCGACCGGGCACCGTGACGATGTAGTTTTCGCCCGTGCCACCCTCCGCGAGTGCGCGCCGCACAGCATTGATTTGAGCTCGAAGATTCGATTCTTCGACGGTGAGGCCAGACCACACGCGAGCAATGAGTACATCTTTGTCGACTACTTCGCCGGCGCGCTCAACCAACGCAACGAGAATTTCAAAGGCTCGACTTCCGAGCGGAACTGGATTGTCGCCTTGAAGCAGTAGTTGCTGCCGTGGGGAAAGGCGGAACGGGCCAAATGAGAACGTAAGCGCGCTTACGTGATTGCGTCCGTCACTTTCCGTGACGGATGCAGAAGGATGATCACGGTCGCCTCTGCTAGGTGCCATCGTTGGCTCGCCCCTTTGAGGCCAAGGACGAGCAACTTACCACCTCAGTAATGGGTTGAAAAGCACTGCAGTCAATCCGTCATTGACAGTGAAATACTTTGTAGGCCGGAAAAGTCCGGCTCGGGAAACAAGTTGATTGAGCGCAGTTAAGCGCCGCTGCCGGGTAATCGAAAGCGTCGACGCGTACGGTGAGAAGGCGAGACTTCATGTTCCATAGGCTTTTGGTAAAGCGCTCCTTGGCAAGTTCGATCACGCCCTGCGCGTCGGCCAAAATCGCTCTCCGGCAATCTAGGTGTCCCGACGCCGTCACGTAGCTTGGCGGATATCTCCAGCCCGTTCCACACTGATGATGATTTTTCCTTTCGGTTGCGGTCGCCGGCCATCCAACATCAGGTGGGCATCTCGCGCATCGGCTAGAGGAACGACCACGCCGATTCGTGTCTTGAGCTCACCATGATCAACAAGTTCAGCAATTCTGCCCAGCCGTTCGGTCGTCACTTCCACTAGAAAGAAGCCTGCAGTTACGCCGTGGCGCTTTGCGCGGTCTTGATCAGGCTGGGACACGGCGGAAACAAGTCTGCCGCCCGGGCGAAGTACTTGGAAGGAACGTGCTTGCGTGTCACTACCAACGAGATCGAGCACCGCGTCGGCATCCTCGACTTCATCTTCGAAGCGCTGCGTTCGAAAGTCCACCACTGTCTCTGCACCGAGGGACCGCACGTAATCGATGTCTTCCGTTCCAGCCGTCGCGACGCAGCGTAGGCGAGCGCGACGAGCGAGCTGAACAGCATATGCTCCGACGTTTCCCGCGGCTCCATGGATGACTACCGTCTGACCAGCTTTGAGGCCACCGTGCTCGAACAAACCCTGCCAAGCCGTGACGGCGATGACGGGAACGGAGGCCGCTTCGATAAAGCTAAGCGAGGTGGGCTTCTTCGCGAGCATCCCAGCGGATGCCACCGCGTACTCCGCGTACGCGCCAATGAACCGGGGGTTGGTCACTCCGAAGACCTGATCCCTGACGGCCATGTTGGATACGTCTGTACCCAGTGCCTCAACCTCACCGGACAGATCAGAGCCCAACGTGAGCGGAAGAGGTTGCGGTAACGCGCTCTTTCCGGCCCTTATCCACCCATCCCACGGGCCCACCCCTGCTGCGCGAACTTTGACAAGGACTTCGCCTGGGCCGGGGACCGGCCGGGGAATGACCTCGAGAACCATCACTTCCGGCGGGCCAAACTCGTGCACACGCCAAGCCTTCATCGTCGCTTCCCGGATGACGGTATCTGGCATAGCGGCGTCCTCGCGTCTCCAAAGTTAATTGTACGCGCGCGATGTGACTTGTGACGATCCTACTCGATGTTCGTGCGGGATGCCATCGCGACAGCCCGCGTCTGGCGCGCGGCCGCCGCTGTGCGTTAGGTGCGGGCGAAACCGGAGAATCCCACTAGCACAGCCCAGGTCGCGGCCGAATCCTCTTCATTGTACTTGATATCCGGACGTAGGGCCCGTCGCCGGTCTGACGAAGTGTTTGAAAGCTCGCCAAGAAAACCCCCAGCTCCAGGGAATTGTGCTCGACCAAGGGCAATAGCGACCGATAGCCCTGAGCAGTTCATGCGCGCGCGGATAACGCCCAACTAAGCGAGTGTCTCGGCGCTGCGCCTGTCGCTGATGGCAACAGCTAACAGCCTCTAACAATACCTAACGAGCGGTTTGCCGGCTTCTGCACCAATGTCGGCTCGGCCTTACCGGCTCGTCACGCTGCGCGGTGGCACAAGAGGTATCGCCGGTGACGTCGTCAGAAGGGGACAGACCATGCAGAACGCCAACGTCGTGATCAATTGGATTGCAGGAGCCGCCGTAGTGGCGACCGTCGCGGCTTGGGGGGTGATCGGTGGGAGTGCAGAAAGTAACGAGAAGGTCATAGCGGATGCCAATGGAAATTTGCATGTGCCGCAGGGTTATCGATCTAGCTACCAAATGCTAGGGAGCTGGGCGGTGGCTGCGGATCAAGGACAGGGCTCAAAGGAGATCCATGCTGTCTATGCGTCACCTGGAGTAATCGCCTCTTATCTAAAGAATGGACGATTTCCGGATGGTGCCGTTTTTGTCAAAGAAGTCTTTGAAGCCGCCACTCAACACATGACGACTGGTACGGTAAGTCACGCTGGGAACTTTAAGGGTTGGTTCGTCATGTTGAAGGACAGCAGTAATCGCTATCCGGCCAATAAGCTGTGGGGAGACGGTTGGGGCTGGTCATGGTTCGAAGCCGACAACCCATCGAGAACAACTTCCACCGATTACAAAACCGATTGCCAGTCGTGTCATACGCCAGCTCAAGCAACTGATTGGATTTATGTAGAGGGATATCCCCCACTTAAGCGATAGACGCAACAAATTCTCAGATGGGGGCGCAGCTTGTATCGCGCTCAGAACCGCAAGCGCGATCAGCTAAAATCAAGGAGCATTATTATGGTGACACGTGGATTCACCGGCAAGCGGCCCGCATCAGATCAATCAGATCGAATCCCCCCCGGGCAACACCTTGTCGGGGATTTCCCTGTCCTCTCCGCCGGCCCGACTCCGCGAGTCTCGGTTGAGAACTGGTCGTTCGCACTCAAGATCGGTCCACGCCCGGTGAAGCGCTGGACATGGGCGGAGTTCAATGCTCTGCCGCAGACCAAGATGACCCGCGACATCCACTGCGTCACCAAGTGGTCGAAACTGAATACACCGTGGACCGGTGTCCTGATCGATGATCTCCTCGCCGATGTCGGTCTTGAGCCGCCAACCTCCCATACACTGGCGCATTCACATGATGGCTACTCGACCAACGTGCCAGTGGGCGACCTCGTTGGTGGCAAAGCCATGATCGCAACCTACTACGACGGCAAGCCTTTGACCCCAGACCATGGCGGTCCGGCAAGGCTACTCGTCCCGCATCTCTACTTCTGGAAATCGGCGAAGTGGATCAATGGGCTTCAGTTCACCGAGCGCGAGGAGGCGGGTTTCTGGGAGCTGCGTGGTTATCATATCTATGGCGATCCGTGGCGCGAGCAGCGCTACTCAGGCGATTGACCGTGACGGGCGCGGTCATTCAGGCAGCTCACATTCCATGGCAGGAGGCCGTGATCGAACGTATCCGGCGCCAAACGAAGAGTGTGACGAGCTTCTTCCTTCGCCCCCAGAACTGGCGCTCCTTTCAGGCTGGCCAGCACCTCGACGTCCGGCTTACCGCGCAGGATGGTTATGTGGCACAGCGAAGCTACTCGGTCGCATCTGCGCCAGGGTTCGAGGGCCTTTACGAACTCATCGTGGAGCGTCTTGAAGGCGGAGAGGTTTCTCCCTTCCTCCACGATGTTGCCGAGGTTGGCGATACGATTGAGATACGCGGCCCGTTCGGCGGTCACTTTGCATGGAATCCCGGGGACGGCGGCCCCCTCCTTCTCATCGGCGGGGGCTCCGGGATCGCGCCACTCATGTCGATCCTGCGCCACCGCGCTACGGTCGGCGCCGCTGTCCCAACGATTCTTCTTTATGCCGCGCGCACCTGGGAGGACGTGATCAACCGTGAGGAATTGATCGCGCGCGATGCAGCCGAGCTCGATTTCACCGTTCTCTTCAGTCTGTCCAGGGACACCGCGCGCCGGTCGCAGGACGCTGGCCGCAGGATCGATGGGCCGATGCTCAAAGCTACGCTGGCGAGGCTTGGCGCTGCGCCCCGATTGACCTTTGTGTGCGGCTCAGATGGTTTCGTGGAAGCCGTCACCGGTCATCTTCTCGATTTAGGTCTGGTTCCAGAGACGATCCGTACTGAGCGATTTGGCGGTTAGTAGCACCACGCTGCTTTGAAGCATAAACGTCCATTTTTTCGACTGGAGAGGGATCATGGGAAACATCGGCGCCATCTTCGCAACTCATCCCCAGCGGCCTCCGGACCCATCACTGCTCGAGGCGTGCGTTGCGGCCTGCTACGATTGCGGTGGAGTATGCGCCGCCTGTTCCGATGCATGCCTGGGCGAGGCTCACGTGGCTGACTTGGGCTGCTGCATCCGAACCTGCCTTGATTGCTCGGATATATGCCTCACCACCGCGCGTATCGTCTCACGCCTTACAGAGCCGAGTCCGATGCTGGTGGAAGTGCAGTTGACGTCCTGCGCCGAGGCCTGCCTTATCTGCGCGGCAGAATGCGAACGCCATGCCGCCATGCATGAGCACTGCCGCATCTGCGCCGAGGCTTGCCGAGAGTGCGAGCAGGCGTGTCGCGCTTTGCTGCATGGCGCAGAAGCTGGTCAACAATGATGCGCTGAGTGTGAGCGTTGTGGCTCATTTAAGGCCTGCCCTCTAACGGGACTACTCTTTTACATGAAACTGGCGCGCATGCGCGCTGCAGATCTGGTTACGGAACCGCCGCGCGAGCACCAGGATGATCGCGAGGGCGATGATGTTCACGAGCTGTGTAACCATGAACACGGGATCGCCGATGGTGATCGAATGACCGAGAAAGACCGCTGACGACAACACCCATAGCGCGTAAGCGCGCTCGCTGATTCCGGCGGAGCACTGCTCAGTCCAGAGGTGCCAGATCTGAGGAGCGTAGGCGCCGATGACAAGCCCAGTCCCAATATACCCGATGACGGACAGCAAGTTTTCCATACCGTTCGCCCGCGTTGCCGGACTAACTATGAAGCATTCCTCGCGTCGCCCGCAAGGACGGGCCGGATCGGCCGCACGACAACCATCGCCCGGGGGTGCAGTCCTGATCGTCCTTGCGGCGGCCGTGGTCTACGATTCAGACGTGACCTTACCTTCCTGGGTATCACTCCAAGCGTATATAGAAGCATGCTGAGAATGCAATGGGCCTAGCGGTTTCACCGTTTGCTGATACGAAAGAGGCACAGTCGAACTGCTGGGATGGTTGGCGACTCGCGCGACCGGCATCCGGCCTTCGAAGGTCATCGCTTCGGTCCCCCGGCATCGAGCAGATAAAGAATGCGCGTGGGTCTCCGTATGCCTTCATGCCGACTGGCCGCACAATCATCGCCTGCGAAATGGACTAGGAATCCCAGATCGGTGATCGCAAGAACTCAAGGAAGCAGGAACGTCGGGGCAGATTGCGAGGCGAGCACCTACATGCTTTGGAATGCTCTTCCGCTCGGGCTGAGTGGCCTCATCGCTCGCATTAAGAGCGATGAGGGTTTGCAGCGCCGCCTCAGGCGGTCGCCCCTACTCGCCGGCGCAGTCTCCAGCCCGGGCGCGGGAAGTGACACGTATAGCCGGACGAATAGCGCTCGAGATAGTCCTGGTGTTCCGGCTCGGCCTCCCAGAATTCGCCGGCGGGCGTGACATTCGTCACAACGCGGCCTGGCCACAGGCCCGAGGCGTTGACGTCGTCGATTGTTCGGAGCGCCTCGTCGAGCTGCGCCTCGGAGACATAGAAAATCTCCGAGCGGTACGAGGTTCCGACATCGTTCCCTTGGCGATCCACTGTCGTGGGATCGTGAATCTGGAAGAACAACTCCAGAAGGTCGCGATAGCTGATGCGGTTCGGATCGAACTCGATCTCGATGGCTTCGGCGTGAGATCCATGGTTGCGATAGGTCGCATTCGGCACATCGCCGCCTGTGTATCCGACACGTGTGTTGACTACGCCGGGCAGTTTGCGGATCAGGTCTTGCATGCCCCAGAAGCAACCGCCGGCAAGGACGGCACGTTCAAACTTGCTTGTCATTATAGTCCTCCGTCTGTCCTTCACTGAAGATTGGCAGCAGGTCACCATAGCCCTCGGCTGCCATGTCCTCCAGCGCGATGAACCGCAGCGATGCGGAATTGATGCAATAGCGTGTGCCAGTTGAGTCTGATGGCCCATCCGGGAAGACATGTCCGAGATGGCTGTCGCCGTGCTTGGAGCGCACCTCTACCCGGCGCATGCCGTGACTGTCGTCAACACGCTCGACGACATTCTCCTCCACGATCGGGCGGGTGAAGCTCGGCCAGCCGGAGCCTGAGTCATACTTGTCGATCGAGGCAAACAACGGTTCTCCTGAGACCACGTCGACGTAGATTCCGGTGGCCTTGTTATCGACATACTCGCCTGAGAACGGCGCTTCGGTTCCGTCCTGCTGTGTGACCCGGTACTGCTCGGCAGTCAGCCGGCCGAGCGCTTGGTCCGTCTTCGCGTACTTTGTCCGCGCGCGTTCGATCGCGGCAATCAGCGAGATCCGTTTTTGGAGGCCCACCAGCGTTTCAACCGGTTCGCCACCCTTGAACAGCACCAAGGTCGGAATGCCACGGACGCCGAACTGTGCGGCCTTTCGCTTATTGTCGTCGACGTTGATTTTCGCGACGGTCAGGGCCGCGCCGTATTCGCCGGCGAGGTCTTCCAGGACCGGTGCGATGGCGCGACACGGGCCGCACCAGGGCGCCCAAAAGTCGACCAACACGAGGTCGTCTCGGTGGACAGCTACGTCGAAGTCGTCGTCGTTGATGTGGATCGGTTCGTTGGCAACAAGGGTTGTCATGTCATTACTCCTGTTCATGCTGCATGTTTCAGACTTGGCGCATCAGCGCCGATTGAAAGGCCGGCCAGGTAACGCTCGGCGTCGAGCGCAGCCATGGCACCGGTCCCGGCCGACGTGACTGCCTGCCGATAGACCGGATCGGCAACATCACCCGCGGCGAAGACGCCGGGGACACTGGTTTCGGTGGCGTTGCCGCCCAAGCCGCCTTTGGTCCGGAGGTAGCCACCGTCGCGGTCGAGCTGCCCGGCGAAAAGTGCCGTGTTCGGGTCGTGACCGATGGCGATGAAGACGCCATCCACGGCAAGATCCCGAGCTTCTCGAGTGCCAACATGGCGAACGCGCAGGCCTGTCACGCCGGATTGTTCACCCAGGACCTTCGCAACCTCATGGTCCCACAGGATCGACACCTTGCCCTCGGCGACCTTGGCGAACAGCCTGTCCTGGAGGATCTTCTCGGCCCTGAGAGCATCGCGGCGGTGCACGAGCGTGACATGGCTGGCGACGTTGGTCAGGAATAAGGCTTCCTCGACGGCGGTATTGCCACCGCCAACCACGGCGACCGGCTTGGCGCGGAAGAAGAATCCATCACACGTGGCGCACGACGAGACACCGCGGCCCCTAAATGCCGTCTCCGACGCCAGACCGAGGTAGCGAGCCGTGGCTCCGGTGGCCACAATCAGGCTGTCGGCCGTGTAGGCTCCGCCATCCCCGGTGAGACGGAATGGCCGGCTGGACAGATCGACAGCCTTGATGTGATCGCGGATCAGCGTCACGTCGAAGCGCTCGGCATGTTCGTGAAAGCGCTCCATCAGCTCCGGACCCTGCAGGGTGACGTCGCCGCCTGGCCAGTTCTCGACCTCTGTCGTGGTCGTCAACTGGCCGCCGATCTCCAGCCCGGTAATGAGAGACGGCGCGAGTCCTGCACGCGCGGCATAGATCGCGGCGGTATAACCGGCAGGTCCGCTGCCAAGAATAACGACGCGGGAATGCCGCGCCTCGTCGGCGGCACTCTTGCCACGGCCAAGCAGCGGATCGAGCCGGCCGGCCGCGTCGAGCGCCGCAAGATCGTCGAAGCCGCCGACATGCCGTCCGTCAATGAATATCTGGGGTACGGTCTGCCGTCCGGATCGCTGGATCATCTCCGCCTGAAGGACGGCGTCATGCGTCACGTCGATCTCGGTGAACTCGGCGCCCTTTGCAGTCAGCAGCTCTTTGGCTCGGGCGCAGAAGCCGCAGTAGTCCTTGGTGTAAAGCTCCACTTTGGACATAGTTCATATCTCCTTTGTCATCTCGGATCGGCCTTGATTCTTAACCGATCGGTCATTATTTCATGCAAACGAAAGCGACCTATTGGCCGCCTGTACCGTCTGCAAATGGTCGTTCGTGACCGATCGGTCAAGAAAGGGAGACGTCACAAATGCTTGAGCGGAAGGTGATCGGCCGGCCCCGCGAGTTCGACGAGGACCAGGCCATGGCGAAGATCATGGATGTGTTCTGGGAGAAAGGCTTCGAAGGCGCGTCCATGAGCGATCTCGAGTCCGCCACCGAGCTGAGAAAAGGCAGCCTCTACGCGGCTTTTGGCGACAAGCGCGCCATGTATCGGAAAGCACTTGCGCTCTATGATCGAACGGCTATCGACGAGTCCGTGCATATGCTCACTGGCATCGATACGCCAGAGCGACGCATCGGCAAGTTCCTCCAAGCGCCAATTGATGCCTTAGCGGTCACAAATGATCCCCGAGGCTGCTTCTTATGCAACGCGTCGATTGACCAAGCGGTCGTGGATCCGGAAACAGAGCGCTTGGTCAAGGGAAGCTTAGAACGTCTTGGGCGCGTGCTGGAAAAAGTGCTCTCAGAGTTGAGCGCGATCGACAACACCCGGCGTCGCGCGGCCGCTCAACATCTCTTGTCAGTTTATTTCGGACTGCGAGTTCTGGCTAAGGCCGGTCAGCCTGTTAGGATGCTGAAGGCTGCCAGGGAAGCAGCGCTTCGCAGCGTTTTGCCGATCAAATGAAACAAGTATCTCTGGCTGCGCTGAGGTCGCGCGCGAAAAGGGATCACGTTGCGAGTCTGCGCGGAACAACAAGTTTGGCCTTCAGAATCTGAACGACCTCGCCACGCTGGTTTATCGTCCGGCTGAGAAGGACTATCGTGCCGCGATCGGGTCGCGAGCGCGATGGCGTAATTTCAACGATTTCGCTCTCAACGTGGAGTACATCTCCGGGGCGGGTCGGCGCCGGCTAGCTCAACTCTCCCCCGGCCCCGACAATGCCGCCAGCGAGTGGCGGGCCACTCTCAACATTGAGACGCATCGTGATCGCAGCGGTCTGCCAGCCGCTTGCCGCTAAGCCATTGAAAAACGTGCGTTCCGCCGCTTGCTTGTCCGTGTGAAAAGGCTGCGGATCGAATTGAACCGCGAACGCCTTGATCTGGGCTTCGTCAAGCGTGTGTGTCCCGCTGGTAAAGCGCTGTCCGACATGCAGATCGTCAAGATAGAGGCGGTCTGACAGGGTCGACTCGTCCATGTTCAACCTCTTTCGTTACGGCTAGTTGCAAAGGCCCTTGTCGCACGGTGGAGAAAGCGTTCAGCCGCGCCGCCCCGCGGTTCGACCCCCGTTACTCGCGACATCCACTGCGTCACCAAGTGGTCGAAGCCGTCGTGCCAGCCTGATCCTCAGGTGAAGCGAAAGTCTGAGAGGTCAATGGTCACCAATGGCGCATCGAGAACCGGCATCAAGTTGTCGTCGCGCAGATAGGCTCGCCGCTTAGTCGGAATCTTGATGCCTTCGACGCTGACTGGATTGGAGATGTATTGGGCAGCCGGGAAGCTTCCAGCGATCTCCACCCTGTAATCGTGCCGACGGATAAGCATATCCGGTCCGAAATAGAAATCCTGCTCGGTGCTGTGGCTTGCGATTTCCGGAGGGAAGGTCGCCCTCAATCCGCGCCACGTCTCCGCACCCTCGCGCCATGGCTCAATTTCGCGGACCTTGAAGCCGTCCATTGCAAGCAGGAATGGCGCGGTCAGGTACGTCCAGAGGGCATACCCATTGAAATAGGCGCGCTGCAGCGGATCCCAAGTGGTCCTCATGTCGTGTCCCGCGAATGACGTGCGCGGATTTAGTCGCTCTGCCACGGTTCCCCTTCCCTCAGCTTCGATCGCGATACGCTCCGGAGTAAAATCTGTACGTTGTCCGGCCTTCCCGTATGGCTCAACGGAAGCCCATTCTCGATGGAGATCGACTCGCATCGTTCGCGGGCTTGGATCCTGATTGACGGATTTCAATGCCCAAAGCTCGCCACCGGTCACGATCGTTGCTGTGAGGCGACGGTGGCCTTTCCACCGATCCAGACCGCCATGTGCTTGGATGGCGTCAGCCAAAAGTTCAATCATCTTGTCCTCCCAACGCTCACGCGGGCTGTTTGAGCGATCGAATATCGATCGGCATTTTTCGCAGACGTTTGCCAGTTGCCGCGAAGATGGCGTTGCTGATGGCTGGCACGATCGCTGACGTGCCCGTCTCGCCCATACCGCCCGGTGCCTCCGAGCTTTTGACGACGTGGACCTCGATCGTAGGCGCTTCGTTCATGCGCAGGATTTGATAAGTGTCGAAGTTCGTTTGTTCGACACGGCCGTCCTTCAGCGTAATCTCGCCATAGAGCGCCGCAGTGGTGCCGAAGATGATCCCGCTCTGTATCTGCGCCTGGACCGTGTCAGGATTGACCACGGTGCCACAATCAACGGCGCACACCACGCGATGAACGCGGACGGCTCCGCCCTTTGACACCTCAACCTCGGCAATTTGTGCGAGGTAGCTGCCGAAGGCGAATTGCAACGAGACGCCGCGCCCCCTTCCTTTCGGCAGAGGCTGTCCCCAGCCTGCCCTTTCGGCGGCAAGCTCAAGCACCGCCCTGGCACGTGGCGACTTGTCAAGCAGAGCCCGCCTATAGCCGACCGCATCCTGCTTCGCCGCGGCCGCCAGTTCGTCCATAAAGCTTTCGACGACAAAAACATTGTGCGACGGACCAACGGACCGCCAGAAGGCCGTCGGTATACCGGCCGGCTCGACCCGCACATACTCGACGTGGAAATTCGGAAGGGCGTAGACGAGATCGATCGCGCCTTCGATCGAGTCCGGATCGAGCCCGTTCTTGAAAGCCGGAGGCAGATACCGCGCGATCACGGACGAGCCCGCGAAGCGATGACGCCAAGCCACCGGCTTGCCTGTTTCGTCGAGACCGGCGGTGAACCGGTCGAACCAATAGGGCCGGTACATGTCGTGCTGGATGTCTTCTTCGCGAGTCCAAACGACTTTCACGGGGCCATTCACATGTTGTGCGATCTGAACGGCACGGATCACACCGTCGACCTCGAGCCGCCGGCCAAAACCGCCGCCGATCAGATGGTTGTGTACGATCACCTTCTCGGGCGGCAGGCCGACCGTCTTTGCCGCTGCGGCTTGGACACGCGCCACCGCCTGGCTGCCAACCCAGATCTCGCACGTGTCCTTGCGAAGATGAACCGTGCAGTTCATCGGCTCCATCGTCGCGTGGGCAAGGAACGGAACCTGATAGTTTGCCTCAACTTTGCTCGCGGCGCCTGCCATCGCCTTGTCTGCATCACCGATACTCTGCGCCACAGCGCCCGCCGAAAGTGTCGCTTGCTCAAGCTCTTTCGCAATCACTTCAGTGGTGAGCCCAGCATGCGGGCCGTCGTTCCATTCGACCTTGAGCGCTGCTAGTCCTTTTTTGGCGGCTCCCATGTGGTCGGCGACAACCGCAACAGCATCGTCGAGCCGCACAATTTGACGCACGCCCGTTACGGCCCTAGCCGCCGCATCGTCCAGACTCTTCACTCGGCCCCCGAACACGGGTGACTGCGCGAGCGTCGCAAACTTCACGCCTTGCGGACTTGCGTCGATGCCGTAGACGGCCGTCCCATTGACCTTCGCCGGTGCGTCGAGGCGCTTGGTCGGCGTACCGATCAGCTTGAAAGCCCCGGGTTCCTTCAGCATGACACTGACTGGAACAGGTATCTTCGCTGCGTCGGCGGCGAGCGCACCGTATGTCAGGCGTCGCCCGGTCTCCGCGTGGATCACCTCACCGTCCTGTGCACTGCAGGCCTTCGGATCGACGCCCCAGCGCTTGGCCGCTGCGGCGATGAGCATGGTCCTTGCGGTTGCTCCCGCCTCGCGCAGCGGTTTCCATGCCCCGCGCATCGCGTTCGAATTACCGGTAAGCTGCACCCCAAGCAGCGGATTGGCGTAGAGCTTTTCGTTCGGCGGGGCATGCTCCAGGCGCACCTGGTTCAGACTGACTTCGAGCTCTTCCGCGATTAGCATAGGAATAGACGTGTATGTTCCTTGGCCCATCTCCACATAGGGCATGGTAAGCACGACCCGTCCGTCCTGCGCGATGCGAATGAAAGCGTTCGGCACGAAACTGTCGGAAGCAGCGTCACTGCGGCCGAAAGGCAAGCTCAAACTCAGCATCAAGCCGCCGCCGGTGGCCGCAGCCGTGGCCAGGAAGCCACGCCGCGAAAGGCTGGTGTCGGAAGCGCGGGGTTCGGTGCGATCCAGCGTCATGGTCAGCCTCCGCTAACGTTCGATTGCGCCGCGAGCTTGATGGCTTCGCGGATGCGGATGTAAGTGCCGCAACGACAGATATTGCCGCTCATGGCGTCATCGATGTCGGCGTCGGTCGGGCGCGGATTGCTCGCCAGCAGCGCCGCGGCTGACATGATCTGCCCGGACTGACAGTAGCCGCATTGGACGACCTCATGCTCCAGCCATGCCTTCTGAATTTTCGCGCCGACATCCGTCTTGCCCACCGCTTCAATCGTCGTGACCTGCGCGCTTCCGATACTGTCAACCGGTGTGATGCAAGACCGGGTGGCAACGCCGTCAACATGTACCGTGCAAGCGCCGCACAGCGCCGCGCCACAGCCGAATTTCGTGCCGGTCATGCCGAGTATGTCGCGCAGGACCCAGAGCAATGGCGTGTCGCTATCAACATCGGCACTACGCGTGGTTCCGTTGACTTCGATTGTGAAGCCCATGATGTCGTCTCCTTCCTGATTGCCGGATTAGCCGCACATTCCCGGCATGCTCGCGTGTTCGATCAGATTGGACTAAGTGAAATGTTTCAGCTGCCAAGCAGGCCGACGTGGTACCCAAGGCGGTTCTCCACATCACCAGATCGATGGAAGCCGCGCGCCATTAGCGCCTTGATCCTGGCCTGAGTGGCAGGACGTCCAAGGGAAGCGATGAAGGCGTCCCACTCGGGTGCGATGTCCGCGTCGGCTGGCAGGCTTGCCGCATTAACTAAGCGCTTGGTATCCGCAATCGCCTGCTTATCGAAAGACGCGATCCGCATCGCCAGCGCATCGACAAAGCTGTCGAGCTCCGCGTCAGGAAAAGAGCGGTTCACGTATCCGTAACGCTCGGCGAGATCCCCGCGAACATCATCCGCCCCAAGGAGAATCTCCAGCGCACGTCCGCGGCCAACGAGACGAGGCAATCGAGCCATCGGTCCGCCACCGGGGACTAGGCCGGCGCCGACTTCCCATTGCGACAAGATGGCCTTTTCGCGGCTGGCAAAACGCATGTCGCTCGCCAGCGCAAGCTCACTGCCGACCCCTGTCGCTCGCCCACGGATCGAGGCGATCGAGACGACCGGCGCTCGGCTAAGCCGTACCAGCATGTCAGGGAGTGCTTGCAGGCCAGTCGGTCCGGGCGGAATGCTCGTCGAATCCTCAAGGGGTGAGAGGAAATCGTAATGGGTCAGGAAGAAGCCTTCTACTGCGCTATCGAATACGACGACCTTAACATGATCGTCCGTTTCCAGAGCCGTGATGATCGCATTCAATTGCGGGATAGTCTCTGGTCCGAAGACGTTCAGTGGCGGATGGTCAAACGTGACCCGCCAATATGAGGGCAGGCGTCGCTCAAGTAAGACGCGTGGTGTCGCATTTGGCTTTTCCGGAAAGTTCATGAAGTACTCCCCCAGACCGCAGGGAAGTGAGCACACCGCTCTTTTCCCCTCAACGTCTGTCGCTTTGGCTCGGGAATATTCGCGCACAAGGCGGCAAATTGCTTGTTATGTGTTGTTAGACAATGTTAGCGCATGGACGCGAGAGTGCAGCGGAGGAGCCTCCGGCCGGCAACAAACCACATTGATCGTTTGCTGCTTCCAAACCCGGTCGGAGACGATCAGATTGAGCGTGTACGTTGTTCGCGCCAGAATAGCTCGAGCGGTAGCAGATTGAGGATAGCAGCACGAACTACGGTGCGGAAGCGCGACTTTCCTTTACTACTTTCCGAGTGCGGCCTGCGGCGGGTTCCGAAAACTGATTGCCATGCGGTTGTAGGCGTTCATCAGGCCGATCGCGATCGTGAGGTCCACGAGCTCGCGCTCCTCGAACACGGCGCGTGCGGCCTGATACGCGTCATCCGGCACGCCGGTATCGGCGACGCGCGTCACCGTCTCGGCCCACGCAAGCGCGGCGCGTTCGCGCTCGTCGAAGAGATTGCCGGCTTCCGCCCACGCCTGCACCAGCGCGAGCTTTTCGATCTTCTCTCCCTTCTTGAGCAGGTCGCGCGTGTGCATGTCGAGGCAGTAGGCGCAGTTGTTGATCTGGGAAATTCGCAGGTACACCAGCTCGACCAGCGCAGGGGGAAGGCTGCTCTGCATGACGTAGCCGTAGACGCTGCCCAGCGCTTTCACGCCTGCCGGTGCAATCTGGTTGTAATCGAGGCGCTTGCTCATTTTTTGCTCCTGAATGACGGGTCTCGCTCAACGGGGGTAGTCAGTTCTTTTTCGTCGGTATCGACGACGAAAACTGCGAGCAGCCTTGCCGGCTTGGCCTTGCTCGCATTGCGACTGACGGGATGACGTGAGCCCGGCGTCTCGTAAAAGCTTTCGCCGGCGCGGTAGACCCGCTTGGGTTCGTCATTCACCTGGGACTCGATTTCTCCCGACAAGACGTAGCCGAAGATGAAAGCCGATTTGGCATGGATGTGCGAAGGCGACGCCCCGCCCGGCGCATAGTCGACAACCAGGGCGACCAGTGACTTGCCTGGGATATTGGGTATTGTCTGCTGAAAGTGCGGCGTGACCGTTTCGCCGACGCCATGCGCGGCGGCAGGCACCGCAGTGGCGATGGCAATCGCAGCATAGGCCGCGCCGAAGATCGATCGTATTTTCATGGTGGTGTTCTCCTTTGCGCTCATGGGTGCTGTTGTACTGGCCCCGAAAAAAAGCCGCGAGACCGATCGGCTGCTCACCTGCGAACCACATCCAGTCGACGAACACCCACCGTGTATGACTGATGGGATCTCGTCTCTCCGATCCTCAAACCTTACAGCGAAGTCAGCGCGAGACCGGCTCGGCCAGCTTGATCGCTACGTCGATGTTGCCCCGTGTCGCTTTTGAGTACGGACAAATCTCGTGTGCTTCGTCGACCAGAGCTTGGGCAAGGTCGCGCTCGACGCCCCGAATGCTGACGTTGAGGCCAGCGCTTAGGAAGTCGCCGCTGGCCGCAACGTTCAGATTTACTTCTGCGTCGATCGTGATGCCGGCCGACAGGGTAATGTTCCTCCTTTGGGCGGCCAATCTGATCGCATGCTCAAAGCAGGCCGACCAGGCTGCAGCGAACAGGTGCTCCGGGTTGGTGCCGATGCGGCCTGGAGCCGCCAGCCTGATGTCCAAGTACCCGTCCGAGCTGCGCGAGACGCCATGCTTGCGGCCACCTGTGGTGTGGATTCTGGCAGTGTACACGACCTTTGAAGTCTCGCTCATGGGCCCATCCTTCGTATCTGCGTCACGCCTGGGCGACATCGATGATCGCATCGACGAAAGACTTTGGGGCCTCCTGAGGCAGGTTGTGCCCGATGCCGCCCTCGATATGGCGGTGCTCATACTTGCCGACGAATTTCTTCGCGTAAGTTTTAGGGTCCGGGTGTGGCGCGCCATTCGCGTCACTTTCCAGGGTAATGGTGGACACCGTAATGATCGGGAATTCGGCAAGCCGCTTTTCGAGGCCGGCGTATTTCGGCTCACCTTCGGCCAGACCGAGCCGCCAACGGTAGTTATGGATCACGATATCGACGTGATCGGGGTTGCCGAATGCCGCCGCGCTGCGGGCGAACGTCGTATCGTCGAAGCTCCATTTCGGAGAAGCGAGCTGCCAGATCAACTTATTGAAGTCGTTCCGGTTTGTCTCGTATCCCAGCCGTCCGCGCTCTGTGGCAAAATAGAACTGGTACCACCACTCGAGTTCGGCCTTCGGCGGCAGCGGCATCCTGCCAACGTCCTGGCTGCCGATCAGATATCCGCTAACGGCGACGAGCGCTTTGACGCGCTCCGGCCAGAGTGCGGCGACGATGCCCGCCGTTCGCGCGCCCCAGTCGAAGCCGGCGAGGACTGCCTTATCGATCTTCAGCGCATCCATGAAAGCGATGACGTCAACCGCCAGAGCCGACGGTTGGCCATTGCGGAAGGTCTCGCTGGAAAGAAAGCGCGTCGGGCCGTAACCGCGCAGATAAGGAACCAGCACGCGGTAGCCGGCCGACGCCAGCATCGGCGTCACATCGATGAAGCTGTGAATGTCGTAGGGCCAGCCATGCAGGAGAATCACCGGTGGACCATCGGGCGGGCCCGCCTCTGCGTAAGCGACATTCAGGACCCCGGCGTTGATGTGCTTCAGTGGCCCAAGCGAGGCGTTTGTACCTGGTTTGATGAGTGGTAACGTCGCTTTTCCTGCCTGTGCCTCCGCTGAAGGCACGATGCCGAACGAAGTGGCTGCCGCGATCGCGGCCGCTCCGCTCACGAAGGTTCGGCGACGCCGGTCGATGTTTTCTGGGGTTTTGGGATTGTCCATTGTCTGACTCCTAGAGGGCGAAACCGTCTTCGCTACGCCGCATCGGCGGTTCGGTATCGCGCCGCCACGGAATTGAGAGAAAGATTCGGCATGAGCGTTTGACGCGCCTCTTCGAAGGCGGTCCAATCCCCTGCGTCGGGAAGCGAGGGGATGGTGACGAGTTCGCCCTGATCGAAGCCGGCAAGCGCAGCATCGACGAGGTCGTCCGACCGCATGACGATATTGCTCGGCAGATTTTCGTGCGAGCCGCCCGCCGCGTTCCAGAAGTTGGTCGCGGTCGCACCGGGCAAGACGGCCTGGATACGCACGTTCTTGTCAACCAGCTCCTTGTGAAGCGATTGGCTCAAGGCCAGCACGAAAGCTTTCGTCCCGCCATAGACGCCATTCAGGACTTCCGGCGCGATGGCCACCACTGAGCTGATGTTGATGATCGCGCCACCCCCGCGGCCGACGAACGCCGGAGCAGCGGCATAGGCGAGCCGCGTCAGCGCCGTGACATTGAGGCCAATCATCGCCTCCATGGCGTCAACGTCGGACTGCAGAAGCGGTTCGAGCGCGCCGACGCCCGCATTGTTGACCAGCATCGTGATCCTGGTGTCGGTGGCGAGGATCGTCTCGATTCGCTTCAGATCTGCCCTGTTGTTGAGGTCGGCGGCGACAGGCTTGACCACACGTCCCGTCGCGCCGGTGATGCGCGTCGCCAGGTCGTCGAGCCGGGCTTGGTTGCGTGCGACGAGGATAAGGTCGTGGCCGCGGCGGGCCAGCCGGTCGGCATAGATCGCGCCGATTCCGGCGGAGGCTCCTGTCACGACTGCGACGCCTTTAGGGGAGGTCGACATGGCACTTTATCCTTTTGGGTTGCGCCGCTGGCGCGTGGGTTTTGTTCGGGTTTCCTGATGCTCTCGAGTTGCTCAAGACCTACCCTCGGAAAGCAGGAAACGCCCGTTATGCGTTGTGAGATGCTGTTAGCCGTTGTCCGGCGGGTCAGCCGAACGTGAAGGCGAAGACCTCCGCGCCGGAGCCGAAGAACTCGATTTCGAACTGGCGATCGGCGATTGGGCCGGGTTGCCGGATCAGCGTGTACATCCGCTGTTCGGTCACCGTGCCGTAGCCCTGCTCGTCGACGTCGACCCCACGGGCGGAGCTTGGCGGCTGTCCGTCGATCAGCACACGGAATTTTATGGGCGATCCACGCACTGCCGGACCCATGACGAGGTGAAGGTCGCGGGCGTGAAAGCGGTACGTGACGCTTCCTCCGGCTTTGTTCAGAGCGGCGGCATCCCGCTTCACCGTCCACTCGCCGGAGAGAGCCCATTCATTCAGGCTCAGCTGCGCGGGCGGTCGATACAGGCGCGGTTTGTCCCGCAATACGCCGTCTGGTGACGCAAAGTTCTCGGTGCGCTCGAACCCGACATAGTTTTCGAGAGATTTGAGATTGGCCCAGTCGGGGGCAGCCTCGTGGGCGCGGGCATCCACCGTAACCGGCTTGTCACTGACGCTAGTGGCTCCGGCCTCTCGCAGCAGCGCCTGGATGACCATCTCCGACTGCTCATAGGAGCCTTCGCCAAAAAAGGAATGGCGGACACGTCCTTGCGCATCAATCAAGTAGAGAGCCGGCCAGGCTTGGTTCTCGAATGCGCGCCAAATGGTATGATTGTTGTCGACCGCAACTGGGTAGTCGACCTTCATGTCTTCCGCGGCCCAGCGAACGTTTGCCGTGTTCGTTTCGAATTCGAACTCCGGGGCGTGAATGCCAATCACCACCAGTCCCTGGTCCTTGTATTTCTCATGCCAGGCACGGACATACGGAAGCTGACGACGCCAGTTGATGCAGGTGTAAGTCCAGAAATTGACCAGGACGACCTTTCCGCGCAGAGATTCCGAGGTCAGAGCCGGCGAATTTAGCCATTCGTTCGCGCGGTCAAGCGATGCCAGCGCATTTTGACCGGCAGACGGGCCGATAGGGAATCCGTGAAGGAACGGAACGCGCGCTCCGGTGGACGTCATCGGCTGACCTTTCATTTCGCTGACAAAGCCGGCGATCGGCGCCCCGATCGCCGCGGCAAGGATTGCTGCCACCAAGAGTTTGTTTATGTTCATCGGTAGATCACTTCAGGTTTGAACGAGATTGTCGTGGCTTCGCGACGGAGCGGTCGGGCAATTAGGGTAGCTGCTGGTTCAGGCCTCGATCGAGGTCTCACGGGCCATTGCGCACTCATCGGAATGAAGCACGCACCTCATCGATGGCCTGCTTCGGGGTCTGGAGATGAGGGTAGTGCCCGATGCCGGTAAGAAGCGTGAGTTCGGCGTTCACCCTTTCGGCGAACTCGATTCCCATTTCTTTCTTGATGTAGAGGTCTTTCTCGCCCCAAACCACCTTCACCGGAGTTTTGAGCCGGGCCAGTTGCGACTCGAAGTGATCTTGGTCCCGCGTAAAGTGCGCGTAGTAGTGGGAGAACGCGTCTGCCGTCGTCATCGAACCCTGGCTCCATCCACGGGACATGTCATCCTTGAATTCCGGCGAAACCTCGAATTGCGTTTCATTGGACAAGCCTCTTCTGAAGGCGTTTTCGAGGATATCGTCGCGATTCTTGTTCAGATTGGCGCGGGCCTGCTCCATCGAAGGCCCCGCCTTCAGGCTTTGCAGGCTTTCGTACATGTAATGGGGTCGGTTGAACGGGGCGAAGTCGCCGACGATGAGAGTCTTCGCGATATCGGGTTTTTCCAGGCCCAGGAGAAGCGCTGGCAGGGCCCCGATATCCGTTGCGTAGATCGTGAGCTTCGACGTGTCGATGCCTGCTTTTGCTATGTAGTCATTCAGAACACGCGCGTAGTCCTTGGGCGCGTAGGAGAACCTGTCGACCGTCGGCCGCGATGAAAGGCCGTAGCCCGGCCAGTCGAAAGCATGGACTTCGTAGTCATCGGCGAGGGCGAGGGAAATGTTCTTCCAGGCGTACAGGGTCTCCGGAAACCCGTGCAGAAAGAGAACGGTTCCTTTCGGTCGCGGATTGTACACAACCATTCTTCTGAGCGTGATGTCCTTGTCGATTTCGAAGAAGCCGATATCGGCTTTCCTTTCTTGCTCGGAGGGAGCTTGGGCGTGTCCCGGCGCGGCAGAACTGCAGAGCATTGCAATGCCTGCGAACAAGTTCCGGAATAATGGCTTTGGCATGTCAGTTGCCCTCCCTGTATGACCGGATCACTTAACGAGACGATCGACTTGCGCTTGCAGTCGCGGGCCGAGCAGCAGGGTCGCGGGAATGACAATAACGTACCCAATAGCCCAGGAACGCAGCCATGCGAGGGCCAATTCGTTCGAGAAGCCCAGATTGAGGGCGAGAAGGACGAAGGAAATGATTCCGGTCGTCACGACGCCCATCGAAAGTGAGAAAGCGATTTTCCGTTTCAGCTGCGTGTTCATGGATAGTCTCCTTGGTTCGGATGTCGTCTGCGTCGCGGGTTCAATGTCTTCGCCGCGCTTTCCTTTTGCTCTCGCGGTCAATACGGCGGCGCCTTGCGCTGTCGCTGCGCCTTGGCCGCTTCCACCCACCACGTAAGGTCGTCGGCAAAACGGGGGAACGCCTGCTTAAGCGCCTGACCGTTTTCCCCAACAGGTTGGCCTTCGACCGACAAGGTCTGTCCGATCGGACCAACACCAATAGTGCTGGAAACCACCACCATTCCCATCTCGGAGAGTGTACCGTGCCAGGCGGTTGCCGCGCGCGCACCGGACAAACGACCGGCGGAATAGCTGACGATCGCTGCGGGCCGCCAGAACCATTCCTCCAGGAAATGATCCGTGAGGTTCTTCAGCCCGGGCTGGACGCCCCAATTGTACTCGCCAGTGATGAACACGAACCCGTCGGCGTCGCGGATCTTGCCGGCGAGCTGCTCAAGGCGTTCGGGAGCTTCGCCCTTCGGATATTCCTTGTACATTCGATCAAGTATCGGGAGATCGATCGCCTTGGCGTCGATCAACTCGACGTCATCGCCCCGGCGTCGCAACTGCTCGATCACAAATTGAGCGAGCCGAATCCCCATCCGATCCGAACGATAGGAGCCGTAAAAGACGAGAATGCGATTGCGCACGGCAAACCTCCGTTGGTGAAGTTTGAGCTGCTGCTATTGCGGCAGGTCCTTGCCGGCCTGCTCTGCAATCAGGTACTCGGCGTACCATTCAGGCCAGTTCTCATCGTGCCGTCCCCCGAGGCGCTTCTCGTACTGGCCGTGTGCTTCTGCCGCCCGCCGGAGAGCGGCCGCCAGATCGGCTCCCGAAGAAAACTTCGTTTGGCTCGCGTCTACGCGTCCGGGAAAGCGCGCGGTGACCTCCTGCAGTAGCCAGGAGTTGCCGTCCGGGTCGCTGAACGGGGCGTACGAGAAGTAGCTGCGGCGCTCCGGATCCGGGCCGGGCATCGGCGGATGTCCGGGAGCGGCAATGTGGAAGATTTCGCCCACATCGACGCCGCGCCCGACGAACTCGGCGCGCGCCGCCTCGATATCTGATACCACGAGGAACAACCCTTGTGCCGTGCCGGGTGCGGCTGATGTGACGCCCATCCCGAAGTGGATCGAAGTCGGCGAGCCTGGAGGCGTGAATTGCACGCCCCGAAAATGGTTACCGTCGATAAAGTCGGCGTCGAGTCTCCAGCCCAGGCGGCTGTAAAACTGCTTGGCGCGATCAACGTCCGAGACGGGAATCGCGACAACCTCGAGTTTGAGGTCAATGCCCCTCGCCCTCGAAGGATCGATTTCAGAGTTGTTGCGTACTTGGATGTTCATTTTCAGCTCCTGTGGTTCGTGTGACTTGAGATGGTGACGAGTTTCACTTGCCCAGCGCGGAGAGCGGCCTGCCTTTTTCGACGATGTACGTGGCGAGCTCCGCGGCATTGCCGCTGCCGACATTCTTCACCGCGTGATGCGTTCCGTATGGGATGAGCAGCACATCGCCGGCCTTGAGCGTCGCCGGCGGTCTGCCGTCGAGCTGATATTCGAGCACGCCTTCGATGATATAGACGAGCTCTTCACCTGGATGGCTATGCCTGACGGCGACCACGCCCGGGGGGAAATCGACGCGCACCTGAACGACCTCGCGTCCAGGGATGCTCAGATCTTCCTTCATGAGATTTGTGCGCTTAATATCGCCCAGACGCACTTCTTGAGATTGCGCTGCGTGCGGAGCCAGACTGACAGTGGCGATCAGCGCCGCGATGACGGCCATCATTCGAGTCGATTTCATGTAAATCTCCGTTTCGATGTGTGTGTGTGTGTGTGAGAACCGGTTTCGGTCAGGGTTGTCGGAGCGGCCGGAACGCTGCGCGGATCTCCTGGGAGAAGAGCTCAGGCTGCTCCCACGCAGCGAAGTGGCCGCCTTTGTCGACCTCGTTGAAGTAAATGAGGTTGCGATAGGCGCGACGAGCCCACGTCTCCGGGGCGCGATAGACCTCTTCCGGAAACACGGTGATGGCGACCGGGAGCGATATCTCGCTGGTCTTCTGGGCGGTCGCGAGAACGACACTTTGGCCGGCGGTTTCCCAGTAGATGCGCGCTGCCGATGTCGCTGTATTGGTCAGCCAGTACAGCGTGATGTCGTCTAGAACATCATCTCGGTGAAGCCTGCGCGCGGGCTCGCCGTTGTTATAGTCAAAGATCCAGGCCGCAAGCCCAATCGGAGAGTCGGCCAGGGCGTAGCCGATTGTCTGCGGCCGCGTGCCCATCACCACGCCATAGGCACGGTACTTCTTGAAGAACGTGTTGAGCGAGTCGAATGCTGCGCGTTCCTTGTCAGAGAGCCCCGCAGGCGCGGGACCGCCGGTGGCGAGCACCGTGACCACGTCGGAGGGTACCGTCGCCGGGAGGTTGATATGGATGCCGAGCAATCCGGGAACCGCTTGGCGGGCCATCGAGCTCGAGACGGGTGAACCCCAGTCGCCGCCCTGGGCGACGTAGCGGGAGTAGCCAAGACGCTTCATCAATTCCGCCCAGGCGCGAGCGATGCGATCGGGATTCCAGCCCTTATCCTTTGGCCGGCCGGAAAAGCCGTAACCGGGCATCGATGGAATCACGAGATGGAAGGCGTCCAATGCGTTTCCGCCATGCGCCGTGGGATTGGTGAGAGGATCGATGATCTTCAGCTGTTCGATGATCGAGCCCGGCCAACCGTGCGTGACGATCAGCGGTAACGCATTTTCATGCTTTGAGCGGACATGAATAAAGTGAATGTCGACGCCGTCAATTTCGGTCAGGAACATGGGAAGCGCATTCAGTCGCGCTTCCACCTTGCGCCAGTCGTAGTCCGTGCCCCAGTAGCGGATCACCTCCTGGAATTTTGCGAGCTGTGGGCCCTGCGACCCGTCATTGACAGTTTCCTGATCCGGCCAGCGGGTGGCAGCGATACGCCGGCGCAAATCGGCGAGCTGCCCTTCCGATACGTGGACGCGGAACGGCCGGATGGCGTCCGCGGCAAGAGCGGCGGCGAGCTGTGACGGGAAGAGGCTTGCGGCACCCGCTACGGTGATGCCCATCGCAGCCATGCTCAAAAGCTGGCGACGGTTGTGGTCGATTGCTTCGATGGTCTTGCTGGTGTTCATCGGGCGCTCCGTCAGCTCGGCGGTGGTGTTGCCCAAGAACTACGTCCAAGACGCAGGAAACGCCCGTTATGCGTTGTGAGACGTTGTTAGACGCTGCCAGCGCTGCCACCGTCTGGGCGGTACTCGAGCGGCAGGTCGGAACCGCCGCGGCGAATTCACCGGAAGATGGAGACGGCTGATAAGTCAGCGAAAATCAGGACGTGGGCGGTACGTCCGTCGGATGCGCTAACCTAAAGTCGTCAATAGGCGCTGGGCGGCTTTGAGGTCCGGCGAGTTCACGCCTTCGGTAAATTTTCTGACGATCGGAAGCAGGAGCCCGCGCGCATCCTTGACACGCCCTTGGTCGGCCCACAACGCTGCAAGGTCAGTGGCGGTTCGCAGCTCCCACACGTGAGAGCCGTGATTGCGGCTCAGTTCGAGCGATTGCTTGAAGCAAGTCTCGGCCTCTTTGGTCCGAGGCTTCGGCATCTTCAGTAGGATGCTTCCTTTGAGGCGCAAGAGCTCGGGGGTGTAAGGGATGCCACCCTTCGCTTCAACCAATTGTATCGTTTCGTCGATTAGGGTGACGCCTTCCATGAATCGACCCGTGGCGGCGTATCCGCGAGCGAGCATAATGCCGAATCGCGCGGTGAAGCGCTCGTAATGCGCCGCGTGGAGTTTCTCCAAGCAATCTCTTAACGTTTTGACCCCGGCCTCGACATCGCCGCGGCGGATAGCGAGCTCGGCTTGGAGGCCGCGCCCCACATCGACATAAGGCCCGAAGTATTGCGTTTCCGCGCGGGAAACAAACCAGTCCAAGTGCTGCTCGGCGGCGTCAAGCTCGTCGGTCCACAGCAGTACAGTGATTGCAGTCAGCGCAATGACGAGCGATATCGGATGGTTCATGCGCTCGGCGTCATTGACCGCTTTAAGCGCTTTTGCCGATGCCTGCTCCGAATAGCCCTGCAACCAAAGGGTCGTGGCCAGTGACGCTCCGGCCAAACTGAGATGATCAAACCCAAAATAGGCTGCACGGCCCGCTGCCGCGCTTGCTTCACGTTCAAGTGCTGCCTCCAATTCCGCCCGCGCGCCATTGAGATCGCCCGCGAGATGGCGCGAAATCCCCAATAGCGAATGTGCCAGTGTAGTCAGCGTGACGTCATCAAGTTTGCTGGCGATGATGGAGCAGTGCTCGGCGCACCGCAAGGCGAGACGATAATCGCTGCCGCGCAGGTGGAATAACTGCAGCATACCCAGCATTGCGGCCGTATGGAAGGCGTCGCTGCATTGTTGGGCAATCTCAAGGCTTCTGTTTAGAGCCGCGTGGACCCGATCGCTGTTGCCGCGCGTGAACATCAGCGAAATTCCAAAACCGGCCGTAAGCTGCATTTCTTCGCGGCCGCCCCTGCGTGAATCATCGAGAGCGAGGAGGCCGCGCTCCGACCAGCGCTGGCATTCGATCAACAACGACATCGCCAAGAAGACCGGCGCAGCGGCGGCTGCTAGCTCAATACCGATTGATACGTTGCCGTTTTCGCCAAGGCACCACTCCAAAGCCGCGCGGACATTGTTGAGACCGGCAAAGAAAGGTGCCCGTTCCGTGCCGGTCGTCAGTGTCTCCCATTCGTTTCCGGTCTGCTCCAGCCAGCGCCGATAATAGGTCGCATGACGCACGGCCAGATCGGCTGCGTCGGTGGGGTCTAAGCTGATGTCGAGGGCGTAAGCGCGGGTGGTGTCGAGCAAACGGTAACGCATCATCGCCCCGATCGGGCGGGTGGCGACCATCGACTTGGCGACGAGGCTGTCGATCGCGCCAAACACAATCGATCGATCGAGGGGCGCGCTGGTAGCGACGTCCAGCGCCGCGTCGAGCGTGAAATGTCCAACGAAAACGGCGAGCCGGCGAAGCACCACCCGTTCCTGCTCGGACAGGAGCCCGTAGCTCCAGTCAAGCGTGGCCTGCAATGTCTTCTGGCGCGGCGGTGCCGTGCGCGACCCGTGCCACAGCCGTGCCAGACGTTGATCCAAAAGCGTGGCGGTCTGCTGCAACCCGTGGGATTCAACGCGTCTGGCCGCGAGCTCGATCGCAAGCGTCACACCGTCAAGCTTCCGGCAGATGTCTGCGATAAGGGGAGCTTCCGCATCGCTGAGATCCAGGCGCGCGCCGCTCGCAATCGCGCGCTCTACGAACAGCTGACATGCCGGAAACTGCTGGACAGCCGCCGCCGTAAGCCCCCCCGGGGCGTCCGGGGGACACGCAAGCGCATCCAGCCGGTAAACGTGCTCGCCCTCGATCCGTAGGGCCTCGCGGCTCGTAGCCAGGATGTGCACTTGCGGCGCAGCCTCTATGATCCTTGCAGCCAGCGGAGCAACCGTTTCCACCAAATGTTCGCAGGTATCGAGAATCAAAAGAATCCGTCGGCTCCTCAGAAATGCAATGAGACCGGGCGTTACATCGTCCGACTGGATCGACTGTCCCAGCATGGAGGCGACGGCCGTCGCTGCAAGCTTCGGATCGTTCAGCATCCCGAGATCGACGAAGAGGACAGAACCTGCGAAGGCGTCCACCAGGTGATGTGCAACAGCGATCGCGACCGTCGTCTTGCCGACGCCACCAGCGCCGACGATGGTGACAAATCGCGAAGCGGTCAGGTCGGCTGACAGCTTCAGGACATCATCATCTCGGCCGACGATTCGGCTCAGGCGACCGGGAAGATTGGCGTACGGAAAGTTGGCGGCGGCGGGCGCCACCTCGGGCGCGCTGCTTCCACGCGAGACAGGCGCGACGAAGCAATAGCCCCGCCCTGCGACGGTGGTGATATATCGCGCGCCGTCCGTTCCGTCGCCGAGCGCCTTGCGCAGGCTCGCCATATGAAACCGCAAGCTACCCTCTTCGACGGTGACGTCCGGCCAAACCCATGACATCAGTTCCTTCTTGCTGATGATTTCATTCGGCCTGGAAATCAGCGCGATCAGCATGTCGAGCGCTCTCGCACCCAGATCGACCGGGACGCCGTGTTTCGTGAGAAGCCTTTCGCTCGCCACTAAATTGAAGGGGCCAAACGACAACCTATCGCTGGCCTGATCCGGTACCGTCGCCATGGGGTCTACTTTCCATCTCGCGGGTTTCCGGGCGGCACTTTATTTCAAGAGTCACCTCCACACCACCAAGAGAGTGGTGAATCTGCTTCCCCTCGGTCCCAGACCCTCCAACACCGCCCGGAAGGTGGGCGGCGCTGGCAGCGTCTAACAACTTCTTACGACGCATAACGGGCGTTCGTGTCGTGCTGGAGATATCCAGGCTTCATCCGAACCGTGCACACGAGCACCGCAACAAGCGCCATCAACCGGGAGACATCATCGATGAAGACCAGAACGTTACTGGTAGCGGCAGCTATCCTCGCAACCGTCGGCGTACCGCTCGGCCTTCTTGCGGCAACAGGGGAACTGACCGGCAACGGAGAGGCCGCGGCTATGGGCGGTACCCCTCCTGTTCAGGTCGACGTTGCTCCGGTGCTGCTCAAGCGCGTGCAGCGGTGGGATGAATTCAACGGACGGATCAGCGCTGTTGGATCGGTCGAGATTCGCTCCCGGGTCAGCGGATATGTGACGCACGTGGCCTATAAGGAAGGAGATGAGGTTCGCCGTGGCGATCTTCTGTTCGCCATCGACCCACGACCGTACGAAGCGGCGTTGAACAGCGCGACGGCACAGCTGCAGCGCGCCAGAGCAACGGCACTGCTGGCGAAGAGCCGCGACGAACGCGCGCGAAGACTCCTGCCGTCCAGTGCCGTGTCCCAGGATGAAGCTGACGCGCGCCACGCATCCTACGCGCAAAGCGAGGCCGACGTGCTTAACGCAGAAGCTGCAGTCGAGCTCGCGGAGCTTAATCTTAAGTTCACACAGGTTCGTGCTCCGATCGACGGTCGGGCCGGCCGCGCGCTGCTAACCGTCGGCAACCTTGCTGTGGCGGATCAGAGCTTGTTGACTTCAATGGTCTCGCAGGACCCGGTCTACGTCGATTTCGATCCGGACGAGCAAAGCTATCTTCGCTACAGCGCCGAGTCGCGCCGGAGCCCTGGTAACACGCTTGCGGTGCGTGTCGCGCTGGCGGGCGATGAAGGATTCGCGCACAAGGGAATGGTCGATTTTCAGGACAACCAGGTGGATCCGGCGACCGGAAGCATTCGCATGCGGGCAAAGCTGCGCAACCCCGATCGAATATTCACGCCGGGCTTGTATGCGCGCGTGAAGGTCTCCTCCGGCCACGAAAGTGAGGCTGTCCTGATCGACGACAAGGCCGTGCTGACCGATCAGGACCGCAAGTATGTTTACGTCCTTGCTGCCGACAACACGGCACAACGAAGGGACGTTCAACCCGGCCGCAAGAGCGATGGTCTCCGGTTGATCGAGGCCGGCCTGATGCCGGGCGACAAGGTCATCGTCGGTGGATTGCAGAGAATCTACAGCTCTGGTGCTCCGGTGAAGCCATCCGAAGCCAAAATGCTGGCCGCAGCAAACTGAGGAGACGACAATGAATATCTCGAAGTTCTTCATTGAACGCCCGATCTTCGCAATTGTCTTGTCGATCGTCATTTTCCTGGCAGGCCTCATCTCGATTCCCCTGCTGCCGGTTGGTGAGTATCCTGAAGTTGTTCCGCCCAGTGTGGTGGTGCGTGCGACCTATCCGGGCGCCAATCCGAAGGAAACGGCCGAGTCGGTGGCGACGCCGCTCGAGGAGGCGATCAACGGCGTTGAAGGCATCATGTACATGAAGTCGGTTGCCGGTTCCGATGGTAGCTTGCAGATCGTCGTGACGTTCCAGCCTGGCGTCGACCCCGACACCGCGGCCGTTCGCGTACAGAACCGGGTAAGTCAGGCGCTCAGCCGACTGCCGGAGCAGGTGCGTCAGTATGGGGTAACGACTCAAAAGCAGTCTCCCACGCCTTTGCTGTATGTGAGCCTTTATTCGTCAGATGGCCGTTACGATACGCTTTATCTGCGCAATTACCTGACACTGAACGTCAAGGATGAATTGTCGCGTCTCAACGGCATCGGCCATGTCGGACTGTACGGCGCCGGCGACTACGCCATGCGCGTCTGGCTCGATCCCAATAAGCTGTCGTCACGCAATTTGACTGCCAACGACGTGCTCAAGGCGATACGTGAGCAGAACGTGCAGGTATCCGCCGGGCAGCTCGGCGCGGAACCGTCTCCCAAAACCACGGACTTTCTGGTCTCGATCAACGTGCGTGGCCGACTCGCCACCGAGGACGAGTTTGGCGCCATTGTGCTCAAGAGCGGCGAGGACGGCCAGGTGGTTCGCCTTGCCGACGTCGCACGACTCGAACTTGGAGCCGGTGACTACACGATGCGGGTTTTCGAGGGCAACAAGACCGCAGCAACCGCCGGCGTCTTTCTGTCGCCCGGCGCCAACGCGCTCGGCGTTGCCGATGCGGTTTACGGCCGGTTGAGCAAGCTGTCGGAAAGCTTTCCCCCGGGCATTACCTACAAGGTGGTCTGGGATCCGACCGTCTTCGTGCGCGAGTCAATTCGTGCAGTGCTGAACACGCTTCTAGAGGCGGTGTTCCTCGTCATTCTCGTCGTCATCCTCTTCCTGCAAACCTGGCGAGCTTCGGTTATCCCGCTGATTGCCGTGCCGGTGTCCGTGGTTGGCACCTTTGCTTTCCTGTATCTGCTGGGTTTCTCCATCAACACCCTGACCTTGTTCGGGCTTGTGCTCGCCATCGGCATCGTCGTTGACGACGCAATCGTCGTGGTCGAGAACGTCGAACACCACATCGGGCGGGGGCTTAGCCCGTATGAAGCCGCCCACCAGGCCATGCGTGAGGTTTCCGGCCCGATTATCGCCATTGCGCTGGTGCTCTGCGCTGCTTTCGTGCCGATGGCGTTCCTCTCGGGCGTCACCGGTCAGTTCTACAAGCAGTTCGCGGTGACGATCGCAATCTCCACGGTGATATCTGCGATCAACTCGCTGACCTTGTCGCCGGCCCTGGCCGCGAAGCTGCTGCAGCGGCACGGAGCGCCAAATGACCGGCTGGCGCGGGTTATCGAGGCGGCATTCGGCTGGCTGTTCCGCCCGTTCAACCGCCTCTTTCAGGTAAGTGCAGGAGGCTATCAAGGACTGGTGCGCAAGTCGCTCGGCCGACGCGGTGTTGCGCTTGCGGTTTATGCGGGTCTCCTGGCGATCACGGCTGTGCTGTTCCAGTCGGTGCCTGGCGGCTTTATCCCTGCCCAGGACAAGCTCTACCTGTTCTCGGGTGCAAAGCTGCCTGAGGGGGCATCTCTTGCCCGGACGGAAGCGGTCACCCGAAAGATGGACGAAATCGCCCGCACCGTCGAGGGCGTGGACTTTGTCAATGCCTATGCTGGGTTCAACGCGTTGCAGTTCGTGAATACGCCGAACATCACGACCGCCTATATCCTCCTCAAGCCGTACGGCGAGCGTAACCGCAGCGCGGCGGAGATCACCGCCGAACTCAACGCCAAGTTTGCTGGCATCAAGGACGGGTTCTCGTACGCGCTGCTTCCGCCACCCATTCAAGGGCTTGGGAACGGATCGGGCTATTCGTTGTACCTCAAGGATCGAGCGGGCTTAGGTCATGGCGCCCTGCAGGACGCTTTGAACGTGTTCATGGCCGAGATCGCACGAACGCCGGGCATGACCCATCCCGTCAGTTCCTATCAGGCCAACATTCCTCAGCTCGAGGTCAAGATCGATCGTGTGAAAGCCAAGGCACAGGGCGTGGCGCTATCCGACCTGTTCGAAACGTTGCAGGTCTATCTTGGCTCGAGCTACATCAACGACTTCAACAAGTTCGGCCGGGTATACAGGGTCTTGGCCCAGGCGGACGCATCATTTCGCCAGCAGGCGGAAGACATCGGAAATCTACGCACGCGTAACGCGCGCGGTGATATGGTGCCGATCAGTTCGATGGTGACCGTTGTGCCGACTTTCGGCCCCGATCCGGTGGTCCGCTACAACGGCTTCCCGGCGGCAGACGTCATCGGTGATTCCGATCCCCGAGTGCTTTCGTCGGCGGAGGTCATTACCAAGATCACAGAGATCGCAAAGCGCGTATTGCCCCGTGGCATCGAGATGGAGTGGACGGATCTGAGCTATCAGCAGGTGACCCAGAGCAATGCGGCGCCCGTTGTCTTCCTGCTCGCGGTGATCCTTGTCTTCCTGGTCCTCGCCGCGTTGTACGAGAGCTGGACGCTGCCCCTGGCGGTGATCCTCATCGTGCCGATGTGCATATTCTCGGCACTGTTCGGCGTCTGGCTCACGGGCGGCGACAACAACATCTTTGTGCAGGTCGGATTGGTCGTGCTCATGGGGCTCGCGTGCAAGAACGCCATCCTCATCGTCGAGTTCGCTCGCGAGCTCGAAATTCAGGGCAAAGGCATCGTCGAAGCGGCGCTAGAAGCCTGCCATTTGCGGCTGCGCCCCATCGTGATGACGTCGGTTGCATTTATCGCCGGCTGCGTGCCGCTGCTGCTCGGTCATGGAGCCGGTCACGAGGTTCGTGCGGCGATCGGCGTCACGGTTCTGGCTGGCATGCTGGGCGTCACCCTGTTCGGTCTGTTCCTGACTCCAGTGTTTTATGTAGCGTTGCGCAAGTGGTCCGCCGCGCGTGCAGTGATCGAGCCATCGCTGACGCGAGCCTCTCTCAATGCTGAATGAGCACCACCGTCAGCAAGCAAAGGAAAGAGAATGTTGTAGAGCAGTTTCAGCAGCTGGATCCATAGCCCGATCAGCGGGAGATTGAGCAAAAGCAGCACGTTCCCGATGTACATGCTGGCGATCCATCGAATGTTATGAAACAACGTTCACGTGTAGGACAGTTCCATCCTGTCTGGCAGCACCATCTTTTCCCCTGAACGATCAATAGCCTATTGGAAGGCAGCTTTTTGCGCCGCTCCTGATACACGGGGGTGATGCATCTATGGTTCTAAGAATGGCCTGCCCAACAAAAAGAAAAGGCTCCGACAACTGGTACTACCGCCGCACAATCCCAGCGGATGTCCGAGTGATCTTGCAGAAGCTACCGAAGGAGCGTCGCCCTCGCGGCTGGTACAAGACGCACATTAGCATCTCACTCGGCACTGCTGATCGCGTTGCCGCCAAGGCGAAATGCCCGGAGGTGTCTGCCAGCGTAGAGCGACAGCTCAAAGCATTGCGTGAAGGCCCCAAGCCACTCGCAGCCAAGCAGATCGCCTCGCTGTCCGGCATCGTCTACCGCGCCTTTGCAGACGGGCTAGAGAATAATCCCGGCCTAACGGTCGACGGTTGGCTCAGAGTTGCCGAGGCAAACGAGGCAGCCAAACGGGGCAACCCTCTCCTCATTGCCCAGAGCAACGCGGAGCGGCGAGCGACCACCATGGAGCAACGCTTTGGAGGACTGGCCGACGCCACGCTGGTCAGAGAAGGCCTCGTAGCTGACGATGAGAGCCGGTGGAAGCTGATTGAAGCTCTGTCTCGCGATCTCACGGAGGGCGCGAAAAAGCTCGCAAGGAATGCCGACGGCGATTACTCGCCAGACACTTACGTCACCCGCTTCCCCTTACCGACCGAGGCAAAGCCGTCCGCTCAGGCTGGTCGATCTCTCACTGCGCTCGCAGACGCTTGGCAGACTGGCGCTCTCGCCAGAGGAGTTCGCCCACGCGACGCAAAGCGATGGAAGGCCGTCGTCCTCCGTTTCCAGAAATGGCTGACCCACGATGATCTGAGCCGCGTTACACCGGCGACCGTTCAATCATGGGGCGACGAGAAGAGCGCTGCTGGTATCAAGGCCAAAACCATCAACGACACGGACTTTGCTGCGCTGAGAGCCGTGTTTGGCTGGGGCATGGAACGCGGATGGATGTCAACAAACCCTGCATTGGGAAGGAGGATCGTGGGACGGGGAAAGAAGATCACCCGCGAGAAGTTCTTCTTACCAGACGAGATCCCATCAATCCTCGGAGCTGCACTGGCCGTTCAAGGCACTAAGCGGGAAAACCCGAAGACCACGGCGGCTAATCCCCAATGAGCAGCGCGGCTCTCGGATCGCATGCGCGCCGATCACCTGCGCCTAACTGCGTTCACGAGGCATGATTTGAACCGGTGAAGTTCAGTACGAGCCTGAACGATCTGCATTGTTTGAAGAGGTCAGAACCCCATGAGTCAATCAGCAACTCGGGGCGGTGTCGCGGAGGCAGCCCTGATCGACATTGCAGCCGCTCTTACATTCGGTCACAGGCGCGGTCGGTTTCAAAGAAAAGCACTGAAGATAACAATGAATGGTTGGCCTAGTGTTAGGGCGCAAATAGCCCGCAAGAAATTAGCTCGATTTGTCAATTGCTTATGCATAAGAGTGGCGGAGAGAGTGGGAGTCAAACTCACGATTTTCAATCATTCCACTTCGAAGAAGACTGAAAGCTGCTGAGTAAGCGCTCGCCTGCCTCCGCCAAAGATTTCGAGTCTGAGCCGGGTTCGATTCCGGTCGGCGATTGTGGAGACCGGAACGGCATGGGCCCTGCCTGCTGCCGAGCGCTTGCTGATTTATTTTTGCGAGCTACTGCCGTCCGTCATCTTGTTGGTATTCCTGTTGGTATCCGCAGCAATCGGCGACTAAAACTATTGCAAATTCAACTCGTTATGCGACTAGGCGATTGTCGGCCAGGGGCACCACGCTTCGCCCTCGCGGGCTACGCGTGGCGCAGGGACGCAGAACTGCGAGACCGGAGCGTGCCCTGCGAAGCTTGAGCGTGCGAAAGCGAAGACGGACAGCTTTCGCAGCTTCGATTGCAAGCGGCCGGTTAACGACAGCTAAATGGGAAGACCTCGCTCCCAGCTCCGCGCCGCGTCGAACATTGCCATTGCCGGGGCGGTAGGAGGCAAAGTCGCTGGCACGATCAGCTTGATCTCCTTGTCGAGTTCGACCCCTTCGATTCGAAGAGCGACCAGCTGCTCTGTAGCAACTTCGTCGGCAACAGAGGCTTCCATGACAATCGAGGCACCGCAGCCGGCGCGGACCGCGCGCTTGACAGCCTCGGTGCTGCCGAAACCATCGATGATGGTCAGGGATTTCGCGATTGATCCCAGTTGCCGGCGCAAGAGATAACCGGTTCCGGTGCCGGATTCACCGCCCAGCAGCGGCTCGGTCTGCAAGTCAGTCACGGACACGGATCCACGTCGGGCCCAACGATGACCGGATCCCACGATGACGACGAGCGGCTCCCGCCTCCAGGTGCGCGCGGTAAAGCCCGGTCGTTCATCCCACCATTCCATTGCTGCAACGTCAGCTTCGCCTCGTTCCAGCCGGGCGACTACATCCGAGTTCGATCCAAGCCATTGTTCGACCGGGATGCCGGCACTTTGCCGAAAGGCTGCGATGTGAGGCTGCAGCAAGTATGTACCAACGTTGCTCGATGCCGCCAAACGCAGCGCAGGAAGGTGAATCAGGCTGCGCACGCGGCCGGCCGTCTCGACCAGCGCGCGCGCCAGCGGAAGAAAGCGGGCGCCTTGATCCGTCGGCGTGGCGCTGCCACGCTGACGTACTAACAGAGGCGCAGCCAAGACTTCCTCCAATTGGCGGATATGATCCACGATGGTGGATGGCGCCAGATCAAGTTCACGCGCCGCTGCACGAACGCCCCGCGTCGCGATCACGGTCACGAAGGAGCGGGCATGGATCAGATTCAGCATTTCATTTCGTCAATGCAGGATTTCTGATTTTTCTCGCCGGGCTGTTGATGGCCCCGCGAGGCATCTTGCCGGCCAAGGCCTCGATGATGCTGGTCGCTGCGGATAACTCGATCTCTCGCCTCACCGACATCACCGCTGACCCGATATGCGGCGTCAATACGGTTCGGGCACCCGGCCTGGTCAATCTCGTGTCGATTGACGTTGGCCGGTCGGGCCGCGCCCAGTCCTCGCATTCGAAAACATCGGCGGCATATCCTCCGAGCTGACCGCTATCGAGCGCATCGGCCACGGCGGCTTCATTGACGAGTGAACCCCGTGCGGGGTTGACGAGTAACGCGCCGCGCCGCATCCGGCCGATCGCTTCTGCATCGATCAAACCGGTGGTGGCCTCCGTCAGCGGCAGACCCAGCACCACGATGTCGGCTGATTTCAACACATTCTCGAGCGCCATCGCTTCCACACCGGGGCTCTCGAACGGCTCGGCGTCATATGCGACGATGCGGCAGCCAAATCCGGAAAGCCGGCGCGCAATGGCCTGGCCGACCCGGCCGAAGCCGACGATCCCCACCGTCGAGTTGCCGATGCCGGTTCCGTAAAGCTGAGGCCGCCAGCCGGCGAATCCCGATTTGCGAATTCCCGCATCACCGGCGGCAATATGCCGCCCCAGCGCGATCATCAATCCGACAGCCAGTTCAGCCGTCGGTTCGGTGAGAAGGTCCGGCACGATTGTTACCTGGATGCCGCGTTCGCTTGCGGCATCGACGTCGATATTGTCATAGCCCTTCAACGCGGCGCCGATGACTTTCAGGTTCGGGCATTGCTCGAGAAACGCCCGGTCGACGCAATCGGTCATGAATGCCATTAGCCCGGCTGCTTGCCTGCAGCGTTCGATCACCTCGTGATAGCTCCATGGTTCGGGCCTATCGTTTGCAACGATGCAAGCAACGCCGTCGAACACGGCGCGGGTCTCGGGGAAGATCCGGTTTGTCAGAACGATGAGCGGCAACTCTGTCATCGAGGCACGGTTACTTGAGCGATTTTCGCAAGTACGCGCCGACGCTGTCGACGATTACAACGCATGCGAGGATCGAAAGCAGGATGGCCGAAACCTGGTCGTAGTTCAGGAGGCGCAGAGCCGAGATCAGCTCGAAACCGATTCCCCCTGCGCCAACGATGCCGAGCACGGCGGAAGCGCGGAAATGATACTCCCACCGGTAGATCGTGACATCGGTGAGCTGCGGCAGGACTTGCGGCAGAACGGCGTGCTGGATGACTTGCAACGGCGTCGCGCCCGCGGCGCGAGCCGCTTCCAGCGGCTTGGGATCGACATGTTCGATTGCCTCGGCATAGAACTTGCCGACCATGCCGATCGAATGCAGCGCCAGCGCAAGGACACCAGGCAGCGCCCCGAAACCAACCGCGGCGACAAACAGAACGCCAAGGATGATCTCCGGCACCGAACGCAAGAAGGCGAGGAATGTCCGAACCGCCAGATAAACGGTCGGGTGCGGGCTCGTATTGGGAGCGGCCAAAAGTGCGAGCGGCAAGGAGAAGGCCACGGCGAGCGCCGTCCCGGCGATCGACATCGCAAGCGTGTCCAGAAGCGGCCGCAACCATGGTTGCCAGCGGCTGAAATCCGGCGGTACCATTTCAGAGGCTAGCGTACCGATCGCAGGCCCGCTCTCCAGAAATCGCTGCGCGTCGAAAAAGCCCGTGGCCGCCAGCGCCGCTACGCACGCAGCGATGATCAAGCCGACGAGGCCCGCCCCGCGCAAGGCGGAGCGGCGTTGTTCTTCGAGAATGGCGTCAAACGTGTGCGAAACCGATTTCATTGTTTCACAGCTTGGCAATATCGAGTTGGAGCACTTTCGCCATGTCGCGCAGCACGTCGTAATCCTTGTCAGTCGCCGTCGCGATAGCCTCGACGCGGAACAGCTTGAGGATGGCCGGATCGTTGAGGTCGAGGAACGCCCGCTTGATAGCGTTCTTGAGCTCGGGTTTCAGAAAGCCCTGCACAGTGAGTGGATAGTTCGGAATCGGTTCGGATAGCGCGAGCTGCCTGAGCTTGGTGGAATCGATCTTCTTGGTTTCGACCAAGACCCGGTAAATGGATTCGGATAACGCCCCCGCGGGCACCTGCCCGGCAGCGACGGCGCGCGCCACCGCATCGTGTTGGCCCAGATGGACGACCTTATAGTCGGCGTCTCCGATCAGCCCTTGCTTGGCGAGAAGGGCGCGCGGCGCAAGATGGCTCGACGTGGAAGCCCGATCACCGAATGCGAATGGCTTGCCCTTAATGTCGGCCAGTTCCTTCACCGGGCCATCCGCCGTGGCTATCAGGATTGACTGATAATTGGGTTTACCCTTTTCGACGCCTACGCCGAAGGGCTCGATTTCCGGCGCTTTCGACTTGGCGAGCACGTAGGAGAACGGGCCAAAATATCCGACCTCGATGCGTCCGAACCGCATCGCCTCGATCATCGACGAATAGTCCGTGGTGACGATGATCTCGACGGGTCTCTTGAGCACCTCCTCAAGGTACTTCTTGAGCGGCTGTGCATTCTGAATGATGGTCGACGCGTTCTCGTCGGGAAGCAGTGCGATACGCAGCTTGTCGGGGTTTGTCTTGTCGGCGGCAAATGCCGGAGCGGCGAGCACGCAGAGCCCGGCCGCGGCCGATGCAACGAGGAAGTTGCGGCGCTGAATCATCTGATTTCTCCATCTAGATTGAGGGCTCGACTAAGCCGCTTTGGCCAAGCCTTTGCGTTCCATCGCATAGATACGATCGAGCGTAACCGACCCGAGTTGATCCGGCGCCCCTTCGAAAACGATGCCGCCCTGCGCGAGGCCGATGATGTGATCGGCGAACCGACATGCCAGATCGACCTGATGCAGGCTGACGATCGCGGTGATCCCGTCCTCGCGGCAGATCCGATGAAGATCTTCGAGCACCCGGACGGACGTGGCAGGATCGAGGCTCGCGACGGGTTCATCGGCGAGCATGATTTCCGGCTTTTGGGCCATGGCGCGCGCGATGCCGACGCGTTGCTGTTGTCCACCGGAAAGCTGATCGGCGCGGTCCAGCGCCCTGTCGGCAAGTCCGACCCGGTCAAGCGCCTCCAGGGCCAGCAGGCGGTCAGCGCACGGCAGCGGAAAAATCGACCGCACCACACTGTGCGCAGCAAGCCGTCCTGTCAGCACGTTGTCGAGCGCCGACAGCCGGCCGATCAAATGATGTTGCTGGAACACCATTCCAGTCCGCCGCCGATGCGCCCGCAACTGTGTGCGGCTAGAGAAGATCGATCCACGCCCCTCGACGCAAACCTCACCCGACGTAGGCCGCACGAGCCCATTGAGGCTGCGCAGCAATGTCGATTTTCCCGCCCCTGAGGTGCCGAGAAGAACGATGAATTTTCCCCGCTCGAACATGGCAGTGGTCGGCCGCAGCGCCACGACCCCATTGGGATATGTAACGGTCACGTTCTGGAGCGACAGCATCTCGAACCTCGCAGCGTGTTCGCTGTTTCCGAACAAAATCGTTAATTGTTCGCTTAGTCCGACTATCAAGCGTCCATGACGTCAGGATGACACAGGCCCAAGGCAGGCTCGATGCCCGACCTGCTGGTCCGAGCTACTCTCTCAAAACTCGGACGTGTTGAGTTTTCTGTACGCGATTGATCCGCCTCACCGCGAAGCTGTCGCTGCGGTACGGAAATAAAAGGGTTCGCTCGGCAGCGAGCCGTAGACAAAAGGCTCCTGCTGCCGTCCGGTTGCGGCCATCACATCATCGCGGACGAAGCGAAAGAGCATGGAGATCTCCAGCCCCGGCTGCTTCAGCCGATTGAGCAGCGCTTTCATGAACGGAGAGTTGTCGTCGTCCCCATCGTGCGCCACCTGACCGGCTTTCGCCGCATAGGCGATCATGGTCCCGCCCTCGGGCTCCACGCGCGCTAGCCCCGTTCCGAGCGAGCGCGTGCTGTTAGTGAAGCGCATCTGCGGCGCGAAAGGATTGTCCCGGCACGCATCCAGCACGATGAGCCGCAATCCCCGCACGCCTTCGATCGCGGTGCTGAGCTCGTCGATCGACACTGCTTCGAGGCGCACGTCGCGATCGGTCTTCAACTGCGCATCGACAGGTGCGAGCCAGTTGATTCCGCCCATCTCGAGTCCGTGGCCGGCAAAATAGATGACGGCCCAGTCAGACGTTTCCGCCTCCCTGGCGAAGGCTCGCAGGGCGGCAAACATCTGTTCGCGCGTCTGATCGCGCAGCAGCGTCACCTTGCGGAAGCCAAGCGCGTCGAATTCCGCCGCCAGCGCCTCGGCGTCGCGGCCCGCATTCTTGAGGGGTGAAACGTTCTGATAGGCGGCATTGCCGATCACCAGCGCAACCCGATTGTTGCGCTCGCGCGACGGCGTTGCGCCCGGCGCGACCGGTTCGCCGCGGGGCGGCGCCATTGCGCTATCCACCTCGCGCACAAGCTGCTCCGCCTCGCGGAACACGTCGGCGGCGTCGGGACTGGACAGCGGCAGCCGGCGCGCGGTGGACAGCGCATCCCGTGCGGCCGCGATGTTGTTGGTTCGACCCAATGCCACGCTCTTTAGCGCAAACGCTTCGGCGTTTTGGGGGTCGATCTTGAGCAGCGCATCCAGCACAGGAAGCGCTTCCGGGTAACGCTTCAGCGCCACGAGGGCTTTTCCGTGCAGCAAGCCGATGTCGGCGGAAGTCTTCTGCTGCGAAGAGTTACCGCTGACCCGAGCGGCGCGAGCTCGCGCAATCTGTTGGAGCGCCTCATCGGGACGGCCAAGTTGCACCAGGAAGTCGGCCTGGTGGATGAAATTGTAGATGCCGCCAGGTTGCAGCCTGGCCGCCTGGTCCAGATCAGCCCGGCTCTCCGCGATGCTGCCACGTCGCACATGGGCAGCGGCGCGGTTACGCAACGCGTCGGCGCGGTCGGAATTATTGTTCGCGACCGCGAGCGCCTTGGTCGCGTCTATGATGGCGAGGTCGAATTGGCCGAACCCGCTGCGGATCAACGCCCGGTTAAGCCATGCTTCGACGAAGGAGGGATTGTCTTCAAGGCACCGGTCGCAGCTGGCGAGTGCGTTCCTGTAGTCGTGCCGGGTGATGAACTTATAGCACCGATTGTAGTACGCGATCGCGCGCTCTCGTTTTGAAATGCCGGGCGTGCTGATGATCGCCATACAGGCTGCGAGGCCGGCCTCGTTGTCGTCTGCACGGCAGGAATTCCAGAGCTTTGCGCGATTGTCGGAAGGTGCGGCCTCGGATGCGCCGGCACCGGGCAACATCAACGCAAGCGCTAGCACAAGCGCCATGGCATGGCCCGGCCGGGCGTGGCGATGACCGAACAGAAGCGCGATCATGAACCTGTCCTGTTGAAAACGGCGACTTGCCCGCGCGCCGGCGAACCAACCACGTCAGTCAGATGCGGCGGCTGATCGAAGGCCCGCGCCACCCTCCTGATCAGCATGATCATGGCGGTTCCGATCGCCAGGAAGATCGACCCGATGAAAGCCAGGATGATCGGCATCAGCCAAAGAGAAAACACGCCCCGGATGGCCGCCGATTCCGGCACGCCGGGATCGTAGAGCACCGAGACAGTCTGTCCGGTACGATAGGCCGGCGGATTGGTGCGCAGCCCGGACTGAAATTCAATGGTACGACCGTCCATCGTCTGGAAGCGCACGACTGGCGCAAACACGTAGCCCTTATCCTCGCTGTCGCGCAGGCGCACCATCTCGATCACCGACCCGGGCGTTTCAATGGCGCGTGCAATCCATGTTCTTGTTGACCAGACACTGGAGCCCGCTGCGAGCAATAGCAGCAGGCCAATCGGTATCAGGGCGAACCTGGCAAGGCGGCTGAGAAAAACTGTAGGATCTTCCATGAAAAGACGCGCCTGCGGCAAACACTGTTGTAGGCGTGGATGTGTCTTGGCGTGGACCGAAAGGTTCAATGCCCCGAGCAGGTGTCATGGCACCAGCGGCGGGCACAACTCCCGAGCAGCGGGTCGCGGACGCACCGAGGTTTACTCCTTCCAACCTCCGGTGTTCCTCATTTCTTCCCGAACGCGCTGAGCAGTCCGCCCAGCAGCTTCGATGCTATTCCGCCGATCGCGCCGAAGCCGCCGGTGGCGCCGATCACGCCGGTGATGATCGGAATTATCGTCGCCAGCGTCGAACCTGAAACCGGCGCGGCTGTGGTTGGCGCCTGACCAGCAATCGCTCCCAGATTGAAGGGCAGGTTGAGAATGCCCGCCGACTGCAGCAGGGTGACGATACCAAGCATGCCCGCTGAAAGCTGTACGCTCGGCCGCGACATCGCCGGCGCGAGCGGCTCGGCAGGCTTGTCCGGTTTTTCGGTGCCTGGAAGTGGCTTGCCGGTCAGCCGCTCGTAGAGCAGCGGCATCAGCACGGTGATGAGATCGACCGGCGGCGCGGCGGCCGGCTGTTGCGGCGTTGCCGGCTGCGCGACGACCGGCGCCGGGACGGTGTTGACAGGTTGCGCGAGCACCGGCGCATTGGCGATCGGCGTGACCGCCGGCATCGCAGCGGGCTTGCCGGTCGCAAGCACGGTAAGAAGCTGCGTGATGTCGAGCTGCTTGCCGGTAAGTGCCGACTGCAAAATCAGCGGCAGCAGCAGTTCGAGGCCTTGGCCCGGCTTGGCAGGATCGGCAGCCATCGGTTTCTCCTTCGATAGCAACATGAGAATGAGCGGGAGCAGTTGCTGCAGGTCGAGCGCGGCAGCGCCAGCGGCGGGACCCGTCTCCGCCACGGCGACGCCGGGCTGGACGACTTCGGCCCCGAGCGAGACCCCGAGCGCCGCCGCCGTCTCCGACCCGACCGCGCCATCGACGACCATGCCCTCGGCTTCCTGAAAACGCAGCACGGCTGCTTGCGTGTTTAATCCGAACTCGCCGTCGATCAGGCCGGGATCGAAGCCTTTGGCGGCCAGCGCCGCCTGGATGCGCGCAACCACGGCCATATCCATGTTCGGCGCACCGACCTCGTAGATGATGGCGGGCGGGTTGACCTTGATCGGTGCGGCATTGTCATAGGAAATGCCGGGAATCAGGATGCCGGTATGCCAGCCGCGGCCGTGCACTGTGTCGGCCACCACGCCGTAACGCCGTCCCTTTGCCTCGATGGTGCCGCCGTTGCCGTCGCATACTGCGATGTGGCCCATCTTGCCCGGACCAGGCGGATAGCGGAGCACGATGCCGCCGACGGTTGCCGCCGCCTCCTCCACCGAAACGCGCTTACCGAGCCGTTCGAGGTCAGCCTTCCAGGCGCCGGTATAGGCATCGGCCTTGGCAGGCAGCGCCGTGTGGTCGACGCAGCCGTAAAGCGTACCGGCTTCCTGATAGACCAGCCATGAAACGAACTCGGCGCAGTCCCACGGACCATGCCAATGCGGATCGTCCTTCGGTACCTGCGTGTTGACGTATTGCTCGCCGATATGCGCGCGGGCGCGCTGAACCAGGCCCGCACCTGAGGGCACACCGCTCGCAGGTGGCTGGGCAACGGCTACAGCGGGCAGGCTGTTCAGGAAGGCATCGGCGCTGCCGGCCTTGTACATTCGATGCGCCTGACGCCACTGCTCCTCGGTCAGGTTATTGCCTTTGCCCGACTCGCGGCCGGCAATGGCCTTCAGCAAGGCAATGGCCTGCACGGGATCGTCGACCATCTCCTTGGTCAGGGTGGCGTTCGGGTCATAGCCGGGCACGCCGAAACCGTGGGCGCCGGTCCACTTCGTTCCGGCCTCGCCGATCCGCATGCCGACATAGCTGCGCGACAACAAATCGAAATTCGAGGCGGCGCCGTTCACCGGCGAGGGAAAGCGCGCGATCTTGTGGCCGCCGCCGATGATGCCATAGCCGGTCTGGCCAAAGCGCGCGGCGCGTGCGCTCGGATATTGAGCGCCGGGATTGTTGTAGCGGAACGAAGCGACCTCGCTGCCTGCGACGTCGTCGCGATTATCAGCGGTTGAAGGATCGGTAGACCTGCCAATTTGACCCATTGCTCGCTCCCCCGTTTGTGTGCCTGTTGCCCGCTTCCTTTTCGTCGATCGCTGCGTCCTCGGCCTCGGTTTGCTGCTCATTGGCCGGCCCAGATCTGCCCTTTCGGCACGATGATCCGATCGTCGCGGCCAGTGACAACCGGCCGGACGCGCTGTCCGCACTATCGATATTCGCTTGCGCAGCCGGAGCATTACGGCTCACGGCTGACCGTGAAGAGCTTACGTCGGGTTACAGCCTTCACGTGTGAGCTAGCTAACAGTTGCGATGCAGGTCACCTGCAACTGAGTGCATCGGCCGCAGTTCTCGGAGTTGTCGTCCTGACCACGCTCGCTGTTGTCATGACCATTGATGATCAGCTATGCCAGCCCGGAAGCTCTCATGGCTTCGACATGCCATCTGCCGCGCCTGAACAGGACAGCGTTCATTGCCGCGGCTGCCGGCGCGACAGTCGGCTGCGCGCCCGCGCTGGCCCAGCATGCGGGCCGTGGCATTATGGTGGTATTACGGTGACAGTGCTGGACTGCACCGATATTCCGCTCTCACGCTTCCCGGTACCAGCTCGCGAGCTGCCACAAATCGTTGTCCCAGCCCGAGATATGCGCGGTCAGCTTGTTGCCGAGCGCGGCGACGCGGCTCCGGGAGACGATGGGTTGGATGTAATTGTCTGTTACGACGAGGTCGTTGAGCTTGATGAACAGCGCCGCGCGCTTCACCGCGTCGAGCTCCCGTTCGACCTGCTTGTAGATCTCGTCGTATTCCTTGCTTTGCCAGCGCGAGACATTGCGCCCCTGCCACTTGTTTTCCTTGTTCGCTATCTGCCACGACACATACTGGTTCATGAAAAACTGCGGATCGGCCTGCGGCATGGTGGTGTTGTACATCTGCGCGTCGCAATAGAAATGCGTGTAGGTATCGGGATTGGCGGCGTCCGAGGAGAAGAACACCGATCCCACCACCGACTTCAGTTCGATGTCGATGCCCGCTTTCTGGCACGCCTGCTTGACGATGGCCTGGGTCTTCTGCCGGGGCGCATTGATCGAGGTCTGGAATACGAACTTCAGCGGCTTGCCGTCCTTGGCGCGAATGCCGTCACCGCCCTTTTTCCAGCCAGCGGCCTCGAGGATCTGGTTGGCCTTCTCGATGTTGAATTCGAATTTGGTGTTTTTCGACCGGAAGCGTTCCGGGTTGTTGAGGAAGTTCGGGGTGGCCCGCGCCGTGCGGCCATAGATGAATTTCTCGATCGACGCGCGATCGATCAGGAGATTGATGGCCTGGCGCACGGCCGGATCGCTAAACAGCGGATGCCTGGTCTTTATGCTCGCGCGCTCGCCGTCGACCTCGACGGCGGGATCAGTCGAGTTGAGCGACATGAACTCGACATTGCCTGACGGCGTGATGTTGACCCTGCCCTTTCCAGCGGCTTCCAGCTTCAGCAGGATGTCCTCTTCGACCAGCATGTTCCAGGCATAGTCGTATTCGCCGGACTGCAACACCGCGCGCGCCGCCGACACCGCGTCGCCGCCGCCCTTCACCTCCACCTCATCGAAATGCGGCCGGTTGGCGACGTGGTAGTTCGGATTGATCTTGCCGCGGAGCATGTCGCCCGGCTTGAAATCCACGAACAGATAAGGGCCGGTGCCGACCGGCTTCAAATTGTGCGGCGCCTCGCGCGACCTGGCGCCGACGTAATCCTTGAACAGATGCTTCGGGATGATCATGCCGTAATTGCCGACAAAGGCATCGGCCCAGAACGGCGTCGGCTTGGCAAAGGTGAGGCGGACGGTGAAGTCGTCGATCTTCTCGACCGTGATGTCCTTGTAGTTGGCGATCGAGACCGCCGCGGTCTCCGGCGTTTTGGCATATTCCCAGGTGAAGACGACATCGTCGGCCGTGAACGGCATGCCGTCATGCCATTTGACGCCGCGTTTCAGCTTCCAGACCACCGAGCGGCCGTCTTCGGCCAATCCATGATTCTCCTTGCTCGGAATCTCGGCGGCGAGGATCGGAACCAAATTGCCGTCGCCATCCCATCCCGCCAACGGCTCGTAAAAGATCCGGCAGCCTTCCTGATCCTTGGTGCCGACGGCGAAATGCGGATTGAGCAGGGTGATGGCCTGCCAATACATCAGTTTCAGCACGCCGCCGCCGCCGGCCTTGGTCGGCTTGTAGGGTAGCGCGGTCGCAGCCATCGCGACCCCGGACTGGCTCAGCATCATCCCGGCCATCGGCGCCGAAAGGCCGACGGCGATCATTCGCTGGACAAAGGCCCGCCGCGACAACCGGCCAGTCTTGACGTCAGCAATCAGGTCTCGCAGTTCCCGCTCTTTCATGGGGCCGACTCCTCACTGGCGCTAAATGCCTCGTCACTCTCAACACTGAAATGGATCACCTAAGCGCGAACCTGTCAAAGCAGGATCCGGGCCACCGCAGTTCACGGAGTTGTTGTCTTGACCGCACTCGCCTTTGTTACGACCATCGATGATCCAGCACCTCTAGCCCAGGAGCTCTCATGTCTTCATCCGATCTGCCGCGTCTGAACAGGAGAGCTTTCGTTGCCGGGGCTGCCAGCGTAACCATCTGCTGCGCGCCGGCGCTCGCCCAGCATGCGGGCCATGGCACGCCGTCAGGCGCAGCGCTGCCGGAAGCAGCGCCCTCCGCCGATCCGTTCGCCCGGCTTCAGGGCGGCACGCCGCATCACCTCACCACCGAGCAGATTGCGCAGCGAAAGGTGGACAGTCCGGCGCCGAAGGGCCCGCAGGGGCGCTGGACACCAAAGGCGGCGTTGCCGCTGCCGCGAAGCGAAATGGCCTGGGCCACCGCCTGGGCGGGGCGCATGCATATTGTCGGCGGCTATGGCGAAGGCCGCGTCGACCGCGCCTATCACCACGTTTACGATCCGAAGGACGACCGATGGTTCAACGCCGCGCCATTGCCGCGCGGTGCTAACCATGTCGCCGTCGTGGCGGATGCGGGGCGCGTCTACGCGCTCGGCGGCTTCATCGAGCAGAATCGCAATCCGGATCCGAATGCATTTGCCTACGACGTGACTGCCGACAAGTGGACGACCATCGCCCCATTGTCACGTCCGCGCGCGGCCGCGGCGGTCGCGCTTGACGGCAAGATCCATCTGATCGGCGGCGCCGGCGCGCCCACCAACGAGCGCGCCAGCGTCGGCTGGCATGAGGTCTACGATCCGCAAACCGACAAGTGGGAAATCCGCAAGGCGCTCCCGGCGGCGCGCGACCATGTCGGCGCCGTCGCCCATAACGGCATGGTCCATATCATCGGCGGCCGCTTCAACACCTTTGAATATAACACCGACCTTCACCACGTTTACCTGCCCGCGCTTGACACCTGGAAGGAGCGCGCGCCGCTGCCTACGGCGCGTTCCGGCCACGGCCTCGTGGTTTACCGCGACCGCTTGTTCGCGATGGGCGGCGAATACGGCGTGCAGGACAAAGGTCAGATATCGCAAGCTACAGTATTCGGTCAGATGGAGAGTTACGATCCGCAGACGAACACCTGGCAATCCCACGCGCCGATGCTGACGCCGCGGCACGCGGTCGGCGCCACCACGATTGGCGATGCCATCTACGTTGCCGGCGGCGGCGCGGTGACGGGCGGGGCGGTCCAGTCGTCCGTGCACGAGGCGTTTACACTGGCTGCTTGATTGCGCCCGACCGCAAGGCAAGCGTGCTTGGGCACGGGATTCACCGCTCCCACGGGCCGGCGGCTCCGGCCCTGACGACATCGAGCCAAGATTCAGAGATCGCTTTTCAAGACCAGCTTAGATCCGTTTTCTCATTTCGTCGCCGACCACGCGAAGGTCAATCCTGCCGATCAGATCGGAACGAAGCGCCTCGGCCTCGCTGATGGCGGCCATGGTCTGCCGCAAGGTGCTGGCGTTCGAGCCGAGCGACACGATGCCGCCCAGCACGGCGGCAATCGAGCCGAGGGCGGCGACCTGATTGGACCCGAGCAGGCCGAGCACCGTGACGAGCATCAATCCGGCTCCGGCGGCGATCGCCAATTTCGAGACCAGCATGATCTTGCGGCAGCGCTCGGCGATCTCGGCCAGTTCCTCGAGCCGCGCTTCTATCTGCGAAATCTCGTCACTCGGGTCGTCCTCGTCCATCGGTCTCAAAATCCAGTTCTGCAAGGTTTCGTTTTCAGGAATCGTCGGCGGGAAATCTCTTACCGTAATTGACGCGCCGATGGCCATCGGCCTCATTTCTTCCGGCTGTCATCCAGACGCGGTCGTCCAGTCCACGCCCGATTGAGCCACCGGGTAGCCAGTTCGAGCCGCGGCTTTCCCTGCAGCCGCGCCTGCGCTTCATGATAGGGGCCGACATAGCGGAGGCGGGTCGGCAGGTGGGGATATAGGCGGCGTATCCACTTGAGCGCGCGATCCGCGGCCCTCCGATCGCGTTCGTCGAGATCGAGGCCGAAACCTGTGCGCAGCCGCTCGGGCAGCATCTGTGCGCTCAGGGCCACGTACCAGCGCGGCGGCCGCAACCATGGACGTGAGCCGGTGAAGATGTGGTGGACCACGTCACGCGCCGCGGTGCTGACGGATAAGGTATCGGATTGAGCCATGGCGGCGTTGTACTCGGCGAAGGATGACCAATCCGCCGGCAGGTCCGCAGGTCTCAGCCCGAACAGCGCGCCGAACAGCCGGCTTTCGGCCCAATATTGCTCGCGCTCTTCAGGCGAGAGCGGAGGCAAGACGAGGTCGTGCGCGATGGCGGCGGTTTCGACGAGGGTGGCGTGAACCCAGCGCAGCGCGGCGACATCGTTGGCGCTGTAGGATGAGCCTTGGGCGAAGCGGCCGCTCGCCTCGGGAAGCACGCCGGAGATCATCGCGTGCCGCCGATGCAGGCGCCGGGCCGCGGCAGTCGCGCCGTCGAGCGAACCGAACACCATTGTAAACATCAGCTCAAAGGTTCGATGAAAGCGGCCGACCGGATCGGCAAAGGTGCGCGAGTGCTCGGCAACCGCAGCCGCGACCCAGGGATGCGCCAGTTGAAGCAGTAAGGCGCGCCCGGCTCCCAGAAACATCACGGCTTCCCTGTCGATCCGCCACGTCACCGACGCCGGGCCAAAGATGCCCTCAGCCGGCCCAGCGGCGCCGGCCCTGACGACATCAAGAGTAGCGTCTAGATCGCTTTCCGAGACCAATTGACAAACCTTCGACAGAGATCGACCTGCTTTTCGCGACGCGGATTCTACCGCAACTCAGCGTGCGCGGGCAGAAATATCCCGAGCATCGGTAAAGCCAAACCAGGCGAGCGGCAACGCTAGGCCGCAGAGCACCGCCATCGCAACGAACGCCCCTCCGCCATACCTGGCATAGAAAAGCCCCGAAAGCAGCGTCAGTGCGGCTGTCACCGCGCCTGAACCAAACGCGTAGATTGCTTGAGCCGTTGCGGCCATTCTGGCGGGGACAAGAGCGGCCATCAATCGCATGCAAGACAGATGCAGCAGTGCGAACGTCAATCCGTGCAGCGGCTGCACCATCGCGAGCGCCACAACGGAAGTCGTGGTCCCCGCAACCGACCAGCGGATGATTCCGGCTGCTGCAGCCAATGCCGCCGCACCACGCGCGCCGATCCGGTTGAGCAAGGCCGGTCCGATCAGCAAGAATACGATGACCTCTGCAGCGACGGCCTCCGACCACAACACGCTTATGACGGAGGTGTCTATTCCGGCATTGCTCCACCTGATCACCGCAAAGGCGTCATGCATGGCATGGCTGCCATAGATCAGAGCAGAGACTAGTATCAGGACTCGGAATCGCGCGATCCCAAGGAGTCCACGAACCTCGCTCGCAAGCTGCGATGCGCCGGTATGCGTCGCCGTGGGAGCTGAAACCCTAGGCACCAGCGCGGTTGCCCCAGCGGCAGCGACAAGCAGGGCTGCGTTCAGCCAGATCACACGCGTCAGGTCAGTGGAAGTGATGAGTTGCCCGATGAGCAGCGTACCGCAGACGAAAGCCGCCGACGCGGCGCCGCGGATCCAGCCGTATTCGAAAGGCCGCCCCGCCATCTGCGGCTTGGCCGCGTTGACCGCCAACGCGTCGGCCACCGACGTCGTTGGGGCTAGTGCCACGGCTTGAACCAGCGCCAGAAGCAGCAACATCCAGAAACCATCGGCCCACAGCAACGCCACAGCCGTTGCTCCTGCCAGGACGGCGCAGCATGCGAGCACGAGGCGCAACGATTGCAGGAAGTCTGCAAACATCCCGACGAGTGGACCGGCGACAAGACGCGCCAGCAACGCCGCCGCCAGTATCACACCGATCTGCTCGGGCGTGAGCGCTCTGGTTTCAAAAAACTTCGGCCAGAACGGCGATGCAACGCCGAACGCCGCGTACAACGCGGCGTAAAGAGCTATGTAGGCGACTGGCCCAGAAACGCGCATTTCTGAAAGTTCCCCTCGGTAGAATTACGGCCACAAAGAACACTGCTCTGCCGTAGTTCATCCGCGAAATCTCCACATCCAACTTCTATCCGACCGGCCTTCACCCAAATGGATGGAAGTTGTTGATGCGATATCTTTTCGCCGCCGTGATTGCTGTGTTTGTAGTCGCGGTGGATTTTGAAAGTTCCGGAATCAGGTCAGTATGGATGGAACCATCTTTCGTTGTCGCCGAAGCGCAATCGGAACCCGCCACGACATCGAATTCTCACACAGGAACTGTGACCGCGTCGGTCGAGCATTCGCAAGAACCGGACGCAACAAACGTCGTCACCGCGCCGTACGAGTCGGCAACGAGAGCCGATGGCGCGGCTCATGCGGTCGCCTCGATAAAGGAGGAGGCCGCGTCACCGAATTCGATCTGTGAGGCGGTCAGGACTGCCGCCGAGGAACACGATATTCCGATCGGGTTTCTCGCGCGCCTGCTCTGGCAGGAAAGCAGGTTTAAAACGGCGGAGGTCAGTTCGGCAGGCGCGCAGGGCATTGCGCAATTCATGCCGCGAACGGCGGTCGAAATGGGCTTGAGAGACCCGTTCGATCCGCTGCAGGCGATTCCTGCGTCGGCAAGATTTCTTCGCAAGCTTTATAATCAGTTCGGAAATCTCGGGCTTGCGGCGGCAGCGTACAATGCGGGCGGCGGCAGGATCGAGAAGTGGTTATCGCGACGCGGCGCGTTGCCGAAGGAAACGCGCGCTTACGTCAAGATCATCACCGGCCACAAGGCCGAAGCCTGGACAGACGAAGACAATACCGTCCACATGCCGACGGACCTGCCGGATAAGGCGCCATGTGAAGGGGTCGGCGGCCTGTCGAAGGAAGACCAGATCGCCGAAGTGCCCGTCGATCTGGCGCCTTCCATCAGCGGGATGTTGCGAAAGGCCGACATTGCCGAAGAGAGCCACGCGGCTGTCAAAAAGCGGCGGGTTGTTGCAAGCCGAACCGCGAGGGCTGTACGTACCGCGTTCCGGAATGCGCATGCCCGGGTGACCCGGCTGGCAGCAAAGGCTGCGACACGGAAGCTCGGCAAACAATCCGGTACCCGCTTTGCGTCGGCCGCCGGCAGCGGCAGCCGGACAAAGTCATCGAAAGCATCGCGGGAACTATAGGCTCGTATCGACCGGCCAGTGGCACGCGAAAAAGCCCGCATTGCTGCGGGCTTTTTTGTCTCACCCGAACTATCCTACCACCGATAGCCGCCGGTGCCGAAGCTGAAGGTTACGCCGGGACCGCCGCCGTAATAGCGGGGACCATAGTGCCCGTACCGGCGCGGCGCGTAGTAGCCGTAGCTATCGTAGTACGGGCGATGGTGCCGGTGGTAGCCCCAGTGCCGATGACGCCAGTGGCGGCGATGGGCGCTGAAGTCAGTGGAAGACTGTACAGTATCCGTCGAAGGTTTCGCCTTCACCGCATTGTCGGCAGCGTTGGCGGCGGAACCGCCGATCAGCGCAGCAGCACCAACGGCAAATACGATGGCTAGTTTCTTCATCATCGAACTCCAGTGATGTGTCGACTCTACCGAGTCTAATCACCGCGCCGCGATCACGTTCCGTCTGCGACATTAAGATTGCTACAGCTCCTTGAACAGACATTCATGAATATGAACGGCAGTTCCTTCGACGAGAGTAGCGTTGTACGGCTTCGCGCCGGGGCTTAAACGTCGTCGGTGATCGGAAATCAGCGACATTGCAGATGTGGCGCGATCTACCACCGCACCGAGGCGATGGCGGCCTCGCGCGAGATCGACAGTTTTGAGTGCACGGCTTGCGGTGCTACGCTCGAAAAATGGGAGACAGCGTGGGTGCCGATCTATCGCCTGATCACGGATCCAGCAATCAAGTCTGACGAAACGCCGCCGACTGCAAGCGAACCGTGATCATTGCGCCGGACTGATCGCAACTGCGTATCACGCGCCTGAATCGCTGGCGTTGGGATAGAACAACTGCTCGCCATTGATCTTGTAATCGGCGATCGCCTTCTGTCCCTCTGGCGATATCAGCCAGTCGATGAATTGCTGGCCGAGATCCTTCTTGACGCTCGGATGCTTTTCCGGATTCACCAGCATGACGCCGTACTGGTTGAACAGGCGCTTATCGCCTTCGACTGAAATCATGAGGTCGCCGCGGTTCTTGAACGACAGCCAGGTGCCGCGATCGGCGAGCACATAGGCGTTCGAGGCGGACGCGGTGTTGAGCGCAGCGCCCATACCCTGCCCGATCTCCTTGTACCAGGAGCCTCTGTCCTTTGCGATGTCGATGCCAGCGACCTTCCAGAGGTTGAGCTCGGCCTGGTGCGTGCCGGACTTGTCGCCGCGCGAGATGAAGTCTGCGGCCTTCGCCTTGATCGCGGAGAGCGCAGCAACGATGTCCCTCGAGCCCTTGATGCCGGCCGGGTCGCTCTTCGGGCCGATCAGGATGAAGTCGTTGTACATCACGGGATAGCGCCTGACGCCAAAACCTTCGGCGACGAATTTTTCTTCCGCAGGCTTGGCGTGGACGAACACCACGTCGGCATCGCCGCGGCGGCCGGTATCGAGCGCTTGTCCCGTACCCTGCGCCACCACCTTTACGTCGATGCCGGTCCTGGCCTTGAACATCGGCAGGATATAGCCGAACAGGCCGGAATCCTGCGTCGAGGTGGTCGAAGCCACTACGATCGATTTATCCTGCGCGACGGCGTGACTTGCGAATACCAGGCTGGCGGTCGCCGCAATCAGCAGACGGCGCGTGAGCATGTTCATTTGTTTTCTCCCATCATTAGTTTGAGCACGATCGTTCGGAAAGCCGGTAACCACTTTTCCGGATCATGCGTTAAATCAATAGTTCGCCGCCGAGGAACGCCCTCGCCTCGGCGGTTTGCGGCGCGTCAAAGAACGATGCGGCTGCACCGGTTTCGACAATACGGCCGCGGTGAAGCATGACGATTTCGCCGGCGAGCCTGCGCGCTTCGCCGAGATCATGGGTCGCCATCACGACTTTGATGTTGCGCTCGCTGACGGCGCGGATGATGTCCTCCACCGCCTTGGTGGCGATGGGATCGAGGCTTGCGGTCGGCTCGTCCAAAAACAGTACCGCGGGATCGCGCGCCAGCGCGCGTGCCAGCGCCAGCCGCTGCTGCTCGCCGCCGGAGAGCCTTCGCGCCGCGCGGTCCGCGAGCGCGTGCAAGCCTACCAGTTCGAGCAGTTCGGCGATGCGCCGCGCATGCTCCGCGCGCGGGATGCCGGCGGCGCGCAGCGCAAAACGGAGATTGGCGGCGGCGCTGCGCCGAAGCATCGCCGGGCGCTGAAACACGATCGCGCGCTTAAGCGGCGGGACATGTTCGAGGCCGCCCCAGGTGATGCGCCCACGCGACGGCGCCAGCAGTCCCATCGCCAGGCGCAGCATCGTCGATTTGCCCGAGCCGTTGGGGCCGATCAAAACCGTGGGCGGGCCCGGTGCCAGCGCGAGCGCGATGTCGTCAAGGATCGTGACGCCGCGGGCCGTAACCGTCACGTGGTCGAATTCGATCGGCAGTTCGCTCGAAGGCGCGCGCATCGTCATCCCGCCAGTCGCTCGCCGGCGCGGCGCACGCCCCAGGCCAGCGCGTTGACCGCGATCACGATCGAAATCAGCACGAGGCCGAGGCCGACGGCGAGCGGCAGGTCGCCTTTGGAAGTCTCGAGCGCAATCGCCGTCGTCATCGTGCGCGTGAAGCCCTCGATGTTGCCGCCGACGATAATGATGGCGCCGACCTCCGCGGCTGCACGGCCGAAACCTGCCAGAAGCGCCGTGACCAGGCTGAAGCGCGCGTCCCAGATCAGCGCCATGACGCGGCCGAGCGGCCCGAGGTTCATCGCGGTGAGTTCGTCGCGGTATTCGAGCCAGAGATCCTCGATGGTCTGGCGCGTCAGCGCAGCGATGATCGGCGTGATCAGCACGGTCTGCGCGACGATCATGGCGCTTGGGGTGAACAACAGGCCGAACGCACCGAGCGGCCCCGAGCGCGACAGCGCAAGATACACCGCGAGGCCGACGACGACCGGCGGCAGGCCCATCAGCGCATTGAGCAGGACGATGACGCCCTGGCGGCCGGGGAATCTCGTCAGCGCGATCCAGGCGCCCAAGGGAATGCCGATCAGCGCGGCCAGCGCCACCGCCGAGAAACTCACATAGAGCGACAGCCGGACGATCGCGAACAGCGCGGGATCACCGCTGAGGACGAGTTGAAGGGCGGACGGGTCGTCTGGCATTTGTAATTCCAACTAGCGCGGTACATCTTGCGCAGATAGAGACGGTATGGTCAATTTATGTAATAGCTTCATTCAAATGCATATTGGTGCCGATGCCGGAACTCCTCACGACAGACGAAGCGGCCGAGTATCTGCGGCTCTCCGAGCGCAAGCTCTACGAACTGGTGGCGAACCGCGAAGTGCCCTGCAGCAAGGTGACCGGTCGCTGGCTGTTTCCGCGCACGGCGCTCGACCGCTGGGTATCCGCCGGCCTGATCTCGCCCGCCGCGCTGGCGCAGGTGGCGGCGCTGCCGATCGTCGGCGGCAGCCATGATCCGCTGCTGGAATGGGCGCTGCGTGAGAGTAATTCCGGCCTTGCCAGCCTGCCCGAAGGCAGCGAGGAAGGCCTGCGTCGGCTGACCCGCGGCGAGGTGATGATCGCAGCGATCCACCTGCATCGGCTGGATGGCGATGACGAACGAGCCAATGTCGAAGCGGTCGCCGATGCGCCGGGCCTGCACGATGCAGTCGTGCTCGGCTTCGCCCGGCGCGAGCAGGGCATTCTGGTCGGGCCGGGCAATCCGCTCGGCCTGAGCGACATGGCCTCGATCGCGAGATCAGGCGCACGGATGGGCCAACGTCCACCCGGCGCCGGCGCACAACTGCTGCTGCTTGCGCTCGTGACGCGCGCCGGGATCGCCCTCGACGATCTGAAACTGGCAAAGCCCGTACTTCCGACCGGACCTGACATCGCGCAGGCGGTGCGTTCGGGTCGCATCGACTGCGGGATCGCCACGCGAAGCGTGGCGAAATCGGCCGGGCTCGATTTCCTGCCGCTGACCTGGGAGCGCTTCGACCTGGTGATGCGGCAGCGCGACTACTTTATGAAGGGACCGCAGGCGCTGTTCGACTTCATGCGCGGGTCGAGCTTCCGCGATCGCGCGGGCGAGCTCGGCGGCTATGATGTCAGCGAGGCTGGCGCGGTGCGGCTGGTGAACTAGGGCGCCAACTCATCAGCGCGCAGCCACATGCAAATTGACGCGAGCTTTTTTCATGGAACAGAACAGCCTCTACGATCGCCCTGATCTATACGATTTGATCGCGCCAAGTTATCCAGCCATGGAGCGCTTCTACGTCGAGACCGCCCGCGAACGAGGTGGTCGCGTTCTCGATCTTGCGTGTGGAAGCGGTCGTCTCACCATTCCGCTGGCCCGATCAGGTTTACAAGTGACTGGAGGCGATTTATCCGCCAAGATGCTCGAACGTGCGCGACGTTCCGCCGAGGCACAGGCGGTCGAGCTCGACCTGGTGCAGTTGGACATGCGCCATTTCGACCTAAATGGACGCACCTTCGATACCATCATTGTTGCTATGAATTCGGTTCTGCACCTGCACAGCCTGAACGATTTCACAGGCTTTTTTCGGTCAGTCGCACGGCATCTATCACCGAAGGGCAGGCTTGTGTTCGACGCCTTTTTTCCGAATGCGGCGATACTGAGCAGCGATCCCGACAAGCGTCAACTGGTCGGATCGATCGTCCATGATCTTCAAGGTGAGGTAATCGTCGACGAGACCCTTAGATACGATCCCCTCACCCAAATCAGTCACGTGGATTGGTACTGGTCGACATCGGCAAAGAAGGACTTCTGGAAGACTCATATGCAAATGCGAAACATCTTTCCGCAAGAAATGCCGCTGCTAATCGCATCAGGTGGCCTACGCCTCATCGAGCGCTTTGGTGATTTTGACCGCAGCCCGCTGGTGGCTGGAAGCGTGCGACAAGTATGCCTGTGTGATAATCAAGGATGAGAAGCGAGTTGCCCATAGGCGACGGCGGCTGAGACCTGAAGCAAATGTCCGCACCAGCCGCGGCTGCCAGCGACGCCCGTTTTTCGTGCTGGTCCAACTCGAAAAACGGATATGCGACGACCGTCGAAGTTCAACCGGGGTAAGCCGGAAAACCTCGGGGCCCCCGGATCGCCACCGCCACGCCACCAAATCGCCTAACGACTCAACGACGCCTAGTGCAGCGGGGCGCGGGCACTAAGGAGGGAACTGATGGATACCCTGACGTCTGCCGCGCCCGACGAGAAAACGCCTCCGCCGGAGGAGACGCTGGCGACACAACCCGGCAAAGAAAAATCGAATCCCGCTAGCCCGCTGGAGATCAGCACCGAGCGATTCAACACTTCCGTCGCCCGGTTGACCTCAAATTCGATAGACGACCTTCACAAGCTGGCTTCCGAACTGCAAAAAATGCAGGAATTTTTAAAATCCGAGGTCGACAGCGTGCAGCGCCAAATCGAAAGCGCGGTGGCCGGAATTAACATCATCGTCGAAACTATTGGTCCGTGGAAAAGCTTCGCGGGCTCACAAGCGCATCCATCAGGTACTCGTAACGTGCGCGCGGGGGGACCGGCTGCCAACATCGAGCAACGCATTCGCGGGTAGGGCCGCAGGCGCTGTTCGACTTTGCGCCCAGGCAGGCTTCCGCGATCGGGCGGGCGAACTTGGCGGCTATGATGTCAGCGAGGCTGGCGCGGTGCGGCTGGTGAACTTGGGCGCGGACAAGCTGAGCGCGCTGCGAGCGGCACTGATGTCCACTTTGGAGTCACACTAGAAATAAACGTGTAAATACAATAACTTATGTCGCTCGTTTTCTCGCGCCGCGCCAGCCTTATTTTCCAGCCCACCACTCGAACGGCTTGACCGCTGCCCAGAGGGCCGTTTGCCACCACGAGCGGCTGTCCGGTCTGTTCGCGAACCGGGGTGGCTCGCTTGCTGCTTTAACGGCTTGAGGGTTCATCTTACTGGCAGCTAACGAACTCCAGCGGGCCGCACTGGCTGACAGCACCTCGCCGCTGTAGGCTATTCGTGTGCTGGCCGCCCTTGGCTCGCCCGCACTCTGCCAAAGGGAGCAAAAGCAAAAGGGAGGGAGGACATCCAATGAAAATGAGTTCGCTTATTAGGAAAGTCGCTCTGGTCTCAGTAACCTCCGCCACATTGGCGTTCGCGGGCACGGCGCTCGCCCAACAGCCTCGAGTCCTCAAGATACAATCGGCGGTTCCGCCCTCGTCCACAACCCACGACGCGCTCAAGTTTTTTGCCGAGCGAGTCGACAAGCTCACCGGCGGTAATCTCAAGATCGAGGCGCTGCCGGGCGGCGCGGTCGTTCCGCCCTTCGAAATCCTGGATGGCGCGCACAAGAAGGTGATCGACGGTGCCTATGGCATCTCCTACTGGTGGTACGGCAAGAGCGTCACCGCGACGCTGTTCGCCAATACGCCGGCCGGTATTTTCGGCATGGATGCTGTCGACTTCATTGGATGGGTTTACGAGGGCGGCGGCCTCGATCTGTGGAACGAGTTCTATCAGAAGGAGCTCAAGCTCAATCTGGTGGCATTTCCGAGCATTCCGCCGAGCCCGCAAGCACTCGGCTGGTTCAAGCGTCCGATCAAGGACCTGCCCGACTTCAGGGGGATGAAGTGCCGGCAGACCGGCATCGTCTCCCAGCTCTATGCCAAGATGGGCATGGCGGTCGTCAACATGCCGGGCGGCGAGATCCTGCCCGCCGCCGAGCGCGGCACGATCGATTGTGCCGAGTGGGTCGGCGGTATCGAGGATCTGCGACTCGGCCTGCATACGGTCTGGAAATATCACTACACACCCGGCATGCATGAGAGCGCCTCAGTCGCCGAGATCGCGATCAACAAGGACGTGTGGGACAGCCTGCCGCCGCAGAACCAGGAGGCCATCAAATCGGCCACAACAGAGACGTTCCTGCGCTGGTGGGCGAGCTTCCAGCGACAGAACGCGGACGCCATCGCGGAGTTTACGGAGAAGCATGGAGTTAAGCTCCTGACGACGCCGCCCGAGGTCAATCAAGCCTTCCTCAAGGCCTGGGACGAGTTTGCCGCGGCGGAGGCCGCAAAGAACCCGTTCTTCAAGAAAGTCTACGAATCTCAGAAGGCCTATGCCTCCAAGGTCGTGCCCGCCAAGCGCTTCATGTTCCCGCCCTACGCGTTGCAGGCAGACCACTATTGGCCCGTTAAACAGCCTTGAACGCGGATTAGATCGCCATCGCGCTCTAGGTTTTGATTGCGCATGATCTCCGGGCAAACGCTTCGCGTTTGTCCCGAGGGAGAACCGGTACCCAGTTTTCCGGAGCATGTTCTGGCGTAGGAGGGACATAGCTGGAAGGGCGGCCTCGGCCGCCCTTCTTGAGATGGATAAACAGCCGATCGCGCTTACCTGACAATGTTCGGCAACCACAGTGCGATTTGCGGGAACAGCAGCAGCAGCGCCAGGACTATAACCTGAATCACCATATAGTCGGACATGCCCCGGTAAATCGTGCTCAGGCTCCATTGCGGAACGACGTTCCTCAGGTAGTACGCCGACATTGCAACGGGCGGGCTCAAGTACGACGTCTGCATATTGACGGCGGTCAGTGCGCCAAACCAAATCAGCAGGTCGAGCTTGTTCATACCGAACTGAAGCTTTTCGACCACCGGCAAAACGATCGGAAGAAAGACCAGGATGATTACGGGCCATTCAAACGGCCAGCCGAGGATGAAAAAGATCGCCATGATCAATGCCAACTTCCACCAGTCACTCAACGGAAGGGCGAGCAGATAGTTGGTGATCAAGTTCGCCGTGCCCAGCTTGGTGAAGACAGCGCCGAACACCGTCGAGGCCACCGCGAGAAACAGCACCATGGCCGAGGTCACCATCGTGCCGATGGCCGCGTTGGTTATCGACCGCATGCTGAGCCGGCCGTAAAAGAGTGCAAGGAGGACAGCGCCGAAAGCCCCGCAGGAGGCTGCCTCGGTCGGCGTGGCGACTCCACTGACGATGGTTCCGAGGGTAAATCCGATCAGCGCGCTTAGAGGCGCAACGCCGAGCATGACGGCGCGGAAGTAGGCGTTCCGGAAGTAGGGGTAAGCCGTCAGAATTGCTAACACCGAAGCGATGGCAGACAGGCTGAACGGACCGATTGCAAACGACAGACGCTGTGCACGCGCCTGGCTCAATAACAACTCGATCAGCAAATACGCTATTGCGACCGAGCATACGAGGCCCAATCCGACTACAGGAGCGCCTACCTTTTCGGTGGTCATCGCGTCATAGGTGGCTTGGCGCTCCTCCATGGTCATGGCTGGACCGAGCTTCGGATTGATTAAGCTGCGGACGAGCGTATAGGCAATGTAACAGCCAGCGAGCAGAAAGCCCGGGCCGAACGCCGCTGAATAAAGCAGATTGACGGGCACGCCCATGACCGGGCCCATGACTACCAGCATTACGCTCGGAGGGACCAGAATGCCGAGTGTACCGCCGGCGGCGATTGCACCCGCTGACAGCCGCGCGTCGTAGCCGGTTTTGATCATCATCGATCCGGCCATGATGCCGAGCACAGTCACCGCGGCGCCCACGATGCCGGTCGCCATCGCAAAAACAGTTGCCGTTAGAATCACGGCTAAATAGAGCGCTCCGCGCACCGGCGCGAGAACGCTGCGGAAAGCCACAAACAGCCGCTCCATGAGCCCGGCCTGTTCGGTCATGTAACCCATGAAGATGAACAGCGGCACGGCGGGAAAGATCTCGTCTTTCATCGTGCCCCAGATTTGCAGGTAGCCGAGATTGAAAGTCTGCTCCCACCCGAGGCCAATGGCACCAAAAACAAGGGCGAGAAACAGCAGCGTGAAGGATATCGGGAAGCCGATGAAAATGACGAAGACCATACCGACGAGCATGGCAAGTCCGAGAGCTTCGGCGGCTGTCATGGTTCTTCAGACCTCGATCTTCACGTGCCTGGTCAAGAATGCGCCGGTTCGCCAAGCCCAGAGGCTCTTCATCAGCTCCGAGATACCCTGCAAGAACAGCATGAATGCCGTCAGCGGAATAACTCCGCGCAGCGGCCACAGGACCGGCGTCCACGCGCCGGAGCTTCCGCGTTCGTCGATCGAAAGCGAGTACAAGAAATCGTCTATCGAGAGGAAGAACAGCACGACCATTGTCGGCAGGAAGAACAGCAGGAACGCCAGGCTGTCGATCATGCCTTTCGTGCGATCTGAGAATTTTTCCCACAGTACATCGGTGCGGATGTGAGCGCCCTTCAAAAGCGCCAATGCCGAGCCCAGCATGAACAAGGTCGCGTAAGACATCGTCGTCACGTCGAGGGCCCAGATCGTCGGATCCCCCAGGACGTAGCGGGCAAAAACCTCAACCACATTGGCGCAGATCAGGGGAATGATCGAGAGGACGAAGAGGTACCCGGTCGATTCCGTGAACTTGTCAATACTACGGATGACGGCCAAATAGCCGCGGGGTGGCATGGGCTTTGGCGAAGCAGAAATGTTGGCCATGCAGCATGTCCAGACGGTGCCCGCTTTGGACTTCCCGTAAGAGTAAAGCGTCCAGTGCGACCCACCGCTCCTCTCAAATGATCCCGATGTTAGCTTAGCGGCCATCCGGGTGCCAGCGGATGAATGACCGCGAGCGATCTGCTCACGATTGCGATGCACAACTGGGCAGAAAACAACCCGAGGCGTCGGCCGCTTAGCCGCCCCGCCGGGACGGAACGTCGGTTCTGGGTCCTTCCCGGACCTCACTCAAGATCCAGCTTGAGTCCGAAATGCGCACCAACGCGCATAACCGGCCACTCTGAATGATGACTTCGAATGATGACTTCACGCTCCAGCGCTTTTGCTTTGACGCGTTTTCCTTACGCGAACCGGTCGCCATGTTCGGATCAAGTCCGTGGACGTGCTTCGCTCGAAAGAGCTACGGTCACCTTCGCCCCGGCAGCCACGCGACGAATCCGGCCTCGCCGAGCCGCTTCATCACCTCGTCGAGATGCACCCGATCCCTCGTTTCGATGACGACTTCGAGCAAGGTGCCTTTGGCCGGCAGGTCGGAGAAGGTGCGCTGGTGCGAGACCTCGATGATGTTGGCGCCGGCTTCGGCGAGCAGCGCCGAGACGGCGGCGAGCTGGCCGGGGCGATCGACGATGTCGATCGCGATCTGCGTCAGCCGGCCCTCGCGCGCGAGCTCGCGCGTCAGCACGGACGCGATCAGCCGGGTATCGATGTTGCCGCCGGTCAGCACAAGGCCGACATTGCGGCCGGCAAAACGCTCCGGCGCGGCCAGCACCGCGGCAAGGCCCGCGGCGCCGGCGCCCTCGACCACGGTCTTTTCGATCGCGATCAGCATCGCCACCGCGCGCTCGATCTGGTCCTCGGTGACGAGAACGATGTCGTCGACGAGATGGCGAATGATTTCGGTGGTGATCCGGCCAGGCACCTTCACCGCAATGCCTTCGGCGAGCGTATCACCGCGCATCGGCAGATGCTGACCCTTGATGGCGTTGTACATCGAGGGATAGAGCTGCGCCTGCACGCCGACGATCTGCAGATCCGGCTTCAGCGATTTGGCCGCAACTGCCATGCCGGAAATCAGCCCGCCGCCGCCGATCGGCACCACCAGCGTGTCGAGCTGCGGCGCGGCCCGGAGCATTTCGAGCGCGATGGTGCCCTGCCCCGCAATGATGAGCGGGTCATCGTAAGGATGAATCATGATCATGCCGTGCGTCTCGCCATGCGTGCGCGCGAATTCGCCGGCCTCCTCCAGCGTCTTGCCGGAGATGATCGTATTCGCGCCATGACGCCGCGTGTTCTCGATCTTCACCATCGGCGTGCCGACCGGCATCACGATGGCTGCGGGAATGCCAAGCCGGCTGGCATGATAAGCCACGCCCTGCGCGTGGTTACCGGCCGACATCGCGATCACGCCGCGTCGGCGCTCCTCCGGCGACAGCGCCAGCAGCCGATTGAGCGCGCCGCGCTCCTTGAAAGTCGAGGTGAACTGCAGGTTCTCGAATTTGAGCCAGAGGTTGCAGCCGCCGATCTCGCTCAGCGTCCGGCTCTGGTCGCATTCGGTGACGAGGACCGACCCGGCAATCGACGCGCCCGCAGCCGTGATGTCCTCGGGCGTGATAGCAAGTCGGCCGGGCTCGGAAGCGGCTTTTGTCGGCGGTACACTTTTAGGAGGATTCGGCATTTCGGTGGCCTCGTTGAGAGGCAATCGTATAGGCCTTTTCCGCTCCTTTCGCCTCCCTCGAATCTCGTAAAAATCCCGCCCCATGAACATGGGTGTCGCAAAAAGCTGCTGCGGGGTTACACTTGCGCGGGCTGCAGGGACAGGCAGCCGGAGTTTCAGATGAATTCATTGAGCGATGGGCCCAAGGCGGAAGCCATCACGGTCGTGCTGGTGGAAGATGATGCGCCGACACTTTGGCGGCTGCAGGACGCCCTGACCAACGCAGGATACCAGGTAAAGGCCGCCGGCACGCTCACGGAAGCCCGCGCCTGTCTCGCGCAAGGCGCGCCAAAAGTGCTGCTGACCGATCTTCAGTTGCCGGATGGCCATGGCGTCGATCTGATCCGCGAGACCCGCCAGCGCTTTCCCGATACCGAGATCATGGTGATCTCGATCCTTGGCGACGAGGAAAGCGTGATTTCGGCGATCACCGTCGGCGCGACGGGCTATCTGCTCAAGGACGCGTTCCCGACCGATATCGCCGCGACCGTGCGCGACCTCGTCGCCGGACATTCGCCGATCTCGGCCTCGATCGCACGCTTCATCGTGCGCCGGACCCAGAGCACGCCGGAGCCGCCGCCCGGCCCCGCGCTCAACACCGCCAAACTGACGCCGCGCGAAATCGACATTCTCTGGGGCATCGCCAAGGGCTTCAGCTATGCCGAGATCGCCAGCCATCTCGGCCTGTCGCGGCAAACCGTGCCCGGGCATATCAAGAGTATCTATCGCAAGCTCGAGGTTCATACCCGGGGCGAGGCGGTGTTCGAGGCCGTCCAGCAGGGCTTGATCAAGTTGTGAATGATCACGGGGACGACGTGCAACCGGAGCTGCCCGGCCGCGCGCGGCGTCGGCTGCGGTCGTCCCGTCTCATCCAGTATCTGTTGCTGCAGGCGGTGATCGCCGTCGCCTGCATCATGGCACTTCTGCAATCGCTGCCCGGACCTCCCGCGCAGTATCGGGTGACGGCCTTTCAGCTCACCGAAGCCGGCGCCGAGCGGGCGGTGACGCTGCCGTACTTCTCGCCGTTGCGGAATGCGATGAACGATCCGCCCCGCTTCAGGGGGCACTTCGTCCGCCCGGCCGGCGAGGCCTCGCAGGCCTGGTCGGTGTTCCTGCCGCGCTTTACCAACGGCGTCGAGGTTACCGTCAACGATGTGGTGATCCTCGACAGCCGGCGCGATCCTGCCGCCAACCGGCCCGACCGCAACACGCCGGCGATTGCGGTGATCCCCGCTTCCGTGCTGCGCGATGGCGACAACGACATCTCGATCCGACTGTTCATCTGGGGCCCGATCACCGGCTTCCTCGATCGCATCTGGGTCGGCCCGGATGAAGAGTTGCGCCCGACCTATAATCTCAGAACGCTGGTGTTCGTGACGTTGCCGGTGGTGTTCTCATCCTGGCAGGCGATTCTGGCTGTCATTCTCGGCATCATGTGGGTGATGCGTCGACACGAGCCAGCCTACGGCGTTCTGGCGGCGGCGATGGCGGTGGGTGTCGGCCAGGCGTTCCTGCAAACGCCGATGGGTGAGACGGCATTTTCCAGGTTCAATGTGATCCTGATTTCCTCCGCGCCGATCGAAAGCGCACTGGTGCTGGTCTTTGCGCTGCTGCTCTCAGGCTGGAAGTGGCAGCGCTACGCCTGGATCATCTTCATTCCGGGCATCGCATTGGCGCTGGCCGGCCTGTTCGGAAATCAGGCGCTGGTGCGCGCTCTCTTCCTGATTCTCGCCGTACCGATGGTCGGCATCTCCCTTCTCATCATGGCCGTCGTTACCGCGCGATCGGCGCTGCAACGGCAGAACGTCGCGAGCTTCCTGCTCGGCTGCGCGGTCACGATCATGCTGACCTGCTGGATCGTCGACCTGCTCTCGGTGTTTCAGATGATGCCCAACCGCATCTTCACCGCGCGGCTGTCCTATTCGGCGATGCTGGTCGCGATCGGCGCCGGGCTCACCTGGCGGTTCGCCCGGGCGCTGAACCAGGTCGATGGCTTTGCCGGCCGCCTCGTCACCCAGGTGCGCGAGGCGGAGGAAAAGCTGAAAGCCAGTTTCGCCCGCGAGGAGGAGCGCGCCCGCGCCGCGGCGCTGGCGCGGGAGCGCACGCGCCTGATGCGCGACCTGCATGACGGACTCGGCGGCCAACTCGTCAGCATCGTGGCGCTCAGCGAGCGCGGCAATGGCAGCGCGGGGATAGGCGATGCGGCGCGCGCAGCGCTGAAGGATTTGCGCCTCGTCATCGACTCCATGGACGACATCGGCGGCGATCTGATGCTGGCGCTGGGCTCATGGCGCGAACGCGCCATGGCGCAGCTTCGCCCGCATGACGTCGCGCTCGACTGGCGCGCCGTTACGGCGCAGGGCTTGCCGGTTCATCCCGAGCTGCGGCCGTGGCACGTCATCCAGATCGTGCGGTTGTTGGATGAAGCCGTGACCAATGCGGTCAAGCACGCCAATGCGCGCCGTATCACGGTGAGGATAGAAACGCTCGCAGGCGCCGATGGCCTCGATCGCGGCTGCATCACCGTCGAGGACGACGGCAAGGGCTTTGAGATCACGTCCGATGGCGCGGCGGCAGGCGCGATAAAAGCGGCGCGCGGCCTGCGTAACATGCGAAGCCGCGCCGCGCGCTGCGGCGCGGAGCTGGAACTGAGCTCCTGCGCCCAAGGAATTCGCAAAGGTACGCGCGTGAGGCTGACCTTGCCCCACCGCTTTCCCGACAGCGACGGCGCTGTGGGCTGAGGCCTTATTGTTTGCGGCAGCCTGACAAAGTCGTTCGAATTCGTGATCCGTCACCCTGAGGAGCCGCGAAGCGGCGTCTCAAAGGGCGACGGCCACCAGCCGGGCCGCACATCCTTCGAGGCTCGCTTCGCTCGCACCTCAGGATGACGGGTATAATGCGAGTACTTGGCTTCGACCGAAAGTTATCACGCCTCAGCGGCGGCCGACGCGGTTGACCGGGCCACCGCGATTCATTGGCGTGCCGGGACGAACGCCGACGCCCCGAGCTCCGACGCCGACAGCGCCGACGCCAACGACCGGCGTCACGACCGCAGCCGCCGCGACCGGCGTCGGGCGCGCGACGCAGCCCTTCGGCACGCCAACCGTCTTGCAATAAACCACTGCAGCCTGGGCAGAGCTTGCGCCGCCGACTGCAAAGGAAGCCACGGCCGAAAACGCCGCGAGCATCAGACCTGCGCTCAGCCAACCTGTCTTCTTCAACATGTGTCATCTCTCCCGAATTGGGCGTGCAGCTCTTTGCGATGTGCCGATCGGTCACCGCAGCCGACGCGAGATGTACATGGTCCATCGAGGGGGCCGGCAACATCCCATGAAAATGGTGTGGGCGCGTGCGGGGGTGCTTTGCGGCCGCTTCCGACGCCATGAACATGGCGTGGACCGCAGGCGCAAGCTCGACGAGTTTTCGCGCGCTTTCAACCCACGTTCTCGTCGAAAGGTGATCCAATGACGAAATCCATTCATGTGGTGGCTGCGGCCGCAGCCCTCATCCTGTCGCTCGGCGCCGGCTCGCTGGCTCAGGCGCAATCCGGCCCCACTCCCCAGGAGCAGATGGCCTGCCGTTCGGATGCCGGAAAATTCTGCGCCGAGCATATCGGCAAGCCGCCGCAGATGAATGCCTGCCTGAAAGCAAACAAGACGAAGCTGTCGGATGGCTGCCGCAAGGTGGTGGAATCGCGCGGCGGCTAAACGCCTGATCCGAGAAGGTCGCCACCTATTCTCTCGGACAAACGCGAAGCGTTCACGAGGCGATTACGCCCAAACAAAAGGAGCGCGATGACGTTCGAAGTCATCACGCTCTGACATTTGCGGTCGCCGCAAGAGAATCAATCATTCCTGTTCGAAGAGCCTGATCCGCGGCATCTCGCTTCTGGCCGGCTCGGCGAACATGTCCCTTCTAACGGGCTCGCCAAAGAAACCCCTTGGCTCGCCTTCTTCACGAATCCTGATCCGCCGCGGCTCGGTCAGTTCCCGGACCCGTTCCTCGACCGCCTCGAGTTCCTGCTCGCGGGGCTGCTGGAAGCGGCGTTTTTCGGCCCAGCGCTGGCGCCGCTCGGCGCGCCGCTGTTCGGTGGCAGCCCGTTTGAGGTCGGCATCACGCGCCTTGGCAAACGCCTCCTGCGGCGCGGAAGTCTTTTCGGGCGATTTTTCGCTGGCCTGTTCGGCGGGTTTCGAAGGTTGTGCTGCTGACGTTGCAGGTTGCGCCGCCGCTACGTTGTTAGCTTTTTTGTCTTCGGCGGGAGCATTATTGACGGGCGGCGTTGCCGCTGTCGTCTGCGGCGCTTGGGGCTGTGATTGCGTCTGCTGTGACTGCGGCTGCTCTTGGCTCGGCGAGGAAGCGGTATTCGCCGCAACCGTCGGCGCCGCGGCATACGGCACCGGCTCGGAGGGCGCTGTCGAAACGGGTATCGGCTCCGCCGACATCCTTCGTTCCAGCTTGGAAACGACCTGCGTCGGCGGGCTGACGATGTTGGCAGCCAGGTATCCACCGCCGAGGCCGGCGGCGACCGCCACGACAACGGTTCCTGCCCCCGCAAAATACGCGGTTGATGTGCGCATCGTCTCTCTCCCTCATCCACGCGGGCAACGCGTGGAATCGGTCGATGTTCCGGCACGGCACTGTGAGGCGATTGGAACCGGCGGCGCTGCAATCGCAGCGCTCAACGGTCAGATCATCGCGGCGACTTTTTCCAGCCCGATGATGCGGGCAAGCGAGCGCACTTCGCTCTTCTGGTCCTCACGCAACTGGAACAGCAGCGGCATCGCTGCGGATTTCAACTGCTGAACTTCTGCGGAGTCGGGATCGATCGGCACGCCGGTCGCATTCGGGTTGGCCTGGCGGCCCGCATGAATCTTGCGGGCGACGGCGCGCAGCGCGGTTTCCACCGGCGGCCAGTAGGACTCCTGCGACGCCGTCAGTTTCAGGCGGTCCTTGATGCCGGCGATCTGGCCATCGCTCAGCAGCGCGTAGTTTTTCTGCGGCTGGGACTTAGCTGCGGCCTTGGACTTGACTGGCGCAGGCGCTGGCGCCGCACTCGGCGCAGCGGTGGATGTCGTGGGCGGGACGGTGGGAGCCGCGATTTCCTTCGGCATGGCCATATCGACGGACGATGTCGAGGCATAGGCCCGGCGCAGGGATTCGTTCAGCGCGGGATCCCTGGGCTGGGGTTCAACCGCGGCGGTGGCGTAGCTTAGGACCGCCAAGCGATCCTTTTTGCCTTCCTTGTTCGAGACCGGCGCCTGGACGGAGGAAGCCGACGCCAGTTCGAACCGGGCGGCAGGCACGCTGTCGCGGCCGAGAATGGCGGTGGCTGCGGCGCCGATCACGAGAAAGCAGATCAATGCGACGATCGTCATGGTTTTGGTCAAAAAGGTCTCCATTCCCGCCGACGTTTGGCCCTTTTGCCGAAAACTGGAGGATAATTGAGGCTATACGATGCCAATCGGCGGCCCGAGGCGATCGAAAAGATGGGGAAATCCGGCAAAAATCGCCTGGAATCAGGCCGCTGCGGCCAATTCATAGGCCTCCTGGATATCGGCAACGATATCGGAGGCTTCCCATAGGGCGTTGGGGGCGACCTGCTGCAGGGTGACGGTCCAGTTGCACTTGCGGTTGCGCGGCATGCTGACGACGTCGAATTCGATACCGCGGCACAGCGGATGCCGGTCGAGCGCAAACATCACCCGCCGCCGGATCTCCTCGAGGGTGGCCGGGGTCTTGGCGAAATACCGATCGAAATCCATCCATACCCCTTTCGATTTGCCATCGGTCCGACCGTGGCGGCGGACCATCGTCGGGGCTATTGTTGGGGCCGACATGGTTAACGGCGCGTTAAGCCTCCGGAATGGGCAAGCGCCGGGACCCGAGCAAACGGCGGAGCAGAACAGCCCGGCATGGCTGAAGCGACATCCCAGACGACGTCAGTCGCCACCGGGCCATCGGTTCGCGCCGCGCTGGTGGCGACGATCGCGATTTCAGCCTTCACGCTGTCGATCGCAACGTTCGAACTATCGATGGCGGACTGGCCCTCCGGCTTTGTCCTGCTTGTCATCGTGCCGCTGGTCGCGCTCGTGTTCTTCGGCTGCATCGTGTGGTCGGCTTCGCTGCTCCCAAGGATCCGAACCAGCGGCGCGAAGTTCGCCCTCCCCTTCCTGATCTGCGCGCTGACGCTCGCCATTCTCGCCTACGCCCCGCTGCACCAGGTCGCGCTGCAGCAGAATTTCCGCTGGCACCGGACCGACCGCGAACGGATCGTGGCGCGAGTCGAAGCCGGCGAACTGAAACCCAACGTCTCCTACGACAAGAACCTGGTCGCGCTCGGCGACCGCGAGCCTAATGTTTCCGTAGGCAACGACATCGTCGTCGACGAGACGGAAGAAGGCACCTATGTGCTGTTCTTGACCTCACGCGGCCTGAAGCACTATTTCACCGGCTTCCTGCACGTGCCGCCAGGCGGCGATCCCAAGAACTTCTTCGAATTCGCCGACAAGCCGCCGAGCCGGCTCGAGCGCTATGACGAGAATTGGTATTTCGTAGCGAATTAGGCGGCTTTCGCGCGAAGTGAGCCGCCGGCAACCGCACCTAACGCGATGCCGCCGATGATCAGCGCCATCGCCAGAAACAGCGACGGCTCGAGCGGCTCGTTCAGCATCACGGTTGCGCTGACGATTCCGAGCAGTGGCGTCGCCAGCAGGCACAGCGATGTGGTGACGGCCGGCAGGCCGCGGTTCACCATCGTCATTGCCCAGTTGGCGAATGCCGTGCAGACGATGCCGCTATAGAGCATCAGGCCGGCGAGACGCGCCGTCCACATGATGTGCGGCGGGCCTTCCACAAGCCACGCGATGAGCGACAGCAGCGCCGCCGCCAGCAGCACTTGCCAGAACACGAGCTGAAAGGGTGTCGAGATCCATTTGTGCGCGCGGACGTAAACGATGTTGCCGGCCCAGCAGAACGCCGCGAGCAGGATCAGACCGCTGCCGAACAGCGCGTTGCGGTCACCCCAGTTCAGCGTCTGCGGATTGAAGATGACCGCGAGGCCCGCCAGGCCGCAGCCGATACCGATCGCGCGCCGAGGCGTGATCTGCTCCGACAGGAACATGGCTGCTCCGATCGCGACCCATAGCGGCGTCGTATAGCCAAGCACGATCGCCCTGCCCGCCGGCACGAATTGCAGCCCGGCCGCCACCAGCGCGGAAAACGCCACCAGGTGCAGAATCGAGGTGCAGAACACCACCGGCAGGTCGCCGCGCTTCGGGACGATGAACGCCCCCTGGGCCCACAACATCGGCGCCAGCGTCGCGGCGGCGATCATGCAGCGTATCGCCGTCGCCCAAAGCGGGGACACGTCGTGCACGATCATCTTCGTCACCGGCCAGTTGGTCCCCCAGGCGAACACGACGCCGGCAAGCAGCGCCGCTGCGCTACGGGTTGAAAGTCCATTGGCCATCTCGAACAGGTCCCGTCATGAACCGATCTGCATTGCCTAGCCCTTCAACTGGCTCTAATGAAAGAACCAGTTTTGACGATTTGCTGGGGCCAGTTGTGGACGACCTGCTGCCCGGAATGCTGCATCTGGCGCGCGACGGCGGCGCGACTCTGACGCGCCAGCTCACCGATCAGTTGCGGCACCTCATCACGGAAGGACGCCTCGCGCCCGGCCAGCGCCTGCCCTCGAGCCGGCAACTGGCGCAATCGCTCGCGCTGTCGCGCAACACCGTCTCGTTTGCGGTCGAGCAATTGGCCGCGGAAGGTTATCTCTCGCTTACCGCTGGGCGCCGTCCGATCGTCGCCGAAGGCCTGTCGCTCGATCGCCGCAACATGTCGCCGCGAAGCAGCCGCGCCGGCAGCGAGCGAGTAGACCTGTCGTCCTGGGCGCGCAGCCTGCGGCGGGCGGACTGGCCGCCCGTTCATGACGGACGGCCACGGCCGTTTCAGCCCGGGCTGGCGGATGAGCGCGAGTTTCCGCACGATGTGTGGAGCCGCTGCCTGCGGCGCGCGGCGCGAAACGCGCCGCTGCGCCGTGACCGGCCCATCAACCATGCACCTCTGCAGGAAGCGCTGCTCGGGCATCTCGTGGTTCATCGCGGAATCAAGGCGAAGGCCGACCAGATATTGATCGTGCCGACGGCGCAATCCGGCCTGACGCTGGTCGCCAGTGCGCTGCTTGAGCGCGGCGATCACGCCTGGATCGAAAGCCCGGGCTATGGCGGCGCGAACGTCGCATTGCATGCCGCCGGTGCCATCGTTTCCGCCATACCGCTCGACGCACAAGGCATGGCCGTCTCATCCCGCAAGGAGACGCCGCGGCTGATCTTCGTCACGCCGTCGCATCAATATCCGACCGGACGTCTGATGCCGATCGGCCGCCGTCTCGAACTTTTGCGTTTCGCCGAAGCCACGGGCGCCTGCATCATCGAGGACGACTATGACGGCGAATTTCATTATGAGGCTCGCCCGGTAGCCGCATTGCAGGGGCTCGCAACATCGCCGCGCGTGTTCTATCTTGGCACCTTTTCGAAGGCGACGTACGCGGACATCCGCCTCGGTTACCTCGTGGTGCCGGAAACGCTGATCGAGGTCTTCGAACCCGCGCAGCGCCACACGGGAATGCTGACGTCGATCACGATGCAGGATGCGCTGGCCGAGTTCATCGCATCCGGCGCCTATCTCGGCCATGTCAAGAGAATGACGCGTCTCTACAAGGGCCGGCGCGACCGCATGCTGCAGGCGCTTGCCGCGGAGGCCGGCGACCGTCTCGCGATCGAAGCCCCGGCCGGCGGCATGCAATTGCTCGCAAGGTGCAGCGGACCGGCTAACGACCGGCAATTGTCCGCGCGCCTGCTCGACGCCGGAGTCGCCAGCCGGCCGTTATCGACCATGCTGTATCACAAGACAAACGAGCAGGGCCTGTTTCTCGGGTTTGCGGCATGGAATGAAAAGGAGATCGATCAGGCGGCGCTCATCCTTGGCCGAACCCTGCGTTGATACGCGCGAATATCGCGTGACGAATTATCCTGCCGCCCGCCGGGGCTGCGCATTCGCGGCGACGTCGGCGGGCGCCGGAACCTGCATCAGAATGGTTTGGCTGGCGGGTGCGATTTCCACGCCGCACTCCTGGAATCGCAGCTTCATGCGGCGGTTGAATTCGCGCTGCACCGGCCAGCGGCCGGCATCGGTGCAGCGGATCTGGCCGACGATCGAAGCCATCGAGCCGTCGACCTTGTCGACGCCCCACAGTTCGAGATCGCCGCGGATCAGGTGCTGGTATTCGGGCTCGCGCCGCATCTCGGCAACGATGTCCTTCAGTATCTGGCCGGCGCGGTCGGTGTCTTCCTTGTAGGCCACGTTGACGCTGACGGCCGCATTGCCGGCGCCCCGGCTTGAATTGGTGATTGTCGTCACCGCGCTGAACGGCACGATGTGCACCGAGCCGTCGCCGGCGCGCAGGCGAAGCGTGCGGATCGAGACGTTCTCCACCACGCCCGACAGGCCTGACAGCGTGACATTGTCGCCGACCTGCACCGTGTTCTCGATCAGGAGAAACAGTCCGGTGATCAGGTCCTGCACCAGTTTCTGCGAGCCGAAGCCGATGGCGATACCGACGATACCTGCGCCAGCGAGCAATGGCGCGACGTTGACGCCGATTTCGCTGAGCGCCGTCAGGCCGACCACGGTGACGATCAGACACAGCAGCGCCGTTCGCAGCATCGGCTGAAAGGTGCGCAGCCGCGCCGCGCGCGCGTAGTGCCCCTCACGCGAGAGCGCGTTGATCTTGCGATCCAGCAACGCGTTGCTGACTTCCCAGATCGCGGCAGCAGCCAGCGCTGCAATGCCGACGGTGACCACCGCCGACAACAGCCGGCCGCCGATCTGGCCGCCATAGAACCAGACAATGGCGTTGATGCCCCAGACTTCCAGCAGCGCCACGAAGCCGATGAAGGCAATCACGGCCGAGACGATGTTGCGCAACAGTGGCAGATAGCGGTTGGCGCGGGTCTCCAGGCCCGGAAAGCGGCGCAGGAGATCCGGGCTGATGCGAAAGCCGCGGTCGATCAGGCTCAGCACCAGGATGGTGGCGAGACGCACGATCAGCACGACCGCGATGGTGCCGACGAAATACTGCAGCAGCAGCGAGTAGCCGTTGCGGATGTTGAGCGCCCACACCGCCCACAGGGCGAGATCGAGCGCGATGGCAAGATAGTGCCAGAGACCGGCGACGCGATTGCGCACCCTGGCGGCTGTGCCGTCGCGGCCGGCCGGTGCGCGTATGGCGTCGGCGACCTGCCTTCGACACTGCAGGATGACGACGACGACGAAGAGATGCACGACCAGCATCACCAGGCGCAGCAACGCGGCGTAGCCGGCGCGGTGCAGGCCCAGCAGCAGCGCCACATTGGCGAAAGCGATGCCCGAGACGGCGACGGTGACGATGCGCCGCGCCCATATCTCGATATAGGCCGCTGTCTCGGCGCGAACGCGAAACAGGCCGAAAGGCCCGGCCAGCGCCCGCACCACGCAGATCAGCCCGCGCGTCAGCGCATAGGCGTTGACGACCGCGAGGATCACCAGCCGGGTGGTTGCGAGATCGCCGATCCCGGTGCCCAGCAACATCGTGGCGATACCGATAAAGGCGAGCACCGGGAGCAGTTCTAGCACGAGGCGCCCGAGCACGAACGGCAGCCTGACCAGCGACTGCCAGGTGCGCGCCAGGCTGAGCCGCCGCCGATGCTGCGCGGGCGCCGCGGCAATATCCGCGACAGACGATGGCGGATCGGCTATCGCGAGCGTCGTTACCGGAGCCTGCGCCGTTTGGGGAAGCCGCGCTTCGAGGAGCGCCACCGGCCGCTTGATGAGGCGGAAAACCAACCATTCGGCGGCAAATGCGCAGAGGAACACCAGCGCCAGCTTCCACGCGATATCGAGCAACTGATGATAGGCGGACGGATCATTGGCGGTCCGCACGAACCAGTAATAGAACGCCCGAAAATGCGTCAGCGTCCGCACCACGTCGGCGACATCGCGCGAGATCTCGCCAACTTGCTCGGACACCGTCAGCAGGAGCTGTGCGCCGAGGCTGTCCGCCGTGAGCGGCATCGCGGATTTCGGCTCGCCGGCCGGGGCTTGCGGTGGCTGCGAGGCACTGGCGATCGCGCGTAGCGTCTCGATGACTTGCGCGCGCTTCTTGTCATCGGAAAGCGTATCGAGCGCCCGCTTCGCCTGATCGGGCGTCAGGACGTCAGCTGTATCGGTAGCGGCGGCAGGCGCAGCGCCGGGCTGCGCGAAAACCGGGAAGGCAAGCAGCGCGCAGATGAGCAGGATCGCGGGGAAGAGCTTGTGCGACACGAAGGCCTCGCTGAATAAAATGCGCCCGGCGACGAAAACCTGGAGTCGGTCTCGCCTTCGTGCGTGCGTCATGTCGGATTGCCTGTTTTCGCCGTTATCCTGTGTCGGAAGTTTGCCTGTGCGGCGACTTTCTCTTGGCATTTCTCGCATCGCAATGATGCCGCAGCGCTTGAACCGCAGGGAACTTCAAAGGGCTGCAAAATGAAAGCCGGAGCCTAAGATCTAGCGAGGTTTTCCGCGCGCGGCGGCCGCGCGATATTCCGCGAGCGTGCGCCCCACCATTTCGTCGACGGAAAGAATCTCCGTCACGCCCGAAACGGAATGTCCCGCACTCCAAATATCCTTCCAGCGTTTCGGGCGGTTCTCGCGCGCGCCGATGTCGATATCCTTGCCGATATCGATCGCGCCCCGCTCGGGAAGATCGTCCGGATCGAGGCCGGCGGCCTCGATCGAGGGGCGCAGCATGTTGGTCTGCAGGCCCGTGAATGCCTTGGTCAGCAGGATGTCGTCGGCGCTGCTGGCGACCAGCATCTCCTTGTAGCGCGCGTCCGCCATGCTCTCGCGCGTGGCGATGAATTTGGTACCCATATAGGCGAGATCGCAGCCGAGCGCCTCGGCCGCGCGCAGGGCGTGACCATCCGCGATGCCGCCCGCCAGCACCAGGGGTCCGTCAAAGAAGGCGCGCACCGCGCGCACGAACACGAATGGATTGAGCCAGCCGGTCTGGCCGCCCGCGCCTGCCGTCAGCAGCACCAGCCCGTCGGCACCGGCGGCGACCGCGCGTTCGGCATGGCGGATGGATGCGACGTCGGCAAACACCAGCGCGCCGGCATCGCGCAACGGCTTCAATACCGGTGCCGGCGAGCCGACCGAGGTGATAACCATTTCCGGCCGGTGACGCAGCAGCACCTGCAGATCCTGCTCCAGCCGCGCATTGGAGCGATGCACGATCAGATTCGCGCATACAGGCGCCGCGGGCTTGCCGCTCGCGTCCGAGTGCTCCTTCAGCCGGTCATCGATATCCGTCAGCCATTGATCGAGCTGTTCGGGGCTGCAGCAATTCACCGTGGGAAATGCGCCAATCACGCCGTTGCGGCAGGCGGCTACCACCAGTTCGACGCCGGAGACGAGAAACATCGGCGCCGCAATCAGCGGCAGGCCGAGGCGATCGCGAAAGCGCGCGAGAGAATCGATCGACGGCAAGATGTTCTTCCTGACTTGAGCCGCTTGCCCATTGTGCTAGCGTTCATCCAACATTGGCACGAGCGAAGGCCAATTACAAAACAGGCGGGAGGAAGAAAGATGGGGAATCCGCTCTACGCATTTCCGACGGCCTGCGAGCAGACGTTGCGGGCGCTGGCGCGGTACCCGGAGCGCACGGCGTTCGCCTGGCCGGGCGGATCGATCACCTATCGCGGCGCGAGCGATATGATCGGCCGCATGCAGAGCGTCTTCATGCAGCTCGGCTTTGCGCCCGGCACGCGCGTCGCGTTTCTCACCGCCAACCGCGCCGACACCTGGTGCGCTGGCGTTGCTGCGCAGTTGGCGCGGTTTGCGATTACCTGGCTGCATCCTTTGGGTTCGCTAGACGACCAACTGTTTCAGTTGGAAGACTCTGAAACGCAGATGCTGGTGGTTGACGGCGTCACCTTTCGCGATCGCGGCGGCGAACTCGCCGCCAAAGCGGCCGGCGTGAAGACGGTATTCACGCTTGGCCCCGCCGGCTACGGCGCCGATCTCTTGCAGGCGATTGAAGCCGCAGGCAGCGTCAGGGCACGCAGCTTCGCCGGTCCCGACGACATCGCCACGCTCAATTACACCGGCGGCACCACGGGCAAATCCAAGGGCGCGCTGCGGCACCACCGGGAATATGGCGGCTGGGCCAGTGCGATCCTCGCCGATTTCGAAATTCCGGATACGCCGCGCTATCTCACCGTCGCGCCGATCAGCCATGTCGCGGGGACAAAAGTGCTGCCGACGCTGATGCGCGGCGGCACCGTACACATGCTGAAAGGCTTTGATCCCGAAGCCGTGTTCAAGACCATCGAGCGCGAGAAGATCAACTTCACGCTGTTCGTGCCGACGATGATCTACGTGATGCTGGATCACCCGACGCTCGACAAGACCGACCTCTCCTCGCTTGAACTCTTGCTGTACGGCGCGTCTGCGATGTCGCCGAGCCGGCTGGTCGAAGGCATCGAGCGGATCGGGCCGGTGTTCTCGCAGCTCTACGGCCAGACCGAGTGCTATCCGGTATCCGTGCTGCGCAAGGCCGACCATGATCCCAGGACGCCGGAGCTGTTCCTGTCCTGCGGATTCCCGATTGCCGCCTGCCAGGTGAAGATCCTCGACAATGACGACCAGGAAGTCGCAACCGGCGAGGCCGGCGAGATCTGCGTGCGCGGCACGCATGTAATGGCGGAGTACTGGAGACGGCCGGACACCACCGCGGAGACGCTGAGGAACGGCTGGCTGCACACCGGCGACATCGCGCGATCGGACGAACGCGGCTATATGTTCATCCTCGACCGCAAGAAGGACATGATCGTCTCCGGCGGCTTCAACATCTTTCCGCGCGAGGTCGAGGATGTCCTGTCGCAGCATGCCGACGTCGCCATGGTCGCCGTGGTCGGCGTGCCTGACGATAAATGGGGCGAGGCCGTCACCGCCGTGATCGTCGCCCGCGAAGGCGCGCGGCCGAATCCGGACGAGCTGATCAACCTCGTGAAGGCGAAGAAGGGACCGACGCACGCGCCCAAGCACATCAAGTTCGTTAACGAGTTGCCGATGACCGGCGTCGGCAAGGTGGACAAGAAGGTGCTGAAAGCAGCCTTCTGGACCGGGCGGGAGCGGATGGTGGGGTAGCAAGTAGCTCGGTCGGCACCTCACCTTTCAAAGCCATCCCCGTCGTCCTGAGGCGCGAGCCAACGGGTCCGCACCTCAGGATGACAGGTTGAGATGTACGGCAAATCGATCGAGGATCGATGCCCTCGTCAGCCGGCCATGCGCCTCTCGCCGGGCGCCTTCGACTTGTCGAAATTGTTGGGCACTTCGATATCGACTTCGAGCGTCGATACCGTCTTGCCGCGCTCCAGCTTGACGATGACCTTGTCAGGATCCAGCGCCACGTGTTTCGACACGACAGCGAGAATCTCCTCCCGCAGCGTAACGAGCAGGTCGGACTGGCCGAGCAGTCCACGCTCATGCGCCAGCAGAATCTGCAGCCGCTCCCGCGCAACCGGAGCGGACGCGTTGCGGCCACCGAACAGCCGCAGCAGGTTCATGCTCATGCAGCTCTCCGTCCCAGCAGCCGGTTCATGAAGCCCTTGCGCTCGGCCGGCACCACCATGGCGACTTCCTCGCCCATCAGGCGACGCGAGGCGTCGATATAGGCGCGGGCCGGCGCACTCTCAGCATTGTTGAGCGTCACTGGCGTGCCGACATTGGACGCCTTCAGAACGTCCTGGCTCTCGGGAATGATGCCGATCAGCGGCGTTGCGAGGATTTCCAGGATATCGTCGATGTTGAGCATCTCGCCGCGCGCCGCACGCGCCGGATCGTAGCGGGTGATCAGCACATGCTTTTCCACCCGCTCGCCGCGCTCCGCCCTCACCGTCTTCGAATCGAGCATGCCGATGATGCGATCGGAGTCGCGCACCGAGGACACTTCCGGATTGGTGACGATGACGGCCTCGTCGGCATAGCGCATGGCGAGCGTCGCGCCGCGCTCGATGCCGGCCGGGCTGTCGCACAGGATCCAGTCGAATCGACTTCTCAGCTCGGCGATGACGCGGCCGACGCCCTCGTCGGTGAGCGCATCCTTGTCGCGGGTCTGCGAGGCCGGGAGCAGCCAGAGATTTTCCAGCCGCTTGTCGCGGATCAAGGCCTGCGGCAGCTTGGCCACGCCCTGCACCACGTTGATGAGGTCGAACACCACGCGGCGTTCGGCGCCCATCACCAGATCGAGGTTGCGCAGGCCGACGTCGAAATCGACCACCACGACGCTTTGCCCGCTTTGTGCAAGCGCCGCGCCGAGCGCGGCCGTCGAGGTAGTCTTTCCAACGCCTCCCTTGCCCGAGGTAACGACCAGGACCTTGGCCATACTTGATCTCCTTAGCCGGTTAATTCAGCGGGGTAATTTTCATGGTGTCACCCTCCAGCCAGGCCTGCGCCGGGCGATTGCGGAGCGCAACGTCGATTTCTTCTGCAGTCTGGTAGTAGCCGTCGATGGCGAGCAACTCCGCCTCGATCTTTTGGCAATAGATCCGTGCGGCTGAATTGCCGTTGACGCCGGCCATCGCGCGGCCGCGCAGCGTGCCGTAGATGTGGATCGATCCGCCGGCGACGATCTCAGCGCCCGACCCGACCGAGCCCAGAATGGTTACATCGCCTTCCATGAAGACGATGGACTGGCCCGAACGCACCGGGCTGTCGAGCAGCAGCGAGGTCGGCTTCGGCTTCTCAGGCTCCAACTTCTGCGCCGGCTCGCTTCGCGTGATCACGCAGGCACGGCCGCCGGTCAGCAAGGGCGGCATGTTGGCGCTGAGGCGGTCTTCCTCCACGCCCTCGATGCCGAGAACGCGAATGTTGCGCTCGTTGAGACTGCCGACGAGATGGGCGATGGCGGAGCTTGAGAGATCGACGGCTGAGAGATCGAGCACGATCGGCTTCCCGACGAAGTATCCGGGCGAGCGCGCCAGCGTGGCGTCGATCTCGGCGAGCCACTCCACGATCGGCACGACGGGGCTGAATACGAATGCGACATACGAACGGCCGCGCAGCCGGACCAGTTGACGCGTGGGATCCGCTCGGACGTCCATGATGTTCGACTCGCCTTTCTTATTGAATAGTTAACAATCGACCAACTTCGTTAACGAGTAATTAATGCGAAAACCCGCGCTGCGCGCAGAAAACGGCGCAACGGGCGGCGAATCCGGCGCATTTATGGCCGATTCTTGCTGCTGATCGCGGCGATGGCGCGTAAAACCCTATGAAAACAGGGGTCACGCGAGTTGTAGTTAACGAACGCTCAACTTACTTTCGTCACGTTTCCGACCTAAATTAGTCCTCGCGCGGCTCCAACAAACTTATGTGTGCTGGCAGATCCTTGCGGTCTGGCAGCTCAATCCGTCGGGCAGACGGACATTTGCCGGCAGGGGACGAGGCAGTGCAAGTCGTGGGTGTTGAGTGGTCGCGAGATCCGATCTCGCAGACAGGTGTCGTCGGACGCAGGGACGACGCTTCGCACTTCGATTCAAATCTTCCAATCAAACCCGATAGCGGACGGAAAGCGGACGTGGATGATACCGCGCGCCTCTTCCGTCACCTGGAGCTTTTGTCCGATACGTCCGCAGCCGTTTCGCCGCCAAGCAATCCGCCGGGCAATCCGCCAAGTGTCATGAGGAGTAACGGTATGAGCAGTGTGAGTGAGCAGGACCATATCAATCCCCGCGATCCCCTGTACTACGCGCCGCGCTCGCTACGTGAGCGGTCGGCTTCCCAGCGCGATGCCGGCCCCGCGACGACGCCGTTTTCTCCGGCATCGTTCGACTCCCAGCTCGAGAGCGCCGTATCCGATGCGCTGCGCCACCCCCTCGATCCCGAGATCATGCGCGAACCTCAACTGGAATCGAAGAAGGCGTTGTGGAGCGTCGCAGCGCGTTTTGGTGCCGCCATCGGCGTCTCGGCTCTCGTGGCGCTGTTCTTCGTCGTGCTCGTGCCGGGGTCGCGGCAGAGCGACGGTGAGCCGTCGGCGTCCTCCGGCATCGTGCAGTCGATCAAGGCTGCCCTGTTCCAGTCCGGAGAGGCGTCGCCAAAGCCTGCAATCAGCGAATTCCAGGCCGTTCTCGCCTCCACGCCACCGAGCGCCTCGCCTGCGTCCGAGCAGTCCCAGTTGCTCAAGCAATTCATGCAATGGCGCGAGAAGCCAGATCCGGCGACGCCACAACGCGCCAACCCATGATTCAGATGGAGGGGACAATGCCTGAGAACCGACTTGTAGCGATCTTGTTCTCAAGGAGTTTGCCATGACCTCGCACCGGATCGCCTTGCTGGTTGGGGCCGTGCTCTTCGGAATCGCAGGCAGCGCCCAGGCTGCCGGCGACATTGCGATTGTGCGCGATCTTGCAGGCCGCGTCGGCCCCGTGATCGGCTCGGCCCAGGCCTGCCGCGACATTGCGCGTTCCCGCACCCAGACCATCGTCGACAAGTTTTCACAGGTGATCCGTGAAGCCTCGTCGAACGAGGCGGAGCGTTCTGATCTCACCCAGACGTTCGATCGCAGCGTGGCCGATGGCCGCGCCGCTGTTAGCTCGGGCAAAATTGATTGCATCCGGGCCGATCGTCAGCTTGCCGATCTCGAACGCTCGATCTCGGGGCCGAGTCTTTCCAGCGTCATTGGCCCGTCCCCTGCTGCTGCGGCAACGGCCGCGAACGCAGCAACCGCGCCGACGGCTCCGGTCCCCACCGGGCCGCTGCCACGCGGCATCGGCGAAAAGGAAATCCGCTTCGGCATCGCAGCGCCCTTCTCCGGCTCGGCCCGTGAGCTGGGACGCCAGATGAAGCTCGGAATCGAAACCGCCTTCAACCGGATCAACGATGCCGGCGGCGTCGACGGGCGAATGCTCAAACTGTACGCCGCCGACGACGGCTACGAGCCTTCGCGCACCGCGGAAGCGATGAAGCAGCTCTATGAAAAAGACCAGGTGTTCGGCATCGTCGGCAATGTCGGCACGCCGACCGCGGCGGTGGCGATCCCCTATGCGCTCGAACGCCGGATGCTGTTCTTTGGGGCCTTCACCGGCGCCAACATCCTGCGCAACGATCCGCCGGATCGCTACGTGTTCAACTACCGCGCCAGCTATGTTCAGGAAACCGACGCGGTCGTCCGCTACCTCGTCAAGATACGCCGGCTGCAGCCCCGGCAGATCGCGGTGTTTGCGCAGCAGGATTCGTACGGCGACGCCGGATTTGCCGGGGTCGCCAAGGCGTTTCGCTCCATGGGCGTGAACGACGGCGCCATCCTCCGGCTCAATTATGCGCGAAACACCGTCGACGTCGACGACGCGATCAACCAGTTGAAGCTCGCGAAGCCGCCGATCAAGGCCGTCGTCATGGTTGCCACCTACCGGGCCGCGGCGCGGTTCATCGAGAAGACGCGCGACCTCTATCCGGGGATGATATACTCCAACGTCTCGTTCGTCGGCTCTACCGCGCTTGCCGAAGAACTGAAGCTGTTGGGACCGCGTTACACGAACGGCGTGATCGTGACGCAGGTGGTGCCGGCGGTGTCGGGCTATTCGTCCGCCGTGCTCGAATACAAGAATGCGCTCGCCAAGTATTTCCCAGGCGAAGCGCCCGACTACGTTTCGTTCGAGGGCTATGTCGCCGCCAACGTCCTGATCGCGGGCATCAAGCGGACCGGCCCGCAGATCGATACGGAGAAGCTGATCGACACGCTGGAGACGATGCGCAATCTCGACCTCGGTCTCGGGACCCAGCTCAGCTTCGGCCGCTCCGAGCACCAGGCCTCGAACAAGGTGTGGGGCACGGCACTCGACGAAAGCGGGCGTTACCAGCCGATCGATCTGGAATGATCGGGAAGCCGCGATCCCTGTGATCGCGGCTTGCCGTCTGTCCGTGCTCAGCGCTTCTCGATGACAAGGCTCTGGATGGCGCGGCCGAAATAGCCACGCTCGTCGGCAAGCCGCGCCATGGCGAGCCCCGCGCCGTCGGGACCGATCCAGGACTCGGCATCGAGCAGGATCCAATCGCCGACCGGCTCTCGCGCAAAATTCACGGTCAGGTCGGCGTTGAGAAACGTCCATTCGCGAAAATCCAGCACGGCCGAAGTGCCGTTGCAGAAATCCGCCGCCGCCATCGCCCGCATCGCCTGCGATACCGGCGCGCCTTCCACGATCGGCCGGTCGACGCGATACCAGATCGCGCCGGGACCGGGCGTGCCGAACCGGCCACGCGCGGCACGCAGCGACATGCCTGATACGAACGGGCTGGAAGAAAAATCCGCGGGCTCGACGCGCGATCGACCCGGCCCCGGCAGCTCAACCGGCAGAATCGCGGCCTCTAGCGGCAATTCCTGGGCCTGCACCTTGATCTTCAGCACGGTCGCGCCGACCACGACGACGCCTTTGGCCAGCAGCCTGACCGCGCAGAGCTGGATCTTGCGCCCCTCGCGCAAGACTTCGCTCTCGATGGTCAGCGGCGCCACCGGCACGGGGCGCATCAGGTCCACGGTCACGCGCGCAACCCGCATCGCGACCGGCGTCGGAATCCGCTCCGCCGCCCACACCACCAGCGCCGCCGGCGGCGAGCCGTGCTGCATGCTCGGGTCCCATGGCCCCGCTGCAAAGGGGCTGGTGACGACGTCGTTGCCGTCAACACGAAAAATGCCGTCCATTGAATGAGAAGTCCTGTCGATCAAGGGACGAGCTTCTTGCCTGCTTCAGCGGGACGAGTCGAGCCCGCGGCAGGCAGAGCACCGGCGACATTCGCGGGAGACGACAAGCAACGCGGCGCGTCAAATGAACGCCATGCCGCCATTGAGGACGATGGTCTGCCCGGTCATGTAGCTGTTGCCGAGCACCATCGCGACGGCTTGTGCGACTTCCCCGGCCTGGCCCATGCGGCCGAGCGGGATGTTGCGCGCCAGATCGGTGCGACCGCCCATCATGTCGGTCTCGATCAGCGACGGCGCCACCGCGTTGACGGTAATGCCTTCCTTGACGAGGCGCGCTGCATAGCCGCGCGTCAGTCCTTCCATGCCGGCCTTGGAGGCGTTGTAGTGCACGCCGATGGCGCCGGCGCCGCGCGCCGCGCCCGAGGAGATGTTGACGATGCGGCCCCATTTGCGTGCCCGCATCGCCGGCACAACCGCCTGAGTGCACAGGAACGCCGATTTCAGGTTTACCGCGATGGTGCGGTCGAAATCGTCCTCGGTGAGATCGTCGACGCCGCGCACGATCGCGACACCTGCATTGTTGACGAGAATGTCGATCGGGCCGAGCGCGGAGGCCACCTGCTCGACCATGTTGGCGACAGCCGCCGCCTGCGAGACATCGGCCGCGACCGCGATGGCGCGGCCGCCATTGGCCTTGATCCGGGCGACGACGGTATCGGCATCATCAGCGCGCTCGCGGTAATTGACCGCGACCGCGGCGCCGGCTTCGGCAAGTGTCAAGGCAACCGCCGCGCCGATACCGCGGGACGCTCCCGTCACCAGCGCGACCCGCGCGCTCAAGTTCTGTCCGGCCATCACCGATCCTCCGTCGCCTTCACGACGGCGCGCGACCCGCAAGGCGCCTCACAATGCGGGGTCGACCGCCTCGTCATATTCCTTCTTGAACCGCGCGATCAGCTCGGCGGCCGGCACCACCTTGCCGATGCCGCCGATGCCCTGACCAGAGCCCCAGATCTCCTTCCATGCCTTCGGCTTGGCGCGCTCGCCAGAGGCGTCGGTGCCAAAACTCATCTTCGAGGGATCGGAGGTCGGCAGGTCGTCGGGATTGAGACCCGCCTTAACGATCGACGGCTTGAGGTAATTGCCGTGCACGCCGGTGAACAGGTTCGAGTAGACGATGTCTTCCGCCGACGAGGACGTGATCATCTCCTTGTAGGCTTCGACGGCATTAGCTTCCTTGGTCGCGATGAAGGCGGAGCCGATATAGGCGAAGTCGGCGCCGAGGATGCGCGCCGCACGGATGGCGCGGCCATTGGCGATCGCGCCCGACAGCGCGATCGGTCCGTCGAACCAGGCGCGCGTTTCTTCGACGAAGGCGAGCGGCGAGATCGTGCCGGCATGGCCGCCGGCGCCGGCCGCAACCAGGATCAGGCCGTCGGCGCCCTTCTCGACCGCCTTGTGCGCGAATTTCTGGTTGATCACGTCGTGGAAGACGATGCCGCCCCAATTATGCGCCGCCTGGTTGAGATCCTCGCGCGCGCCGAGCGAGGTGATCAGCATCGGCACCTTGTACTTCTCGCAGGCCGCGAGATCGTGATCGAGCCGGTTGTTGGACTTGTGAACGATCTGGTTCACCGCGAACGGCGCCGACGGCCGCTCCGGATGCGCCTTGTCGTAAGCCGCGAGCTCTTCGGTGATCCGCGCCAGCCACTCGTCGAGCAGCGAAGCCGGCCGCGCGTTTAGCGCCGGAAACGATCCGACCACGCCGGCCTTGCACTGGGCGATCACGAGATCGGGCACGGAGATAATGAACAACGGCGACCCGATCACGGGTATCGACAGGCGGCCCTTGAACAGCGCGGGCATGGACATTCGAAACGATCCTTTTATTCAGGCAAGCGATTGGCTCTAGAGATGCCAGGCATCATACCAACCAACAAGGCAATCTTTCCAGTGTCAAGTATGGCGTTTTAACGCTGTGATATGACGGAACGACCACTACTGGCAGAGCGCCCTCGTCACGTAATTTTCAGTCTTGCAATCGCCAGACTGCCGCTTGTAGCCGGGCAGGAACACTTTCGGCGAGCATTTCTCGGCCGCGTCCGTATCGAGGCTCTTGCCTTCCTTGTAGCCCTTGCTCTGGCACAGCCGGTCGGCGCCGGCCTTGCAGTCCGGCGCACCGTTGGCGGCCACCAGACACGCCGCACGCCCACTCACCATGGTCGAAGGCTTGGCCAGGTTCGACAGGCTACCGCCGGCACCCTTGGCGCCCGCATTGAAGTCCTCGACGGTCTCGCTTGGGCTCTTCAGCGACGGCAGCAGCGATTTGGATTTCTCGAACAGCTTTCCGATTTCGTCGATCAAACCCGGATTTTCCTGGCGCGGCGCTTGCTGCGGTTCAGTCTGCTGCCGCTCGGGCTGCGCCGGCACCGGCTGCTGGGCCGGCGACTGCAGGCCGAGCGAGGGCTGCGATCCGGCTTGCGACCAGCCAGCATCGGGAGCGATCGCTAGCACGGATGCAACGAGGCCAACGGTTGCGCGTTGCGTCCCGAATAGCTTGATCAAACGGCCGATTCGATCGGACATGAAACGAAACGTAGCCTGAAGCCGGGATGCCGGCAAAGCGCTAGACCAGCTTGAACGCGGCGTAAAAGCCGAGCACCAGGACAATGGCACCGATGGTCACCCAGGTGCCAAGGCGCTTTTCCAGCTCGGCCCGGATCACGTCCCCATACTGGTTGAGCAGGACCGCAACAATGAAGAACCGCCCGCCGCGCGCCACGATCGAGCACAGGATGAACAGCCAGATGTTGTAGCCGGCAAACCCCGAAGTGATGGTCACGAGCTTGTAGGGGATCGGCGTCAGCCCCTTCAGCAGGATGATCACCGCGCCCCATTCGGCATAGGAAGCGCGGAAGGTTTCGACCTTGTCGCTGAGACCGTAGATCGTGATGAGCCAGTGCCCGACCGAGTCATAGAGCAGCGCACCGATCGCGTATCCGACCACGCCGCCGGCAACGGATGCGATGGTACAGACGGTCGCAAACCACCACGCCTTCTTCGGCCGCGCCAGCGACATCGGCAGCAGCATGACGTCAGGTGGAATCGGGAAAAACGAGCTTTCCGCGAAAGATACGGCCGCCATAATCCACAGCGCGTAAGGCTTGTCGGCGGCGTCGATAAACCAGTCGTAAGTCCGTTTGAGCATGGGCGCATGAACCATCATGGAGCGGATTTGTCCATGCCGGAAAACGACGGAATTTGAGCGGATTTACTACCGCTTGCGTAAGGAACGGCCTTCCAGGCGCGACAATTCGCCGCCGGACTGCGGGGCCTGCCGTCGCCTTGGGCAGCGGTTTGGTTGGCGCCGTTTTCGGCGACTTGACGGGCTTCGGCAGCTTCTCGGCGATGCCGAGCAGGTCCTCGCGCCGCTCCATTTCGCGCCAGACGTCCTCCGGCTTTACGCCGGCCGAAGCCCACAGCACGGTCAGGTTATAGAGCAGGTCGGCGCTCTCGCGGACCACCGCGTCGGCCTTGCCGTTGACGGCATCGATCACGACTTCGATGGCTTCCTCGGCGAGCTTCTTGGCCATCTTGGAGGGGCCGCGCTGAAACAGCCGGGCCGTGCGCGACGTGGCCGGATCGAGATCCTTGGCCGCGATAACAGCCTGATAAAGCCGTTCGAGCGAATCACTCATCCTGACAACCTAATGCAAAGCCATGGCCGGCGTGTTAACGGCCGCCGCTGCAACCAGAAAAAAATCCACCGGCCGAGGCGGCCGGTGGATTCATCTTTAACAGTTGCGATTCTAGCGATCGCGTTTACCAGCCGCCATAGTATGGGCCGCCGCCATAATAGGCGCGGGGCGCGTAGTAATACGGGGCCGGCCTGCCGTAATAGACCGGGCCGCCGCCATAATAGCCGTAGTGGCGGTCGTAGTAGTAGTCACGGCGGTTCTGGGTGGCCGCAATCGCAAGGCCGGTACCGACGATGCCGGCGAAGGCCGCCGCTGCCGCCGCGCCACCACCACCACCACCGCGATAGTGCCGGCGGCGGGCGCTGATATCGGTCGCGTCGCTGGTCCCGGTCGAGGCCGTCACGCCCTTGCCCGACGGCGCGGAGCCCGCGAATGCCGTGGTTGGCGCGACTGCCGTCAGTGCAACAGCCACAACCGTCGCCACCGCGCCGGCGCGGCCGATCGATGAAAAGACACCTTTTCGCGCAAACATCTCGACATCCTCCGTGGGAGCTGGCCTGACAGGCCTTCGACAGCTAACCACCGAACGGATACTAGGTTCCCGAATCCGAACGGCGGCTGAACGATCCCTGGCAAAATCGTGGCAGTCATCGACCATTCAGGTTAGATGCTGCACAATAGCTCGCCTACCGGCTAAGTCTGCCGTTGGCGATGTCACGAAACCGACATCGCCGGCGCGGCAACTTGACCCACCTCTTGCTGATGTCATCTCGATGCGTGCGATCAGGACCAACGCCATCCGCTCTCGCCTGAGCGTTCCCTTGGCTTTCCTTGCCGGGCTGTGCACCATTGCGGGCTTCACGGCGAATAGCGCCCTCGCCGCCGACGAACCTCGGCCTCCGCTCGCAATCCAGTTTTCGCTCGATCGCCCGATCGATGCCGCGGCGGCGCCGTTCGTGATGGCCGCCGCTGGCGGCCTGTACAGCGCTGAGGCGCTTGCGGTCACGACCAACATCGCCAGCGGATCGCCGGACGCGATTGCGCGTGTCGCGGCAGGCACCAGCGATTTCGCCATGGTCGACGTCAACGCATTGATGCGGTTTCGCGACAAGGACAAGCAGGGCGGTCCCAGGATCAAGGCCGTGTTCGTGCTGTTCAACAAGGCGCCCTATGCCATCATCGCCCGCAAGAGCCGCGGCATCCGCGCGCTGACGGACATTGAGGGCAAGACTCTCGGCGTCGCCGAAGGCGACCTGTCGGCCCGGCTGTGGCCGGCGGTGGCGCACCAGAACAGCATCAAGATCAAGAGCGTGAAGCAAAGCAGCATCAGTGCCGCGGTGCGGGAGCCGATGCTGTCGGCAGGCCAGATCGATGCCGTGACCGGATTTTCCTACCTATCGGCGATCAATCTCAGGGATCGTGGCGTGCCTGCCGATGATCTGGCGGTGCTGAAATTCGCCGACTATGGCTGTGAAGCCTATGGTTTCGCTGTTATCGCCAATCCGGCGCTGGCGGCCGCCAAGCCGGAGGCGGTGAAAGGATTCGTGCGAGCCGTCATCGGCGGGTTGCATCTCACGGTCAAGGACCCTGAACGCGCCGCGACCGAGGTCGCAAATCGCATGGACGGTGGCTCGAAGGACCTCGAACTCGAGCGGCTGCAAAGCATTCTGCGCGACTACATCCTCACCAGCGAAGTGAAACGCAACGGCATCGGCGCCATCGATCCGGCACGCTTCGAACGCTCGATCGATCAGGTCGCGGACGACTTCAAGTTTCAGAAGCGGCCGCAGGCGTCAGACATTTTCGACGACCAGTTTCTGCCCCCGCTCAACAGCCGGCTGATTAATTGAGTACGCGTCCTGATCGCGCCGCCAGCGCCCGGGACTACCCCTCTCCCCAGCCCTCCCCCGCAAGGGGGGAGGGAGCCCATCCGACGGTGCCCCTCTCACGAACGCTCGCGATCTTCAGCACTCGTGACGCGCAGGAGTGAGGTGAGCAGGCTGATCAGGCTCCCTCCCCCCTTGCGGGGGAGGGTTGGGGAGAGGGGTGCCGCTTGCTCAACTGCCTGAGAGTTCGCCCAGCTCACTAGTCGTCCCAAGCAATCCCTGCTTACAATGGGCGACTGAATCGTCTCGCGAGTCCTCACCTGATGTCCATGCTGCGCCTTTACACCCGCGTCCTCGAGCTGCTCGGCAAGGAGGCGCGGCTGGGCTGGATTCTTGCCGTCGCCAATCTACTGCTGGCCGGCGCACAATTCGCCGAGCCGGTGCTGTTCGGCAAGATCGTCGACGTCCTCTCCGGCAAGCCGCAGACCGGGCCGCTGGCCACGAACTCGGCCTGGTCGCTGCTGGCGGCCTGGGTCGTGTTCGGGCTCTTCACCATCGCATGCAGCGCCGCCGTCGCGCTCCATGCCGACAAGCTGGCGCACCGCCAGCGCCAGGCGGTGCTGACGGATTATTTCGAGCACATCATGCAACTGCCGCTGACCTTCCACACCGGCACCCATTCCGGCCGGTTGATGAAGGTGATGCTGAACGGCACCGACGCGCTGTGGCGGCTCTGGGTCGCATTCTTCCGCGAGCATTTTGCGGCGATCCTGTCGCTGGTCGTGCTGCTGCCGCTCGCGCTCTACATCAACTGGCGGCTGGCGATCCTGCTGTTCGCGCTGTGCGTGGTGTTTACGGTGCTGACCACGCTCGTCGTACGCAAGACCTACGGCATGCAGACCGAGGTCGAGGCGCAATACAGCGATCTCTCGGCGCGCGCGTCCGATGCGCTCGGCAACGTCGCCCTGGTGCAAAGCTTCGTGCGGATCGATGCAGAGGTTCAGGGCATGCGCTTCGTCGCGGACAAGCTACTCGCCGCGCAGATGCCGGTGCTGGGCTGGTGGGCGCTGGTCACCGTCATCACCCGTGCTTCCACCACCATCACAGTGCTCGCGATCTTTACCGTCGGCATCTACCTGCACGCGCAGGGACAGACGACGGTCGGCGAGATCGTGATGTTCGTGAGTTTTGCGACCATGCTGATCCAGAAGCTGGAACAGGTGGTGAGCTTCATCAACAGCGTGTTCATGGAGGCGCCGAGGCTGCAGGAATTCTTCGACGTACTGGATGCTGTACCCGCGGTGCGCGACCGGCCCGGAGCGGTCGATACCGGACGGCTTTCCGGCCTCGTCGAATTCCACGACGTTTCGTTTTCCTATGACGGCAAACGGCCCGCGGTCGAAGACGTTTCGTTCACCGCCCTGCCCGGCCAGACCATCGCCCTGGTCGGCCCGACCGGCGCCGGCAAGTCGACGGCGATTGCGCTGTTGCACCGCGCCTTCGATCCGCAGTCCGGCATCATCAAGATTGACGGCATGGATATCCGCGCGTTGAAGCTGACGGCGCTGCGGCGGAACATCGGCGTGGTGTTTCAGGAGGCACTGCTGTTCAACCGCTCGATCGCCGACAATCTGCGCGTCGGCAAGCCGGACGCGACCGACGAGGAAATGCGGATCGCCGCAAGCCGCGCGCAGGCGCTGGAATTCATCGAGCGCAGCGAGAAGAAATTCGAGACCCATGCCGGCGAGCGCGGCCGAATGCTATCCGGCGGTGAGCGGCAGCGCCTGTCGATCGCCCGCGCACTGTTGAAAGACCCGCCGATCCTGATTCTCGACGAAGCGACCAGCGCACTCGACGCCGTCACCGAGGCCAAGGTCAATGCCGCGCTCGACGAGGTGATGAAGGGCCGCACCACCTTTGTGATCGCGCACCGGCTTTCGACCATTCGCAACGCGACCCGCATCCTGATGTTCGATAATGGGCGGGTGATCGAAAGTGGAACTTTCGATGAACTGGTGGCCATGGGCGGTCGCTTCGCGGAACTCGCCAAGGCCCAGTTCATGGTGCAGGAGAATGCTCGGGCCGGCATCAAGGTCAAATAGGCCGGCAAGCGTCTGCTACGGTTCAACTATCGCCGAAATTGCGCCTATTTCGTCCACGATTAAATCGCCGGGCCTCTGTTCTGGATCGCCAAGCCGGTATAGGTTTGCGACCTGCCGCAATGCGACGGCGCCGGACACGCTTGAAACCCGAACGATAGATCGAGAGGACCTCCTTTTCGAAGGCGGGTCTCAAAGGACCGGAACGGAAAAGTGCATTTTCTTCGCCCGTTGCTTCGCGCTTCCTCACTGAACCTGATTTTCCTGGCGACGGCGCTTGCCGTCATGACGCCGCGCGCCGTGCACGCCGAAGCGCTGCTGGTCGTCGAAGCCGATACCGGCAAGGTGCTGCAGGCCGAGAATGCCACCATGCCGTGGTATCCCGCTTCGGTGACCAAGATAATGACCGCCTACGTCACGCTGAAGGCGGTCAAGGAAGGCCGTCTCTCGCTCGATACGTTATTGACGGTGTCGCCGGTTGCCGCCTCGCAGTCGCCGTCCAAGATGGGTTTTCCTCCGGGCACCCAGGTCACTGTCGATAACGCGCTCAAGATGATGATGGTGAAGTCGGCCAATGACATGGCCGTGGTGCTCGCCGAAGGAGTCGGCGGATCGGTCGACAGTTTCTCGGCAATGATGAATCAGACCGCGTTAAGGCTCGGCATGACGCAGACGAGCTACGTCAATCCGAACGGCCTGCCGGCAGACGGACAGGTCACCTCGGCGCGCGATCTTGCGATGCTGGCGCGCGCCGTTATCCGCGACCTGCCCGAATATGAATATTTCATGCAGATCCCTTCGATCCGCTACGGCCGCAGGGTGACGCAGAACTTCAACAAGCTGATAGGGCGCTATCCCGGCGCCGACGGTTTCAAGACCGGCTTCATCTGCGCTTCCGGCTACAATCTGGTCGCGTCCGCTACGCGCAACGGCAAGCGGCTGATCGCCGTCGTGCTCGGCGCATCCTCAGGCCAGGCGCGCGCGGTTCGGGCCGCGCAGTTGCTGGAGCGCGGCTTCGGCAACGGACTGGGCTGGCTAAAGCCTTCGCTCGGCACCGTCGACAATCTGGTTCCGGTCGATGCGACGCCGCCGAACCTGCGCGACGAGATGTGCAACGGCAAGCGCAAGCGGCCGGCCACCGATGAGGACCCGGACATTGTCGCCAGCAACGGCAACACTTCGACTGGCGAGAGTGCGGTGAACTTCTTCACGGCGGGGCTGCAGCACCATCCGGTCAAACCTGCGGATCTGCTGGCGGCCGCGGCAGAGCCGTCCGAGCCCGTTCCGGTCTATACCGGTCCAACCAAGACCGGCCCCGCATTGATCGCCGCCGTTGCGGCGGAGGCCGAAAAGCAGGCTTCGGCAAAGCGCGGCAAGAAGTCGAAGATTGCCGCGAAGAAGCCCGACGACGCAGCAGCGCCCAAGGCTGAAGCCAACGCAAAGCCGGCAGCCAAACCTGCTGCCATCAGGCATGCAAACGCCAAACCGGATGCTGCCGCAAGGCCGGCCGCCGCGGCTGAGAAAAAGCCGGCCGCCAAACCCGCAGCCGCCCAGCCCGCAGCCGCCAAGCCCGCGGCCGTCGGAGACAAGCCCGCGCCAAAACCGGCCAAGCCGAAGGCCGCCGCTAAACCCAAAGGCGAAAACAGGCCGGCTGGTTAACGGGCCGCGCAGCGGCGTAATTAGGCAGTTTTCCTGCCATTCGGCCGAACGATTCCAGATCGGCGAAATGGTCGATAGCGCGCAGCCGCTTGCCATCGGCGGCGGCATTCACAATACTGCCGAAAACAAGGCGTGCCCGGCCGAGAGACAGGGAAAATAACCAGAGGGGAAATACCATGGAGCGGATCTGGCTCAAGCAATATCCGGCCGGCGTGCCAGCCGATATCGACGTCACCCAGTACTCATCGCTGGTCGAGCTATTGGAAGAAAGCTTCAAGAAGTTCGCCGATCGCAAGGCGTTCATCTGCATGGACAAGTCGATCAGCTACCGCGACATGGACGAGATGTCGGCCGCGCTCGGCGCCTATCTGCAGAGCAAGGGCCTGCAAAAGGGCGCCCGCGTCGCGCTGATGATGCCGAACGTGCTGCAATACCCGGTCTCGACCGCCGCCGTGCTGCGCGCGGGATATGCCGTGGTGAATGTCAATCCGCTCTACACGCCGCGCGAGCTTGAGCATCAGCTCAAGGATTCCGGTGCGGAAGCGATCATCGTGCTGGAGAATTTTGCCACGACCGTACAGCAGGTGATCGCGAGGACTTCGGTCAAGCACGTCATCGTCGGTAGCATGGGCGACCTGCTCGGCTTCAAAGGCGTGATCGTCAACCTCGTCGTACGCAAGGTGAAGAAAATGGTGCCGGCCTGGTCGCTTCCAGGCTCCGTCTCGTTCAATGAGGCGCTCGCCGCCGGCCGCAGCATGAAGCTCAACAAGCCGCAGCTGACGCGTGATGACGTCGCCTTCCTGCAATATACCGGCGGCACCACCGGCGTTTCCAAGGGCGCGACGCTGCTGCACAAGAACATTCTCGCCAACGTGCTGCAGAACGACGCCTGGCTGCAGCCGGCGCTGAAGAAGCCGCCGCATGTCGACCAGCTCTTCATCGTCTGCGCGCTGCCGCTCTATCACATCTTCGCACTGACGGCGTGCTTCCTGATGGCGGTGCGGGCCGGCGGCGTCAACCTCCTGATCCCGAATCCGCGCGACATACCGGGCTTTATCAAGGAGCTGCAGAAGTACCAGGTCAACAGCTTCCCGGCGGTCAACACGCTCTACAATGCCCTGCTCAACGCACCCGGCTTCGACAAGGTCGACTTCTCCAAGCTGAAGACCTCCTTCGGCGGCGGCATGGCGACGCAAAAGGCCGTGGCCGAGAAATGGCTGAAGGTCACCGGCTGCGCGCTGTCGGAAGGCTATGGCCTGTCCGAGACCTCGCCGGTGCTGACCTGCAACCCCGCCGACACCGACCAGTTCTCCGGCTCGATCGGCATTCCCGTGCCGTCGACCTACATCTCGATCCGCGACGACGACGGCAAGGAGGTGCCGCTCGGCCAGCCCGGCGAGATCTGCGCCAAGGGACCGCAGGTGATGGCCGGCTACTGGAACCGGCCGGAAGAGACCGCGGCCGTGATGACGGCCGACGGCTTCTTCCGCACCGGCGACATCGGCGTCATGGACGAACGCGGCTACACCAAGATCGTCGATCGCAAGAAGGACATGATCCTGGTCTCGGGCTTCAACGTCTATCCGAACGAGATCGAGGAAGTGATTGCCGGGCATCCAGGCGTGCTCGAATGCGCTGTGATCGGCGTCGCCGATTCGAAATCGGGCGAGGCGGTGAAGGCTTTCATCGTCAAGAAGGACCCGAACCTTACCGCCGACGACGTCATCAAGTTCTGCACGACGCAGCTCACCGCCTACAAGGTCCCCAAGCAGATCGAGTTCAGGACCGATCTGCCCAAGACCAATGTCGGCAAGATCCTGCGCCGCGAACTGCGCGACGAGAAGAAGGCCGCGGCGTAAGGGCGCACGCGGACCTCCCGAGATGACCGAGACTGACGTCGCGCCAGCCGACATTCTGGCCTTCTGGCGCGACGCCGGCCCTGATCGCTGGTACACGCGCGACGACGCTTTCGATGCGGAGGTGCGCCGGCGCTTTCTCGGCCTTTGGCAGAGAGCGGCGGCCGGCGAATTATCGTCGTGGGAAACGAGCGATGACGGCGCGCTGGCGCTTGTCATCGTGCTCGACCAGTTTCCCCGCAACATGTTCCGCGGCGACGCCAGGACTTACGCCAGCGATGCACTGGCGCGCGAAATAGCACACCGCGCCGTCGACCGCGGCGTCGACGTGCGGATCGATCCCGCTTTACGCCAATTCCTCTATCTGCCTTTCATGCATTCGGAGCACCTTGGCGACCAGTTGCGCTGCATAGAGTTGTCACGCGCGGCCGGTCACACTGAAAGCCTGAAATGGGCCGAACACCACGCCGATATCATTCGGCGCTTCGGCCGCTTTCCCCACCGCAACCAGATTTTGGGCCGCGCCACCACGCCCGAGGAGCAGGCATTCCTCGATGAAGGTGGCTTTTCGCCGTGATGACGCAAGCGTGAACGGTCTCGACCGTTGCCGTTTCGAGGCTGACGAATATTGTGCCGGCTGCCTGCCCGGTCTAAGAAACACCCGCTCATTGAGGGAGAATTGACGATGACGATCCAAGTTGGCGACAAGCTGCCGGAAGCCAAGTTTCGCGTGATGACGGCGGAAGGACCGCAGGTCAAAACCACCGACGACATTTTCAAGGGCAAGAAGGTGGCGCTGTTCGCGGTGCCCGGCGCCTACACCGGCACCTGCCACAAGATGCACCTGCCGAGCATCTTCCTCAACGCCTACGCCATCAAGGACAAAGGCGTGGACACCATCGCCATCGTCTCCGTCAACGACGCCTTCGTCATGAACGCATGGAAGCGCGACACCGACCAGCGCGACGAGGCCGTATTCCTCGCCGACGGCAACGCCGACTTCACCAAGGCGATCGGCATGGAGCTCGACGCCTCCGGCAATGGTCTCGGCATCCGCTCCAAGCGGTATTCGATGCTGGTGGAAGACGGCGTGGTGAAGAAGTTGAACCTCGAGCCGGCGCCGGGCAAGGTCGAGGTGTCGGGCGGCGATACGCTGCTGGGGCAGTTGTGAGCTGATTCGTCATTGCGAGAAGCGATAGCGACGAAGCAATCCATTGCGGCGCTTGCGGCACCATGGATTGCTTCGCTTCGCTCGCAATGACGGCCTTTTTCCCTTCTCCCCTTGTGGGAGAAGGTGGCGGACGCAGTCCGCCGGATGAGGGGTTCTATCCGCGGACGCAAACGCTTCAGACGAGAACACATATCCGCGGTCTCGAATGAGCTTCGCTCATTCGAGCTACTTCCCCACTCTCTCCTGCAACCTCGCCATCGCCACGCCCTCGCGCGCCAATTGATCGGCGCGCTCGTTTTCGGCGTGGCCGGCGTGGCCCCTGATCCAGTGCCAGCGCACCTGGTGCGGTTTCAGTGCGGTGTCGAGGCGCTGCCACAGATCGACGTTCTTGACCGGCTTCTTGTCCGCCGTGCGCCAGCCGTTCCGCTTCCAGCCATGGATCCAGCCGCTGATGCCCTGGCGGACATACTGGCTATCGGTGGTGAGATCGACCACGCACGGCTTTTTCAGCGCTTCCAGCGCCGAGATCGCCGCCATCAGCTCCATGCGGTTGTTGGTGGTGTGCGGCTCGCCGCCCTTCAATTCCTTTTCTTTGTCGCCGAACCTCAGGATCGCGCCCCATCCGCCGGGGCCGGGATTGCCCGAGCAGGCGCCATCGGTAAAAACCGTCACGTGAGGCAGTTCACTCAAGCAACAAATCCGGGCTGGGTCAGGCCGTAATCGCGCACGCTGGAAACGCTCTGGTGGAAGCGCAGCTTGCGGACATATTCGAGCGGGTCTTTCGGCTTCACCAGCGCGCCCGGCGGCACGTTGAGAAAATCGACCAGCCGCGTCAGCAGGAAGCGCAGCGAAGAGCCGCGCGCCAGCAGCGGCAGTGCCTCCTGCTCGGTATCAGATAATTGCCGCTCGCGGCCATAGGCGTTGAGCAGCGCGCGCGCTTTGGTGACGTTAAAGGAATGATCCTGCTCGAAGCACCACGCGTTCAGGCAGATCGCGATGTCGTAGGCCAGGATGTCGTTACAGGAGAACGGGAAGTCGATCAGGCCCGACAATTTGTCGCCGAGGAAGAAGACATTATCGGGAAACAGATCGGCGTGGATGACGCCGAGCGGCAGATCTTTCGGCCAGCTTGCCTCGAGGTGGTCGAGCTCGCGCGCGATGAAGTCCTGCAGGCCGGGCGCGACGCTGTCGGCGCGCGGTGCCGCGAGATCGAACAACGGCCGCCAGCCCTCCACCGACAACGGGTTCTTGCGGAACATCGGGAATTCGCGGCCCGCCAGATGCATCTTTGCGAGCGCCTCGCCGACGCCGGTGCAATGCGCGGCGTTGGGCCGCCGCGGCCACATGCCTTCGAGGAAGTTGATGACCGCCGCCGGACGCCCGGCCAGTTCGCTATAGACCTCGTCCTTGCGATTGCGGGCAGGTTGCGGGCAACGCACGCCGCGCTCGGCCAGATGCGCCATCAGCGACAGGAAGTACGGCAAATCGTCCACCGCCACGCGCTTTTCGTAGAGCGTGAGGATGAAGGCGCCTTTGCTGGTATGCAGCAGAAAATTGGAATTCTCGACGCCTTCGGCGATGCCCTTGTAGGAGAGCAACTCGCCGATTTCGTAGCCCTTGAGGAACTCCGCGAGATCTTCGGCGGCCACGTCGGTGTAAACCGCCATCGCGACTACTCGGCGGCAGCTTCGGGCCGCAGCGAACGCGGCAGCGGGAAGAACTCGTTCTCCTCCGCGGCCGACACCGTCTCCACATGCAATTCGAAGCGCTCGGCGAAGGCGCCCATGATTTCCTCGACGATCACTTCCGGCGCGGACGCGCCCGCCGTGATGCCGAGGCTCTTGATGCCCTCGAAGCGCGACCAGTCGAGATCCGAGGCGCGCTGCGCCAACACCGAGACCGGGCAACCCTCGCGCTCGGCGACTTCGCGCAGGCGCTGCGAGTTCGACGAATTCGGCGCGCCGACCACGATCAGAGCATCGACCACCGGCGCCACCTTCTTCACCGCGAGCTGGCGGTTGGTGGTGGCGTAGCAGATGTCTTCCTTGTGCGGGCCGTTGATGTTCGGGAAGCGCTCCTTGAGCAGCGCGACGATCTCGGCGGTGTCGTCGATCGACAACGTCGTCTGCGTCACGAAAGCCAGGTTGTTCGGATCCTTCGGCGTGAACGTCTTGGCGTCATCAGCGGTCTCGATCAGCGTCACCGCGCCCGTCGGCAACTGCCCGAGCGTGCCGACTACCTCGGGGTGGTGCGAATGCCCGATCAGCAGGATTTCACGACCGCGCTTGAAGTGGATCGCGGCCTCGCGGTGCACCTTGGTAACCAGCGGGCAGGTCGCGTCCAGTGAGAAGAAATTGCGCGCGCGGGCGTCCGCCGGAACGGATTTGGGAACCCCGTGGGCCGAAAACACCACCGGGGCGTTGGTATTGTCGGGGATCTCGGCGAGTTCCTCGACGAAAATCGCGCCCTTGGTCTTCAGGCTGTCAACGACGTAGCGGTTATGCACGATCTCGTGCCGGACATAGACGGGGGCGCCATAGATGGCGAGCGCCCGCTCCACGGTATCGATGGCCCGCACCACCCCTGCGCAGAAGCCGCGGGGGGAACAAAGCACGATTCTGAGGTCTGGTTTGGCTGGCATGGGGCGCTATCTCAGGACCGAATCACCCCTTGCCGGCGGGCAGGGAACGGCCAATTCGGATAAGGACTTGGGACTGCTTTCGGGCTGTGTCAAGGCACTTTAGCAGACCATTGCGCCAAAGGGGTTGGAAGGCGTATATAGCGCTCAATTCCCGTCATCAACGATGACCACAGGCTTCGCCTCCTAAAAAGAGGTGGGCGAGGCACAAAGGAGATTTGCCATGAGCAATGCACCGCTGATGCCCAAGGCGACGGCCGTGTGGCTGGTCGACAATACGGCGCTGACCTTCGACCAGGTGGCCGATTTCACCAAAATGCACCCCCTTGAGGTCCGCGCCATCGCCGATGGCGACGCCGCCCAGGGGATCAAGGGCATGGACCCGATTTCGACCGGCCAATTGACCCGCGACGAGATCGAAAAGGGCGAAAAGGACCCGAACTACCGCCTCAAGCTCGGCGAGAGCAAGGTGGTGCTGCCGCCGGCCGCCAAGAAGAAGGGCCCGCGCTATACCCCGGTGTCGCGCCGTCATGAGCGGCCGAGCGCGATCTTGTGGCTGGTCCGCAACCATCCCGAGCTGAAGGACGCGCAGATCATGCGCCTGGTCGGCACCACCAAGACCACCATTGCCAGCGTCCGCGACCGCACCCACTGGAATGCCTCGACGCTGACCCCGATGGACCCGGTGACGCTCGGCCTGTGCTCGCAGATCGAGCTCGATTTCGAGGTGCAACGCGCGGCGAAGGAAAAGCCGGTGCCCGCGGCCTACGGCGGTGCCACCCTGCTGCCGGCCTCCGAGACCACGAAGAAGGAGCCGGAGTTCGAGCCAAGCGAGAAGTCGCAGGACGACCTCAACGTCGATGCCGTGTTCGCCAAGCTCAAGAATATCGGCGGCAAGAAGCAGGACCAGGAAGAGTAAGCGCTTCCGATATTTTTTTCGGTTACGAGATTTCAAACGCGGCGGGTCACCTGCCGCGTTTTTTCTTGCGGTGAGCACTGCGAGCCGGCTGGCTGCGCTTCAACCGTACTTCAGCTTCATCAAGAGAATTCCCCCCGCCAAGACAATCGTAATCGCATTCGCAACGATCAGCGGCGCATCTCCGGAAAGCAGGCCGTACAACAGCCAAAGCAGGATGCCGAGCACCATGACGAGAAACATGCCCAGCGAAATGTCGTCTGTGGAGCGGGTTCTCCAGACCTTCACGAGCTGGGGGGCATAAGCGAGGGTCGTGCACGTTGCAGCGGCAAACCCCAGCAGCTTGATTGCAAATTGTTCCATGCCGGGCTTATAGCATCGATTCGAAGATGGTTTGCCAAGCACAACCGGGTGAGCCCAACCCCTCACGCCTTCTTCAAGAACTCCGTGCGCAGCACCAAGCCCTTGACTTTGTCGGTGCGGCCTTCGATTTCGTCCTCATTGTCGGTGAGATGAATGTTCCTGATCACGGTGCCGCGCTTGAGCACGGTGGATGATCCCTTCAGCTTCAAATCCTTGATCAGCGTGACGCTGTCGCCCTCGGCGAGCAGTGCGCCGTTGGAATCCCTGACCTTGATGTCCATGTGATGCTTTCTTGTGAGAAACTGGAGCGCCTCTTCCCTTTTCCCCTTGAGAAGGCGCGCGGACGAAGTCCGCGACGGACGAGGGGTCTGTCTCCGCGGAAACAACCCCTCACCCGTCTCGAATGAGCTATGCTCATCCGATCCACCCTCTCCCACAAGGGGAGAGGGGAAACAAGCTCGCGCTCCTCTTCTCAGCCCAATTCGATCTCGTCGTTCACTTCATGCGTGAGCGCGATGCCGCCGACGGTCAGAACCATCTTCGCCGGCAGCTTCTCATGGCCCTTGAGCTTGCCGGTTTCGACCGCATCGCGCACGGCTTTTTCGATCTCGCGTTGCGAGGTGACGCCGACTTGCTTGAGAAATTTGCGCAGGCTTGCGTTGAAGGTGTCTTCGTTCATGGTGGCCTCCCGTTACGGCCTCGTCGGATTGTTCAGCATTTGCTCGGCGAGATTGCGCTGGGCGCGGTCGGTACGTGCATTGGCGTTGGCGCGCTGGACGTCGCGGTTCTTGCGGCAGATGACGTAGTCGTTCGAGCCCGGCGCGACATTGTTGGAGCGACAGAACGCGTCATCGTCGGCGCTAGTGTCGACCATGGTCGGCTGGCCGCGTTCGAGGCAACCGGCGAGCAGTGGTGCGACGAGCAGGAGGGCGATGAAATGCTTTGCGACTCCGGACTGCATGCAGGGCTCCCGTTCTTCCGATCTCGTCATTGCCGGGCGCCTGTCCCCGACCTGATCGGGGATGACCCGGCAATCCATCGAAAAGATGGCAGCCTGCTTTGACGATGATGGATGCCCGGGTCAAGCCCGGGCATGATGAGGAACCGTCACACCCTGCCCTTCAGCGCGTCGCCGATTTCGTCGAGCACCTTGGGGTCCTCGATGGTGGCCGGCATGGTCCAGCTTTCGCCGTCGGCGATCTTCTTGATGGTGCCGCGCAGGATTTTCCCCGACCGCGTCTTCGGCAGGCGGCCGACCGTGATCGCAAGCTTGAAGGCTGCGACAGGACCGAGCTTGTCGCGCACCAGCGCCACGATCTCCTGTTCGATCTCGGCCGGAGCTCGCGTCACGCCGGCCTTCAGCACCAGGAAGCCGCAAGGTACCTCGCCCTTGATCGCGTCCTTGATGCCGAGCACGGCGCATTCGGCGACATCAGGGTGGGAGGCTAGGATCTCTTCCATGCCACCGGTGGAAAGCCGATGGCCGGCGACATTGATGATGTCGTCGGTGCGGCCCATCACCCAGACATAGCCGTCCTCATCCTTGTAGCCGGCGTCCGATGTCTTGTAGTAGCCGGGAAACTCCGTGAGGTAGGCCTCCCTGAAGCGTTCATCCTGCTGCCACAGCGTCGGCAGGCAGCCGGGCGGCATCGGCAGCTTGATCACGATCGAACCCATGGTGCCTGCGGCCACCGGCCTGGATGCCTCGTCCACCACGTCGACCTGATAGCCCGGCATCGGCACCGTCGGCGAGCCGTGTTTGACCGGCAACATGCCAAGGCCCACCGGATTGCCGGCGATGCACCAGCCGGTCTCGGTCTGCCACCAGTGATCGATGACCGGAACCTTCAACTGCGCTTCCGCCCATTCCACCGTCGGCGGATCGGCGCGCTCGCCGGCCAAAAACAGCGTGCGGAATTTCGACAGGTCATATTTACGGATGAACGCGCCGTCCGGGTCTTCCTTGCGGATGGCGCGGAAGGCGGTCGGCGCGGTGAACAGCGCGACAGCCTTGTGCTCGGAAATGACACGCCAGAACGCGCCGGCGTCCGGCGTGCCGATCGGCTTGCCCTCATACATGATCGAGGTCGCGCCATGGATCAGCGGCCCATAGACGATGTAGCTGTGGCCGACCACCCAGCCGATATCGGAGCCGCACCACCAGACCTCGCCGGGCTTGACGCCGTAGAGGTTGAACATCGACCATTTCAACGCAACCAGATGCCCGCCATTGTCGCGCACGACGCCCTTCGGGATGCCCGTGGTGCCCGAGGTATAGAGAATATAGAGCGGATCGGTCGCGAGCACCGGCGTGCAGGGCGCTGCCTTGCCGGCGTCGAGCGCCGCGCGGCGCAGCGTCGCCCAGTCATGATCGCGGCTCGCCGCGAGTTCGCAAACGTGCTGCGGCCGCTGCAGGATGATGCAGCCTTGCGGCTTCGCGCTGGAAAGCTTGATCGCCTCGTCGAGCAGCGGCTTATACTGCACGATGCGACCGGGCTCGATCCCGCAGCTTGCCGAGAAGATCAGTTTCGGCTTGGCGTCATCGATCCGCGTCGCGAGTTCTTTCGCCGCGAAGCCGCCAAACACCACGCTGTGCACTGCGCCAATCCGCGCGCAGGCCAGCATCGCAAACACCGCTTCGGGCACCAGCGGCATATAGAGGATGACGCGATCGCCCTTGCCGACGCCGAAATCGGCCATCATGGCGGCGAGCGTCTGCACCTCCTTGAGCATCTCGGCATAGGTGAATTTCGAGACGGAATTGGTGAGCGGCGAATCGTGGATCAGCGCCACCTGATCGGCGCGTCCGCGCGCAACATGGCGGTCGAGCGCGTTGTAGCAAGTGTTGACCCCGGCGCCGGCAAACCAGCGGCCGTAAGCGCCCATCGTGGGATCGAAGATCTTTTTGGCCGGCTCGATCCAGTCGATCTCGCGCGCCGCCTCGGCCCAAAATGCTTCCGGGTCCGCCAGCGAGCGGGCATGGACCTCGTGATAGCGGCTGTTGTCTTGGATGTTCATGGCGCACTCCCCGTCTTCACACATGTCGTCATGCCCGGCCTTGTGCCGGGCATCCACGTCTTTGCTTCAAGTCAAAGGAAAGCAAGACGTGGATGGCCGGGACGAGCCCGGCCATGACGGCTGAGCGATATTATTCCGGGGCATTGTCACGGGAAGCGGCGCTAGATCAAGCCGGAAACAGCTTGGCCGCTCGGAGAAACCCCTATTGCCGGGCGATCGCGTTGAGCTTCTCCAGCCTGTCCTCTATGGCCTGGCGGAGATCGTAGCCGCGCCGGCCGAACGAGCTGTTGCGCTTGTCGATGAAATCGCGCTGCTGCCGGGTCAGCGCCAGCGCGACGCGACGGCTGTCGGTTTCCGCGCTGGCGATCACCCGCAGGAATACGTCGTTGACGTTGCGGTCGAGCTGGGCAAGGCTCGCGTCGGCACAGATCGCTTTTTTGACCTGACGTTTAGTACCCGTCGATCCCGTTAATCTGCTGCAGGCGGTCGCGCATGGCCTTCTTCAGATCATAGTCGGGCCGGCCGTATTCCGCGTTGCGGCGGGCGATGTATTCCTCCTGCTCTCGCCGCAGCCTGCGCGCCTGCTGTCGGGTCATCTTCCCGGCGGCCGCCCTGACGTACGACCCTTGAACTTCGCGGTCCAGATCGGCGAGTTCGGGATTGGCGCAGATCGCCTTCTCCACGTTGCGGCGCGCGGTGGCGCAGTTGAAGCTCGGCTTGCCGGCGACCGCTTTCAGCGCGCCCTGCCGCTCCGCCTCCTGCGCCAGCGCCCGGTGGTTGGCTCTTGCGACGACGTGGTCGGGGTTCAGCTTGATCGCCGCGGCAAAATCGGCCACCGCCTTGGGCAGATCACCCTTCTTGCGCCAGAGTTCGCCGCGCGCGTTGTAAACATCGGCGTGCGAAGAATCGAGCCGCAACACGCCATCATAATCGGCGATGGCGCGGTCGATCATGTCCTTACGCTCATAGGCGGTCGCACGTGCAATCAGCGCCTTGATGCGGTCGGCCTTTTCGGTCTTTTCGTTGTCGATCAGCACAGTGCAGAGATGCACCGTCCTGTCGTGATCATGTGCAAGGCCAGCGGCAAGACAGGGCGCAGGATCGATCCGAAAATCCTTGACCGGCTCGCCGCCGGTCGCCGATGCACCATGCGCATACGTCAGCGACAGCAGGCAAGCCACCATCAGGCCGCAGACATCGGGATAGCCTCGCATCGATTGACCCGGGATATGCTGTCGACTGCCGCGCGATCCTAGCAAGGGCTGCGCTTTTCCGACAACGGCCGCTTGCGATTTTCCCCTTTGGGCACAAGACGGATTTTGGCCGAAACGTGACGTACCGGAAGACACAACAGCCTGCACGAGAAAAGATACAATCGGCGATGAAATTTGCCGTGAACCTTTCGTCGGTCTCTCAGACTCAACAACCATGACCACATTGACCGACTTGCGTCCGCCGCGCGCCATCGCGCAATCCCAATCAGCCTATTTCTACTTCTACATGGCGCTGGCCTGCACGGCCGTTGCCTTTCTCGGCTTCGCGCCGACCTACTGGCTGCCAATGGCGCAGCGATCGTTCTCGGCCTCGCCCGTCGTGCACTTTCACGGCCTGCTGTTTTTCGCCTGGTCGCTCTATTTCGCATTCCAGAGCTGGCTTGCTGCATCCGGCAAAGTCGCCCGGCACCGCGCTATCGGCATGATCGGCGTCTCGCTGGCGACCGCAATGACGATTTTTGGTTTCCTGGTCGCGGTCCACGCGATGAAACGCTCCGCTGCGGCGGGATTGACCAATGAAGGAATCGCCTTCGCGATCGTTCCCCTCAGCGGAATTCTGTTCTTTGCCGTGGTGTTCACGCTGGCGATTGCCGCCATCCGGCGGCCGGAAACCCATAAGCGGCTGATGCTGCTGGCCGGCATTTCGCTGCTGGACGCCGCGGTCGCCCGCTGGTTTCTCACCTTCCTCGCGCCTCCCGGCCCGCTCGGCCCGCCGCCGGTACCCGTGACCATCCCGCCGGCTTTCGTCGCCTATCTCCTGCTGGTCGCCGCCATCGCGTTCGACTGGCGCACGCGCGGCCGGCCGCATCCGGTCTATATCTACGGCGGCATTGCGCTGATCGCGGTAAAACTCCTGAATTGGCCGATCAGCGTCACGCCGCTCTGGCACTCCTTCGCGGGCGGCATCCTGGCGATGGCGCAGTAGCGCAAGGGCCGTCATTCCGGGGCGCGAGTGAAGCGAGCGACCCGGAATCCAGAGATTGTTGCGCGAGATTCCCCGATGTGCAATTGCACATCTGAGGTTCGCGCTTCGGGCGCCCCGGAATGACCAGAACTAACTCGACTTCACGGTGATCCCGCCATCGACCACGAGCTCGATCCCGGTGACGTAACGGGACTCGTCGGAGGCGAGAAACAGCGCCGCATTGGCGACGTCCCAGGCGTCGCCCATGTGCCCCATTGGCACCTGCGCGTCGCGCGCCCGCCACATCGCTTCGACGTCGCCGGCCGAATAGCTTGCCGCAAGGCCGGCCGAGTGCTCGACCATCGGCGTCTTCATCAGGCCCGGCAGGATGCAGTTCACGCGAACATGGTCTTTCGCGAATTGCACGGCGGTGGTGCGCGTCATCTGGTTCATCGCCGCCTTCGAGGCGCCATAGGTGACGTATGAAATGCCGAGATGGCGAATGGACGCGATCGACGAGATGTTGATGATCGAGCCGCCGCCCTGCTTCTGCATCACGGGAATGACGTGCTTCATGGCAAAATAAGCGCTCTTGAGATTGACCGCGAAAACGTGGTCCCAACTCGCCTCGTTCACTTCGACGACGCTGCCCATTTCGGCGATGCCGACATTGTTGTCGAGCACGTCGATGCGGCCATAGGCCTTTAGGCACGCCGCCACCATAGCCTCGACCTCGGCCTCGCGCGAAACGTCGGCGGTGAAGGCGACAGCCTTACCGCCCTCGCCCGTGATGATGCTGACGGTTTCTTTCGCGGCAGCCGCATTGCGATCGACGCAGAACACGCTGGCGCCCTCGCGCGCAAAGGTGACGGCGGTCGCCTTGCCATTGCCCCAGCCGGGACCGATCGATCCCGCGCCCACCACCATCGCCACCTTGCCCTTGAGCCGCTCCATCGACTTCTTCTCCCGTTGGGTTTTCGTTGCGTTGCAGCGCGCACGAACGCGGCGCATCCGAAGTTGGGGCGGGAAATTGGACGGACGGCGGCCTTGGGTCAACCGCTCCGAAAAGCTAAAGCAGCGACTTGGACATAGGCCGAAAAGCCCCTTGCCACCGCCACCCAAACCGGACTGAATGCGGCCCGCGAACGAGGCCCGCCGCAGTCGGGCCGGAAAGTTAACCGGTCCCCGGGGGGAAGTATGGCCGTAGACAAGACAACGCCGCCCAATGACGAGGTCGTCGCCGTTTCGGACGAAGCCTTGCACAAGGCGGAAGCCTACATCGAGGCCGAAGAAGGCGCGGCCAACCGTCTGATGGGGTGGGCGGGGCGCATCTCGACCACGATTGCCGTGGTGATGAGCCTCTTTCATCTCTATGCGGCCTATGCCATCGTTCCGACCCAGGAACTTCGCTACACCCACGTCGCCTTCACCTTGATCTTGAGCTTCCTGCTGTTTCCGCTGGCAACGCGGTTTCGCAACCGTGTGCGCTGGTGGGACATCGTTCCCGGGATCGTAGCGGTCGCAACTGTCGTCTACGCGCTCTGGGGTGGCGAGGATTTTACCGATCGCGCCACCACGCCCGACCGCTGGGACGTGATCGTCGGCATCGTCTTCATCGTGATGCTGCTGGAGGCGACGCGGCGCACCACCGGCGCAATCATGCCGGTGGTGTCGATCCTGTTCATCGCCTATGCGATGCTCGGCCCCTATTTGCCGGCGCCCTGGACCCATCGCGGCTACGACCTGCCCCGCCTGGTCGGCCATCTCTTCATTACGCTGGAAGGCATTTTCGGTGTCGCGGTCGACGTGTCGGCGACCCTGATCATCCTGTTCACCATCTATGGCGCATTCCTGCAGCATTCCGGCGCCGGCAAGTTCTTCATCGATTTCTCTCTGGCCCTGATGGGCGGCAAGCCGAACAGCGCCGGCCGCACCGTGGTGTTGTCGTCATTCCTGCTCGGCGGCCCCTCCGGGTCGGGCGTCGCCACCACCGTGATGATCGGCACCGTGGCTTATCCGATGATGGCCAAGGCGGGCTTCGAGAGGAACGCCGCGGGCGGATTGCTGGCTGCCGGCGGGCTTGGCGCGATCCTGTCGCCGCCTGTGCTCGGCGCGGCCGCGTTCCTGATCGCCGAGTTTCTCAAGATCAGCTATCTCGACGTAATCTGGATGGCGACCATACCGACCTGCCTTTATTACATGTCGCTCTTGTTCATGGTCGAGCTGGACGCCAAGAAATTCCACGCCAAGAACGTGACCTTCACGCCCGAGATGTCGCTCGGCCAGATGACCATGCGGTACGGCTTCCACTTCATCTCACTGCTCGCCGTCGTCTTTTTCATGGTCATCGGCTACTCGCCGTCGCTATCGGTGTTCTACGCCATTGTCGTGACGTTCGCGCTGAGCTTCCTGCGCCGGGAGACTGCGCTGGTGCCGAGCAAACTGGTGAAGGCACTGGCCGACGGCTCGATCGGCGCACTCAATGCCGCGACCACCTGCGCCTGCGCCGGCATCGTCGTCGGCATCGTGACCCTGACCGGTCTCGGCCTCAAATTCTCGTCGATCGTCATCGCCTATGCCGGCGGCAGCCTCTTGCTGACCGCGATCTACACCGCGCTGATCGTCTGGATCATCGGCCTCGCCGTGCCGGTGACGGCGTCCTACATTATCTGCGCGGTCATCGCAGCGCCCGCGCTGGTCAAACTCGGCGTGCCCGATTACGCCGCGCATATGTTCATCTTCTACTATGCCGTGCTGTCGGAGGTCTCGCCGCCGACGGCGCTGTCGCCGTTCGCCGCAGCCGCCATCACCGGCGGCGATCCGTACAAGACCACGCTGCAATCCTGGAAATATACGCTGCCGGCGTTCCTGGTGCCGTTCGTCTTCGTGCTCGATCCGCAGGGCGGCGGCCTGCTGATGTCGATCCCCAAGGGTGGATCGTGGGTCGATATTCTCGAAATCACGATCAAGACAAGCCTGGGGCTGCTGGCGCTGGCTGCGTTTGCCCAGAACTGGGCGCTGCGACAAAATACAGCGGTCGAGCGCGGCCTGCTTCTGCTATCCGGACTGCTGCTGGTGTTCCCAAGCCTGATTGAGGCATTGGTCGAATGGATCACCGGGCGCGATATCAGCTACACCTATGTGCCGGGCCTGATCATCGGTTTCGGCGTATTGCTGTGGCAGGCCAGAACGCGGTCGCCAGAGCGGCCTGCGCTCACAACATAGAGAAGAAGCAATTGAGGAGACAAAAATGAAAAAGACCACAGCGATACTGGCGATGGCCCTGGGGCTCGCCTTTGCCGGCGCAGCCCATGCGCAGCAGAAAACCATGTCGATCGGCACCGGCGGCACCGGCGGGGTCTATTATCCGCTCGGCGGTGCGGTTGCCAACGTGCTCTCCAAGAACCTTCCCAACGTGCAGGCTACCGCCGAAGTCACCGGCGGCTCGGTCGACAATCTCAAGCTGATCGGCGCCGGCAAGAGCGAGCTCGCCTTCACCATGGCCGATGCCGCGCTCGATGCGCTGAAGGGCGAGGACAAGTTCAAGAGCGGCAAGGTGCCGTTGCAGGCGCTGCTCGTGGTCTATCCGAACCGCATGCATGTGGTGACGGTAGAAGGCACCGGTATCCAGACCATGGCAGACCTCAAGGGCAAGCGCGTTTCGACGGGTTCGCCCGGCAGCGCCACCGAAGTGATGGCATTCCGTGTCATCGAGGCGGCCGGCCTCGATAAGGACAAGGACATGAAGCGCGAGCGGCTCGGGGTTGCCGAATCCGTCAATGCGGTGAAGGACCGCAAGATCGACGCCTTCTTCTGGGTCGGCGGTATTCCGACCGCTGCAATCACCGATCTCGCGGCGACGCCGGGCCTGAAGATGAAGCTGATCGACCATGGCGATTTGGCCGAGAAGATGAACGCCAAATACGGCAAGCTCTACTCGTCGAGCAAGATCAAGGCGGGCTCGTATCCCGGCTACGACAAGGACAACTCCATCACCGAAGTCTGGAATCTGATCGTCACCGGCGACAAGATGAGCAACGAGGACGCCTACACCATCGTCAAGACGCTGGTGGAGAAGAAGGCGGACATCGTCGCCGTGCACAAGGAAGCCGAGAGTTTTTCGCTCGATAACCAGGTGCAGGAGCGCTCGCCGATCCCGTTCCATCCCGGCGCGTTGAAGTACTTCAAGGAAAAGGGCGTCGGCGGCTAGCGGTGTGCTTGAGCTAATTCGGCTTGCGTCATCAGTGACCGCGGTCTGCCGAGGACCGCGGTCATTCTTTTTGCCATCGATAGGGTTGTGAGTGTCGCGGCATTGCTGCTCCTGTGAAGGAGCGCTCAGGCGACGTTCGCTAAGCCACGAACATCGCGGCGCCAGCGAGCGACCACAGGCGTTAACACGCGAGGCTGATCAAATGTTGTCCAAGCCGGGCGTCAGCGCGTTGAAGCCGATGAAATGACCCCATCGAGTTGCCCGGGCGCTGGTTGGCTGCGTCCCGACCAGCAGTTTCCCTAAAATTTTATTCTTGTCGGCGGCTTTAACCCTACCGAAGCAATCATGTGACCTCACGCAAAAATTCCATGATTGCGACCGCAACGCCGATGTACCACTGGCGTCGGGGTATTTGGTGGGAGCGCGGCATGGAGCAGATCAACTTTAGCGAGCATTCTCGGGGAGCGCACTTTGGGCATCGGAAGCTGACGCCCAGAGCGTGCGTCATCGACAGCAAAAAGCACCTGCGACTGTTTCTTTCCGACGCTCTCGAGGATCTCGGGTTCGTGACTTGTGAATGCGGCCAGGCCGGCGATTTGGCAGGCGTACTGCAGGCGGAGCAGCCCGACTTGATCGTGCTCAGCGTGTGCGCCGACGGGATCAATGTCGGCGAAATTCTCGAGGCGATCGTCCGGAAAAATTTCGCCGGCAAGGTTCTCGTGATCGGTCAGCCCGACGCGATCATGGTTAAGGCCGTCAGGCAAATTGGCGAAGAATACGGCATTGCCATGCTGCCCTCCCTGCCGACGCCGTTCGGCGCGGCGAGCCTGCGCGCCAGCCTCGCGACGCTATTGCCTGCCGAACCGGCGCCAAGCCCCGCCGTCGACGTCGCCGAGGCGTTGAAGGCTGGCTGGCTCGAATTGTGGTACCAGCAGAAGATCAACACCCGCACGCTGGTCCCCAGCGGAGCGGAGGCGCTGGTCCGGATGCGGCATCCTGCCTGGGGCGTGGTCCCGCCGGCCTACTTCATTCCCGACGACAAGGATCCGCATTTTCGCAAGCTTTCCGAATTCGTGATCGGCCGCGCGATCGAGGATTGGCGCTATCTGCTGGAGAGCCAGGGTCCGGTCGACCTCTCGATCAACCTGCCGATATCGTTCTTCGACGACGCAGCGGCGGTGCGTGATCTGTGCCGCGCCATGCCCGCCCACCCGGCATTCGGCGGACTTTTGATCGAAATCAACAGCAGCGAGGTGGTCGACCATTTGGATCTCGCAGTGGACACCGCAAGACGGCTGCGCCTGCACAATATCGCGATCGCAATCGACAATGTCGGCGCGGAATGGCCGTCGCTGCTGGAGCTTCGGAGTTTCCCCTTCGTCGAGGTGAAGGTCGACCAACAATACGTCAGGGGCTGCGCGGACGACCGGCTGAAGCAGACGGTATGCCGACGCATCGTCGAACTGGCCCGAGACAACGGAGCTCGCGCCGTCGCCCAGGGCATCGAGACCCGCGCCGAGTATCTTGCCGCGCACGACATGGGATTCGATCTGATCCAGGGCCATCTGTTCGGCAAGCCGGTCGGGGTGCGCAAATTCGCGCGGTCGCGCCCTCAGCTTGCAGCCGGCTCCGAGAAGGCTCTCTGAGCGAGGCTCACTCGAACTTCATGTCGATGCATTTCACGATGTCGGAGCCGAGACCGGACGAGATGATGATGCAGCCGCGCACCTTCAGATTATTGTTATCGCTGGCCCACACCGCATAGCCGCCGGGACCGAAGAACGAGTTGGTATTCGGCCCTTCGGTTTCGGTGGCGTCGAACGAATAGTTTGAATCGGCATCGAAGATACGCGGCTTCTTGGTGCAGCCGCCGTCGGCCTGCACGTTGATGACTTCCTTGTTGTCCCGCGTCAGCGCCATCGAGACCTGGCAACGGAAATACTCTGACGTCTTGGTGTTGAACACGTACGCATAGGATTTGCAGGTCGAGGTGTTGAGCTTGCCCGCGGCCAATCCCCGGCTGCAGGCGATCCGCTGGTTGTTGGACAGCTTGAAATTGTCAGCCTCTGACGCTTGAGCCGGCGTCATGAACGATAGCGCAACACCAAGACCGAATTTCATGACGCGATTCATCCTGATCATCCCTATGACGTTTTTCGCAATGCATGCTTGTAGCCGGAAACGCGAACATAGTCGCGAAGTCAGACGCGGGAAATCACAAACTCTCAAGGGCCGCGTGATGCGTCGAAGGTGGCAATTGACGGCGCAACGCCGTTCGTGATTTGTTCAAAACGTGGGACAGAAGCCGCTTAAGGCCGCTGGGAGGATGACGATGACGAGCGTTTCGACAAAATCAGTTTTAGTGGCGGTCGCACTGACGGGGCTGGCTACATCGGCATGTGCGCAAGGCGCGGCACCGACTCCTTGGGAATTGAAGTCGGACATGGCTTATGCCTACGGCAGGGACGGCAAGACGCTCGCCTACAAGCTGGGCACTAACAATGCGGGTCTGCTGCTTAAGGGCGCCAAGAAGGTGCCGAAGGGCACGTTGTTCTTCATCGGCCAGAATGGGCAGCTCTACATGCGCTCAGGCCCCTATCTGGAAGGCGACGGCAAGTTCATGTTCGGGTCGGAGTGAGCTTTCTTCCTTCTCCCCTTCTGGGAGAAGGTGGCTTCGCGGAACGCGAAGGCGGATGAGGGGTCCTGTCTCCGCGGATAGAAACCCCTCATCCGGCGCGGATTTCATCCGCGCCACCTTCTCCCGCAAGGGGAGAAGGGAAGAGGCTTCCTAAAACGCCGCCGCCAGCTCCTTCGCGCCGGGCTTGCTCGAATTGAAATCCATCCGCTCGTCGGTGATCGCCAATAGTTTCGCCACTGTGTTATGGCGGATTGCGACCGGGTTCCGCTCGTAGCCACCGCGCTGGAAGAAATTCGAGGTCGGCACCTGCGCGCGCATCGCCTGCGGCATGGTCACCATGTCGAGGCCGGTGCCGTCGCCGGTCAGGTTCATCATTTCGAGTTCGGCGGCCGTCAGCGGGCGGCTGTAGCCCTTGGCGCGCGCGAAGTGCACCGAGGTGAGGAGCTTGTGGGTCTGCAGCATCGGCCCGACGTCGATATCGAGCACCATAGCGTGCACAGCCCAGCCCTGCGGGGTGTTGGCGAGCTTCTCATGCTCGGACCAGGTATCCGGGACGGTGCGCGTAAACGCCACCATCCTTTTCAAGACGGCGAGCTTGTGGTCCATCACCTTGCGCGGCGCGCCCGACAGCGTGGCGGCCTTTGCCGTCATTTCCCTGATGATTTCGTGGCCCTGTTCGGCCAATAGCTCAACGCTGTTGGTGGTGAGCAACTGATTGTAGCCGATCGCGGTCGAGATCGCGCGCGAGCCCGGTTTCGAGGGGTTCAGCCCCGACTGCATGTCGTGATTGCCGTTACCGCCGGTCTCAAACGAGTAGACCCGCACCGCCTGCTCGCGCGTTAGTCCGGCGGCCAACGCGTAGCGGGCATAGGCGCGCTTGAACTCAACCTCGGTTGCCGGCCGTTGCGGCGTGAACTGGAAATGCTCGGCGGCCGCTTTAAGAAAATCGGCAACCACCGGCAGCGGCTTGCGCTCGCGCGGCGGCTTCTCCTCCTCCGGCTCCGGACTGACCGGACGCTTCGGACCGGTGTAGACCGGCGGCTGCGTCAGCACGTAATCGTTGAGCTTGATGGCCTGGCGTTCCCGGCGCTTGGCGTTGCGGCCCTTTCGCTTCTCGGAGATCGAGGCCCAATAGGCGCCTGCCTCCTCTTCGAACGCGGCGCGGGCTTCCTGATACTCTTTCAGCTTGCGACGGTATTCGGCCATCGCCTGCGGCGAAGCCGCTTGCGCCATGGCATCGGCGGTTGAGGCAGGGAGCAGCTCCGTCGCCACGGCAGGCGGCGCACTCGCGAGCAGCGCGAGCGCGGCTAATCCGGAACCCATACGAATCAATGGCAGGCGCATCGCATCGTTGTAGCAAGCGCGCCCGAGATGTCAGCCCCGAAAGGAGCGACATTAGGTGGTGTCTTTCTTCCCTTCTCCCCTTGTGGGAGAAGGTGCCTTCGCGAAGCGAAGGCGGATGAGGGGTTCTATCCGCGGAGAGAACCCCTCACCCGTCTCGAATGAGCTCCGCTCATTCGATCCCCCCTCTCCCACAAGGGGAGAGGGGAAGAGTCCCGCCTCGCGCCGTGCGCCCTACTCCTGCTCGACGCCGCTGGCTTTCACTAGCTGCGACCACTTCTTCTCATCCTTGTCGATGAAGGCGGCATAGTCTTCGGGCGTGCCCGGCGTGATTTCGGTGCCATCATTGCCCAACTGCTTCTTCACCTCGTCGGAGGCGAGCGCGTCGCGCAACGCCTGGTTGAGCTTGTCGACGATCGGCCGCGGCGTGCCGGCGGGCGCGACGAGGCCGTAGTAGAGCGAGGCGTCGAAGCCGGTTAGCCCCGCTTCCATCAGCGTCGGCACGTCGGGCAACAGGCTCGATCGCGTGATGCTGGTCACCGCGAGCGCCCGCAATTTGCCGGCGGCGACATTGCTGTGCGAGGCCGGGATCGGCGCGAACGCCATCGGGATGTGGCCGCCCAACAGATCCGTCAGCGCCGGACCGGTGCCCTTGTAGGGAATATGCACCAGCTTGATGCCGGCGGCGCGGGCGAAATACTCGCCCGTAATGTGGCTGGCGGTACCGGCGCCGGCCGAGCCGAAATTGACCTTGTTGGCATTGGCCTTCGCATAGGCGATCAGTTCGGCCACGCTTTTCGCGGGGAACGACGGATGCACCACCAGCGAATTCGGTGCGTTGCCGATCATGCCGATCGGCGCAAAGTCCTTGCGCGGATCGTAGCCGGGATTTTTGTAGAGCGAGGGGCCGATCGCCAGCGTGCCGGTGTAACCCAAGAGCAGCGTGTAGCCATCGGGATCGCTTTTCGCGACCGCCTTGGTGCCGATCGTACCGCCCGCGCCGGGACGGTTGTCGACCACCACCTTCTCGCCGAGCTGTTCGCTCATTTTGTCGGCAATGGCGCGGCCGACGATCGAGGTGCTGCCGCCCGGCGCGAACGGAATGACCAGGGTGATGGCGCGGGCAGGATAGGCCTGCGCGTGCGAAACGTCTGTTGCTGCGCTCAAGCCGAGCACGGCGGCTGCAACGCAAAGCCACTTTCTCCCGATGGACATGGCGGGCGAGCTCCCGGATCTGTTGTTCTTCTTGACTCAGCTATCGTCGCCGAAACCGCCGACGTCCGCAACCCGCGCCGCGTGAGCACACGCTCTCACATGGTGAGATGAGCAGGCGTTTCGGCGGCGGTGCCGACTCTATTTCCAGGCGAACACCGGCTGCTCCAGTTCGGCCACCCGGGTCTCGCGGCCAGCCAGCACTTCAGCAAACTGATAGATCAGTGCCGCCGTCGGCGCGTGGATGTGCTGGCCGGCATGGCGGAAGCGGATCACGCGCCGCGTGCTTTCGGGGATGGTGGTGAAGCTGAAGGCGCCTTCGCGCTCGATATCGCCGAGCGCGACACGATGCACCGAGGCGACCTCCGCCGCATTGGGGATGATATCGGCGCTTGTACCGACCCAGACCACGACAGGCGTGATCAGATAGCCTGAGCGCGTCGGGTAATCGTCGAGCAGGCCCAGCACATCGCCCTCGCCGAGGTCGACGCCGAGCTCTTCGTGAAACTCGCGCAACGCCGCCTGTGCCGGCGTCTCGCCGTGATCGCAGCGTCCGCCGGGCAACGCCCATTGAGCGGCGTGGGCGCGCAGGCTTGCAGCGCGGCGGGTCAACAGAAATGTGGTGCCGGGGCCGCTCTCGGCCTCGGTCAGCGCAATGGCGACCGCGGCGCGCTTCAGCTCAGGCTCCGCGCCCTCCGAGGCAGCTCGCGTAAACGCCGCGCAAAGCGCTGCAATATTCCGCCGTGTGGTATCGTCAAATGGCCTGACCATCCCGCTTGACTACAACACCAGCGCATCAGATGAAATGACCTCGGACAGCACGATAGCCCGCAGGAAACGGAAAGCACGACATGACAGCCAAGGCCGCGGACAAGCTCAAATCCGACGGCTGGAAGATCGTCGAAACCTCCGGCTTCCTGCACCTGATCGGCCCGCTATGGCAGCGCGTCGTCGACGGCGCGCACGAATACGCGCTTGCCACCGAGGACAAGCACCACAACCGCCGCGGCCTGGTGCAGGGCGGCGTCATCATGACCTTCGCCGACCGCACCTGCGGCATGACCGCCCGCTTCGTCTCCGGCAAGCCGACGCTGGCGACCGTGCAGCTCGATACGCACTTTGTCGAAGCCGGCAAGATCGGCGAGGTTTTGGTGTCAAAGCCGCACGTGGTGCGCTCGACACGGAGCCTTATTTTCATCACGACGGAAGTGACGGTCGACAAACGCTGTATCGCGATGGCGAGCGGCGTGTTCAAGATATTGAAGAGCGAAGCTTGAAGTACCGCCCCTCCGCGTCATTGCGAGTAGCGAAGCGACGAAGCAATCCATGCCTTAGCTTGCGGCGCCATGGATTGCTTCGCTGACGCTCGCAATGACGGATGACAACCGCTATCTTGCCTGGACCCGCTTAAGGACCCCACCCCATGCAATACCGCCAACTCGGCCGCAGCGGCCTGAAGATTTCACCGATCTGCTTGGGCACCATGATGTTCGGCGGCCCCACCGACGAGGCGACGTCGTCGCGCATCATTGCGAAAGCGCGCGAGGCCGGCGTCAACTTCATCGACACCGCGGATGCCTATAATGGCGGCCAGTCCGAGCAGGTGGTCGGCCGCGCCATTTCAAACAATCGCACGAACTGGATTCTGGCGACAAAACTCGCCAACCAGATCGGCGACGATCCCAACCGCGGCGGGCTGTCGCGGCGCTGGGTGATGCAGGCCGCGGACGAGAGCCTGCAGCGGCTCGGCACCGATTTCATCGACATCTATTATTTGCACAAGGAAGACCACGCGACGCCGCTGGAGGAGACGGTGCGCGCGATGGGCGATTTGATGCGCCAGGGCAAGATCCGCTATTTCGGCGTCTCCAACTACCGCGCCTGGCGCGTCGCCGAGATCTGCAACATCTGCGACAACAACGGCATCGATCGCCCGATCGTCAGCCAGCCCTATTACAACGCCATGAACCGCATGCCCGAAGTCGAGCACTTCCCGGCGTGCGGCTATTACGGCCTCGGCATCGTGCCCTATAGCCCCTTGGCGCGCGGGGTGCTGACCGGCAAGTACAGGCCGGATGCGGCGCCCGACCAGGACACGCGTGCGGGGCGCGCCGACAAGCGCATGATGCAGACCGAATGGCGTCCGGAATCGCTGCAGCTCGCCCAGCAAATCAAGCAGCACGCCGAAGCCCGCGGCATCACCGCCGGGCAATTCGCGGTTTCATGGGTGCTGAATTCGTCGTTCGTAAGCGGGGTGATCGCGGGTCCCCGGACCGAACAGCAATGGGATGATTATATCCAAGCGCTGGACTATCGCTTCACGGCGGAGGACGAGGCGCTGATCGACCGGCTGGTGGCGAGTGGCCATCCCTCGACGCCGGGGTTCAATGACCCAGCTTACCCGATCGAGGGCCGGCGGGCGCGGACGGACGGCCAAGCTCGATGAGCTGAAACGACGGTTCCGCGGCGGCCACGACTTGTCGTTGCAGCACGGCTGGAACGCTCAGTAACGGGATAGTAACCTCGCCCGTAGAAACTTCCCTGTTCAGGTGGAGGTCCATGTGGTGGACGAGCACAGAACAGCACCACGGCGTCGGCTCTTGAAGGCGGGCAGGATTTCGTTCGGCGGCGGCGCCGCCATCGATTGCACGGTGCGCAACCTCTCCGAAACCGGCGCCGCGCTCGAGGTGATCTCCCCCGTCGGCATTCCTGAACGCTTCACGCTGGTGATCGAAGCCGACCACATCCATGTGCCGTGCCGCGTCGTCTGGCGAAAAGAGACGCGGATCGGGGTTCGTTTCGAAACCTGACCGGCGCACTCCAGCAACCGTCGCGCGCGGCACGCGACCGCGCACGACAAATCGTCTGAAACACACCCGAGTTCCCGGACTCGAAGAGTCAGTGCCTGGATTCGAGGCTGACGATCACGCCTGTGGGCTCGGGCTCGTGTGGCGACAATTTCGTCAGCGTCTCATCGCTCCAATAAGCAAGGTTTACGATCATGCCGATTGTGGTGTCCCGCTCGGAAGCCTCTGTCGGTTCCAAGACGTTGAGCCCGCCGCTGTCGAGGAAGAATGTATGATCCCCAAACATGCTGGCTAGCTGCGGGACCACCGGATGATCGTCGGGAAGCGCCTGGGCTTCGAATTGCGTCAGAGCGCGTTCCACCTGTGCCGAGTTCAATTTCATGCACGATCTCCTTACTTGGCTTCTGGTTGGTGAGCACCGCGTGACGGCCTTGACCGCGCGCGGCTCTTCTGCGGAGGGAATGACGTTCAAGCGTGTCGAATCCTGATCGCTCGTCCCCACCAGCGCCGCGCGCCGGCTCGCAGCTTCGCTTTCAATTCCGCAAGCAAGCCGAATTGAAGTCGGGACAGTGGTGCCTCTTGGCGCCGCTTCAAGCGGGCAACAAAATTAAATTAGCAATGTTCCGCACAACGGCATCTTTAAAGCCCATTGTTCCGCCGATCGGCGACATACGAGGCCACAATCGGCTATTTCCCGTCGGGAATGGGATGCCGCCTAGCCAGTTCGTCGAGCGGCAGATGGGCTTCCTCGTCGCTCAGTGCAAAACGCACGATGACATCCTGACGCCTGACCTGCCCCCAAAGGCCATCCGACGACCATTTCTGCGGCGCAGGCCCTCGCAGGCCTTCCACCCAAACGAAGTACCATTCCGTCATCGCAGCACCTCTTGGAGCTTCGATCAGGTCTTGCACCGGAACCAGATGCACCGTGGCCTCGTTGCAATGATATCGCAGGCCTCGAGCGTGAAACAGGCCGCTCGGCTCGTGCCGGCTACTTCCGAAGACGATGCAACGCTGCTGCCGGAAGCCTCATACGCATCCTGAGAGAGAAGGATTTCGTCATGGAGATCAGGAATTTCAAGGATATGTATCTTGCCGAACTGCAGGAACTGGTGAGCGTCGAAGACCAACTTGCGGAAGCACTGCTGCGTATGGCGGCGGCAGCATCCCACCCTGCACTCAAGGACGCGCTGGTGGACCATCACGCGGAGACGGTCACGCAGAAGGCTCGCCTTGTGGCCATCCTTCGCCAGCATGGCGCTGACCCAGAGGCGCATGTCGACCAGGCCATGCAGGCGCTCATCCGCGAAACCCGGAAGATGCTCGGCATGCTGGAGGGCGACGATCTTCGCGATGCCGGCCTGATCGCATCGGCCCAGAAGCTCGAGCACTATGAAATCGCCGCATACGGCTCGGCCGCCGCGCTGGCCGGGCAGTTGGAATTGCGCAACGACCAGGCGACGCTGCATAGCAGCCTGATGGAAGAGAAAGAGATCGATGCGCTGCTCACCGATATCGCCAAGGGTGAGGTCAATCCGGATGCGCTGGCGGCGTGACTAGGGCGCTGCTGGCCTCGCAAACGCTCACGCCGCGCCAGCATGGCCGGATATTCAGATGTAGGTTGGCGGGACGTTCGGTCGAGCTGACTCACGTCCGATCTTCACTCTCGCGACGCTGCCTGAAATGGGGACTCGCAGCCTCGTCATGGCCGCTGCGGCTGCTGAAGAACATCAGCGCCATCAGGCCGCATCCGATCAGCAGCGAGAAGAACGTGCCAAGGCCAAGTGCAATCCAGCCGTGCGTGCTCATCGGAACGTCGCTGCTTGCGTTCCAGACGTAAGCGGCCCACACGCCGGTGAGGACAAGCAGAGCACCAAGTACGATGAGCACGACGATTTGCCCCGAGCCGATCTTGGCTCTGTCCGAAGATCGTTGCATGCGCCAACTCCATCTTCCGCTAGAAGTTTCCCTCTGCGACTTGCGCGCATGGAACACCCTTGGCGCGCCACATCTTCACGACCTAATCGCGGTCGTCGAAGGCCATGATCGGCCGATAACGGTCGGCCTGAAGCCGGTCCAGCAACTCCGCCTTGACAATGTAGTCCGGGCGGCGGTCGCGGCGGTTTCGCATGTACAAAGGACCACGCAGACCGGTTTCGCGTTCTAGCCAGTCTTCGGTTTCTTCGCGCACCTCATCCGAGCGGCCCGACACAAAGACCACCGGCTTGGCTTTGGAAAGATGCCGGGCCAGGTCGCAGATGTGCTCAATGGCTTTGTCATCGGCGCTGGCTGCGAAAAACGCGCGCCAGTTCTTTTGCTTTCGTTCGATGTGGTGCAACCGGTGGGACACATCGGCAAGTGTCCCGTCGATGTCGAAGACGTAGCAGTCTTTCGGTGCGGTTTTCATCATAGTTATAACGAATTCTGCCAGACGGCAGTTCCTGGGAACGGTGGCAATCACCCCGCGTTTCCTCTGATCGGAGCAAGGAGGTGGCGATGAAACAAAGCGACGATCGCGCCCGCAACAAGGGCGAAAGCGCCAGCCCGAACACGAAAGGTAATGCGCCGCAGCATCAAGGCGGCGACGCGAGCCGGAAGGCTCAGCAATGGGGCGGCGGAAACAAGGCTGCGAAAGGTCCGATCACCAAGGAAGATCGGCAGAACGAGAATTCCAGCGCCAAGAGCTAACGTAAAGAGCTGACGCCAAGCGCTGACACACCAAGAGCTGACTTATGGCCAAAACGAAGGCAACCGCAGAGCCGGGCAAGCGGATTGGGAAACACGGCGGCAATCGAGGTGGACACCACGCGAGAGGTGCCGAGAAGCTAGTTCGCGCCGGTCGTCAAGGCGCGGGCAAGGATCCTCGCCGGGGCGGCAAAGGCCGTCGTTAGTTTCAGCAAGTAGCGCACGTGGGGACAACACGGTCGCGCGAGGCCGCGGCCGATGGCGGCTCCCACGTCGTTTCCGTTGTGGTGGGTGACTGTCAGGATTCAACTGTCAAACAGCGAAAGGGTATGCGTCCGCATTCTCGCGGCGTAAGCGCCCGAGCTACCGACTGGCTTGTTGAGCCCGCGATTTGTCGGCTGGCTGCTCCTGACCTTTTTCGTCTCGCACAATGCCTTGCTGTGCGGAGTTGCGGTTCTCCGGTTTCGGCATGCCGGCCTGGCCGCCGTGCTTGCCGCCCATGTCCTGCTGGCCTTCCAGATCATTTTCTTTCGGCATTTGCAGCCTCCGTTACGAGCCGACCAAACGGGCGAAGCCTGATTTCGTTCCTGCCCCCCAACCGGGCTCCAAGGCTCTTGCGCATATGCAGCAATTTGAAACGAGCCGACGCTTGTGAAGGTCAATGATCGCAATTGCGGAAACCGACTGCGGGCAAGCTCCTTCGAGCGTCAGAAGGAACAGAAGGGACGCGATAATGTTGCCCGTCATGGCTGAGACGTTGTCACAACTTGTCGCGGACTCCTTTGAGATCGCCTGGGATTACCTTGAGGCAACCGGCGAGCTGGGCAGCCCGGATATTGCGGCCAATCATCTGCTCGATACGATTGAAGCGATGATCAGGTGTGGAGAGCGGCGACGCTTGCTGCTCTCGAACAATGCCATCACCGCCTACCAGCGTTTCAGGGCCGAGCAACCGTTATCCCTGGCCTCGTAGAGGAACAGCCCCTTCCCGAGCGCGTTTTCTCTTCGGAGGTGTGCAATGGACAATCTCACGAAGAGAGACCAGCCCGACCGCAGCAAGATCAACATGCATGAGGACTATGAGGTCAAGCACTGGACCAAGGCGCTCGGCGTGACGAAGGAAGAACTGCAGAAGGCCGTCGACAAGGTCGGGAATTCAGCCGCCGCCGTTCGCAAGGAGCTTGGCCTGTTGGGTGCGTCTCACTCGTGATCGACCCGAAATGCCCTCTGTGCTTCGGTTTGGGATGGGCCTCCGAGAAACATCCAAAGCGTGCATAGGGGGAGAGATGTGCTGTCAGTGCGGTTCGGGTATGCCTGGCGAATATCAGCGGGCCAACGGGCTTGAACGGCAGGATATCTCGACGGTGATGCAAGAGGATGAGGCTGGTCCGGCATCAGGGAACTTTGGTTCACCTGATGCGTTGATTTGGATGCATCCTTTTGAACAACGAGAGAAGCCCGCTACCTCGGCCGAAGAGCGCGCCGCGAAGGCGGAGAAGCGCCGCCTGGAGGCCGAGCAGGCGATCCGCGAACGCAAAGCGGCCGACGATGCTTTCCGCGCCAACTTCGAGCGATTGAAAGCCGAACGCCTCGCCCGCGAGGCAACCAATTCATAGCGCATTGCTGCGCTTCCCAGTGGTATCAATGAGGGGATGTATCCCTCATTGAGGTGAAGGCCCACGGTGCTTCGCGCCGGGGGCCTTTTGCTTTTCTGCAACGTAGCAGGCAGTCCGCATGAGCAAAGCAACATGCGGGGATCGGCACTAACAAGACCCTATCGCTTCGCTCATCCGAGCTACGCTTGCTTCAAGCAGTCACGAGGAAATCCGCGGCATTAAACTCGGTCACAAGGCGACCCAGGAACACCACCTGATTGCCCTCGCCGAGATCAAGGGTGGCGCCCGAAGGTGCCGCGCTTAGATTGTCCAGCGGATCGAACTCGGCTCCAAAGCCTTCCAACACCACGAGGTCCTGCGTCACGTCGAAGTCGGTGATGAGATCATTGCCTGGTTCAGACTCGCGAAAGATAAACTGATCAGCCCCACCGAAGCCGGCGAGGTTGTCGTCGTCGGCGCCGCCTTCGATCGTATCATCAGCATTGCCGCCGATGATGGTGTCATTGCCGCGGTCTCCAAACAGGCGGTCGGGCGCGTGATCCGCCAACTCCTGGTTGGCGACCGCCCGGATCAGGTCGTCACCCTCACCGCCAAAGATCGTGTCGGCGGCAACGTCGCCGCCTCGCAGCGTGTCATTCCCGGCGTCCCCAAATACGATATCGCCCGTAGGATCGTTCCAGGCGATGAAGTCATCGCCGTCGCCGCCGAAGACGGTATCCCTTCCGGCCATGCCGCCAACGGTGTCGTTGCCGCTATCGCCGAAAACCAGGTCATTGCCGGCCCCTGTATTGATGTCGTCGTCGCCCTCGTCGCCCTCGATAATGTCGTCGCCATCGCCGCCTTCGAGTCTGTCGTTCCCGGCAAGGCCACGGATGATGTCATTGCCGCCGAGCCCGGGAAGGAAATCGTCGCCCTCCGTTCCAACGACAACGTTGTCGTTGTCATCTGCAATTGCGATCAACTGACCCCGGATCTCGCCCCCTGGAAATTGCTCCGTATGGACGTTGAAATAGATCGGGATCTCCGATCCAACCGGAGCTGAGCCGAATTCGTCGGCGAAGTTGGTGATTGGAACGCTGGCGGGGTCCGTCGTCTCCCATCGACCGCTTACCGTCCAGGAGCCATCCGCATTCAGCGCGATGTTGAGATCATCTTGGTCCTGCGCCGGGTCGATCTGCCCGAAGACAACGGGCCCGTTTGCTCCTCGCACTTCATTGTGAAAATGCGTGGAGGTGACGTCATCTGAGGTCGACGGCGTCTGGGCCGCACCACCCGTAATCGGCCCGTAATCGACGCCTTCGATCTGAAAGGTATAGCTCGCGGCAATTTCCGTGCTGTCAAAGATGACAGTGCCGAGACCGCTTGCCGTCGAGTTGTTCGGCGGGACTTCCTGAGCGCCTTCGAGAACCACGCGGAACGCTGTGGACATGAGAGCCTCCTGCTCTTTGCTCAGCAGGTCGGGCGGCCAGCGACGCCGGCCTGCACATGTGGCAGATGTTACACCCGGCTCGCGCCGGCATGGATTAGGCGCCGCGTCGCTCCGCTATCGCGGAATCGGCGCGTTGTCCTTCTCGCGGTATTTCGGCCGAGAACAAGGGATCGCTGGATCGCGCCAACCAAGGTCCGCGGCTGTAGGCCATCGACCGGGCGCTATTGTGACTTTTTGCGCGATCGAGGCATTGTGATGCAATGTTCGGTTGCCGACGCTTAACTTGTGTTCGGTTCCAACCCTCTGTGCGCATCTGACCGCGCATATTCCTGGAACCACCCGTCCCAAGCGGTCTGCATCTTTGTCCCGCAATCACAATGTCGGTTTCGAAAGCGAGGCATGCGATCCAAATCGCGCGGGCGCGGGTAACTTGTAATCGATAGCTCAGCAAGTAGCCCGCATGAACAAGAACTATATTCGAGATCGGCATACCAAAACCTGGATGTCGCTTCGCTCGTCCGGACTACGCTTGCTTGGAGGCGGTATGACACATCGGACCGCAAGCGTCGTCGCAGTCTTGCTGGTGACCTTTCCTGCCGTTGCGAGCGGGCAGCTGAACTGCGCAGCGATACCTCATGGACCGGCACGCACCGATTGCTATCTCGGCCTAAGTCAGTTCTATCGTGCGCAATCGGATCTCGCCGCCGCCAGAGCGCTCGCGCAATCAGACGCCGCGTGGTATCGAGCAATTACCGGAACAGACCCTCCGAAATTCAAACGATATCGGCGACGATAAAAGCCCAGCAAGTAGCCCGCACGAGCCAACGGATCGCGAACGCGCGCTCCGCGACGAGCGCAATTGCGCTCGCGCAGTGATGATAGGCTCCGCGAGATCAGGGGATCGGCACCAACCAAAAGCCGGATGCCGCCTCGCTCATGGAGCTATGCTTGCTGTTCGCTGTTCTTCGCCGAACCGAGCAGTTACAAAGCGATACGCGTAAATCATCGGTCGCGCTGCCCAGACGGCAGGGCGACCGCCCAACAACAAGAAACGGGTGGAATGTCATGCATCGTAAGGTCATCGCACTGGCTGCAGCAGTAATCGGAATCGTAACTTGCGGACCAGCTTGGGCGGGATGGCCAGACGACAAGCCAATCGAAGTTGTCATCGGTTTTGCTCCCGGTGGCGGTACCGACGTCATGGCGCGCAAGCTGTTGCCGTTCGTCGAGCAGAGACTGGGCGGTAAGGCCAAATTCGTCGTGCTGAACAAACCTGGCGCCGGCGGCGAGATCGCGTTTGCCTCGATTGCCCGCGCCGCGCCGGATGCTTACGCGATGGGCGTGGTCAACGTGCCCGGCTATAATTTCATCCCGATGACGCGAAAGACCCAGTACAGCATGGATGAAATCCGCCTTGTCGCGCGCGTGGTCGACGATCCCAGTGTGATCGTGGTGCCTGCGGCAAGCAAGCTTGCAAGTCTTGCGGACGTTCTGGCTGCGCTGCGCAGCAAGCCGGGTTCGATAACGTTCGGTCACAATGGTGCTGGCACGAACGGGCATCTGGCGATCCGCATGCTGGCGAAGGCCGCCAAGGTTGAACCCAACGAAATTTCCTATAGGGGAACGGCCGCGCAAAGGACTGATCTTCTGGGCGGCCATCTAGATGTTGGAATGGTCAGCCTCAGCGAAGTCCCCGAGCTGCACGGCACCAACAAGGGACAACTCCGCGCCATTGCGATCCTGTCGAAGCAGCGCTCGCCGTCACTCCCCGACGTTCCGACAGCAGAGGAAGCAGGCATTCCGGTCACGATGACAGCGGAACGCGGCTTCGCCGTACCAAAGGCCGTTTCGGACGAGGTCGTCAACAAGCTTGAAGCTGCCATTGCGGACGGCTTGCGCGATCCGGAATACATCAAGAGCTCGCCCGGCGACGCCCCCGTTCTCGCGTTTATGCCCGGCGCAGAATGGCAAAAGCGCCTCGACGATATGACGCAAGCGCTGCGACCGTTTGCGGAAGAGATGCGGGCGAGTGAGCAGAAGTGAGAGCGCGCCGCGGTGACGGTGCACTTAAGTGATCCCGCGGTCAATCAAATACGTCTCGATTTGGCGTATGTATGAGGTGCACTGTCACCGTAATCCCAACGATATGCGGGGACAGGACTAACCAGAACCCCGGATATCGCTTCGCTGATCCGAGCTGCGCTTGCTGTATCTGCTCGCGCCATTTTGAGGCCTTGGCCGTCGGAAAGGTTTCAGGTCGTTCGCCGGTGACGGCCGCGCGTAGAAGGCTCGGACCGCGAAAATACCGTGGCGAAAGAAAACGAGGCAACTTGTCGGGAGCGGCGCCAGTCGTTCGTCCTCTGAATGCAAAGCGCAAGAACCGGAACCTAGTCATGAGAACCACGCACGTCACTTTCGACAGCGTCATGCAATCACCCGGAGCCTTCCAATGACCCCCACTATCACAGCCTTTGAACGGTCGCCCGACCGCGGCAAGGGACAGGCACGTGACATGCGTGTTCGTTGGGCGCTCGAAGAAGTAGGCCAACCGTACGACGTTCGGTTTGTTTCGTTCAGCGAGATGAAGGGACCCGCGCATCGTGCGCTTCATCCATTCGGGCAGATCCCGACCTATGAAGAAGGCAATCTCGCCCTGTTCGAGTCGGGGGCGATCGTGTTCCATATCGCGGAGCGCCATAGTGGCCTGCTGCCGGACGATGCGAATGCCCGGGCACGCGCGATCACATGGATGTTTGCCGCGCTTAACACGGTGGAGTCACCGATTGTTGATCGCGAAATTGCCACGCTCGTGGAGCGCGACAAGACCTGGTACGAGCAGCGCCTGCCTATCCTCGAGGATCGCATCCGTGGCCGGCTGGACGAACTTTCCAGTCGGCTTGGCGATGCCGACTGGCTCGATGGCGCGTTCAGCGCCGGTGACCTGCTGATGGTAACGGTGCTGCGCAGGTTGAACAGATCGGGCATACTGGACGCATATCCGAACCTCTCCGCCTATATCGCCCGCGGCGAAGCACGGCCGGCCTTTAAGCGTGCTTTCGAGGCTCAATTGGCGGTTTTCATCGCCGCATCGACCGGCTGATGAGGGCCGCCCTGCGTCGCTGAGCCCATCGGAGCGAATGCCCGGTTTTAGGTGGTAAACGCTCGCGGGGAATGTCCGCAATTGGTTAGCAAGCAGCTCGCATCAGCAAAGCGATATGCGGGGATGGGAACTCGCCAAAAGCCCGGATGTCGCTTCGCTCATCCGGGCTACGCTTGCTGATCAGCGTTTCCGCGGCTTGTCCGCTGACTGGTACATGGAAAGGACATGCCCCTCCGGGTCCTTGATTTCCGCCGACCAGCCGCCCGGCGCGTGACTGACCGGCGTCACGATCGTGACGCCCTTGGTGGCCAACTCCGAGACCATGTCGTCGATGCCGCCCTCCGCGATCTCAAACGTGACAATCGGCGTGTTGCCCGGCCGCGACTCCTGCTTGATGAAGAGCAATTCCACGCCGTTGATCGTCGTAGCTATCAGCCAGGGATTGCCGCCGCCGTCGTCGTCCATCCGTTGAACCGCCAAGCCAAGCACGTCTCGGTAGAACGCCTCGGTACGGTTGATGTCGTTGACATAGTGGCAGACGGCACCCAGTCGGCACTTCGCGAACATGGATCTACTCCTTCAAATGGTTCGAGCCGCTACCTAGTTGCCGGACGCCCGGCTTTCGTGAGGTGCTTACGACAAAAAGGTGCCCGTCCGGATCATGGCTGGCGAGCACAACGCCCGGCCTCCGGGCCGGCGGCAGAAGTGCGCGCCGAATGATGCCGAAATTGAGGGGGCCGCTGAGCCCGGATATACCGTCCAGCGAGCCACCGCCCTCGGCCCGCCAACGGCGCCGGATGTCGGCGATGCGCTGACGTAAGGCAGGCTCATTCATCCGCAGCAGCCAAAGGATCTCACGCTTGCTGTGGCCCGTCAGAACTAGCAGCGCTGTGGTGCGGAGGTTTGGCGGGAGCCGTTCCACGAACCACACCGGGACCTCCGCGCTCTGGCCGGTGTGCGCGTCCATCAGGGCGGCGCGCTGCTCGCGGGTCCGCCTGCGAACAGCAGTACGCGCATCGAACAAGGCGCGCCTGCGAAGTGCACCGACGAACCACCGGCGATTGGCCGCGCAGGAGAGGTCCTCCCTGCCGGCCTCAACCGCCGCAAGCCAGACCGTCTGAAAAAGGTCCTCGGCTTCCGGCCGCCTGCGGGCCGCACGCTGAGCCTCCCGCAATAGTTGCGAGAATATGCTTGGCGGCACGTTGCTCTCCACATTTCACCAAGGTTCTCTGTTATCCTGGGCTGCTTGCGCCAGAGCGCCTAAGATCACAGGAGTTGCATCTGCCCGCCCATAGGACGGAGCGGACGAGGTCCGTGCGCCGCACAGGCCCCTCATCGCGGTTTCCTCCCTTGAGGTTTTCATACCCCCGGAGTACGCGGCGCGGTCATCGTGGGGCCGCCATCCGAAAACCTTTCACAGGAATGGAAGTGACGCTCTGAATTTGTGATGTCTGCTCTTGCGCAAAAAAGCAGACACGGATTCGCGGCTATATCGCGTCGGCTTCGCCTTCGCTCTCTCTTAATCACAATGGGCTCTGAAGTTTGCTAAGTCGCTACAGGAACAAAATCATGGTGCCCAGGGGCGGGATCGAACCACCGACACTGCGATTTTCAGTCGCATGCTCTACCAACTGAGCTACCTGGGCATACTCGAAGGCCCAAAGGCCGGGCGAGCGGGCGGTTTATAGAGAGGTCGGAGGGATGTGTCCACCCGGCTTCGCCTTCGGCTACGCCGGGCGCGGCCCGGCTTCGGACTCGTCCCCAAATATTTGGCGAATCACCGTTATTCGGCGTCTTCGGGGTCGGTGGGGCGACCGGGGATGACGTAGCGGCCGGAGAGCCAGCGGTTCAGGTCGACGTCGCGGCAGCGCTTGGAACAGAATGGGAGCGTGGCCGGATCGGCCGGCTTGCCGCAGACCGGGCAGGGTTTTGGCGGCTTGGGCGCGCCGGTATCCTTCCCACCGGTATCCTTGGGGCCGTCAACTGGCATTGAGCCAGCCGAACCGGATCGGGAAGCCCTCCCCGCCGAGCAGCGTAACCGATTCGTAGAGCGGAAGGCCCACGACGTTGGTGTAGGAGCCGACCATCTTGACCACGAAGGAGCCGGCGATGCCCTGCACGGCATAGCCGCCGGCTTTGCCGCGCCATTCGCCGGAGCCGATATAGGCCTGGATGTCATCTTCGCTCAAACGCTTGAAGCGGACGCGGGTTTCGATCAGGCGCTGGCGGAACGCCTCCTTTGGCGTCACCAGGCAGATCGCGGTGTAGACGCGGTGATTGCGCCCCGACAGCAGCCGCAGGCACTGCGCGGCCTCGTCGACCAGATTGGCCTTCGGCAGGATGCGGCGGCCGACCGCGACCACTGTGTCGGCGGCCAGGATGAAGGCACCGCGCAGCTCGTCGTCGAGGTGAACGGATTTCAGCGCCGCATCGGCCTTGGCGCGCGCCAGGCGGTTGGCGCAGGCGCGCGGCAGCTCGCCCCGCTTCGGGGTCTCGTCGACATCGGCCGGGCGCAGCGCGTCGGGCTCGATGCCGGCCTGGTTGAGCAGGCTGAGCCGCCGCGGCGAACCGGAAGCAAGAACGAGTTTGGGACGGCCAAGCATGCTGAGTTTGTCGGGAAATGGATTCGGGTGGGATCGCGCGCGCGGAACCTATCGGAAGGCACTCCATTCCACAACCGGGGAACAAGTGTTTGACCGAGCTTTCATTTCTGCCTCGCCAAGATGAAGCTATCGTGTCCCGGACGCGGGCAGCAACGCGTAGCGTTGCTCCGCTGAAGCGGGACCTAATGGCCGACGTGGACCCCGGATCAGCAGCGCACCGCTGTCGCGCTGCGCAGCAGCCGGGGAACGCCGGCCGGCTGCTGGTCTATCCGTTTACGGCCTCACCTTGAATCTCGTGTCCCGGACGCGGTGCAGCGCATAGCGTTGCTCCGCAGAGCCGGGACCCAAGATCGGCACTGTAGCCGTCATACCCCGCGAATGCAGGGTATCCAGTACGCCGCGGCCTCTCGATCCAATAACCGCCGTCTCTGGAATACTGGATCACCCGCTTTCGCGGGTGACGACAGCCGAGTTTGCGGATCGGCCGCATGGACCCCGGATCAGCAGCGCAACACTTCGCGTTGCGCAGCATCCGGGGACGCCGGCCGGCAGTTCATCCCCGCGACGGCTACCCGCTCGCCGCCCCGGCCTTGGCGAAGCGGCGGCGGATGCGCATCAACAGGCCGTCGCAGACGTCGCGATAGGCGGCGAGCTTCTGCTCGCGGCTGCCTTCCGCGTCGGTCGGGTCCGGCGTCGGCCAGTATTCGACATCGGCGGCATGGGTGCGCGTCAGCTCCAGCGCCTTGTGGTGGGCTTCCGGCGACAGCGTGATGATGAGATCGAAATTGAGCCCTTCCCAATCCTCGAGCTCTTCAAACGTGATCGGCTTGTGGCCGGAAATATCCTGGCCGAGCTCCGCCATCACGGCGACCGCGAACGGATCGAGCTCGCCCTTCTTGACGCCGGCGGACTTTACGTAGAGGCCTTGCGGGAACATCTGCTGCAACAGGCTCGCCGCCATCGGCGAACGCACGCTGTTCAGCCCGCATGCGAACAGCACGGCCTGCGGATTGCGCGCGCGGGGCGGCGCCTCCATGCGGTCAGGCTTCTCTCTTCCGGGGCGCGACTTCGCTGCGCGCGGAGCTCGGGATCATGCGTCCTGCCCCTTCCAGTGCAGCACACAGATCAACGTGAACAGGCGGCGGGCGGTTTCGAAATCGATGCGGACCTTGCCCTTCAGCCGCTCCTGCAGCGTGCGCGAACCTTCGTCATGGATGCCGCGGCGGCCCATGTCGATCGCCTCGATCTTGTCGGGCGTCGCCGTGCGGATCGCCTGATAGTAGCTGTCGCAGATCATGAAATAGTCCTTCACGATCCGCCGGAACGGCGTCAGCGACAAGAGATGCGCGACAACAGGCGTGCCATCCTCTTTGCGGATGTCGAACATCAGCCGGTTGCCGGTAATGGCGATGTGCAGCGTGTACGGCCCCTGCTCCGTCCCTTCCGGCGCGAACAGGTTCTGCTCGATCAAATCGTAGATCGCGATCGCGCGCTCGTGCTCGATATCGGGACCGGAACGGCCGATCGATTCCTCGTCGAGCGTCACCGCGACGATGCGGTTGTGCAGGTCATCGTCTGGCGGCGGCTTGTTCATGGCAAATTGAGGCGCAATCCGACGGAGCGTGAATGGGCATCCAGACCCTCGGCCTTGCCCAGGGTCATCGCGGCAGGCCCCAGCGCGCGCAACTGGTCCGGCCCGCATTTGAGAATCGAGGTGCGCTTCATGAAGTCTAGCACGCCGAGCCCGGACGAAAACCGCGCCGAGCGCGCCGTCGGCAGCACGTGGTTGGAGCCGCCGACATAATCGCCGATCGCTTCCGGCGTATGGGCGCCGAGAAAGATCGCGCCGGCATTGCGAACCTTTGCCGACAGATCTTCCGGATCTGCGGTGATGATCTCCAGATGCTCGGCGGCGATCGCGTTCGCAAGCTGCACCGCCTCGTCGAGCTCTTTCACCATGATGATGGCGCCGAAGTCGTTCCACGAGGCCCGCGCGATCTCGGCGCGGGGCAGCGTGGCAAGTTGGGATTCCACTGCGCGCTCGACGTCCGTGGCCAGGCTTGCGCTGTCGGTGATCAGGATCGACTGCGCGCTGGCGTCATGCTCGGCCTGCGCCAAAAGATCAGCGGCGATCCAGCCGGCATTGCCCGTATCGTCGGCGATGACGAGCACTTCCGAAGGGCCGGCGATCATGTCGATGCCAACCTTGCCGAACACCAGCCGCTTGGCTGCGGCCACGTAGGCGTTGCCGGGGCCGACGATTTTGGCGACCGGCGCGATCGTCGCGGTTCCATAGGCCAGCGCCGCCACCGCCTGCGCGCCGCCGACGCGATAGATCTCGGAGACGCCGCCGAGATCGGCGGCCGCCAGCACCAGCGGGTTGAGCTTGCCGTCAGGCGACGGCACCACCATGACGACCCGCGGCACGCCGGCGACCTTGGCCGGCACCGCATTCATCAGCACCGAGGACGGATAGGCCGCGGTGCCGCCGGGCACGTAGAGGCCGACCGCATCGACCGCGCTCCAGCGCCAGCCGAGTTCGACGCCCAGCGCATCGGTGAAGCGCTCGTCCTTCGGCAGTTGCCGCTGGTGGAACGCCTCGATCCGGTCGCGGGCGAATTTCAGCGCGTCGATGGTGGCGGCATCGCAGGCCTTCACGGCGTCATCGATCTCGGCCGCGGTCACGCGCAGGCCGGGGGCTTCGATGTCCAGCCGGTCGAATTTCTTCGTCGCCTCGATCAGGGCGGCGTCGCCGCGCGCGGCCACGTCATCGACAATCGCCCGTGTGGCGCGCTCGACATCGGCCGAAACCTCGCGCTTGGCGGCGAGGAATTGCTTGAATCGTGAACCGAAATCGGCGCTGCTGGTATCCAGGCGAACGGGCATGGCGGCTTTCTGGGAGAGATCGAAGGCCCCTGCTCAATGGCGCGGCGGCCAAGGGCCGTCAACCCTTTGGGGATGCGGATGGGGCGAATGGCGTTGGGATAACCGTCATTCCGGGGCGATGCGCAGCATCGAACTATGGGGCGGGGCGCCCCTTGCGCCCCTGAGAATCTCGAGATTCCCCGGTGCGCAATTGCGCACCTGAGTCTGGTGCTTGCGCACCATCCCGGAATGACGTGCCCTCACCCCTCCGGCCCCAGGGGCGCTATCGCCAGGTCGCTGGTGCCGAGATCGTCGGTGCCGAGGTCGGTCAGCTCGCATTCCAGGCACTCGAGGTCCAGCCGCAGCGCCTCGCCGTGGCTGAACAGGAGAAGCGCGCTGCCGCCGGGGGCCTCGCCCGGGTGGAATTCGATCCCGACCAGTTCCAGCATCGCGGTGGGCCGCTGCAGATCGATGTTGCGCGATTTGCAGGCCAGCACCCGATCGAAGCGCAATGCCGCAATCAGGCGGCGCGGTTCGGTTCCGCCCGACAGCGTCTGCTCCCAGTCCAGCCGGCTCATGCCGACCACCAGCCGCTTTTCGCCCTGCCGCCAGACGATGTCGGAGGCCAGCACGCGGGCGTCCTGCACATGGGCCGATATGACGGCGAGATCGTCGGCATCGAGCGCCATCAATTTGAGCGGGTCAGCCGGCATTCCCAAAAGTCCTCGATCATCCTCTAATCGCTGATGCGCTGGATCAACGCACCGCAGGCCGAAAGTTTTTCCTCCAGCCGCTCGAATCCGCGGTCGAGGTGATAGACGCGGTTGACCATGGTTTCGCCCTCGGCGGCAAGGCCTGCGATAACAAGCGAAACCGACGCCCGCAAATCGGTCGCCATCACAGGCGCGCCGCGCAGTTTGGCGATGCCGTCGATGGTCGCAGTTTCGCCATCCAGCGATATCCGCGCACCGAACCGCGCCAGTTCCTGCACATGCATGAAGCGGTTCTCGAAGATCGTCTCGGTGATCTGCGAGGAACCGCCGGCGCAGGCCATCAGCGCCATCAATTGCGCCTGCAGGTCGGTTGGGAAACCCGGAAACGGCGCGGTCGACACCGTGACGGGACGGATACCCGCGCCATTGCGCGTGACCCGGATGCCGTCATTGTTGACGGTGATGACGGCGCCGGCTTGCACCAGCACGTCGAGCGCCGACTGCAATAGTTCGGGACCCGCGCCGGAAAGCTGCACGTCGCCGCCGGTCATCGCGACCGCCATCGCATAGGTGCCGGCCTCGATACGGTCCGGCAGCACGGTATGGTGCGCGCCGTGCAGCTTCTCGACGCCCTCGATGATGATGCGCGGCGTGCCGGCGCCGGTGATGCGCGCGCCCATCTTGTTCAGGCAATCGGCGACGTCTGCTATCTCCGGCTCGCAGGCGGCGTTGGTGATTGATGTCGTGCCCTTGGCCAGCGTTGCGGCCATGAGCGCGACATGGGTGCCGCTCACCGTCACCTTGGGAAAATCGATCGCAGCCCCGCGCAGGCCGCCGGGCGCTTTCGCCACCACATAGCCGCCGTCGATGGCAAGTTCAGCGCCGAGCTTTTCCAGCGCCATGATCAAAAGATCGACCGGCCGGGTGCCGATGGCGCAGCCGCCCGGCAGCGAGACCTTTGCCTCGTGCATTCGCGCCAATAGCGGCGCGATCACCCAGAAGCTGGCGCGCATCCGCGATACCAAGTCATAGGGCGCGGTGGTGTCGATGATGTTGGCGGCCGAGATGTGCAGGGTCTGGCCTTGATATTGGCCGTCGCCCGGTCGCTTGCCCGCCGACATGATGTCGACGCCGTGGTTGCCGAGGATGCGCTGCAACTGCGCAACGTCCGCAAGCCGCGGCACGTTGTCGAGGATAAGCGTTTCCTCCGTGAGCAGCGCTGCGATCATCAGCGGCAGGGCGGCGTTCTTCGCGCCCGAAATCGCAATGGTGCCGTTGAGCTTGCTGCCGCCGATAATACGAATGCGGTCCATGGCACCCTCCTGCTATGCACACATTGTGCGCGCGTGTCCGCAGCAGGAGCGGCGATATTTGCGGCGATTTGATGGGGTGGGTGCCTTAGCCGCAGCCGTCATTCCGGGGCGCGCGAAAAGCGCGAACTACGGGGCGCCCTTGCGCCCCTGAGAATCTCGAGGTTCTCAGAGGCGCAAGGGCGCCCCACAGTTCGATGCTAGCGCATCGCCCCGGAACGACATTCACACTGACGCTACGACCGGATGAACGCGAGCAAATCGGCGTTGATGGTGGCGGCCTCCGTGGTCGGCATGCCGTGCGGAAAGCCCTTGTAGGTCTTCAGCGTGCCGTTCTTCAGAAGCTTCGCCGACAATGGCGCGGAGTCTGCGTAGGGAACAATCTGGTCGTCGTCGCCATGCATCACCAGAACCGGCACGGTGATCTTCTTGAGGTCCTCGGTGAAGTCGGTCTGCGAGAAGGCGACGACGCCGTCGTAATGCGCCTTGGCACCACCCATCATGCCCTGGCGCCACCAGTTCTCGATCACGGCTTCCGACGGCTTGGCGCCTGGCCGATTGTAGCCGTAGAACGGACCCGACGCGAGGTCGCGATAGAACTGCGTGCGGCTCGCCGCGAGCTGGGCCTGAAGTCCGTCAAACACTTCCTTGGGCAGTCCGCCCGGATTGGAGGGCGTCTGCACCATCAGTGGCGGCACCGCGCTGAGGATCGCGGCCTTCGCCACCCGGCTCTCGCCGTGGCGAGCGATGTAATGCACCACCTCGCCGCCGCCGGTGGAATGGCCGACGTGAACGGCGCCTTTGAGATCGAGATGCGCCGTCAACGCCGCGAGATCGTCGGCGTAGTGGTCCATGTCGTGGCCGTCGGCCACCTGGCTGGAGCGGCCGTGGCCGCGGCGGTCATGGGCGATGACCCGAAAGCCGTTATTGAGGAAGAACAGCATCTGCGTATCCCAATCGTCCGCCGACAGCGGCCAGCCGTGGCTGAACACGATGGGCTGACCCTTGCCCCAATCCTTGTAAAAGATCTCGACGCCGTCTTTGGTGGTGATGGTGGGCATGGGAATTCTCCTCTGGTTACGCCGTTATTCCGAGCACGCGTCATTGCGTGGCAGGAATCCGAATGGTGTTGATGGAGCTTCTCAGGGGCGCAAAGGCGCCCCATAGTTCGCGCTGACGCGCGCCCCGGAATGACGAAATCAGCAAGCTTCACACCGGCCGGTATCGCCGGAGCACGCCGATGATCGCGACGACGAAGAAAATCAGCACGATGCCCTGGACGATGGCGAACGGCGGCTCGGCCGGCGGCACGCTCGGCGCCAGCGCATGCAGCGCCGGCACTTTGAGGAAGGACTGGATCACCAGCACGAATACGTTGAGATAGAGCGAGACCAGCGCGGTCAGCGCGTAGATCCAGCGCCAGGCACCCTTAAGCTTCATGCCATAAAGCGCAAAACAGGCGATCGCCAGCAGCACCAGCGAGAGAATGCCGATCATATGCGACGGCAACAGCTTCTCCGACAGCAGAGGCGGAATCGGAAATCCTGACGCGCTGGTCAGGATCGTGAACACCAGGAAGATCGCGGTCAGGCCCGGCATCCGCTTCGAGCCGAGCATCCCGAACATCACAATGATTCCCGCGACGATGGCGATCAGGCTGATGATGACGTGCACTGAAATAAATGTCGCCAAACTCATACCCAAAATCATGATGCGCCCCTTCGTTGGAAATCATCTAAAGGTTACGACGCGGCGCGAAGAATTTCCACACGCATCGCGTGCGGCCTTCGGCAAGGCAGGCATGTGCATGAATGAAGACACATCAACAAAAATTGTATGATGCACGAAATATTTGCGCTTCTGTCACAAATGACGGTAGCCACACCGTATCATAGCGACGGCTTCGCAGCGTCGGCGAGATAGCCATGCAGCGCGGCCACCACCTGCGCGCCCTCACCGATCGCGCCGCCGACGCGTTTGACCGAGCCGGAGCGCACGTCGCCAACCGCGAACACGCCGGGCACCGAGGTTTCCAGGGGCGGCACCGGGCGTCCCTGATTCTGCTCGGACTGCGCCCCCGTCACCACAAAGCCCGCGCGGTCGAGCGTGACGCCGCAGCCGTCCAGCCAATGGGTCGCCGGATCGGCGCCGACGAACAAGAAGAGGTTACGGACATCGAAACTGTGCTGTTCGGGCGCCAGGCGGCTCTTCCAGCGCACCCGTTCGAGCGATCCATCGCCGCCGCCTTCGACCGCAATCACCTCGGCGTTGAAGATCAGTTCGATGTTGGGCGCCGCCTCGATCCGCTCGATCAGGTAGCGCGACATGCTGGCGCCCAGCCCGCCGCCGCGGATGATCATGTAGACCTTGCGCGCATGGCCGGAGAGAAATACTGCGGCCTGGCCTGCGGAATTGCCGCCGCCGACCAACACGACATCCTGGCCCACGCACAGCTTGGCCTCGATCGGCGAGGCCCAATACCAGACGCCGCGGCCTTCGAATGCGTCGAGATTTTCGATCTCCGGCCGCCGGTAACGCGCCCCGCTCGCCACCACTATGGATTTGGCGCGCAGCGACTGCCCGCATTCGGTGGCCAGCGCGAATACGCCGTCGCGCTGCGAGCAATCCAGCGACCTCACCGAAACCGGAATCAGCATTTCGGCGCCAAATTTTTGCGCCTGATTGTAGGCGCGCCCCGCGAGCGCCTGCCCCGAGATGCCGGTCGGAAAGCCCAGATAGTTTTCGATGCGCGCACTGGCGCCGGCCTGGCCGCCGAACGCCCGGGCGTCGAATACCGCCACCGACAATCCTTCGGAGGCGGCATAGACCGCCGTGGCGAGACCGGCGGGACCGCCGCCGACCACCGCCACATCATAGAGCCTCTCATGCGCATGGTTGGTGATCATGCCGACCGCCAGCGCCAGCGACGTCTCCGACGGATTGCGCAGCACGGTACCGTCAGGACAAACCACCAGCGGCAGATCGGCCCGCGAGGCCGCATAGCGCGCGACGAGATCGGCCGCGTCCTTGTCGGTCGCGGGATCGAGCACGTGGTGCGGCTGGCCGTTGCGCGCCAGGAAATTCTGCAAGCGCGCGGTATCGCCGAGAGAGGGCGAGCCGATCAGCACCGGCCCGCCGACGCCGCCCTGGATCAGGCTGACCCGGCGCAGGATCAGCGCGCGCATGATGCGCTCGCCGAGTTCGGCTTCGGCGACCAGCAGCGCGCGCAATTGGTCCGGCGGGATCAGCAGCGTTTCGACATCGCCCTCGGCATGACCGTCGACCAGCGCGACGCGGCCGGAAAGCTGACCGATCTCGGCCAGGAATTGTCCCGGGCCCTGGTCGATGACGGGCGTGATATGGCCGAGGCCGTCGCGCTGGGTGATCGCGACTGTGCCCGACAGCACCACGAACATGCCGGGACCGACCTTGCCGGTCTCGAACAGGGTCTCGCCGTCCCTATACGTCCGAAGCTCCCCGAACCGGCGCATGCGCGCGATTTCGTGATCGGAGAGCGCCGGGAATGTCTGTTCGTAACGTGGAAACGCGATGGAAGCCGCGCCGGTCGCCGGACCGGCCGTGATGTCTGCACTCATGATCGCCACCCAAGGAAACAACAACGCGCAAAAAATGTCAGGCCGCCCGGCGAGCGATCGGGGATTCCCCTCTACGCTACTGGCCCGGCTTTTCTCCGCTGCCGTCATCTAGGGAGGCATTGGGGCTTTCGGAAGACACGCCGCCATCACTGCGCCCGCGCGCCTGCGACTTCCGCCGCTTGAGATTTTCGCGCAGCGCCAGCTTCAGCCGGTCGCGTCGTGAATCCTTCACATCCGCAGCCGTCTTCCCTGCGCCCTTGCCTTGATCACCCGTCATCATCAGTCCGCCGAATATGCCTTGGTCGAAACGGCGTTAGCCACGCCGCCATTCCAAGATAGTCGGTTTCGATCATCCATGCCGCGGCGGCTCGCCAGCACCTCACGCCAAGCAGCGGAAGCCAGGATTCGGCCGCTCAAGGCGAGGTCGGGAACCGGAGTAAGGCCCGAGATTGCCCAATTACCCTAGGTCCCGATCGTAGGCGCCGACTTTACCCCATTTTGGTGCTTTCCCGGCCTGCCCGCGCGCTTGCACCAGAAGGGCCCTTGTGGCAAGAACCGGCCGCCTGTAAGGCCTTTAGGGCCGATTCCCTGATACCGGGCATGCTGCCGTAGCTCAGTGGTAGAGCACTCCATTGGTAATGGAGAGGTCGACAGTTCAATCCTGTCTGGCAGCACCATCTTTCCTCTGAACCATCAGCCACAAGGCCCCGGCGCATCGGGCTGCGGCGGTCATTCGCTTCCCTCGAAACGTTGTGATTTTTTGAGCGTCGTCGTGGCCGTCTGTAGGAGCTTATGTAATCTTGAAACGATCATACACCGTGGAGTTTGGCGGTCGACGCAAAATGCGGGTGTGACCCCACGGCTTCATGCGGGACGATCCGATCGGTTGCACAACGTATGATGTCGTAGCATTCACAGGTAGCTTCCTCGAGCCGCACCCTGTCGATTTCAACCAAGCCCCGCCGAGCGGATCTGATGGCGCCTATGGCGCGGAGTTTGGCAATCACCTGCGTCACGGTCGTTCGTCGCACCCCGAGCAACTGCGAAAGTGTCCCCTGCGTTAATGATAGGATATTGTTGCCCTCGGTTCGATCGTGCAGGTGAAGCAGCCACCGGGCCATGCGGGCCTCGACCGAGTGCAGTCCGTTGCAGGCTGAGACGTGCTGGAACTGCATGAGTATCGACCTCGTGTGCGCCTCGACCACATGTCTGATGGCGCCGCTCTCCATGTAGGCTGCATGAAACCGCGACACGGAGATTTGCGATGCGGTGCCGCCCACCCGCACGACCGCGGTCACGGACGACAAGAAAGAGGGTCCCAGCACCGATAATGCGCCGATCGCTCCCTCGCGCCCGATTACGGCGGTTGCGATCGTTTCTCCGTTCGGAAGGCCGAGCATGAAGGAGATGGCCCCGCTATGGGGAAAGTAGACGTGGTGGCGTCGATCTCCCGCTCGTATCACGACGGCGTCCTGTTCGAGCGACACCTTCTGGAGATGCGGCGTGAGCAACGCGAGGTCTGCCGGCGGCAACGCGGTGAGAAGACGATTACCGGCGCTCGCCGGAAGGCCCATCACGAGAGACTTCTTCCCTCAGAAGAACACGGAGTTCTCCTGGAATGTCTTTGGCCGGAATGTCTTCTGCGCTGCGCCGACACTAACTCCACTTTCATCGTGCATCGTTCCGGCTTTGAGCTGCCTTCTTGGATGCGATACTTGCTGAGTACCCTACGGCGCCGCGCCGGTAAAGGTAGGAACCTTGGGTGATCGGGCGGGAACCGCTTCGACACCAGGCTCAGGACCGCTGGCGAGGCAAAAAGCTCAATAAATTCAGTTTACGGGGTGTTTCTCTCGACAGTTCCTGTCTGGCAGCAACATCCCCTTCCAATAGATGACCGACCTTAATCGGGAATCAGTCCGGGAGCGGGATCATTCGGCTGGATTATCGGCAGGGGCGCTCACGACCCGAGCGCGACGTTGCGGAACGCCTTGACCAGCGATCCTTCCAGCTTGCCCTCCATGCCGCAAAGAATTTGGTAGGCGGCGGGCCGCGGCATTGGCGGCCGGTAGGGTCTCGACTCAATGAGCGCGGCGAAGATGTCCGAGATCGTCAGCAACCGGACCAGATCGGAAATCTGCGACGCCTTCAGTCCATCCGGATAACCTGTACCATCCAGATATTCGTGATGGTGCCTCACACCGTCCAGAATCTCCGGACTGATGCCGGATACGCCCTTCAAGAGATCATATCCGATCACGGGGTGGCGCTTGATGATCTCCTCCTCGTCGGGGTCCAAGCGCCCGGGCTTGTCCAGGATCGACAGCGGGATGCGCGCCTTGCCGATGTCGTGAAGCGTTGCAGCCAGTCCGAGCCGCGCTACGTCCGCGCGGGAGAAGCCGATATCGAGCGCGAAGCCGACCGCAACACCCGTGACGAGCAGGCAATGCTGAAACGTGCCCTCGTGGTAGCGGCGCACCTCGTCGAGCCAGGGCGAAAGGCCATCCTGCCCGACGCGGTTAATGATCTTCGACGTCGCACGCTGCGCCTCGGCAGGTTTCACCGGCTTGCCAAGGCGCACATTCGAAAACATCGAGGCGAAGGCGGCCACACCCTCGTCCATCTCCGATGCCGGATCTGCGGCTTTATCGGCAGCCGCCGCTTCCACTGCTTCGATCTGCGTAACCTTGAGAATGGCTTCCTTGGCGCGCGAAAGAACCGCGGTCGCGCCGAGCGCATAGGCCTGCGCAACCATCGAACGCGTGAGGTTGTGAACGACGAACAGTTTCTCGGGAATACCGGCAAGGTCCTGCAATATGAACCTGAGCTGATCGACGCGCGGCATCTGCCGCAGGTCGACGTCGACCATCAGCACGCCATGCGACCTGATCCGGGTGCCGCCGCCACCCAGCAACCAGGGAACCACGGCGTGTTGCGGCTCGAGCATCGCGCGGATCGCCGGTAGTTTCGTCGGTTCGTCTGTGACAAAATAGACGAGCATTTCGAGAAAAGTCCGTACGCACCAATATTGAAGAATCGTCTCACAACCTTGAATAACTGAAAACAAGTTAAACAATCGATGGATCGAAAAAGCCGAGCCCGCGCTCGGCGCCATCGGCATCAGGCGCTCTAATGCGCCTTATTCTTGAACATCAGGGCTACCTTGCCGTTAAGCGTCCACCTCGTATAACTACGTACCTCAAACGAGGTACGCCCGCCGTTCGTCCGAAGACCATCAGATCGAGGGCCCGCCAGTGAATGATCTCCTGTCGTCGCGAAGCGAACGGCGGACCGAGAGATTAATGCTGTGCGCTTTGGCCCTGGCCGGCTGTCTGCTGGCGGGCCCAGCGTCAGGGCAGGCCGAGCTCGCCGGGGCAACGGCCAAACTTTCGCTGCAGGTTGCGACCGCCATGCTCGGCGAACGCTGCCGCCGCGTCGAGGCACCGAATCCCGCATCGTTCGCATCGGTATCGTTGCACCGGACCTTTCACGATGATTTCGACTCGCATCCGCTGGTGGATGGAAGATGGGTGCCACACTACGCCGGCGGCGCCGCCTGGCCGGAAGCGCGCTATTGGGGCGGCGACGGCTCCGATTTCAGGCGCAAGACCAGTTACAACGGCGAGCAGCAGATCTACGTCGATCCGCGTTATGGCGGGCGGGAAACAACCCCGCTCGGCCTCGATCCGTTCAAGGTCAAGGACGGCATTCTCTCAATCGTCGCCAGCCGCACCCCGCCGGCGCTGAAGGCCCTGCTGTTCAACAACGAGTATATCTCGGGCATCCTGACGACGCAGAGCCGGTTTTCCCAGAAATACGGATATTTCGAGATCCGCGCCAAGATACCGGTCGGCGTCGGCGTGTGGCCGGCGTTCTGGATGCTCGCGGATGACGGCGGCTGGCCGCCGGAAGTCGACATCATGGAGGGCCGCGGGCAACGGCCGGGCGACATCGTGATGACGACGCATTGGCGGATACCGGAGACGCAGCGCGTGGAACGCTGCGGGTTTGACTTCCGCGTGCCGGACGCCCCGACCGTGTTCCACGACTACGGCGTGCTGTGGCAGCCGGATCGCATCACCTATTTCATCGACCGCCAGCCGGTCTCCGAGATCAAGGTCCCCATCGGCTTCGGCGTGCCCATGTACATGATCGTGAACCTCGCCATGGGCTCGAAGACTCTCGAGGGCGTGGGATTCGTCGACGGCGAGTCGCCCGCGACCGTCGCATTCGAGGTCGACAGGATATCCGCCTACCAGATCGACGAACGCTGACCGGAGATGACGATGTTCGGAAAATTCTCGCGCCGGCATTTTGCAAAGCTGGCAGGCTTGTCCGCGCTCGGAATGGCGGCGCAACCCTCTGACGCCGCAGCGCAGCCGGCGGTCGACCATCCCTCATCGGCGAGCTTTCCGAAAGACTTCGTCTGGGGCACCGCGACGTCGGCCTATCAGATCGAGGGCGCCGTGATCGAAGACGGCCGCGGCCGCTCGATCTGGGATACGTTCTCGCACACGCCCGGCAAGATCGAGGACGGCACCAGCGGCGACCGTGCCAATGAGCACTATCACCGCTACAAGGAAGACATCGGCCTGATCAGGGAATTGGGCGCGAGGGCCTACCGGTTTTCGATCGCGTGGCCGCGGGTGTTTCCGGAAGGAACGGGTAAGCCGAACCCCAGGGGCCTCGACTTCTATGACCGCCTCGTCGACGAACTGCTCAAGAACGGCATCGAACCATACGGGACGCTCTATCACTGGGACCTGCCTCAGGCGCTCGAGGACAAGGTCGGCGGCTGGCGATCCAGCGAAACGTCAAAAGCGTTCGGCGATTATGCGGGCTATGTGGCGGCGCGCCTGTCTGATCGCGTCCGGTCGATCTTCACGATCAACGAAGCCGGAAGGTTCGTGAATTTCGGCTACGGATGGGGTATCGACGCCCCCGGGCTGAAACTGCCGGACGCTGACGTCAACCAGGTTCGCCACCATGTGGCGCTGGCGCATGGCCTCGCTGTGCAGGCGATCCGCGCGCAAGGACGCGCGGGCACCAGAGTAGGGCCGGCCGAAAACATCGCGGCCTGCGTGCCGGCGTTCGACACGCCGGAAAATGTTCGCGCGGCCGAGACAGCGACGCGCGAATTGAACTCGGGCTTTCTCGGCGTCATCCTGGAAGGCAAATACACCGACGGCTTTCTGCAATTCGCCGGCAAGAACGCGCCGAAATTCACCGCTGATGAATTGAAGATCATTTCCGAGCCGAACGATTTCGTCGGCCTCAACATCTACGCGCCGCAATTCTACATCGCCGCTTCCGACAAGCCGCCGGGCTGGAGCGTGCTGCCCTTTCCCACTTCCTTCCCGCACATGAATTCGGAATGGCTGCGCGTTGGGCCGGAGACGATCTACTGGGCGCCGCGGCTGGCGGCAAAGGTCTGGAACATCGAGACGATCTACATCAGCGAGAACGGCACCTCGTCGGAAGACAAGCTTCGCGCCGACGGCCAGGTCTACGACCTCGATCGCATCATGTATCTGCGCAATTACTTGCGGCAATTGCAGCGCGCGACGTCGGAGGGCGTCCCGGTTCGCGGCTACTTCCTCTGGAGCCTGATGGACAATTTCGAATGGATCTTCGGCTATAAGCAGCGCTTCGGGCTCTACCACGTCGACTTCGAGACGCAGCGCCGGACGCCGAAGCTGAGCGTCGCCTTCTATCGCGACGTGGTGGCGCGGAACGCGATCGGCGTCTGAACGCCGATCGCTGGCCTCAATACCTCGCGGCTTGCCGGATTGACGCTGGGACCTCGGTGATGGGCCGCTGCTTGCCGTCGGTTGCCACAGTCGTGGCGGGTTCATGCGCCAGCTTGCGCGATGATTCGTGACTGACAAATACGCCTGCAGCAGTGAGCATTAGCACGACATAAAGGGCGAACATGCCGCCGACCCATTTCCAATAAATCCGGCGGGCCTCGGGGGTAAGACTTTCAAGTAATCGGCGCATGGTTACCTCCTCATCAGGAAACCTAATGGGCTGCGTATAGCTCCCACGCCAGATGCCGTATGTGACGTACTTCACAGATGTCGATTTGTAATGGAGAACCCGTGACCGGAGCCGAACTGAAGAAACTTCGCCAGCATCTCGGTGAGGCCATCGGCCAGCCGCTGTCGGTGGCCGACATGGCCAAGCTCTGCGGGTTGCCGGCTGCAGACGGCGCCGACACCATCCGTAAATGGGAGGTCACCGGTCCGACAGGGCCGGTGGCGGAGCTGTTGCGCATCCTGGCGATGGCCAGCGACCACTATCCGATCCTCGAAATGTTCAACGTGTTCGACCGCCACGACGTGCCGGTGAAAGATCGCCCGGCGCGCCGGCAAGCCTTCCGTGAACAGATGCGCAGCGACGTGCGGCGCCGCATTGGTTAATCAAAGCTTGCCAGAAGCGCCTTGAAATTAAGACTTTGCTTACCTTTGATTAGGCCTTCGTTAAGTACGAAAAACGTTTGTCCACCAATGGGTTGGGTTATAGGCCGCTGTCACCTCGGAGTGACAGCATTTTAGATAAAAGCTGTCTATCTGCGTGGCCATGGATGACGCCGGCACGCGGTGTCGCCGAACGGTTTTCGGAGACAGCAAAATGAAGAAGATCCTCGCCGCCCTCGTGGCCTTCGCAGCCCTCACTGCCGCCGCGCCCGCCTCTGGCGCCGACCTTGGCGCGCGCTATTACAAGCAGCCCGCTTATACGCCGGCGATGGTCGCCGCCCAATGGACCGGCTTCTATATCGGCGGCCATCTCGGCGGCGCTTTCAGCGGCAGCCACGACTTCAACGGCGCGGTGCTGAGCGACTCCAGCGCCCGACTGCTCGGCGGCATTCAGGCCGGCCTCGATTGGCAGTTCGCGCCGAACTGGGTGCTCGGCACCGAAGGCCAGTATTCCTGGCTCGGCAAGAATAACCTCACCGCCACCTTCCCCGGCGGCTACGTCTACACCAACGATCAGCGCGGCCTCGGCTCGGTTACCGCCCGCATCGGCTACACCTGGGGTGCAGGCCTCCTCTACGTCAAAGGCGGCTACGCCTATTCCGACAACCGCGAGAGGCTGACGCTCGCCGGCGCGCCGATCCCCTTCCTGCTCGATGGCAACCACAGCCACGGCTACACCGTCGGCGCCGGCGTCGAATACATGTTCGCCCCGAACTGGTCGGTCAAAGGCGAGTACATGTATTACGATTTCGGCAGCACACGCTTCGAGAGCCCCGCCGCGCTGGTGCCGTTCGGCAGCTTCCACAATGACGACCACACGCTGAAGGCCGGCGTCAATTATCGCTTCAACTTTGCCAGCCCCGTCGTGGCACGCTACTGAGCGCTTTCAACTGAGAATTGCAGAAGGCCGGCTTTTAAGCCGGCCTTTTTGTTTTTGTTCATCCGCCTGCGGATTTTTCCGGTGTGCGGAAAAATCAAGGGCGGCAAACGCCTGCCAGTAAAATTACGGCGAAAAACGTTCGGTTTTTCCAAACTTGTTAACCGGGTATCGCGATACTGCCGGGCGAGGAAACATCTCAAGGTAGCGTGGACGGGGCAGCGGGCAGATGGCGTTATTCAAATCAGGGCTCAAGGGTTTTCGCTTCGGCGTCAGGGGCAGTCTGTTTGCCGCCTTCGCCGTCATCGCCGGCATGGCGATCGTCATCTCTGCCGGTGCCGGACTGATGCTCGGGCGGCTTGGCGGGACCATGGTGGACCTAAGCGGACGGGATATTCCCCGCCTCGCCGCCAGCCTGCAACTCTCGGCGCAAAGCGCGAGTCTCGCCAGCCAGGGGCCGGCGCTGCTGGCTGCGCGCAGCGAGCAGGCGCTGAACGATCGCACCAGGAAAATGAAGGAGACCCAGACGGTCGCGCTGCAGAAGCTCGGCGAGATCGTCGAACTCGGCGCCGACAAGGCGATCGTTGCCGCGCTCACCGAGAACATGAAGAGCATCGATGAGGTGATCAAGAGCCTCGGCTCGGCTGCGCAAGAGCGGCTCGAACTCGCCGCCCAACACGAAAGACTGTACGAAGCGGTGCGCAAGGCGCAACGGCGCTTCATCGCCGCCGCCGGCCCCGCCGCGATCGACGCCCAGACCGAACTCTACAGCATCTACGCCGCGCCCAACTTCTCCCAGGCCGACGCGATCAAGGCCCACAAGACCGCCGACCAGCTCGCCGACATCGCGGCCAGCGGCAATATGATGGCGTTCGATATGATCGCCGCGCTATCGGCGACCAACGGCGATACGCTCGAGGCCATCGGCAAGGATTTCCGCACCGCGCAGGCACGCGTGAAGGCGAATGCCGAAGCGCTGCCCAAGACGACCGCAACGAACGTCGTCCGGAAAGCAACCCTCGACCTGCTTGCGCTCGCCGACGGCAAGGCCGGCATTTTCAAGGTTCGTCAGCAGGAATTGGATGCGGATGATTTCGGCCAGACGATCCTGGAGGAAACCCGCAAGCTCAACGTCGGCCTCGGCATCAGCGTCCAGCAGCTCGTCGATGGCGTGCAGAAGGAAACCGACGCTGCGGCCTGGCAGGCGCGTCAGGAGATCTCGTTCGGGACCATGGTTATGCTCGCGCTCGGCGTGGCGACACTGGTTGGTTCGATCCTGTTCGTCTGGCTCTATGTCGGCCGCAACATCCTGCGGCGGATCAGCAACCTGCAGCGCTCGATGCAGTTGCTGTCCAGCGGCGATCTCGAAACGGATGTCTATCAGAGCCACCAGCAGGACGAGATCAGCGCCATGGCCGATTCGCTGCAGGTGTTCCGCGAGAGCATGATCCAGAGCCGCGCGCTCTCCGCCGAGCAGGACAAGGACCGCATCGCCAAGGCGGAGCGCGCCTCCCGCATGGAAGCCCGCATCGTCGAGTTCGAATCCACCGTTCGCACCGCGCTCGACAGCCTGCAGACCGCGGCGGGTTCGATGCAATCGACCGCGCAAAGCATGTCGGCGACCGCCGATCAGTCCAGCGCGCTGGTGACCGCGGTCGCGACCGCCGCCGAGCAGACCTCGGCCAACGTGCAGACCGTGTCGTCGGGCACCGAGGAATTGTCCTCCTCGATCGAGGAGATCGGCCGTCAGGTCATTACCTCGGCGGAGATAGCCCGCAAGGCGGTCGACGATGCCGGTGCCACCGACGCCACCATGCAGGGGCTCGCGGATAACGCAGCGCGCATCAGCGTGGTCGTCGACCTGATCCAGACCATCGCCTCGCAGACCAACCTGTTGGCGTTGAACGCCACCATCGAAGCGGCACGCGCCGGCGATGCCGGCCGCGGCTTTGCCGTGGTCGCCTCCGAGGTGAAGAGCCTCGCCAACCAGACCGCGAAGGCCACCGACGAGATCCGCCAGCAGATCGTCAGCATGCAGACGGTGACGGAGACGGCGGTCTCCGCGATCCGCAACATCAGCACGACGATCAGCGAGATCAACGAAGTGACCACCGCGATCGCGGCCGCGGTCGAGGAACAGGGTGCGGCGACGCGCGAAATCGCGCGCAACATCCAGCATGCCGCGGGCGGCACCAGCGAAGTCTCCAGCAACATCGTCGGCGTCTCCAGCGCCTCGGCGCAAGCCGGAACCGCCGCCGGCCAGGTACTGACCGCCTCCGACGCACTGCGCCGCGAGGCCGACGTGCTGCGCGAGGAGATCGACGCGTTCCTGTCGAATATTAGGGCGGCGTAACAACCACATACGCGCCGTCATTCCGGGGCTATGCGAAGCATAGAACCCGGAATCTTGAGATTCCGGATCTGGTGCTAACGCACGATCCCGGAATGACAGCCAGCCCGTTTTTCGGCTAGCGCGGCGCCGCCTCTACCGCTAAGCCAGTAGCATGCATTCGAAAACCGATACGGTGCAGTCCTCGGCCGAGGCACTGCGATACCCCTTCGAGAACCACCCCGGCCATGATCAGGTCGTCGAGGTGGTGCCCGGCGTGCTCTGGGTAAGGCTCAAGCTGCCGTTCCGGCTCAACCACGTGAACATCTACCTGCTCGCCGATGGCGATGGCTGGGCGATGGTCGATTCCGGCTTCGGCAATGAGGAATCCATCGCCGCCTGGACCACCCTGTTCGAGGGGCCGCTGCGGCATGTGAAGATCACGCGGCTGATCGTCACCCATTCGCATCCCGATCACGTCGGTCTTGCCGGGTGGATCGTCGAACGCTTCGACTGCCCGCTGCAGATGTCGCAGGTCGAATACCTGCAATCGGTCTATCACCAGAACCGCGGCACCGAGGAGCGGCGCAACGCACAGCGGCTGTTCTTCCGCCGCCACGGCATGGACGAGGGCCTGACCGACAGATTGCTCGGCCGCGGCCAGGACTATTTGAAGCGGGTTTCGGTGCTGCCGCCGTCCTACCGGCGCATCTCGCATGGCGACGAAGTCGTGATCGGCACGCGGCGCTTCAAGGTGATCACCGGCGGCGGCCATGCGCTCGACCAGGTGATGCTGTACTGCGCCGCCGACAAGCTGTTCCTGTCGGCCGACCAGGTGCTGAGCAAGATTTCGCCAAACGTCAGCGTCTGGGCGGTCGAGCCCGACCAGAACTCGCTTGGTGAATATCTGGCTTCGCTGGCGAGCCTCACCACGACGCTGCCTTACGATGTGATGGTGCTGCCCGGCCACGGCGTGCCGTTTTACGGGCTGAAGACGCGCATCAAGCAGCTCGCCGATCATCACGAGGATCGCTGCCGCCTGATCGCGGAGGCCTGCCGGGAAGTGCCGCAGACCTCGAAGGACCTAGTGCCGGTCGTGTTCCACAAGCACGTGCTGGACGAGCACCAGATGGGCTTTGCCGCCGGCGAACTGGTCGCGCACGTCAATTATATGCTGGTCGAAGGACGCCTGACCTGTGAAGTCAGCGACGGCGTGCTGCGATTCCGCACGACCTGAGCGGCCGGCCTGCGCTGCCGCCTTGCGCAACTCGACCTGACGGACACGGGCTCCCCTACTCAGGCGCTAGATGAAAGCGGAGATTGGCGGCGTTGCCGGGCTATTAGCAGCGCGTCGACGTCGGGCGACCGTACCACCGTTCCGTCATGGGCGAAGGTCTCGTGGTTGGCCTCGATCGTCCCTGGGTCGTAGAGGTAATTGACCATGATACCGAACGATTCCTCGATGCCGCGGGGCGCGGCATTGCCGAGCCAGTTGATGCGCTCCAGCCGCGCGCCGTTGCCGAGATGGAAGCGCGCGACCGGATCGATCGGCGGCTTCGATGAGACCTCGCGTGTCAGATAGGTCGCACAACGGTGCATCAGCCAGGGACGTAGCGCCTCGCTCCGCGACGCGTCGCGCCACCATGCGTCGGTCTTGAGTTCGGTCAATGCCGCAGCCTCGGCTTCGCTCGCGTCCGCCAGCGTGGTCAGCCAGCGTCGAAAGCCCGGCACCGGCGACAAGGTGGAGAAACGGGTCAAATGCGGCAGCTCGGCCTTCAATTCCTCGACCACCTGCTTGATCAGGAAATTACCAAACGAAACGCCGCGCAGGCCGTCCTGGCAGTTCGAGATCGAATAGAAGATCGCGGTGTCCGCGCGCCGCGCCCGCTGCCGCGCGGTATCGTCGTCGCCGTCCTGTACAAGTAGCGGCTGCACCGCTCCAGCGAGCCCCTCGACCAGCGCGACTTCAACAAAAATCAGGGGTTCGCCCGGCAGTGCCGGATGAAAGAAGGCAAAGCAGCGCCGATCGGGCGCCAGGCGGCGGCGCAGATCATCCCAGCCCTGAATCTCATGCACCGCCTCATAGGCGATCAGCTTGTCGAGCAGCGCCGCCGGCGACTGCCAGTCAATCCGGCGCAGTTCGAGAAAGCCGCGGTTGAACCAGGATGCGAACAGATGCTTGAGATCACCATCCAGCGACTTCAGGACCGGCTCGTCGCGGAGATGTGCCGCCAACTCCTTGCGCATCGCGACGAGCGCACTGGTGCCCCCGGGTGCCATGTTCATTCGCCGCAACAGCTCCTGCCGCGGCGGATCGGCTGCTTGCGCCAGCCGCGCCGCGCTCTCGGCCGTGGCACCGGCAAGATAGATTTGCGCGGCCGCCCGCAACGCCGCGGCGTCGGGCAGGAAGTTGGTGGCGAGATAGCGCTGGAAGCGGCGGCGATCGTCGGCTTCGAGGTCCCGCAGGACGTCGTGGAGCTCGCGCGCGACCACTGCGCCGGAGGCTTCGCCGCGTTCGGACAGCAAGGCTGCCGCGAGCCGTTTCGCCTGATCAAGCGGCGCGATCGCATCGCACGCCGATCCGGCGTCGGCGCTGCTGCTGAGGCCGAGCGAAATCCGAAGTCGCTCCAGCCAGGACGACCCCGGTTGCGCGTCGCGAAAACTGCCGGTTCGGGCGTTCTTCATGACCTTATCCTTCTGCGGAGTGGATCGTCGGCTTTGCCCGGACATCGGCCGTTGCGGGCTTCGCGACTGACGGCCGAAGGAATTTCGCCGGCGGCTCGTAGAGGCCGCCGGAGCATGTGACGAGGTCGTCGATCGTCTGCGCGGCGAGCAGATCGCGAGTTGCCGTCGTGATGTCGATGCCGAGATCGGATGGCCGCATCACGATGCCGCGCTTGCGCAAATCCTCGGCCACGTCGGCCGACCGCGCGCGCCCGAATTCCGTGTCACCGGCAATGGCGCGCAGCGCCGCAGCGCGTTCCTCCGCCGAACGGCAAAGCAGGAGATTTGCGACGCCTACCTCGGTGATGACGTGCGTGACGTCATCGCCGTAGATCATCACCGGCGGCAATGCGAGGCCCGCGGCCGCCGCCAGGTCGAACGCATCTAACCGTTCGACAAAGCTCGGCTCGCCATTGGGCTGCCGGGTCTGAACCATCTGCACGACAAGCTTGCGCCCGCGTATGGTTTCGCCGGCCTCCCTTCCCGCGCGCAACCAGGCCGGACTGTCGTGACGGCGCCCGCGCGCATCGGCGCCCATATTTGGCGCGCCGCCGAAGCCGGTGATCCGGTCCTTCGTTGCCGTGGAACTGTTACCCTCCGCGTCGATCTGCAGGGTGCCACCGATGAAGAGGTCGCAGGCATATTGCCCGGCGACCTGGGCCAGCGCGCGGTTCGAGCGCAGATTGCCGTCCGCACCGACCGGGAAAACATCCGGTCGGCTCGACATGTAGCGTTCCATACCGAGTTCGGAGCCGAAGCAGTAGACGCTCTCGACAAAGCCGGCCTCGATCGCCGGGATCAGCGTCGGGTGCGGATTGAGGACGAACTGTTTCGCGACCGTGCCCTTCAATCCGCGCGAGGCGGCGAACGTCGGCAGGATGAGTTCGATCGCCGCGGTGGCGTAGCCGATCCCGTGATTGAGTCGCCGCACCTGATAGGGTTCGTAGACTGCGGCGACGGCCATCATGGCCATCAGGATGTTTTGCTCCCTGATCTTGGCGGGGTCGCGCGTGAACAGGGGTTCGATCGCGTAGGGCTTTGGAGAAGGCACGACAACGTCGACCCAGTCGCCGGGGATGTCGACCCGCGGCAGCACGTCGACGATCTGATTGACCTGCGCCACGACGATACCGCCGCGGAAAGCAGCCGCTTCCGCGATCGTCGGCGTGTCTTCGGTGTTCGGGCCGGTGTAGAGATTGCCGTGCCGGTCGCCCTTGTCGGCGACGATCAGCGCAACGCGCGGCGTGAGGTCGACCAGCATGCGGGCATAGAGCTCGAGATAGGTGTGGATCGCGCCGATCTTCAGCGCGCCGGCGCCGACCAGCTCGGCAAGCTTGCGGCTTTGCGGCCCGGCAAAGGCAAAGTCGAGCCGCCTTGCGATGCCGCGCTCGAACACGGCCAGATGGTCGGGAAGTGCCAGGACCGACTGCACCATGTGCAGATCGTGCACGCGCGCCGGGTCGACATTGGCAAGTGCCGCGGCGAGGAAATCGGCTTGCTTCTGATTGTCGCCTTCGATGGCAACGCGGTCGCCGGGTTCGATGAGCGCTTCAAGGAGCTCGATCGCACGGCCGGGCGGACAGATTTTTCCACTGTCACCGCAGACGTACACCGCCCGCGCCAGGCGCTCGCGGCGATTGGCCGATCGCGGGTTTTGTTGTTCCAACATGGTTGCAGCCGTTCCGTTTGATCTCTCCGGCTTGCCGATGAGCGACACGTAGAGGCGGCCAATTGATTATAAAAACGATATTTCGTAATATGACTGATCGCAAATATCGATCAATGGACCGTGCTCGAACTCGACCTGCTCAAAACCTTCGTCGCGGTCGCTGAATGCGGCGGCTTCCATCGTGCGGCCGAGCAACTCCACCTCACGCAATCCACCGTTAGCCAGCACATCAAGCGCCTGGAGCTCGAGGCCAAACGCCCACTATTCCGCCGCACCACGCGCGCGGTGGCGCTGACCGATGACGGCGAGATGCTGTTGGGCGATGCGCGGCGGCTGCTGCAGCTAGAGGAGACGGCGCGTCATCGTCTCACCGCGCCGCAGCTCTCCGGCACGGTGCGCCTCGGCGCCGTCGAGGAGGTGGCCGGCGGATCGCTGCCTCCGGCGCTCGGCCGCTTCGCCAGCCTGCACCGCCATGTGAAGCTCGAAGTGCAGATCGGCGTCAGCTCGGAACTGATCGAACTGCTCAACCGGGGACGGCTCGACGTCGTGCTTGCCAAGCGTCCGCTCGGCACGTCGCGCGGACGCCTGGCTTGGCGCGAACCGCTGTTGTGGGCGGCCGCTGAGACGTTCGATCTCGTTCCCGGCGCGCCGCTTCCGCTGGCGCTTTATCGCGAACACTCGGTATCGCGCGAGGCGGCGCTGCGGGCACTGCGCGGTAGCGATGCATCTTGGGAGATCAACTACACCAGCCCCAGCCTGACCGGAGTACGCGCCGCGGCGCTGGCCGGCCTTGCCATCACGCCGCTTCCGGCCAGCGCGATCACGAATGGCCTGCGTGTTCTCGGGGTCTCCGATGGATTACCGCCCCTGCCCGATCTTGAATTCGCGATCTTTGAAAGAGCCCGCCCCGCAGCCGCCGTGGCGGCGCTGGCCGAGGCGCTAGCCACGCTTGTCCAATCCGCAGATCACCGCGCCGCGGGCACGCCTGCGAAACGCATCTAGCGTGTTGATCTAGATCAATTTTCACCCAGCCTCAGTAGCGTCCCGGAGGCGCGCCGAAATGTGGGAATTCGCATAGACATCAAAGCTGGAAAGGCTCTAAAAAGGCCCGACGCCAATACAGCCGGTTCCGTTCCAGGTCTTGTGATGGATTACAGCAAATTCTTCCACGTCGCCCTCAACCGCCTGCATGACGAGCGGCGCTACCGCGTTTTCGCCGACCTCGAGCGGATCGCAGGCCGGTTCCCGCATGCGGTCTGGCACTCGCCGAAGGGTAGGCGCGACGTCGTGATCTGGTGTTCCAACGACTATCTCGGCATGGGCCAGCACCCGAAAGTGGTCGGCGCCATGGTCGAGACCGCGACCCGCGTCGGTACCGGCGCCGGCGGCACCCGCAACATCGCCGGCACCCATCATCCGCTGGTGCAGCTCGAGCGGGAATTGGCCGACCTGCATGGCAAGCAAGCCGCGCTGCTGTTCACCTCGGGGTACGTCTCGAACCAGACCGGCATCTCAACGATCGCAAAGCTGATTCCGAACTGCCTCATTCTATCTGACGCGCTGAACCACAATTCGATGATCGAAGGCGTCCGCCAGGCCGGCTGCGAGCGGCAGATCTTCCGCCACAACGACCTCGGCCATCTCGAGGAACTTTTGATCGCTGCAGGCCCCGACCGGCCCAAGCTGATCGCCTGCGAGAGCCTTTATTCGATGGACGGCGATGTCGCTCCGCTTTCGAAGATCTGCGATCTCGCGGAGAAATACGGCGCCATGACCTATGTCGACGAGGTCCATGCAGTCGGCATGTACGGCCCGCGCGGCGGCGGCATTGCCGAGCGCGACGGCGTGATGCACCGCATCGACGTGCTCGAAGGCACGCTCGCCAAGGCCTTTGGCTGCCTCGGCGGCTATATCGCCGGCAATGCCGAAATCATCGACGCGGTTCGCTCCTACGCGCCAGGCTTCATCTTCACCACCGCCCTGCCGCCGGCGATCTGCTCGGCCGCAACGGCTGCGATCCGGCATTTGAAGACCTCGAACTGGGAGCGCGAGCGCCACCAGGACCGCGCCGCCCGGGTCAAGGCGATCCTCACCGCCGCAGGACTGCCTGTCATGTCAAGCGAGACCCATATCGTGCCGCTGTTTGTCGGCGATCCCGAGAAGTGCAAGCAGGCCTCCGACATTCTCTTGGAAGAGCACGGGATCTACATCCAGCCGATCAACTATCCGACGGTCGCCAAGGGCACCGAGCGGCTGCGGATCACGCCCTCGCCCTATCACGATGACGGCCTGATCGACCGGCTTGCGGAAGCGCTGCTGCAGGTCTGGGAACGCCTTGGGCTGCCCGTGAGACAGAAATCGCTGGCGGCCGAGTAACCTACCCGCCCTAATCCCTTCGAATTGGGCCGAGGCGCCGTGCGCTGCCGGCCCAAAGCGTCTATATTCACCGCTTCCGGCCATGGCGTTTACGAGCGTCCCGGCTGACGTGAAGAACACACGTCCGCATCAAGCGCCGGGAGAGGGAGACCCGCAGCGATGCTGCACGACTGGGGCGTAATCGCCGCCGCGTTCGCCTATATCGGACTGCTGTTCGTCGTCGCGAGCTACGGCGACCGCCTGTCGCCGAGCCAGCGCGGCCGCGCCAGCATGCTGATCTACCCGCTGTCGCTGGCGATCTACTGCACCTCCTGGACATTCTTCGGTTCGGTCGGCTTCGCCACCCGCACCAGCGTCGACTTCCTCGCCATCTATGTCGGGCCGATCCTCATGATCGGGCTTTGCACGCCGCTGTTGCGGCGCGTGATCCAGCTCGCCAAATCGCAGAACATCACCTCGATTGCCGACTTCATCGCGGCGCGCTATGGCAAGAGCCAGGCGGTCGCCGCCACGGTGGCGATCATCGCGATCGTCGGCTCGGTGCCCTACATCGCCCTGCAGCTCAAGGCCGTGGCATCGTCGCTGGAGACCATCCTGACCGAGGACAAGCTGTTCTCGTCGATTCCGTTGATTGGCGACATCGCGCTGGTCGTGACGCTGGCAATGGCGGCATTCGCCGTGCTGTTCGGCACCCGCCAGACCGACGCCACCGAGCACCAGCACGGCCTGATGCTGGCGATCGCCACCGAATCCATCGTCAAGCTGGTGGCCTTTCTCGCCGCCGGCGCTTTCGTTACCTTCTGGATGTTCACGCCCGTCGAGCTGATCGAACGCGCGATGAAAACGCCGGAGGCGGTGCGCGCCATCAGCTACGTGCCGTCGATCGGCAATTTCCTGACCATGACGCTGCTGTCGTTCTGCGCGATCATGCTGCTGCCGCGCCAGTTCCACGTCAGCGTGGTCGAGAATTCCAGCCCCGAAGAGGTCAATCGCGCCCGCTGGCTGTTTCCGCTCTATCTGATCGCCATCAACCTGTTCGTGATCCCGATCGCAATCGCCGGTCTCGTCACCTTCCCGTTCGGCGCGGTCGACAGCGACATGTTTGTGCTGGCGCTGCCGATCGAAGCAAACTCTCCGTTGCTCAGCATCGCCGTATTCGTCGGCGGCCTGTCGGCCGCGACCGCAATGGTGATCGTGGAGTGCGTCGCGCTTTCCATCATGGTCTCCAATGATATCGTGCTGCCGCTGGTGCTGCAGCGGAGCCCGGCGACGCGCGACGGCGGCAAGGATTTCGGCGACTTCCTGCTGCGGATCCGGCGCTTTGCAATCTTCGCCATCATGGTGATGGCGTATTTTTACTATCGCGCGCTCGGCAACACGCAGCTCGCGGCAATCGGCCTGTTGTCGTTCGCAGCGCTTGCCCAACTGGCTCCGGCCTTCTTCGGCGGCCTGTTCTGGCGCCAGGGCACGGCGCGCGGCGCCATGTGCGGCATGCTGGTCGGTGTGGCCGTGTGGGCCTACACGCTGTTTCTGCCGAGCTTCCTGGAGGGCAATCCCACAGGCCTGCTGCTGCTGCAACAGGGACCCTTCGGCATCGAGGCGCTGCGTCCGCGAGCGCTATTCGGCGCCGATCTGCCGCCGCTGATGCATGGCGTGCTCTGGTCGCTTTCGCTCAACATCCTGACCTACATCGTGATATCGCTCGCGCGCCAGCCGTCGTCGATCGAGCGGCTGCAGGCGGATCTGTTCGTACCGACCACGCTGGCGCCGATTGCGCCGACCTTCCGGCGCTGGCGTACCACCGTTACAGTGCAGGACATCCGGAACACGGTCGCGCAATATCTCGGCCCCGACCGCGCCCGCGATGCTTTCGAGGCCTTTGCCGCCGGCCGTCCCGGCAATCTCGATCCAGCCGCGCCCGCCGATTTCGAGTTGCTGCAGCACGCCGAACGCCTGATCGCCTCCTCGATCGGGGCGGCCTCGTCGCGCCTCGTGATGTCGCTATTGCTGCGCAAGCGCACCGTCTCCGCCAAGGCCGCGCTAAAGCTGCTCGACGATTCCCACGCCGCGCTGCATTTCAACCGCGAGATCCTGCAGACCGCGCTGAACCATGTGCGCCAGGGTATCGCGGTTTTCGATGCGGATCTGCAACTGATCTGCTCGAACGCCCAGTTCGGTGAAATTCTGGCGCTGCCGCCGCACCTCGTGCAGCTCGGCATTCCCTTGCAGGAAATCCTCGAATTCATGGGCGCGGTCAGCGCATCCGGCGCCGGCGATCCCGATACGTTGCTGCAGCGGCGGCTGGAGGCCTACACCACCGAGGGCGAGCCCTATCTGGAACGCCTGGCCGACCGCCACATGGTCATCGAGGTTCGCTCCAACCGGATGCCGGGTGGCGGCCTCGTCATCACCTTCTCGGACGTGACCCCGAGCTTCGAGGCCGCCGAGGCGCTCGAGCGCGCCAATGCGACGCTGGAAAAGCGCGTGCGCGACCGCACCGAGGAGTTGACGCGCCTGAACTCCGAACTGGCGCAGGCCAAGAGCACCGCGGAGGACGCCAACATCTCGAAAACGCGTTTCCTGGCGGCCGCCAGCCACGACATCCTGCAGCCGCTGAATGCGGCGCGGCTCTATGTGACGAGCCTCGTCGAGCGGCAGAACGGCGGCGAGGATTCCCGCCTGGTCGAGAACATCGACGACTCGCTGGAGGCGATCGAGGAGATCCTCGGCGCGCTCCTTGACATCTCGCGGCTCGATGCGGGGGCAATGACGACCTCAATCTCAAGCTTCAAGATGGCCGACCTGATGCGCTCGCTGGAGATCGAGTTTGCGCCGATCGCCCGCGCCAAGGGGCTGGAGCTGACCTTTGTGCCCTGCTCGCTGCCGGTGCAATCGGACCGCTCGCTGCTGCGGCGGCTGCTGCAGAATTTCATTTCCAACGCGATCAAATACACCCCGCGCGGGCGCGTGCTGGTCGGCTGCCGCCGCCACGGACGATCCCTGCAGATCGCCGTCTACGATACCGGCGTCGGCATTCCCGTGATGAAGCGTGGCGAGATTTTCAAGGAGTTCCACCGCCTCGAGCAGGGCGCGCGGATCGCCCGCGGCCTGGGTCTCGGTCTATCGATCGTCGAGCGGCTGGCGCGCGTGCTCAACCACGGTATCGCGATCGACGCCAACGCCAGCGGCGGCTCGGTGTTTTCGGTGACCGTGCCGATCGCCAAGGCGATCAACCATACCGCTGCCGTGACGAGCGCAACGCCGCTGTCGAAGACGCCGATGAGCGGCGCCCTGATCGTCTGCATCGAGAACGATCCGGCGATTCTCGATGGCATGAAGACGCTGCTGACGGCCTGGAACGCCGAGGTGATCGCGGTTGCTGACCCGGAAGCCGCGATCGCCGCGATCGAATCGTCCGGCCACGGCGTGACCGGCCTGTTGGTCGACTATCATCTCGACCGCGGCAACGGCGTTGCCGCGATCCGCGAAATCCGCCGCCGCTTCGGTGAAAACATCCCGGCTATCCTGATCACGGCCGACCGCAGCCCGAACGTCCGCGCCGCCGCGCGCGAGGAAAACATCGCGATCCTCAACAAGCCGGTCAAGCCGGCCTCGCTCCGTGCCCTGCTGGGCCAGTGGCGCGCGCAACAGATGGTGGCGGCGGAGTAGCTGCCGTCATTGCGAGATCATAGGATGGGTGGAGCGCAGCGATACCCATCACCTCGCCACGTATTCAACGCCGCTCGCCAAACTCCCGTCGAGGCCGGAAGAAACTGCCTCCAGCGACGAAATTGCAGCGGTAGTCGGTCATGCGAGCATGCTCGTGCGGTGATGGGTATCGCTGCGCTCCACCCATTCTACGGTCATCACGCCGTCGGCGTGCCCTGGCGCCATTGGCCGCCGGAGATTTTCGCTGCAGCGATCACCGCCTGCGTGCGGCTTTCGACGCCGAGCTTCTGCAGGATCGCCGAGACGTGGGCCTTGATGGTCGCTTCCGACACGCCGAGCTCGTAGGCGATCTGCTTGTTGAGCAGCCCCTCCGACAGCATCATCAGTACCCGCACCTGCTGCGGGGTAAGCGTCACGAGGCGGTCGCGCAGCCGCGTCATGTCGGGGTCGCTGGCCGAGGAGAGATCGGTGTCCGGCGGCACCCAGACGTCGCCCTCCATCACCTTCATGATGGCGTCGCGCAGCGTCTCGACGCCGAAGCGCTTGGGAATGAAGCCGGAGGCGCCGAAATCCAGCGACCGCCGGATCGTGGCCGCATCGTCGCTGGCCGACACGATCACCACCGGGATCGCCGGGTATTGCGCGCGCAGATAGATCAGCCCCGAGAAGCCCGAAATCCCTGGCATCGTGAGATCGAGCAGGATCAGGTCGACGTCGGAATCCCGCTCGAGCAACGCCGTGAGTTCGTCGAAGGTGCCGGCTTCGCTGACGGCGGCCGAAGCCACGACACTGGCAACCGCCTGCCGCAGAGCGTCGCGGAACAGCGGATGGTCATCGGCGATAACGAGGTGGGTATTGGCAGCAGCAATCATCTGTTCCGGGCGCCGACAAGAGGTCGGGAAAGCATGCAAGTCGTTGCTGATTGACAGCAATTTGATTGTCCACTGTCGGGAAGCGACTTGCAAGGCAACCTTTCCTGCGTCGCGCAAAAGCAGTTAATCCAACGCCGGTTTGCTGTGAATGGTGCAACGCAAAAAAATGGAATGACCGAGGAATCGCGCTGCGCCGGCCGAGCCCAACAGGGAACTCGGAGAAAATGCTTCGCCGTCGGAGGACGCGCTGCGTCAATCCCTGAACAGGAGGTCTCGGCCGAGCTCATCGATGGTGGAAACCGCAGCAAGTGCCGTACGCAGCCGATCGAGGTCGCGGCCCGACAATCGCTTTACGGCAACCGCATTGGAAGGCGGGATGCCGTGGGCGATGTCCTCAAGCTGCTGCGACAGGATGAGATCGAGGAAGACGCGCTGGGCTTCGCCAAGCGCATCGAGATCGCTCTCGCTGGCCTGAACCCTCGCCTTCACGCCGGCCAATCGCGCCGACGTCGACCGTTCCATGACGTGATAGCGAATGGCCATCGCGCGCACCCATGCAACGAGACCAAACAGTGCGGCCGCCTTGAGGTCGATACGGCCGGCGACCGTGCGGATCCCGCCGAAAAGTTTCAGGCTCGCCGGAACGCTGACGTTCTCGACCAACAGTTTGATAAACGCGACCTGGCCTTCGGCCGCCGCGAAGGCCGCCTGACGCACCGAGACAGCAAGGCTGCCGTCGCCGCGAACCGCCCGCAGGTCGAAGAAGATATCGACGGACAATAGATCGGCGGGACTCGAACGCGTGATCCACTTGTCGACGCGATCCTGCCATGTTGCCACCGAGCCGCGCCAAAGCGCGTTCTTCGCCATGACGCCGCCCTTGCAATAGGGCACGCCGACCTCGTGCAGGATATCGGCGACATGCGTCCCGAGTTCGGCAAACCAGCGATCCTCCTCGCCGTCGGGCTCGCCATGCGCGAAGATCACGGCGTTGTCCTGATCCATCGCCAACAAGCTCTCGCCGCGTCCGGCCGATCCGAGCACAAGCAGCGCATACTCGCACGGCGGCCCGCCTCGGCCGCTCTCCCGCATGATCCGCTCGGCGATCACTGCGGCCTGGCGAGAAAGAGCGCCCAGTTCGCGGGAAATGACTTCGGCGATATCGCGACCGGACAATCCTTCCGCCAGAAGCAATTCCGCGACTCGCGGCAACTGCGCCCAGGCCGCCGCCAGCGCATGCGCGTCGGCGGCGGCGTCGATCTCGTCGCCGAGCGATATGGCCTCGCCTGCGCGCAGGCGCAGCAGATCGCGCGCCGATAATGCGCCGATCACGCAGCCCTTCTCGTCGACGGCGCCGAGATGTCGGGTCTTGAGGCGATGCATCCGGCCAATAGCGCGGTAGACAAACGCTTCCGACGGGACCGCCGCCAGCGGCTGGCTCATGATCTCGGCGACCGGCCGTTGCAGCGCCGGGGCGCCATCCCGGGCCAAGGCGCGCAACACGTCGCGTTCCGTGACAATGCCCGCGTCAGCCGCCTTGATCTCCGGCTCAGGCTGCGGCCGGTGGACGTAGACCGCCGAGATCTTCTCGTCCGTCATGCGCGCCAGCGCTTCGCCGACCTTGGTATCCGGTGAGACGAAGATCGCGGGCGTGCGCATGATGTCGCGGATGCGATGGCGAAACGCATAACTGTCGAAGCGCTGCAGGGTCTCCTCAGCATCGACGCGGGCGGTGGCGTCGACAGCGTCGATCCAGCCGCTGCGCACCTGATCGTCGAGCACGGTGGTGAGTGCGCGACAGGCGCGTTCGGCTTCGGCGACAGTCCGGATGCCGTGCTCACGCAGCTTCGGCACCAGCGCCAGGAATATCCGCGCGGCCATGACCGCATCGCCGAGCGCGGAGTGCCGGCCGGCCGTCTCGATGCCGAGCCAGCCTGCGAGCTTGTCCAGCGTATAACCGGCCAATTCGGGCGCGGCGATCTGCGCCAGCAGCCGGGTATCGAGCGTTCTCGGCCGCGACCAGGGAATGCCGGCCAGGTCGCATTCGCGCTTGAGGACCGCCAGATCGAACCCGACCGTGTGGCCGATCACGACGGATCCGCCGAGAAACGCCTTGAAGCCCGGCCAGACCTCCGCGAACGGCGGCGCTCCCGCGACGATAGCGTCGTCGATGCCATGAATGCGGGTGGCTGCAGCCGGAATCGATTCCCCCGCCGGCCGCAGCAATTGGCGAAACGTATCGCCGGCCGCTAGCTTTCCGGCCGAGAGGCGCACCCCGGCGAGCTCGATCACCCGCGCCTTGCGCGGATCGAGCCCGGTCGTCTCCGTATCGATGACAACGGCGTCGAGCGACAAAAGCAGGGCTCCGCCGGCCGTCTTGTCCATCGACCTCTCCCGCCCGCGCCCGCCGCCCGCTCCAACGCCGCTCTACGGTCCCGGCATCGGCAGGCTTCGGACGGTCCTATTTCAAAAGCGCACCGATCACCGCGGCCGCATCGATGCGGTCCGCCAATTCGTCATGGATGTTGCACAGGCTGACACGCAGATAGTTGCGCGTGGTCTGGAAATCGCGCCCGCGCAGCTTTTCATGGATCGGCATCATGGCAAAGTAGCTCTCAGCCAGCGGTTCGGGAATGTCCATCACCCGCTTGGGCGCGTGCCCGCCGGCCAGGTCGAGCCGATGCGCCAGTTCGCGCCGCGCCTCCTGCCAGGCGGCCTCGCCGATCGAGGGCGGCACCGGATAGCGATCGAACACCGAAAGGACGACCGCGATGATCTGGTCGAGCACCGCCCGGCGCTCATCCCCGGCGTGCGGACGCAATACGACATCTACCGTCTCGCCGACCATCGACAGCCCGAGCGGAAACGCCTGCCAGCGCGCCCGCTCGACCGACCTGGCAAAGCCCTCCTCAGCAAACAGCACCTTGGAATAATGCCCTGCGCGGGCGCGCGAATATTCGTAGATTCCCTTCTGCACGATGAATGCCGATTGGGCGTCGATGAAGTCCGCGAGCGCCTCGCGGTCGCGAATCGGCGGACGGGGACGAAACAGTTTTTCGAACAGCTTCATTGCAGTCTTTTCCGGCGCGGCGACCTGGATCAGCTTGTCCAACTATCCGGTACCTGCAAAGCGCAATGATTCCAATGCAGCATCGCTGTTAGCAGTCGCAACATATTCTACCCGCCGAAAGTATTATTAAGAACTGACTATTCGTGGTGTTAGCCTTCGTTAGTTCCAAACCGGCACAAGAGCGGTTGGGACTGCGGCGCAGGGGGGTGCCGCGCTGACGGGATTGCAATCCCCTCGATCGTTCGATCCCGGCTCACTTGCTGACCGGTGTCTTGAGGGAGGATTTGCAACCCATGCCTAACCCCACAGATCTGAAAGCAAAAGAAGAAGCACACTGGGCGAAGACGTCACGCCTGATGTTCACGCATCTCGGCATCTGGTTCTTCTTCGGCTTCGTCATCCACATGTTCGTGAAGCCACTCAATACTATCGTCATCCCGATCCTCGGTTTCCCGCTCGGCTTCTACATGGCGGCGCAGGGGTCGCTCATCGCGTTCGTGGTCATGCTGTTCGTATTCGCGAAACAGCAGGACAAGATCGATCGCGAATTCGGCTTTGCCGAGGAAGATTGAGGGAGCATCGACATGGCCACACAAGGCGCTGCCACTTCGGATTTCATCAAGAATCTCGGCAGGATGTACGGGACCTACACCGGCGGGTTCCTGGCGTTCATCATTCTGCTTGCTCTTCTCGAACAGGTCGGCGTTCCAAACAAGATCCTCGGCTACTTGTTCGTGTTCTTCACGCTAGCGGTCTACGCCATCATCGGGGTGATGACGCGAACGGCGGAAGTCTCCGAGTATTATGTCGCCGGACGACGTGTGCCGGCCTTCTACAACGGCATGGCGACGGGCGCCGACTGGATGTCGGCGGCTTCCTTCGTCGGGATGGCCGGCACCCTGTTCCTGCTGGGTTACGACGGCCTCGCATGGGTGCTCGGATGGACCGGCGGATTCGTGCTGGTGTCGATCCTGATTGGGCCGTACCTGCGCAAGTTCGGCGCCTATACGGTGCCCGACTTCCTGTCATTCCGGTACGGCGGCAACTTCGCCCGCTTGCTTGGCGTGATCGTCCTTGTCGCCTGCTCCTTTACCTATGTGACGGCGCAAATCTACGGCACCGGGATTATCGCCTCGCGATTCCTCGGAATGCAGTTCGAGCTTGCAGTTTTCGCCGGACTTGTCGGCATTCTGCTCTGCGCGATGTTGGGTGGTATGCGGGCGGTGACCTGGACACAGATCGCACAATACATCGTCCTGATTATCGCCTATCTGACGCCGATCGTAATCCTGTCCACCATGAAGTACGGGATTCCGATTCCGGAACTCACCTACGGGCAGGCCATCGTGGATATTACCGCGCGCGAGCAGCAAATGTTGGCGACGGGTCTTGCGACACCCGCAGCGCTGAAGCCGCACATCCAGCCCTTCATCAATTATAGCCCGCTCAACTTCTTTGCGATCATCATGTGCATGATGGTCGGTACGGCGTCGTTGCCGCACATCCTGATGCGCTACTTCACCACCCCGTCGGTGCGTGAAGCGCGCCAGTCGGTCGCCTGGTCGCTGCTGTTCATCTTCCTGCTGTACTTCTCCGCGCCGGCCTACGCGGCGTTCTCCAAGCTGGAAGTCTACACCAACATCATCGGGCGGGACCTGACGGCGATTCGCCCGTGGTTGTTCAGTTGGGGTGAACTCGGGCTGATCCAGATCTGCGGCAAGAACGCAGCCAGCATCGATGCGGTTATCGCGGCGTGCAAGGCCATCGCCGACCACCCCGGGGTCGTGCGGCTGCAGGACTTCGTGATCAACACGGACGTGATCGTGCTCTCCACGCCGGAAATCGCGGGACTTCCCTATGTGATCTCGGGTCTAGTGGCAGCGGGCGGTCTCGCCGCCGCGCTCTCCACCGCCGACGGCCTGCTGCTCGCCATCGCCAACGCGCTGTCGCACGACATCTACTACAAGATGATCGATCCGAACGCGCCGACCATTCGCCGGCTGACCGTAGCTCGCGCTCTCCTGGTGGGCGTCGCCGTGGTCGCAGCCGCGACGGCCGCAACCAAACCGGGCGACATCCTGGCCATGGTTGGCTGGGCGTTCTCACTGGCGATGGCCGGTAACTTCCCGGCGCTGGTCATGGGCGTCTGGTGGAAGCGGACGACCGCGACGGGTGCCATCTGCGGCATCATTGCGGGCTTCGGGCTCTGCCTGTTCTATCTCGTGACAACCCGGTACTTCCCCGGCGCAGGCGTCAAGTACTTCGGCATGACCTCGCTGCTGAACCCCGTGACGGGGGCTCCGGTGGTCGACATCGCGAAGGCCATGGCGGCGCCCAATGCCATGGAAAGCTTCCCGACGTTGGCTCACCCGCTGGCCAACAAGGTCGGGTGGTTCAACCTCAACAACATCGCCTGCGGGCTGTTGGGAACACCACTCGGCTTCGCTGTCATCTACATTGTCAGCAAGCTCGGCAGGGAGCCATCGGCCGAAATGCAGGCCTACGTCGACGAAATCCGGAAGCCGCGCGGCAGGACGGTGCTCGAGGAGAAGACCACCTAGGTTCTTCGACTGGAGATCGATGGACGGGGCCCTCAGGGCCCCGTCTTCGTTGGCGGCACCTTATCTGGCTTGCCGGGATATCGTGGGCTTGCCATTGTTGGTCGAGCGCGGCTGGTTGCGAGGTCGGCCGGCTGTCTCACCGTCAAGCTGCGAGGAGAAACGTTCTTGGATATCGCAAGCTCGCTCGTGGCATATTGGTACTTTCACCTGCCTAATTTTATTCTTGCGGTGTTGATGTACACGTTGCTTGGCCGCGTTCTGCTCGGTCTGATGGTCGATGCAGACTCGCCGAATTACATCTGGCGATTTTTCTGCCGAATCACCGATCCCGTCGTCGCCGCTGTCGCGATCGTGACGCCGAAGGTGACCCCGCCAGTCGTGATTTGGCTGTTCGGCTTTGTCTGGCTGTTCTGGCTGCGCGTCGCCCTTCACTACACCCTGCTGCTGTTCAATCTGGCGCCCCGACTTGGCGGAGCCGCATCATGAACCGCAACTTCTATTTCATAGGCATCGCTTTCTTCGGGATGATCAATGGCATCTTCAATCAGCTCGCGCTGATTTTCACGCTGCTGTATGTCCAGTTGCTCGCCGGCCCGCTGCTGTTTGGCAGCCTGTCGCTGACGCTGATGTTCTCATCGCTAATGGTTTCGACTGCGACCGTCATCCTTGGTGGGATTCCGGCGGCGATCTACGAGCGGGTCACCGGCGGCTCGGAATCCAGCGACGCATCGCTCTGGATATGGCTTGCCGGAACCGCCCTTCTCGCGCTGCCCGCGGTCGGTAACTTTCTCAAGATCGGGCTGTAACGGCCAATTCGCGGTGTTGAGGGCGGGCCGCGCTGCCGCTACGCTGTGGCCTCTTTAAATCCGGCATGTGTCCTTGATCGACGGAGTGGCGGACCGTGGAAGAGATGCGCCGTATCGCCTACGAAACAGTGCTGCGCGCCTGCGGCTTCGCCTCGCTCGCCATCTTCTGCGTCATGATAGGATTGTCATTCCTGCCGCGCTCGGCCTTCCAGGCTGGAGGTTTTCTCAGCATCCTGATGACGCTGGTTCTGGTCGTGAAAGCCTGGGAAGCCCGGACCAAGGATCACCGGCGTACCGAGATGTGGCTCTACCTCCCCAAGGAGAGCCGTCCGCCCCAGGCTTCCGCGCAGCGGACAGTTTCGACGATCATGCGCGAGACCTATCTGCTGTTCGCGCTATGGACTGCCACGGTCTCGATCGTGATGTGGAGCATTGCGCTCGTCTTCTCAGTCATTGGACTTTAGTTCGAGACTGCGCCGAACTGGCGAGGCTCCCGGCGCGGTCAGATCACCGCTTGCAGCTTGTTGGACCGGCCACACGTCGACGGGTTAAAGCGCTGAATGCCAAGCTTTCCATCTGCCGGAAATCCGCGCTGCCTACTGATTACGCAATCCGGGATTATGGAAAAGCAGTGGCTAGAACCAGGTCCTGATCAGCACAGGCCCCGACGCCAGCCGAAAGTACTATTGGGCCAAGCTTCGCGAACATGTAGTGAGCCCTATTCATAATGCGTGATCGGACGCAACGCACATCTTTGCGATCATAAAAACGGGGAGCGATTCGGAAATGTCTACAATAACTGCCACGTCCGGCAAGGCCGCCGGAATGACGAAGGACGAACGTTTCGTCATTCTAGCCTCCTCGCTCGGCACCGTCTTCGAATGGTACGACTTTTATCTGTTCGGTTCGCTTGCCAGCGTCATCGGCGCGCAGTTCTTCGGCGTCATTGATCCCGCAACGAATCAGCCAATGTTCAACCAGGCCACCCGCGACATCTTCGCGCTGCTGGCGTTCGCAGCAGGCTTTATCGTTCGTCCGTTCGGCGCCATCGTGTTCGGCCGCATCGGCGACATCGTCGGCCGCAAATACACCTTCCTCGTCACCATTCTGATCATGGGCCTGTCGACCTTCATCGTCGGCATATTGCCCAACGCGGCGACCATCGGCATTGCGGCGCCGATCATCCTGATCGGCCTGCGCCTGCTGCAGGGCCTCGCGCTCGGCGGTGAATATGGCGGCGCGGCGACCTACGTGGCCGAACATGCCCCGATGGGCAAGCGCGGCTATTACACCTCATTCATCCAGACCACGGCAACGCTCGGCCTGTTCCTGTCGCTGCTGGTGATCCTGTTCACCCGAACCGCACTCGGCGAGCCTGAATTCGCCGCCTGGGGCTGGCGCATTCCGTTCCTGGTCTCGGTGCTGCTGCTTGGCATCTCCGTATGGATCCGGCTGCGGCTGAATGAATCGCCTGTGTTCCAGAAAATGAAGGATGAAGGCAAGGGGTCGAAAGCTCCGTTGACCGAAGCCTTCGCCAACTGGAGCAATGCCAAGATCGTACTGATCGCGCTGATCGGCGGCGTAATGGGTCAGGGCGTGGTCTGGTACACCGGCCAGTTCTACGCGCTGTTCTTCATGCAATCGATCCTCAAGGTCGACGGCTACACCGCGAATCTGCTGATCGCCTGGTCGCTATTGTTCGGCACCGGCTTCTTCATCGTGTTCGGTGCGCTGTCCGACAAGATCGGCCGCAAGCCGATCATTCTGGCAGGCTGCCTGATCGCGGCACTGACCTTCTTCCCGATCTTCAAGATGATCACCACCAACGCCAACCCGGCGCTGGAAAAGGCGATCGAATCCGTAAAGGTCGAGGTGGTGGCCGACGCCAAGGGCTGCGGCGACCTGTTCAACCCGGTCGGCACCCGCGTCTTCTCCGCACCATGCGATACCGCTCGCGCCTACCTGGCACAGCAGTCGGTCAAATACTCGACCAGCTATGGCGCTGCAGGCTCCGGCGTGAAGGTCGTCGTCAATGGAAAGGACGTAGCTTACACCGACGCCAAGACGTCCAATCCGGCCGTCCTGGCAGCGGTGCAGGCCGCAGGTTACCCCAAGGCCGGCGATGCCCAGATCGTGAAGATGGCTCACCCGTTCGATATCTTCAAACCGCAAGTTGCGGCGATCATCGGGCTTCTGTTCGTCCTGGTGCTCTTCGTCACCATGGTGTACGGGCCGATCGCCGCGATGCTGGTCGAATTGTTCCCGACCAAGATCCGTTACACCTCGATGTCGCTGCCCTATCACATCGGCAACGGCTGGTTCGGCGGGTTGCTGCCGGCGACCTCGTTTGCGATCGTGGCCTCGACCGGCGATATCTATGCGGGTCTCTGGTATCCGATCATCTTCGCATCGATTACTGCGGTCGTCGGCTTCTTCTTCCTGCCGGAAACCAAGGACGTCGATATCACCAAGTAGCGGTCTTACCGGCGGCAACAGCCGCGGCAGTACGACACCCCAACAAAGCCGGTCGCGGATCGCTCCGCGGTCGGCTGTTTTTTTGAGCTGGGTTCACCGACATCCGCGCGCCGATCTCGTGCACGCGCGGCTGCCGCGGTGCCCGATCGAATGATCGCCACGTCCCCAATGTGGTTTCGCATTTCAGGGGAACGGCATGCGCAGCGAGACTGGCAACCGAGTGCAATGGCGTTGTTTGGTACCCATGATCAGGCTAGACATCGATGATACGGCGTCTCGAAAAGGCAGGGCGGATTGATGAAAAACTGGCGCTATATCGCTATGCACACCGCGGCGGCTGCCGCCTTCATTTTCCTGCTGCAGCGGTATGGGCTGAACGCGTCGCTTGATTCAAGCCTGCTTTGGGCGCTTACCTTTGGTGCGTGCGCCGCGGGGCTTGCCTATATGCAATCCAATCGCTGACCTCTCAATCCGGCTGTGGTCGGTTCACGGCTGGTTTGGTTTCTAGCTCGTCGCACCGGCGAATTGCGGGTTTGCGACCGACAGACGAGGATGCTGGTGATCGCAGCAACCAGGGTTGTGCTCAATCGACGCTGCCGATGAACTGCAGCACGACCTCGCGCCGGTGCGGCCGGGCGCGGTGCTCGACCAGATAGATCGCCTGCCAAGTGCCCAGCGCGAGCGCGCCCTCAAGCACCGGCACGTGCAGCGAGGTTGCGGTCAGCATAGTCTTGATGTGTGACGGCATGTCATCCGGCCCCTCGGTGTCATGGCGCCACCCAGCATTTTCGGGCGCGAGCCGGTTCAGTGCGGTGGTCAGATCGACCAACACGGTCGGATCGGCATTCTCCTGGATCGTCAGCGACGCCGACGTGTGACGGATGAACAGCGTCACCGCGCCCTCGCGCGCATGTGCGTCACGGACGAATTTCGCGACTTCGGCGGTGAGGTCGGTAAAGCCGGCACCTCGCGTTTGCGCGGTCAAGAGCGAGGACACGATGGTGGTGGCGCTGACGGTGGAAGGCGCGGTGCGAGAGATGGATTTGGATGCGGTCATCACTTGCAATCTTCGTAAGGGTGAGAAGGCGCTCTTCGCGCCGTGCCCACCAGTTCTTGCGCCGCTACGCCCACCTTGCGTACGCAACAATTGTCAAATCTTGCCGCTGACGTCCCGCTGCACCCGGTTGGCCATCTCGATCAATCGCCGCCAGGCCCGCTCGAGGAACGACACCATGCGATCCAGGTCGCGGTCGCTCGGCAGCGGGATTTCGATCTTGCGCTCCCCTTCGGCGACCTTCGGCTCGCCTGGTTTCAGGGAGTCCGATTTCGGCAACGGCTCCCCGATCTTGCCGGATACGTTGGGCTCGCGCGAGGCGAGGTCCGCCTTGAGCCGCTCATTCTCGGCCTGCAGCCGGACAATGTCGGCTTGCAGACGGCCGATTTCGACGTCCATCGCCGCCCGCTCGTCAGGTACGGCATAGCAGGCCCAGCCCGCACCCGAATTGTTGCAGGTCGAGACCGCGCCGGTTCGAGTATCCAGGCGAAGCACGCCATCGCCTGCCGGCGACAGCGCGTAACGGCCGTTCTCGGTCTCCGGCATCGGGCCGGCAAGCGCCTGACCGGCACCGGCAAGACAAACGGCCAGCATAATTATGCCGGGCAATTTCGAGGACGTTTTCGCTCTGCTCATGGGCCTTGCTCCCGCCTCAGGACAGTACCGGTTTCCTCGCCCGCCGGGGCGCTTTCAAGGCGCCCTTACACTACCGAGCTATAGGGCGCCCGGCCGGACTTCAACGCGTCACCGAGCAATTCGATGCGGTCCTGCCCCCAGAACACCTCGCCATCCAGCACGTAGACCGGCGAGCCGAACACGTCGGCCGAGAGCGCGTCCTGCCGGTTCTGCTCATAGGCTGCGCTAATTTCTTCCGAGCTCGAGCGCTCCACCAATTGCTTGCCGGGCAGCCCCGATTCATCGGCGAGTTTCGCAATCGTTGCGGGATCGGCGAGATTGAGCTGCTCTTCCCAGACGCCGGCAAAGGCCCGTCGCAGGTATCGGTCGGGATCGTGGCCAGCCTCGAGCGCCGCAATCACGACGCCATCAGCCAGCCGCGCATTGAACGGCCAGTTCGCCGGCTGCAGGTGGAATTTCAGGCCGCGCTTGTCGCGCCAGCGCTGCAGTTCGACCATCCGGTAGCGCTGCCGCACCGGATGGCGCTTCATCAACGGCAAGCCGCCGGTCTCCGAGAACAGATCGACCAGCACTACCGGCTTGTGATTAACCTTGAGATCGTAGGTACTTACCAGGTCACGAAAGGGCTGATGCCCGATATAGGCCCAAGGCGACTGGATCGAGAAATAGTAATCGACCTGACGCTGCATGCGGGCTCCACGGATGGGGATTTTCGCTTCGCTCGGGACATCCCAACAGACCGCCCAAATCTGCGCAAGATCGATCTGTGTGGCAATACTGCTGCACTGCGATCGCGGGTCCACAGGGCCGCAGACGACATTCGAATAAATCCAGAAAAATCAAAGCACTAGCTGGCTACCGCGTAATCTTGACTTGATTAGACGCGGTAAGTATGGTCCGCGCGGCTTTCAAGGGTGACGGGCGTACTTTCCATCAACCGTTGGCATCGTTTAATGTCTTGGCATGGCCGAAGACAAGAACGACAACGCAAGTGGAAATCGCGATCAGCCGTCTTCCGACGAAGCTGCGCTTTCCGCAAGGCTCGGAAGTCTGGATCAACGGTTGTCCGAAATTCGCGACACCCGGAAACTCAGGACTGATCAACCCGGAACTGAAAGCGGAGACAGGGCTGCCAGAGCATCTGCGATGGCGCTGGGTTTCCGGCTTTCCTCGGAGTTGGTTGCGGGCGTTGTCGTCGGTGCAGCGATTGGCTGGGGGTTCGACCGTTTGTTGTCGACATCGCCGTTCGGTTTCATCGTGTTTCTGCTGCTCGGCTTCACTGCCGGTGTGGTCAACGTGGTGAGATCTGCAGGCGTAGCTTCCCGCAGACGCTGAGCATCGACGGGAAGTCACGACATTTGAAATTCGATGCCGGCCAGGCCGGTGGATAAAGAGCCGCGCGGATGAAAATCGACCCGATCCACCAGTTCAATATCGAACCCCTCTTCACGATCGGCCATATCGGCAATCAGACGATCGCCTTCACCAACTCCTCGCTCTACATGTTCCTCACGGTAGCCGTGATCTCGCTACTGATGATCGGCGGCATGGCGGGACGCCAACTGGTTCCCGGGCGGCTGCAGTCGATCGCGGAAATCTCTTACGAATTCGTCGCCTCGACGATCCGCTCTACCGCCGGCGCGGAAGGCATGAAGTTCTTCCCGCTGATCTTCTCGCTGTTCATGTTCATCTGCATCTCGAACCTGATCGGCATCATTCCCTATACGTTCACGGTTTCGAGCCACATCATCGTTACCGCGGCGCTGGCCTTCCTGGTTTTTTTCACCGTCCTGATCTACGGCCTCTACAAGAACGGCCTCAAGTTCTTCAAGATTTTCGTGCCCTCCGGCGTGCCGATCTACATCCTGCCGCTGGTCATGTTCATCGAAATCCTGTCGTTCTTCCTGCGACCGGTCTCGCACAGCGTACGTCTGTTCGCCAACATGCTGGCGGGCCACATCGCGCTGAAGGTGTTCGCAGGCTTCGTCGCGATGCTCGGCGTGTCGCTCGGCGCGCTCGGCTGGGTCGGCGGCATGCTGCCGCTGGCGCTCACGGTAGCGCTGACCGCGCTTGAGCTCTTGGTCGCGTTCCTGCAGGCCTACGTGTTCGCGATCCTGACCTGCATCTATCTCAACGACGCCATTCATCCGGGACACTAAGCGGTCCGGGGAATTTCCACCCACACCTTTGTCTTACCCCTCAAGGAGCTATAGAAATGGAACCGGCAGCAGCTAAACTTATCGGCGCGGGCATCGCAGCAATTGGCATGGGCGGCGCGGGCGTCGGCGTCGGCATCATCTTCGGCAACTACCTCGCTGCTGCCGTGCGCAATCCTTCGGCAGCCCAGGGCCAGTTCGGCAACCTGATCTTCGGCTTCGCCGTGACCGAAGCGCTCGGCATTTTCTCGCTGCTGATCGCGCTGCTTTTGCTGTTCGTTCCGCTCTGAGCTGCACCCACTCGCGCCGCCTCCGGGCGGCGCGCCTGACCGCAACAGGAGAACCCCGTGGCTGAAAAAAGTCATGGTACCCCGGCCAAGGGCACCGGCGCCCACACCGAAGCCGACGGCGGACACGGCGGAGGATTTCCTCCGTTCGAGTCGAGCACGTTTGCTTCGCAGCTGGTGTCGCTCGTCATTGCATTCGTCGCGCTCTACGTGATCGTTTCCCGCTTTGCGCTGCCGCGCGTCGAAAGCGTGATCGACGCACGTCAGAACGCGATCGAGGGCGATCTGGCGGCGGCGCAGAAGTTCAAGGACGAGTCGGACGCGGCGCTGAAGGCGTATGAGACCGAACTCGCTTCCGCCCGCGCCCGCGCCCAGGCCATCGGCAACGAGACCCGCGAGAAGCTGAACGCGGCCGCGGAAGCCGAGCGCAAGACGCTGGAGGACCAGCTCACCGCCAAGCTTGCCGCCGCCGAGAAGCAGATCGCGGCAACGCGGGAAGCCGCGATGAGCAATGTCCGCGGCATCGCAGCGGACGCGGCCGGCGCCATCGTCCAGCGCCTCACCGGCGTGCTGCCCGACAGCAAGACGGTGAGCAAAGCCGTTGATGTTTCGTTGAAGGGATAGACCGATGTTTACCGAACCGGAAACCTGGGTCGCGATTGCCTTCGTCATCCTGCTGGTGCTGTTTGCCTATCTCGGCATCCACAAGACGGTACTGACGGCGCTCGATCATCGCGGCGAACGCATCAAGGCGGAACTTGACGACGCCCGCCGTCTGAAAGAGGAGGCCGCCAAGCTGCTCGGCGAGTATCAGACCCGCCGCGCCAGCGCCGAGCGCGAGGCCGAGGAGATCGTCGCCAACGCCAAGGCCGAAGCGGAGCGCATCGCGACCGAAGCCAAGGCCAAGATGGAAGACTTCGTCGCCCGCCGCACCAAGACCGCCGAGAGCAAGATTGCGCTGGCCGAAGCCCAGGCACTGGCCGACGTCCGTGCCGCCGCGGCCAACGCTGCGGTCGAAGCCGCCTCGACCATCCTGTCGCAGTCGGTCAAGGGCTCGGTCGCCGACGACCTGCTCGCCAAGGGCATTGCCGAGGTTCGCGCCAAGCTGAACTGAGCGCTTTCCTCCATCAATCAAAAGCCGGCGCGAGACGATCGCGCCGGCTTTTTTATTGCTTCTTCTTCTTCGGTGCCGGGCGTTCGGGCTTTAAGGCCTGCGGGTCGAATCCGATATAGAAGATGTAGCTGTCACCGACGGCGCCGGGGGGCGCCGGATAGGTGAGGTCTTCGGCGACCAGCGTGAACGGCTCGCTGCCGCTCTCGGTCATATTGACGGTGGTCTGGTAGGCCTTGGTGGCGATGGTCTTCTCAGATACGCCGCCATGCACCACTGCGACACGTATAGGGACCTGGACCGAGGCCGGCGCGCCGGCGGGACCCGCGATGACGCGGCCCTGAATGCCGATCCGCGCCGTGATCACGCCGCCATTGATGCTGCATTCGCGGGCCATCTTGCTGATCGTCGCCTGGAACCGCAGGTCGTTGCCGACCGGCTGCTTGCCGGGCGCAGCGACCGCGTAGGTGGATGCGCCTGACCGGACCGTGACCGGCGGACAGGTCAGATCGCCAGTGTCCTGCGGAACTGTCGGCGCAGCGGTGGCCGGCTCCTCGTCCGACTTGCCACCGAACAGGCTCTTGAAACGGTCGGTCAGCGATTGCGCCGATGCCGGCGCCGCCGTCAGACAGGCCAGACCGCCCGCGACCGCAGCCACAGCCATCACCCTGGCCAAACGATTGTCACCCATGCGACGTCCCCGCAATCCCATCGTCCCACGTGAATTTGTTCGCGGCGGCGTTATAGCAGCCCAATGGCGGCGAACCCAAGGCACCCAAAAGGCTTAGAAATCAACGGTTCAGCCGCGGAAATCCTCATGCAGCAGGCCGAACAGCAGGTGGTCCTGCCAGATGCCGTTGATACAGAGATAGCGCCGCGCCAGCCCCTCGCGGGTGAAGCCGCATTTCTCCAGCACCCGGATCGACGGCGTATTGGAGGGAATGCAGGCTGCCTCGATGCGGTGCAGATTGAGCTCGCCGAACAGGGTCGGCAGCAGTACCCGCAGCGCCGCGGTCATGTAGCCGCGGCCGGCGTGAGGCTCGCCGACCCAATATCCGATGGTGCCGGCCTGCACGATGCCGCGGCGGACATTGGCGAGCGTAATGCCGCCGATCATGGCGCCATCACGCTCACGGAAGATGATGAAGGGATAGGAGCGGTCGGCGGCGATATCCTCGGCGTAGCGGCGCAGCCGGCGACGGAACCCGGCGCGGGTCAGATCGTCCGACGGCCAAATCGGCTCCCATGGCGTCAGATAGGTCCGGCTTTGTTCGCGCAATTGCGCCCATTGCGGAAAGTCCGCCATCTGGGGAGCGCGCAGCAGGAGACCGTGGCCGCGCGGCACGAGCGCAGCCGGTCCGCTGGTTGGCAAACGAAACAGGGCCATGCCGCTCTCTCCCGCCCTAACTAGCTCTCCCTCGCCCCGCTCTGGCGGGGAGAGGGTCGGGGTGAGGGGCTCTCTCCACGAGCCGTATTCGCAGAGAGAGCCCCTTACCCGGCGCTTCGCGCCGACCTCTCCCCGCAAGCGGGGAGAGGTTAACAACCTTAATGTAGGAGCGTTTTCGCCTTTGACCGCGTCAATCCTTCCGCAAAAGACACCGCCGTGTCCAGGCCCCTTCCGCTGCCAAGCGCGACAACCGCCGGCCGGCTGCGGGATAATAGCGCATGCGCTGCGTTGCGGGTCGATTCGATGGAGACCGCATCGATCCTGGTGACCAGCTCCTCCACCGTCAGCGGCCGTCCATAGGCCAGCACGTGCCGCGCAAGCTGTTCGGCCCTGGACGAGCAGCTTTCCAGCGCCATCAACAGCCCCGCCTTCATCTGCGCTTTCGCCCGCGCGATCTCGGCTTCGGTCAGGGTTTCCACGGCGTCGTTGATGACGTCGACGATCACCTCCATCATCTCCGGGGCGTCGCCGGGATCCGTGCCGGTGTAGAGGCCGAAGAACCCGGTGTCGGTATAGGGCGCGTGGAAGGTGTAGATCGAGTAGCAGAGGCCGCGCTTTTCGCGCACTTCCTGGAACAGCCGCGACGACATCCCGCCGCCCAACGTGTTGGTGAAGACCTGCAGCGAGAACAGCGACAGGTCGGTCTGCGGCACGCCTTCGAGCGCCAGCGTCAGATGCGCCTGTTCGAGATCGCGGTGAACCACGCGCGAGCCGCCCTTGCCGAACATCGCGGCTTGCGGCTTCGGTGCCGGCGTGGCGTCGAAGCTGGCAAACTTCTGCGCCGCTTCCTCCACCACGCGCTTGTGGTCGACCGCGCCGGCGGCCGCCACCACCATGTCGGGGCCGCGGTAATGCGTCGAAAGATAGCCGCGCAGCATGTCGCGATCGAAATTCTTCAGCGTCTTCGCGGTGCCGAGCAGCGACCGGCCCATCGGTTGGTCCGGAAAGCAGAGCTCGTTGAGGTGCTCGAACACGACGTCGTCGGGCGTATCCTGCGCCGCGCCGATTTCCTGCACGATGACGCTCTTCTCGCGCTCGAGTTCGTCAGGCACAAAGGACGGATTGGTGAGGATGTCGGAGAGCACGTCGAGCGCGAGCGGCACGTCGGCCTTCATCACCCGCGCATAATAGGCCGTGGTCTCGGTCGAGGTCCCGGCATTGAGGTCGCCGCCGACAGCCTCGATTTCTTCCACAATCTCGCGCGAGGAGCGCCGCGTCGTGCCCTTGAAAGCCATGTGTTCGAGGAGATGCGAGATGCCGTGCTCGTTCGGCTTTTCGTCGCGACCACCAACGCCGGCCCAGACGCCGAGCGCCGCGGTTTCCAGATGCGGCATGGTGTCGGTGACGACCGTCAGGCCGGATGGCAGCTTGGTGACGTCAACGCTCATCCCGCAACTCCCTGCTTCGCAGCGCGGCTGACCGAGCGCACGAATCGCTCCACCTCGGCTGAATCGTTTTTCATCACCGTGATATGTTCGGATTTGGTCATGAGGCCGTCGAGCCAGGCCGGCAGTTGCGGCCGCACGCCGCACGCGGCTTCCACGGCATCGGGGAACTTGGCCGGATGCGCGGTCGACAACACGATGTTGGGGATCTTCGAGTCCGACGTATCGCGATCGGCCACCGCCAGCGCCACCGCGGTATGGGGATCGACGAGGTCGCCGACCTCGCGCCAGGCGGCGCGGATCGCGGCCGACGTCTCGGTCTCGTCGGCGCGGCCGGCGTCGAACTCCTCGCGGATCGCGGCCAGCATGGCATCCGGCAGCACGAAACGTCCGGACTGTTTTAGCGAGGCCATCAGCCGGCGGACACTGTCGGGATCGCGACGGCTGGCCTCGAACAACAGCCGCTCGAAATTCGAGGAGACCTGGATATCCATCGAAGGCGAAGCCGAGGCATGAACCTCGCGGACTTCATAGATGCCGGTCTTGAGCGTGCGCGGCAGGATGTCGTTGATGTTGGAGGCGATGCGTAGCCAGCGCACCGGCAGCCCCATCCTCTTCGCCACGTAGCCCGCAAAGATGTCGCCGAAATTTCCCGTCGGCACTGTGAAATCCACGGTTCGCGCGGGCGCTCCGAGCGCCACCGCCGACGTGAAGTAGTACACTACCTGCGCGACGATCCGCGCCCAGTTGATCGAGTTGACGCCCGACAACGAGACCGCGTCGCGAAAGCCGTGATGGTTGAACATCGCCTTCAGGATCGCCTGGCAATCATCGAAGGTGCCCTCGATCGCCACCGCATGCACATTGGCAGCGCCCGTCGTCGTCATCATTCGCCGCTGCACGTCGGAGATGCGCCCGTTCGGGAACAGCACGACCAGATCGACATTGTCGAGATTGGCAAACGCATCAACGGCGGCGCCGCCGGTGTCGCCTGAAGTGGCGACCACGATGGTGGTGCGCTGGCTGCGCTTGGCCAGCACATGATCCATCAGCCGCGAGATCAACTGCATCGCGACGTCCTTGAACGCCAGCGTCGGACCGTGGAACAGCTCCAGCACGAATTGATGGGGGCTGACCTGGTTCAGCGGCACCACCGCGGGATGGCGGAACGTCGCATAAGCCTCATTCGCCATGCGTCCGAGGTCAGCGTCGGAAATTTCGCCTGCAGCAAACGGCTTGATGACGTCAACGGCAACTTCCCAATAGGGCCGGCCGAAGAAGGAGGCGATGGTCTCGCTCGATAACTGCGGCCAGACTTCAGGCACGTAGAGGCCGCCGTCGCGGGCGAGCCCGGTCAGCATCACATCGCAGAAACCCAGGACGGGGGCCTCCCCCCGCGTCGAAATATAGCGCGTCAAACCACCCTCCAAAGGCGCAAGCCCTATGCCAAGCCTTTGATATTAGCCATGAATTAGATTTCGCCAAGCGCGAAGCGAGGGCGCACCATAATGGGTTTTGTGGCGAAGGGGAAATGGCATGAGAGGGGAAAAGACTGTTCAAGACGCGCGGCGTGGCCCTTCCACGTCATGTATGGACGGCCCCCTCTCGGCAAGGGCTTTTTGGTGCTTCGGCAATGGATCGGGGAGCGGTCATGTATACGGCCTCGAGAAGCGGCCATTGACCGCGGGCCCTGATGGAGATCGCGGATCGAATTCCAATCATTGCGGCGCGCTGTGACGCGCAATGACGTGTCGGAGTGTTTCGATCCTGGTTTCCTGACCATTTGCCATCACACCTTAATTGCCCTTCCGATAGGGATGAGCGCGAGCGCGGCGGCTGTCGCCCTTCAACTAGGCAGCAGCCGGCGCGCTCGCGCGGTCTCGGTAAACTTCTCCTTTGCTCAGCATGGCCCAGAGGATGCGCGCGGCTTTAGCGGCGAACGCCACCATGGCGACCTTGTAAGGCCGCCGCGCCAAAAGATCGCGCAGCCACGGGTCGCTGACGCCGCGCCTCTTTTGCTGCCGCAGATGGGCGCTGGCTCCGCTGATCAGCAGCGCGCGCAACATACGATCTCCCTGTTTGGAGATACGCCCTGGGCGATGCTTGCCGCCAGTACCGTGGTCCTTGCCGGTGAGCCCGATCCAGGCGGCGAAGTCCCGACCGGAGCGAAACACCTTCGCATCGGGCACTTTGGCCAACACCGTACTGGCGATGATCGGGCCGACGCCTGGGACTTCCATCAGCCGGCGCGCGTCCCGATCGCATCTGGCAGCCTTCGCGATCTGCCGTTCAAGCACGCGTTCATCGGCATTGAGCGCCTGCCAGTGCTGCGCCAGCATCAACAGAGCACATCGCATCATCTCCGGAATCTCTTCGCTCGGCTCCTCAAGCTTGGCCATCAGCTCACACAGCCCCTGATGTCCTTGCGCGGCCACGATCCCGAGCTCGCTCAGCGCTGCCCGCAAGGCGTTTGCCACCATCGTCCGCTGGCGAACCAGCAAGGCACGTGTGCCATGAACCGCCAGCGTGGCCTGTTGCTCGACGCTCTTCACCGGAACAAAGCGCATCGTCGGCCGGCCCACTGCCTCGCAGACACCTTCCGCATCCCGGCCGTCGTTCTTGTTGCGCTTGACGTAGGGCTTCACATAGGCCGGCGGCATCAGTCGCACCTCATGGCCATAGCGCCTGATCACCCGGGCCCAATGATGTGCGCTCCCGCAAGCCTCCATGCCAACCAGGCACGGTGGCAACCCCGCAAAGAACTTCTCTACGGCAGCCCGCCTGAGCTGCCGCCTCAGCACAACCCTTCCCGATGCATCAATCCCGTGAACCTGAAACACGTTCTTAGCCAGATCCAACCCAATCGTGCTAATCTTCGTCATGGACGGTCCCCTTGTCTGGTTCGACTCAGCATCGCCAGTCTGGCACATCGATGCCGTTCGGGGGCCGTCCACCCCATCATTGCGAGCGCAGCGAAGCAATCCACATCGGCGCCGGGACAGATGGATTGCTTCGCGGAAGCCTGTCATCGGGCGCGCGACCCGCGATGACGTAGAGCGCCGAATCACCACAAGCCGTCATCCCCCGCGAAGGCGGGGGATCCAGTACGCCGCGGCCTCTCGATTCAGTACCAGCGCCTCTGGGATACTGGGTCACCCGCCTTCGCGGGCGACGACAGCCGGGTTCGGATCTTGCCGCAGCCTCTGCGGAGCGAGAGCAACGCTAAGGCCAGCGTGCCGTCACCCATATCGAAGCACATCGACCGGATCGAGCCGCGCGGCGCGCCAGGATGGATAGAGCGTCGCGAGCAATGACAGCGTCAATGCCATGACCACGACGGCGGCGGTTTCGGCAAAATCGATCTCCGCCGGCAGTTTTGACAAGAAGTAGAGTTTTGGCGGAAACAGCTCGGTATTGGTGAGCCAGGACAGGAATTGCCGGATCGTTTCGATATTCAGGCAAATCAGCATGCCGACGAGCAGTCCGGTCACCGTGCCGAGCACGCCGATCGCACCACCTGCGATCAGGAATATACGCATGATTGCCCCTCGCGATGCGCCCACGGTGCGCAGAATGGCGATGTCGCTGCCCTTGTCCTTCACCAGCATGATCAGGCCCGATACGATGTTCAGCGCGGCAACCAGCACGATCAAGGTCAGGATCAGGAACATGACATTGCGCTCGACCTGAAGTGCGGCGAAGAAGGCCGAGGTGCGCCGCCGCCAGTCGACGAGGAACACCGGCCGCCCCGCGGCGTCAGCTACCGGTCTTCGGAAGCTGTCGACCCGGTCAGGGCTGCCGTCGATAAAAATTTCGATGGCGCTCACGTCGTTTGCACGGTTGAAATAGGCCTGCGCCTCGGCGAGCGGCAGAAAAACCATGACGGAATCATATTCCGACATGTCGATGCTGAACACCGCCGCAACCTTGTACGGCTTGATATGCGCCGTCGTGCCCTTCGACCTCACTGCGCCATCTGCCGCGACCAGCGTGATATTGTCGCCGGCACGCAGCGACAATTGATCGGCAAGCCTGCGCCCGATGGCGACCCCCCGCCCCTCGTTGAATTCATCCAGTGAGCCCTGCTGGATATTGCCGGCGATCGCGGCCAACTTGTTGAGATCGTCGGAGCGGATGCCGCGAACGAGCACGCCGGAGGCGTTGTGCGCCGATGATGCCAGGGCCGGAGCGTCCACCACGGGAGCGGCGAGCCGTATGCCTGGAACCCGACTGATGCGTTCGGTGACGTCCTCCCAATCCGTCAGCGGCGCCTCAAGCGGTTGCACCAGAAGATGGCCGTTCAGGCCGACGATCTTGTCCACCAGTTCCTTGCGGAAGCCGTTCATGACCGCCATCACGATAATCAGCGTCGCAACGCCGAGCATGATGCCGAGGAAGGAAAAACCGGCGATAACGGAAATGAAGCCTTCCTTGCGACGCGCCCGCAGATACCGCCCGGACAGCAGCCATTCGAATGCCGAGAACGGCAGGGGGCGCGGATTCTCCATGGTTAATTCATAGCGCGTTTTTGGAACGATTGGCGCCTAGCTTTGAAGAATGATCCTCGTTCACCGCCATATTCCTGCCACGCCAGATCAGGGCGCCGCGGGCTGTGAACGACAAACGGTGTCTCAACAAAGCAAGAAGAATTGGAGCGCCGGGAGGAGCCTGGCCATGACGAAAACGCGACTCGCTTTCATACAGTCAGCAAAGAGCCTGAAGATGCTGGCTACATTTTCCGTCAAGCTCTCAAAATCAAGTCCGGTATTGTTCGTCGCTGACCTTTTCCATCCAGTCGACGGTCTTGCCGTCGAGCCGCTCCTGGATGGCGATATGGGTCATCGCCGTGGTCGGCGTCGCGCCATGCCAGTGTTTCTCGCCGGGCGGAAACCAGATGACGTCGCCCGGGTGGATTTCCTCGACACGTCCGCCCCAGACCTGCACCCAGCCGCGCCCCGAGGTGACGATCAGGGTCTGACCGAGCGGATGGGTGTGCCATGCCGTGCGCGCACCGGGCTCGAATGTGACGTGCGCACCGGCGACACGCGCCGGATCGGGCGCCTGCATCAGCGGATCGACGCGCACGCTGCCGGTGAAATATTCCGCAGGTCCTTTGCCGGACGGCTGTGAACCGCTTCGCTTGATTTCCATCGTTCCGTTCCTTGCATTAGCCGGGACAGCCGGCGTTGTTCCTGCTGCCAGCACCGCGAGGCCGGTGGTGGCGAGCAGGCGTCGTCGCGTGATCATGACGCTTTCCCCTTCGTGCTTGCGTCGAGCTTCGAAACGGTTGCGCCGCGTTACGGCTCAGCCGACGTCCGGTAGCTGCTCCAGAAGCTTGTCTAGCGTGATCGGATAGTCGCGCACGCGGACGCCGGTGGCGTTGTAGATTGCGTTGGCGATCGCCGCCGCCACGCCGCAGATGCCGAGCTCGGCGACACCCTTGGCCTTCATCGGCGAGGACATCGGGTCGGTCTCGTCGAGGAAGATCATGTCCTGATGCGGAATGTCGGCGTGAACCGGCACCTCGTAGCCGGCGAGGTCATGGTTGACGAAAAAGCCGGCGCGCTTGTCGACCACGAGTTCTTCCATCAGCGCCGCACCCACGCCCATGGTCATCGCCCCGATCACCTGGCTGCGCGCAGTTTTCGGATTGAGGATTCGGCCCGCCGCGCACACTGCGAGCATGCGGCGCACGCGGATCTCAGCGGTCGCAACATCGACGCCGACTTCGACGAAATGCGCGCCGAAGGTCGATTGCTGGTACTTCTTGTCGAGGTCGCCGAATTCAACTCCGTCTTCGGCTGTGAGCCCACCATCTGCCGCAGCTTGCACTAACGGCACGCGGCGATTGCCCGCGCGCACCTCGCCATCAGCGAACTCGGCCTCCGCTGAATTGAAGCCGAGTTTCTGGACGATTGCTTCTCGCAGCTTGACGCACGCCGCATAGACGCCTGCGGTCGAACTGTTGCCGCCAAATTGCCCGCCGGAGCCTGACGAGACCGGGAAGGTCGAATCGCCGAGACGTACCACCACCTTCTCCAGCGGGACGCCCATCATTTCGGCCGCGGTCTGCGCGATGATGGTGTAGCTGCCGGTACCGATGTCGGTCATGTCGGTCTCGACCGTCACCGTGCCGTTGTTGTCGAGCCGCACGCGCGCGGCTGACTTCACCACCAAATTGTTGCGGAACGCAGCGGCGGTGCCGATGCCGATCATCCAGCGTCCGTCACGGACCCGGCCCGGTTGCGGATTACGCTTGCTCCAGCCGAACCGCTCAGCGCCGGTGCGGAAGCATTCGGTGAGTTGACGTTGCGAGAATGGCCGCGTCGGCCGTTCCGGATCGATCTGGGTATCGTTGAGGATACGAAACTCGATCGGATCAATCCCGAGCTTCTCGGCCATTTCGTCGATGGCGATCTCCAGCGCCATCATGCCCGAAGCCTCGCCCGGCGCGCGCATCGCGTTGCCTTCGGCGAGGTCGAGCGCCGCCAAGCGGGTTGCGGTCATGCGGTTCGCCCCGGCATATAGCAGCCGCGTCTGGCTGACCGCGCCCTCGGGCCTGCCGCCGGGCAGATTGCCGGACCACTCCTCATGTCCGATCGCCGTAATCTTGCCGTCGCGGGTCGCGCCGATACGAATGCGCTGGATCGTCGCCGGACGGTGCGTCGTATTGTTGAACATCAGCGGACGCTGCAGCGCCAACTTTACCGGCCGGCCGGCTGCGCGCGCGCCGAGCGCCGCAAGCAAGGCATCCGAACGCACGAATAGTTTGCCGCCGAAGCCGCCGCCGACGAAAGGCGAGACCAGCCGAACATTCTCCTTGGAAATGCCGAGCGTCTTCGCGACATCGCCCACTCCCCAGGCGATCATCTGGTTCGAGGTCCAAAGCGTGAGCTTGTCGCCGTTCCAGGCGGCGATCGAGGCATGCGGCTCCATCATCGCATGCGCCTGATCGGGCGTGGTGTAGGTGGCGTCGAGTTGAACCGGCGCTGCCGTGAATGCGCGGTCAAAATCACCAACCGAGGTATCGGCAGGACCGCCGAACAGGGCTTGGGGCTTACCCGTGTCCTTGACCGCTTCAAGATCAAACGCGCCCTCCGCCTTGACATAATCGACGTGGACAAGCTCCGCAGCGGCGCGTGCCTGCTCGAAAGTGTCTGCGACCACAACCGCGATCGCCTGGTGATAATGTTCGATCTCGGGGCCGCCAAGCAGCCTCGCCGTGTTGCGCTCACCCTTGTCGAGCTTGCCGGCATTGTCGGCCGTAACGATCGCGCGCACACCGGGCGCGGCCTTGGCCGCAGCGAGGTCAATCCGGGCGATCCGTCCCTTTGCGATCGCCGAACCGACCACGTAGCCATAGGCCGGATTCGAAACGACATCGTGGCGCTCATACGCGTAAGGGGCGCGGCCGGTGGCCTTGAGCGGACCATCGATGCGATCGGCGGGCTTACCGACCACCTTGAGCTGGTCGATCGGATTGATTGTGGCAGGGGTTTCGAATCTCATGGATCAACCTTTCGGATCAACCTTTCGCTTCAGCCAGCACGGCGCCCAACGTGCGTTCCGCCAGCGCCAACTTGAATGCATTCTCCCGCGTCGGCCTGGCGCCGGCGAGCAACTGTGCGGCGACCGCCTTGGCGCCACGCGGCATCTGGGCCTCGGCCGCCTCGACACGCCATGGCTTGTGCGCGACGCCGCCGAGCGCAATACGCCCGGTTCCGTCGCCCTGCACGATCGCAGCCACCGACACCAGCGCGAAGGCGTAGGAGGCGCGGTCGCGCACCTTGCGGTAGATCTGTTTGCCGCCGACGGGTTTTGGCAGCGTCACCGCCGTGATCAATTCGCCCGGCATCAACGTCGTCTCGATATGCGGCGTATCGCCGGGCAGACGGTAAAATTCGGCAATCGGGATCGCTCGCCTCGCACCGTCGGGCCGCACGGTTTCGATGGTGGCATCGAGCGCACGCATTGCTACCGCCATGTCGCTCGGATGGGTCGCGATGCAGGCTTCGCTTGCGCCTACGACAGCATGCTGGCGGCTAAAGCCGCCAATCGCCGCACAGCCGCTGCCGGGCTTCCGTTTATTGCAGGACTGGTTGGTGTCATAGAAGTAAGGGCAGCGCGTTCGCTGCAGCAGATTGCCTCCGGTGGTCGCCATGTTGCGCAATTGCCCCGAGGCGCCGGCGAGCAGCGCGCGCGACAATACGCCGTAGTCGCGCCGTACGCGCGCGTCTGCGGCGAGATCGGTGTTGCGCACAAGCGCGCCGATGCGTAGTCCGCCCTCTTGCGTCGATTCGATCTTGTCGAGTGCAAGGCCGTTGACGTCGATCAGATGAGCCGGCGTCTCGATCTCGAGTTTCATCAGGTCAAGGAGATTGGTGCCACCCGCGATGAATTTGGCATCCGGCTTGCGCATCGCGGAAGCGGCAGCCTCAGCCGGCGTGCGGGCGCGTTCGTAGGTGAATGATCTCATGCGGGCCTCCCGGCGACTTCCGATATTGCCTCGGCGATGTTGGAATAGGCGCCGCAACGGCAGATATTGCCGCTCATGCGCTCGCGGAGCTCGGCATTACTGAGTTGCGGCGGCGCGTTCAGGTCGGTGCTGACGTGGCTCGGGATGCCGGCCTTGATCTCGTCGAGCACTGCGACGGCCGAACAAATTTGTCCCGGCGTGCAATAGCCGCATTGGTAACCGTCATGCTTGACGAAAGCGGCCTGCATCGGGTGCATATTCTCGGGCGTGCCGAGCCCCTCGATGGTCGTGATGCGCTCGCCCTCATGCATCACGGCGAGCGTCATGCAGGAATTGATCCGCCTTCCGCCAACGATGACGGTGCAGGCGCCGCACTGGCCGTGATCGCAACCCTTCTTGGTGCCGGTGAGATGCAGGTGCTCGCGCAGCGCGTCGAGCAGCGTGGTTCTCGGGTCGAGCGTGAGGCCGCGCGCCGTTCCGTTCACGGTGAAGGAGACTTTCCGTACGGCAGAGACTTCAGCGACGGCAGCCTCCACAGCAGGCGCCTGGGCATTGAGGATGGATGGCGCCGCAGTCAGCGCCATTGATGCGGCGCTTCCCGCCAACAGTTTACGCCGCGATAATTCGAAGTCGCTCGGACTTTTCATGTCGTGTTCCCGTTGTGCTTTTCGCGCGGATTACGTTCGAGATAGGGCGCGGTCTTTACCGATGCCCGCAATATCCGGCTGCGCTCCTGTAACTGCGCCGCGTTCCGGCTGTTCCTAGCCGGCGTTCACGTTTGATAGAGCGCGATGGCCGGTGCGAGCGCGGCCGAGCCCAACATCTAGCGGCTGCGAGCGCGCCCTATTAGATGGTAGAATTAACTTGCACCTATGAACTGGATTCATGAATGGCGCGGCAAAACATCAGCGATCTCACCGCGTTCCTTGCGGTGGCGCGCGAAAGAAGCTTCACCCGGGCGGCGGCGCAGCTCGGGGTTTCACAGCCTGCGCTCAGCCATACGCTGCGCGGATTAGAGGAGCGGCTCGGATTGCGGCTGTTGACCCGCACCACGCGTAGCGTCGCGCCGACGGAGGCCGGCGAGCGGCTGTTGCGAACGGTCGGCCCGCGGCTGGAAGAGATCGATGCGGAAATGTCCGCCCTAACGGAACTGCGCGACAAGCCGGCCGGCACAATTCGCATCACCGCGGCCGAACACTCGGCGAGCGCAATCCTCTGGCCGGCGCTGGCAAAGCTGCTGCCGCGCTATCCCGACATCAAGGTGGAGATCACCATCGAGTATGGCCTCACCGACATCGTCGCGGAGCGCTACGACGCCGGCGTTCGCCTCGGCGAGCAGGTGGCAAAGGACATGATCGCGGTGCGCATCGGACCGGACTTCAGCATGGCGGTGGTCGGAGCGCCCTCCTACTTTGCTGGACATCCCAAGCCCGCCAAGCCCCAGGATCTGACCGCGCATAGCTGCATCAATATCCGGTTGCCGACCCATGGCGGTATCTACGCGTGGGAATTCGAGAAGCGCGGGCGCGGACTGAGGGTCCGAGTCGACGGCCAGTTGGTGTTCAACAATCTGGCGCTGCGGATGAGCGCGGTGCTGGCCGGGCTCGGCCTTGCCTATCTGCCGGAAGACCAGGCGCAGCCGTACCTCGCCGATGGTCGCCTGATCCGCGTGCTCGCCGACTGGTGTCCGCCATTTTCCGGCTATCACCTCTACTATCCGAGCCGCCGTCAGCTCACACCCGCCTTTGCCGTGCTGGTCGAGGCGCTGCGTTACCGGCGCTGATGCTTGTTGCCGGGCCAACAAAAAGGGCCGCAGGCGAACCTGCGGCCCTCTCTCCTGGAAGGGTCTCCGTCACTGACTTGTGCAGACCTTCATGGTTTTCATGCTGGTTTCGGCCTCGGTCTTGGTCTTGAAGACGCCGTTGTCGACGATGGTGGTCGTCGTCGTGGTCGGCTTGGTATCGACCACCGTGCATTTCTTGGTGGTGGCGTCGCGAACGACATAAAATTCGGCAGCAAGCGCCGGCCCGGCGACGGCCGAAGCGGCAAAGGCCAGCGTCCCGATCATCAGAAACTTCCTCAAGGTGTCCTCCTCCGGTTTCCCAATGATGCAACCGGCAACTCCTGAGATAATCGAATGTTCCAGTTTTTCCCGTCCGAGAGGATGCGCCGTCGGTGAGGCGGCGGCGAACTGATCTGCAAACTAGTCGTCCTGGAGCCCTTCCAGGCTTTTGAGATATTTGAGCCCCTCGACCGCCAGTAGCTCCGTGTCGGTCTCGCCCGCCATGCAGCGCTGTTGAATAAAACGCTGGAGACTGGCGCGGCGTACGTCGTTCTCGTCGATACCGCTGTGGATCAGCAGGTAGACGCTCCAGGCCCGTGCAAAGGCGGCTTCTGCGATATCCGGGCTGTTCATCCAGCTCTCCTTGCAAATGCTCCGCAAGGTTACTTTGCCAATTTTTCCCGTCAACCGGCGGCAGACTGTTCGCTTCATCTTCTTGCTTGGTCGCCGCGGAACAAAATCGATGATCGGGAACTTGTGTTGGGTATCGCGATCAAGCGATCGGGAGGACCCCCCAAACATGAGACGTACCGTTCTGATTGGCGCGGCATTGATTGCCTCGCTGGCAATGACCCTGTCCGCTTCCGCCAGATTGGGCATCGCGCCCCTTGCCGCGCAGGACGGCGCGGTGATCCAGGTCAAGCGCGGTCACGGCCACCATGGTCGCGGACACCGCGGACGCGGTCATCATTACGGATGGTACAGGGGTCGCGGTCATCACAAGTGGCGCCACCATCGCCGGCATCACCGCTGGTAAGGCTTCGCTGGATTCGCTTGTCGTCATCCCATTGCCCGGGCGATGCGCGAATTGCAGCGGCGCGAACGGGTCGCGCCATCCGGCGCGACCGGTTCAGCGGGGATCAAACGGCAGACGGCGTTCAGCCGAGCCCCATCTCGACCGCGATCCGGATCAAGTCCGAATGGTTCTTGGCGCCGAGCTTCTGCTTGAGCAGTGACGTAGTGTTGGCCACCGTCTTGTAAGAAATCTCCAGCGCGTCGGCGACCTCGACAATCTTGTCGCCACGGCCCAACAGCCGCAGGATTTCCAGCTCGCGCGGCGTCATCAGCGACGCCGGATTGGCCTTGATCGAAGCTCCCGAGAACGTCACCGCCTCCGCCAGTTGCGGTGAAATGAAATTCTCGCCGGCGGCCACCTTGCGGACGGCCCGCACCAGCATCCGGGGATCGTCACCCTTCGAAACATAGCCCTGCGCGCCCATCTCGATGGCGCGAACGACGAACGCCGGATCGTCATTCATGCTAAACATGATGATCCTCGCGCCCGGATCGTCCTTGCGGATGCGCCGCATCAGCTCGAAACCGGAAACGTCGGGAAGCTTGATGTCGATTACCGTGACGTCGGGCTTTCTGGCAATGTAGGCGCGGTGGCCGGACTTGGCGTCGGTGGCCTCCTCGATCTTGACGGAATTGTCCGAGGCGAACAGCGACCGGCAACCGGACAGGACCACCGGATGGTCGTCGACGATCAATACCTTCGTTGCCGATCTGGCGGAATTTTGCATCATCCTTCCCCTTTCGGGATAAATAAGCGGTTGCCAGCATTTGAAAAGAGAAATCTTGGGTTGCGGGAACTAGAATAGTGCAAATGTGGGAAAGGCTTTCTCTTAGAACGCGGCTGTTACTGCCGCTCGGCCTGATGTTCGTGGCCGCCCTGCTGGCCGGCGCCGTTTCGCTCCAGATCTTTGCCTCTGCGCACCTTGTGGAGGAAGCCGCGCCAGGGTCTCGCTCGGCCAGAACGGTCGCGGCGGCGCTCAATGCTGCACTTCAAGCCTCAGCCAATCCGCAAGCAACCCTCGATGCGTTCGTGCAATCGCTGGGAACGTCGGAAACGATCCGGTTTCGGCGCCTCGGGACCGACCTCGATGTTCACCCTCCCGAGGTGCAGACTCCCCTGGGAACGGTGCCTGAATGGTTCGTCCACCTCCTCGCCATCCCCGAATTCGGGACAGCCTTCCCCGTGATGGTCGAGGGGAAGCAGGTCGGCGATATCATATTTGCGCCGGACATGTCCGCCGACATCTACGAAAAGTGGATCGGATTTCTGGCGATGACCTGTTCCGGAATTGTCCTGATGCTGCTGACGGGGGCAATTGCCCACTTCACCGCGCGTTCCGCATTGGTACCGCTGCAGAATCTGGGCGACGGCCTGACCCGCATGCGAACGGGGAATTACGAACAGCTAATTTCCCCTGCCGGTCCGCCCGAGATCCGCAGGAGCGCGCAGGAAGCCAACGAACTCGCCCGCACCCTCAATCGCCTCAGCCAGGATAACCGTAGCCTGCTGCGCCGGATCGTGTCGCTGCAGGATGACGAGCGGCAGGACATGGCGCGCGAGCTCCATGATGAGCTCGGGCCATTGCTGTTCGGGATTCGCGCCAACACGGTGGCGCTCTTGGAGACGATCCCGTCCGCTAATGCGGAGTTGAGGAGCGCTGCCGATGGCATTTTGCAGTCGGTCGAAACATTGCAGCAGGCAAACCGCCGCATCCTCGACCGCCTGCGGCCGCTCTACATTCAGGAGCTCGGCCTGGAGAAGAGCATCCAGACACTGCTGCGCAATGCGAAGGCGCAATCACCTGATCTCAAAGTGACGTCACAGATCGACGCGGCATTGAACGAGGTCGATGGCCTGCTGTCGCAGACGATCTATCGGGTGATCCAGGAGGCGGTGACAAATGTGCTCCGCCATGCCAAAGCGACATCGATGCATGTCGCGGCGGGCACCAAGGAGCGCGAAGTGATCGTGGAAGTGTCCGATGACGGCATCGGCTTTCCGGCGGATCGGGTATTCGGCCGCGGATTGACGGGAATGCTGGAGCGCGTTCGAGCGCTGAGCGGGACGCTTGAGTTGTTGCGCGAGGCGGGGCGCACCCGCGTTCGTTGCCGGCTTCCGGCGGGGGAATCGGCCTCACACGCGCAAGCCGCAAAGCAAGCCTGACGGGAGTTGCTCCATCTGGCCTGCTTTAGTCCGGCCTCAATGCATGTGAAGGAACCAGTAGCTCGTCGGCGGCGCGCTCCTGCAACTCCGCCACCGGCATGCAATGTGTCGCCCGAATTTTTCCATCACGCGTGAAGCTGAAGGCGATGCGCACCGGCTGGCCTTCGTGGCTGAGATAATCGAGCACGACGCCATCAGTGGTCGGCGTGATTTCCTCCAGTCCGAATGCGGTCGGTGCGAGCGCATCGAGGCGCGGCCGCCAATAGGATTCGAGTTCGGCGCGACCTTCACTGAGCTTCACCTCGCCGCACCGGCATTCGGCCATCGCGTCGTCAGCATAGAGGTCGAGCAATGTCACGAGGTCGCGATTGCGACACGCGTCCAGCCAATCGACCACCAGTGCTACCGGATCGAAATCATCAGCCAATTCCGCGATCCCATCCACGTTGTCATACCTTGTCCCGAGTACTGACGCGGGTGACGGAGTATGGCGATCGTCGTGAATGGACACTGAACAGCCTATTTCCGGAACTCACCGTGGTACCTGAATGATTGTGCGGAACAAAGGTTCCATTAGGCTAGTCCGGACGAATACGGGTCTCAGGCTCGACGCTGCGCGCGCCACCACACACCGAAGGCGATGACAACTGCAAAGGCCAGCGTGAACCAGGTGATGGCGTATTGCAGATGATCGTCCTTGAGGTGCACGGAGAGCGGCCCGGGCTTCGGAATGCCGCTTTCGGGCACCGGTTGTTCAAGATCGACATAGAAAGGCGCGACAATCTTGCCGCCCTCGCCCCAGCCGAGCGCGCGCGCCATAGCGAGATGATCGCGGGTGAACCAAAGCCGTTTTGCCGCGCTCTCCGGCGGCGTCAGCGTGCCGGCGCTCTCGGGAAAACGGATATAGCCGGTGAGCGTCGCGGGCTGTCCGGTGATCAACCGACTGGTGGCGCGATCCTGCTGGCTGCGGTCCTGCATCGTGTTTTGCACAAAACCGGCATTAACCACGATGGTGCTGCCATCCGCGAGTTGCGCTGGCAGGAATGCCCAAGTGCCGGGACCGGAGACATCGTCGCGGACCGCGGAGCCTGCGCTATAAACCATCGCGTCCGGCAGCCGCGCATAGACCGCGGTGAAGCTGACGCGGCGGAATTCGTCTTTGGCCGGATTTAGCGAACTCCATTGCGTTTGCGCCGGCAGCGCCTCGGGCGCGGCCGCGAGCCGCTCATTCAACCTGGCGATCAGCGCGTGCTTCTCGACCCGGCGCTGCAATTGCCAAATGCCAAGGCCGGCGAAGACCGCCACCATGATCAGCGTGAAGACGGCAAAGCCGGCGACCGGCCGCCGCCGTGACGAAAGGCCGGTCATTTCGGCTCGCGGTCGATCAGCCGGCCCGGCGCCGCCTTGTGATGGAATTGCAGCGCGATCAGAAGCGACTTCATCGAGCGTAACGGCAGAAGCGTGGTCACTGCGATCAGCGGCAGCCACAGCGCCGCATGCAGCCAGAACGGCGGCTGATATTTGATTTCGACGATCAGGGCGGCGGTGACCACGATGGCGCCGGCCAGCATGATGATGAAGATCGCAGGGCCGTCGCCAGAATCGATGAAGGCGTAGTCGAGGCCGCAAGCTTGGCATTTCGGGCGCAGGTCGAGGAAGCCCGCATAGAGCTTGCCCTTGCCGCAACGCGGGCAGCGGCAGGCGAGGCCGCGGAGTGCGCTCTGGGTTAGTGTGGGTGATTGGCCAGGCGTCATATTCCGTCCTTCCCCTCTCCCCTTGTGGGAGAGGGTGCACTCGCGAAGCGAGGGCGGGTGAGGGGTTCTCTCCGCGGATGCAGACCCCTCATCCGTCTCGCCGCCGCTACGCGTCCATAGCCGATGCAAAGCATCGGCGTCCTTTTCTAAGTACGACGGCTGACGGCCGCCTATGCCACCTTCTCCCACAAGGGGAAAGGAAGAAAGAAAAAGGGGCGGTCCTTCCGACCGCCCCCTTGTAGCACGTCAAGCCTGCATCAGTGCCCGGCCACCGGTCCCGAACCGCGGAACCAGACGTAGATCGTGACGAACAGGAACAACCACACCACGTCGACGAAGTGCCAGTACCAGGCCGCGAATTCGAAGCCGAGATGCTGCTTCGGCGTGAAGTGGCCGGCATAGGCGCGGAACAGGCAGACCAAGAGGAAGACAGTGCCGACCAGCACGTGGAAGCCATGGAAGCCGGTCGCCATGAAGAAGGTCGCGCCGTAGATGTTGCCCGAGAACGAGAACGTGGCGTGGGCATATTCATAGGCCTGCACGGCGGTGAAGCAGGCGCCGAGCACGACGGTGAGAATCAGGCCGTATTTGAGCCCTTGGCGGTCGTTCTCCAGCAGCGCGTGGTGCGCCCAGGTCACCGTCGTGCCCGAGGTCAGCAGCAACAGCGTGTTGAGCAGCGGCAGATGCCAGGGGTCGAAGGTCTCGATGCCCTTCGGCGGCCAGGTGCCCGGTACGGGGCAGGCGCCGGCAGCCGTCCCCGGACCGCAACCGAACACCGCGTCGCGGGTAGCGTGGACCGCATCCGCAGGAAATAGCGCGGAATTGAAGAACGCCCAGAACCAGGCGACGAAGAACATCACCTCGGAGGCGATGAACAGGATCATGCCGTAGCGGTGGCTGATCTGCACCACGCGGGTGTGGTCGCCCTTGTACTGGGCTTCGCGGATCACGTCGCCCCACCAACTCGCCATGGTGTAGAGCACGCCAATGGTGCCGACGCCGAAGACGATTGGAGCACCGGAAAACATCTTGTGCATCCAGGCGATCGCGCCCACGGCCATGATGAAGGCCGAGATCGACCCGACGACCGGCCACGGGCTCGGATCGACGAGGTGGTAGTCGTGGTGCTTCGCGTGCGCCGTAGCCATTGCGGTCTCTCCGTTAGATGTGCCGTTCCCTTCGGCACATATTCGTCTCAACAATCAAATCGCGAATCCCGTGAGATACGGAATTCCGAGCTTACAGGCTTCCCTTGCGCTTGTCGGCTTCGCCGGCCGCGAGCGGCCTCTGTGCCGGTTCGCGCACGGGATAGAAGGTGTAGGACAGCGTAATCGTCTTCAGTCCGTCGTTCTCGCTGTCTTTCGCCAGCGCCGGATCGACGTAGAACACCACGGGCATCTCGCGCTTCTCGCCGGGGCCCATCGTCTGTTCGGTGAAGCAGAAGCAGTTGATCTTCTGGAAATAGGCGCCGACGGTGAGCGGCGCGACGTTGTAGGCGGCAACGCCGGCGGTGGCACGCGCGGCCTGGTTGGTCACGGTATAAAAGACGGTGACGACCTCGCCAATGCGGACTTCGATCTCGTTCTGCTCGGGCTCGAATTTCCAGGGCAGTCCGGGACCGACATTGGCGTCGAACCGCACTGCGATCTTGCGCTCCAGCGGCGCGTCAGATGGCGCCGAAGTCGCGACCTGCGTGGTGCCGTTGAAGCCGGTGGCGCGGCAGAACCAGTCGTAGAAGGGCACGGCGGCATAGGACGCGCCGACCATCAGCACCACGACGAAGCCGCAGATCGAGGCAACGGCCGCATCGCGCGTCAGGGTACGGCGCGAGGCAAGCCTCTCGCCTTCCGCCCTGCCCTCGCTGATCTGCGGCTCGTTCTGCATCTCAATCACAACGGACGGACGAGAACGCCCGGCCCCTTGACCATGGTGACTGCGAAAAACAGCACGACGAGGACGCCGAGCGCGAGCGCAATGGCGATCGAGCGCTGACGGCGGCTTCGCTTCTGCGCCTCGGTGAGGACGATTCCATCTGGCTTGCGCTTGTCGTCCATAAGCGTTCCATGCGCCCCCTACCCGACGACCATAGCTGCGACGGCGCGAATCACGACCTCGAGCAGGAGCGTCGCAAACAGCGCGAACAGATAGAGGATCGAGAAGGCAAATAGCCGGCGGGTGGCGCGCTGCGCCTGCTTGCCTTCGCGGTGACGATAGACCTCGATCGCAAGCCACATCATGCCGGCGCCGAGCATCAGCGAAATGACGCCGTACACCGCGTCGAAATAGCCGAGCGGCCAGGGCGCGGCGGCGATGGCGACCAGCACGACCGTGTAGAGCAGTATCTGCAGCCGCGTCGCGTCGGGCCCGGCGACCACGGGCAGCATCGGAATCCCGGCGCGGGCATAGTCGTCGGAACGAAACAGCGCCAGCGCCCAGAAATGCGGCGGGGTCCAGAAGAAGATGATGAGGAACAGCAGCAGCGGCTCAATCGACAGCGAGCCGGTGGCCGCGGCCCACGCCACGACAGGCGGCAGCGCGCCGGCGGCACCGCCAATCACGATGTTCTGCGCGGTCCAGCGCTTCAGCCACATGGTGTAGATCACCACGTAGAAGAAGATCGTGAACGCCAGCAACGCGCCGGCGAGCCAGTTAACGAGGGTACCGAGCGTCATCACCGAGAAGAACGACAGGATCAGGCCGAACGCCATGGCCTCGCCCTGCGTGATGCGTCCCCGCGGAATCGGCCGGTTGGCAGTGCGCGACATCAAAGCGTCGATGTCACCTTCATAGGCCATGTTCAGCGCGCCCGAGGCGCCGGCCCCGACCGCGATGCAGAGGATCGAGGTGAAGGCGATGACCGGATGGACGTGGCCGGGCGCGATGAAGAGGCCGACCAGCGCGGTGAAGATCACGAGCGACATCACCCGCGGCTTCAGCAGCGCGAGGTAATCACCGACATCAGCCTCGGAAACCCGGGGCAGAGCATCGATGGCATTGTGGTCGACTACCGACAAGATTTATCTCGCTTCACTAAAGCCGGCGCGCAACGATAGCGCGCCGCGAACAAATGTTTACTGAACGCGCGGCAGCACTTCGAACTGGTGGAAGGGCGGCGGCGACGTCAGCGTCCACTCCAGCGTGGTGGCGCCGGCACCCCACGGATTGTTGGCAGCCGCCTGCTTCTTCACGAAGGCATCGACCACGCCGTAGATGAAGATCAGCACGCCGAAGCCCGAAACGTAGGAGCCGAGCGAGGACACCAGGTTCCAGCCCGCGAACGCATCCGGATAGTCGACATAGCGGCGCGGCATGCCCGACAGGCCGAGGAAGTGCTGCGGGAAGAACACCAGGTTGACGCCGATGAAGGTGAACCAGAAGTGCAGCTTGCCGATAGTTTCCGAATACATGTAGCCGGACATCTTCGGGAACCAGTAGTACCAGCCCGCGAAGATCGCGAACACCGCGCCCAGCGACAGCACGTAGTGGAAGTGCGCGACCACGTAATAGGTATCCTGCAGCACGCGGTCGACGCCGGCATTGGCCAGCACGACGCCGGTGACGCCGCCGACCGTGAACAGGAAGATGAAGCCGATCGCCCACAGCATGGGCGTCTTGAACTCGATCGAGCCGCCCCACATCGTGGCGATCCAGGAGAAGATCTTCACGCCGGTCGGCACCGCGATCACCATGGTGGCGGCGACGAAATAGGCCTGCGTCGCGCTGGACATGCCGACCGTGTACATGTGGTGCGCCCACACCACGAAGCCGATGCCGCCGATCGCGACCATGGCGTAGGCCATGCCGAGATAGCCGAACACGGGCTTGCGCGAGAAGGTGGAGACGATCTGGCTGATCATGCCGAAGCCGGGCAGGATCAGGATGTACACTTCGGGGTGGCCGAAGAACCAGAACAGATGCTGGAACAGCACCGGATCGCCGCCGCCATCGGCGGAGAAGAAGGTGGTGCCGAAGTTACGGTCGGTGAGCAGCATGGTGATGGCGCCGGCGAGGACCGGCAGCGACAACAACAGCAGGAACACCGTCACCAGGATCGACCAGACGAACAGCGGCATCTTGTGCAGGGTCATGCCCGGCGCGCGCATGTTGAAGATCGTGGTGATGAAGTTGATGGCGCCGAGAATCGAGGAGGCGCCGGCCAGATGCAGCGACAGGATCGCGAAATCGACCGCCGGTCCCGGATGACCCGAGGTCGACAGCGGTGCGTAGATGGTCCAGCCCGCGCCGACACCGTTGGCGCCCGGCTCACCCTCGACGAAGGTGGACATCAACAGCAGCGCGAAGGAAGCCGGCAGCAGCCAGAACGAGATGTTGTTCATGCGCGGGAACGCCATATCGGGCGCGCCGATCATCAGCGGCACGAACCAGTTGCCGAAGCCGCCGATCATCGCCGGCATCACCATGAAGAAGATCATGATCAGGCCGTGCGAGGTCACGAACACATTGTAGGTGTGGGATTCGTGGAAGAACTGGACGCCGGGATACATCAGCTCGATGCGGATCGCGATCGACATCGCAGCCCCGATGACGCCCGCGAAGATCGCGAAGATAAGGTACATCGTGCCGATGTCCTTATGGTTCGTCGAATAGAGCCAGCGCCGCCATCCGGTCGGATTGGCATGCGCATGGCCGTCATGGGCGTGATCGTGGTGTGTCGCAGCGGTCGTTGCCATTTTTGTAATCCTGCCTTGCAGTCCCTTTGCGGACCTTTTCAGGTCCCGTCGCCCTTGTCCCTTGCTTGTCCCTTGGCCCGCGGCCTACTGCGCGGCCTGGCCCCCAGCCGAGGCGTAGGTGTTCGCCGGGTTGGTCGCATATTTCTTCTTCGCCGCCTCAACCCAGTCAGCGAATTCCTGATCGCTCACCACCTTGACCGCGATCGGCATGAAGGCGTGGTCCTTGCCGCACAGTTCGGAGCACTGACCGTAATACATGCCGGTCTTGGTCGCCTTGAACCAGGTCTCGTTGAGACGGCCGGGGATCGAGTCAATCTTGATGCCGAACGACGGCACCGCAAACGCGTGGATCACGTCAGCGCCGGTGGTCTGGACCCGGATCACCTTGTTGACCGGCACCACCATCTCGTTGTCGACGCCAAGCAGGCGCGGCTGCTTGTCCTGAGCCATCAGCGAGTCGAACTCGAACTTGCCGTTATCAGGGTAGGCGTAGCTCCAATACCACTGCTTGCCAGTGACCTTGACGGTCAGGTCAGCCCGAGGAATGTCGAGCTGTTGGAACAGGAGGCGGAACGACGGCACCGCGATACCAACCAGGATCAGCACCGGGATCAGCGTCCAGGCCACCTCGATCAGGGTGTGGTGGGTGGTCCGGGAGGGCACCGGATTGGCCCCGGCGTTGAACTTCACCACCACGATGACCAGCAGCGCCAGCACGAACAGGGTGATCAGCGTGATGATCACCAAGAGCAAGTTATGGAAGCTGATGATGTTTTCCATCACCGGGGTAGCGGCTTCCTGCAGCGTGATTTCCCACGGCTTTGGCTGCTGCCCAAAAGCCGTCCCGCCGGAGACGAGCGCCATGCCCGCTACCGCCAACCCCAGCAACCGACGGCCCATCAGGCCCTTCGACATCTTCATGCCGCTCGCGCTCCCTTAGAAATAATCCCCAAAGCATTTCCGCCGGATGGCAGGAAATGCCGCACGATCCGCCCTCACAAACGGCCTACCGGAGGTACTTTTGAAGTACACCTTCGAAAGTACCTGCAACAATATTGCTGCAGTACCCCGGGCCAGATCGTTAGAACGCGTCGAAATCCAGCCTCTCAAATCATAATTCCAGGGCTCTCGCAATGCAGTAGTGGTGCGCAAAGCCATGCGTCACCTGCTATTCGCCGGACGTCGGATTTCCCCGACAAATCAGGCAAAACCTGCCGTTTGGCAGGCCTGCACCGCTTGACAGCCCGATTGCCGGATGTAGGCACAGTCATGGTGCTCCCGAGCGACCTGATTCGCTTGGGCCGGATGGTCCTTGATGGCGTGGATAGGCTCTCGGACCGCCTTCAAGGCGCCGTCATTGCGTATCAGTCCGGGTAAGTCCAGTTACAACATGTGCTGCCGGCGCTGCCGGAAATCGTGAGAGGATCGACCCGGATGGGGCGTTCGAAACATAGGGCGGGACGACATCAGGCAGGATCTCGCTTGGAACCGGCCCGCTGGCTCGGCGGCCTGCTCGCCGTGGCCTTCCTGCTCGGCCTGACCCAGGCGGCGAGCGCGCAGGGCGCGGTGCGGTCGGTCCATGGCGACTGGCAGATCCGCTGCGACACCCCGCCTGGTGCCCAAGGCGAGCAATGCGCGCTGATCCAGAGCGTGGTCGCCGAGGACCGCTCCAACGCCGGCCTGACCGTGATCGTGCTGAAAACCGCCGACCAGAAGAGCAAGCTGATGCGGGTGGTCGCCCCCCTTGGCGTGCTGCTGCCCTCCGGGCTCGGCCTGAAACTCGATAACCAGGACGTTGGACGGGCCGGGTTCGTGCGATGCCTGCCGAATGGCTGCGTCGCCGAGGTGGTGATGGACGAAAAACTCTTGGGCCAGCTCCGGGGCGCCAAGACGGCAACTTTCATTATCTTTGAGACGCCCGAAGAGGGAATTGGGTTTCCGCTCAGCCTGAACGGGCTCGGCGAGGGATATGACAAGCTGCCGTGAGGGCGAGCCGATAGCTCCGCAAGATCCGGCTGATCGACCTAACCGGCACTGGCGTAGTAATCAAGCAATCGGCGCGCCTCGATGGAAAGCCAGTCTGCTTCACCGCTGATATAGCCTTCGACTTGCCCGGTGATGCCGATCAAAAAGGTAATGGGCATGCCATAGAGCGCAAACGGCGTGTCGGCTTGGCCGCTTGCGCCGGCTCTTGCCACAAGTCCTTGCGGATCAAGCCCGATCGCAAGGCGCCGGAGCCTCAGCCCTTTTACAAAAGGTGCAATGACCGAGCGGTCGCGATCCGTTGCCACGGCGATCACCATGAGATTCCTGACGTCGCTCGCCGCCAGACTGTCCAGCATCGGCAGTTCGGTCCGGCAGGCCGGACACCAGGTCGCCCAAAAATTGACGAGCACCACCTTCCCTCTCAAGGAGGTCAAATCGATCGCGCCTCCGGAGAGACGCGGAATCGGTACAGACGGGACAGGCCTCGCACCACGAAGCTGGATGAACTGATGCCGGGAGGTGGCGAATGGCGGCGGACCTTCGGCCTGGGCGCGATTGGACGCAGCCGACATCGCGACCGAGGCGCCGGCCCCGAGCAGCCCTACAACGACCGTGCGGCGTGTTAGCCCGCGATGTAGCGTCATGGTGCGTGTCCGCTTGTCATGACCGGATGTAGGACCAACCGGCTTCCTGCAATTCGATGATGCGTCCAGGCCCGCTCGGCACCAGATCGACATTGTCGATCAGCGTGATCGGGCGGCCCTCGCTGCGCTGCATGCCCTGCTTCGTCGCATCGCAGACCACGAAGCGGATGTTTGGATTCACCGCCCTTACCACCTGCAGTTTATCCTTCACCGGCGACGTGTCGACACGGAACATGTGAACGCCGGCATTGTAGGCGACGATCTCGATCATGAACGGTTCGTTGCGGTCCTGGTAGTATTTCGGAAAGTTGAGCGACGTCGAGATCAAAGCCCGCATCGTGGTGGGATCGTCGCTATTGATCGGCAGCACCAGCCGATGCACCGGAGGCGAAGCGCGCTTCGCCTCCGGTTTCGAGACAGCGGAGCCCGGCTCGGTCAGCAACAACGTCACGACCAGCGGCACGATGAAGATCAGCGCCAGCCCGACCCATTTGATTACCTGGCGGAAAGACGGGCGCATTATCGCGGCTTCAAAATGCCCTGGCGAGGGAAGCAATCTCCTCGCGCTTCGAATAGGCGACGAGCACGTTCAATACGAGCAGGACCATTGCCGGTACCGGCGATCCTCCGATGACGAACAAATGCGTGATCACCGCGCCGATCATGATGCAGATGAGCAGCAGCGCACCGAAGCCGGCCTTTCGCGGAAGCAGCAGCAGGATTGCCCCGATGATCTCGAGACTGCCGGTCAAATAGCGAAACCATTGGCCAAGCCCAATATGGTGAAACTCGTCCACCATCATCGGCACGCCGTAGAGCTTGACGCCCCCGGCCGCCAGGAACGCCGGCGCCAGCAATCCTCTGAAAATCCACACGGCAACATAGGTCCAACGGCGCTCGGCAGGCACAGCAACGTCCGACATCGAAACTCCCGAAAGTTTGAGAAACGGTCCGCGGCCGCGAGCACCAGGCCTTAATGTGTCGAAGGCCTAAGGCGACCGCGGCCTTTCAAAACCAAAATTCGGTACTAAGATGAAATTGACAAGTAGGATGATTTTTCTGGTGTAGTATGAAAAAGCAGACTAATGAGCCCGCGCCGTCCGAATGCCCCGCAGCGCCGCAGCTTCAGCGCGCGCTTCGCGTGCTCTCCGGTAAGTGGAAGGGCGAAATTCTCTGGCAGCTTGTCGGCGGCAATCGGCGGTTCGGCGAATTGCGGCGCGCCATTCCCGATGTGACGCAGCACATGCTGACCACCCAACTACGCGACCTCGAAAACGAAGGCCTGGTGAAACGCACCGTGTTTCCCGAAGTGCCGCCGCGCGTCGAATACGAAATGACACCGGCGGCGAGGGACTTGAAGCCGGTATTCGACGAACTGTCCCGATGGGCCAATACACATGGCAGGCTGGAGCCCGATGCAAACGCTGCCGGCAAAGGATATGACAAGTTGCCGTAAGGCATAGGCTGCTAAAACAGCATCCCCATGAGGACCAGGTTTTCGTAGCCGCCATCGACCAGAATGCGGTTGCGCTGCAGCCCTTCGATTTCAAACCCGAATTTCTTGTAGAGCCTGATCGCTGCCGCGTTGCTTTCCCGAACCGTCAGTTCGACCCGGCGCAGTCCAAAGTCGCGCGCCGCGTCGAGCGTCTGACGCATCAAACGCCCGCCTATTCCCTGCCGCCGGAATTCCGGCAGCAGCGCGATGCCGAGAACGCCGACATGGGAATAAATCGGCCTTGGGTTGGGCACGATATCGCACCATCCGATCACCTGGCCGTCTGAAACGGCGACCAGTTGCGGATAACCTTGCTTGATATTGTTGAGAATGAACGCCCGCGTCGATTCGAATGACGGGGCTTCCAGAAACGCGAGATAACGGCGCTCCCTGGCGACGAAATCGAGGGCGCGATGAAAGCTCTCGATGTGGGCTTCCCTGATCGGAACAATTTGAACGACAGCCATCGTCTCAGCAACGTGTTGATCCCGCCCCTCGCGGAATGGCCCGGAAACAACTATCTTGGATGCGCCCCTCCGACAACGGACTGATTTGATGACAAACCCTGCCACCACCTCCCTGCTCGACCGCGCCAATCTCGACCGCGATGCCGTCCGACGCGAGATCACGCGGGGGCTTTTGGGCGCCGATGATGGCGAACTGTTTCTGGAATACGGCCAGACCGAAGCGCTCGGCTTCGACAATGGGCGCTTGAAGCAGGCGACCTACGACACCTCGCAGGGTTTTGGCCTGCGCGCGGTAAAGGACGATGCGGTGGGTTACGCGCATTCCTCCGACGTGTCGCTGCCGGCGCTGATCCGCGCAGCGGACGCGGTGGCGGCCGTGCGCGGCGGGTACAGCGGCAACTTTGCAGCACCGCCGCCGCACACCAATGTGCGGCTCTATGGCGACGAGAATCCTTTGGATGCGCCGGGCTTCGAGGCCAAGGTGAAGCTGCTGGCCGAGATCGACGCTTACGTCCGCGACAAGGACCCGCGGGTGCGGCAGGCCTCGATCAGCCTGGGCGCCACCTGGCAGGTAGTGGAAATCCTGCGGCCCGACGGCGAGAGCTATCGCGACATCCGCCCGCTGGTCCGAGTGAATATTTCCGTCGTCGCCGGCCAAGGCGACCGGCAGGAAAGCGGCAGCAAGGGTTATGGTGGACGCGAGGGTTATGCGCGCTTCATCGAAACAAAAGCGTGGCGCGAGGCTGCCGACGGCGCGATCCGCGAGGCCTTGGTCAATTTGGAATCGGTGCCCGCGCCCGCGGGCGAAATGGACGTGGTGCTGGGCGCCGGCTGGCCCGGCGTGATGCTGCATGAAGCGGTCGGCCATGGCCTCGAAGGCGACTTCAACCGCAAGCAGACGTCCGCTTTCGCAGGGCTGATGGGCAAGCAGGTCGCGGCCAAGGGCGTCACCGTCGTCGACGACGGCACCATCGCCTCGCGGCGTGGTTCTCTTTCAATTGACGACGAGGGCACGCCGACCAACCGCACCGTGCTGATCGAAGATGGCATTCTGGTCGGCTACATGCAGGACCGGCAGAACGCGCGGCTGATGAACATGAAGCCGACCGGCAACGGCCGTCGCCAGAGCTACGCTCATGTGCCGATGCCGCGCATGACCAACACCTACATGCTGGCCGGTGATCGCGATCCGGCGGAAATCATCGCGTCGGTGAAGAATGGCGTTTATGCCGCGAATTTCGGCGGCGGCCAGGTCGACATCACCTCGGGCAAATACGTGTTCCAGTGCACCGAGGCCTACAAGATCGAGAACGGCAAGCTCGGTGCGCCCCTGAAGGGCGCGATGCTGATCGGCAACGGGCCGACCGACCTGCATAGAATCACCATGGTCGGCAACGATCTGGCGCTCGACACCGGCATCGGCACCTGCGGCAAGAACGGCCAGGGCGTGCCGGTCGGCGTCGGCCAGCCGACGCTGCGGATGGAAAAGATCACGGTCGGAGGAACGGGCTAGTGAGCGACAAAAAGGTGGTGAGCGACCACAAGGATGCTTCTCCCGGCCAATGGTCGAGCTGGCGCGCGCAAGCCGTGCAACTGGCGGCGATTGTTGCCGTCGTGTTCCTCGCCAAGGGTGCGATCGCCGAGCCCTTTTATGTTCCGTCCGGTTCGATGGAGCCGACGCTTCTGATCGGCGACGCGTTGGTTGCCTCGAAATTTCCTTACGGCTACGGCGCGGCGTCGCTGCCGATCCAGATCACCCTGCCTGAGACCGGCCGCCTGTTCGGCGATACGCCAAAGCGCGGCGATGTCGTCGTGTTCCGCTGGCCGGGCGACCGGTCGCAGGCCTGGGTCAAGCGCGTGGTGGGATTGCCGGGCGACCGCGTCCAGATGCGGCAGGGCCAGCTCTTCATCAACGACCATGCCGCGACGTTGAAGCCGGACGGCGTGGCGCAGGCCGAAGACGATCGCGGCAATACCGAACGGGCCTACCGCTTCATCGAAACGCTGCCGAACGGCGTCAGCCACGCGATCTTCAAGATGCGCGACAATGGAAGGCTCGACAACACGCCCGAGGTGACCGTGCCGCCGGGCAAACTGTTCGTGCTCGGCGACAACAGGGACAATTCCGCCGACAGCCGCGTCTCTGTGCGCGACGGCGGCGTGGGACTATTGCCGATCGACAATCTGATCGGCCGCGCCGATGCCGTGGTCGGCTCCTGGGATCTCGGCATGCGCAACCAACCGGTATGGACCTGGTTGTCGGGTTTCCGGCTGGCGCGGTTTTTTACGTCCGTGCATTGAGCGGGAAGTAGGGTGGGCAAAGGCGCATTTGCGCCGTGCCCACCATCTCGCCAGCGATCAAGCTAGCGATCAAGCTAATGGTGGGCACGCCTCGCTTTGCCCACCCTACAGCGCTGAGCCATGACCTTCGATGATGTCAGAAAAATCGCGCTTCTCTGGCCGGAGGTCGAGGACGGCACCTCCTACGGCACGCCGGCCCTGAAGGTGCGCAAGAAGATGCTGGTGCGGCTAAAGGAAGACGGCGACAGCCTGGTGATGCCAAGCGTGCCAAGGGACGAGCGCGAGATGCTGGTGGAAAGCCAGCCCAAGACGTTTTACTTCACCGATCACTACCGCGATTATCCGATCGTGCTGATCCGCCTCTCAAAGGCCAGCCGCGCCACCGTCGAGCCGCTGTTGCGCCGGCACTGGCGCGCGCTGGCCTCGAAGAAAGCGGTGAAGGAATTCGACGAGCTTTAGTCTCTTCCGTCATTGCGAGCGAAGCGAAGCAATCCATCTTGCGGCAGTGAAGAATGGATTGCTTCGTCGCTACGCGCCTCGCAATGACGACGTGCGGCATTCGTGCCACCCAGCTACGATCCCCAGGCGAACGGCAATGAACCAGGACCAATTCCTCACCGCCGCTCTGCGCAATCCCATCAACGAAATCATCACCGAGGAACTGTTTCGACTATCGCTGCCGGACGCGTGGCTGGTCTCCGGCTGCCTGGTGCAGACGGTGTGGAACGTGCTGACCAAGCGCGCGGTCGATTACGGCATCAACGATTACGACGTGTTCTATTTCGATCCCGATACGTCCTGGGAAGCCGAGGATGCCGTCATCCGCGCGCTGGCGCAGCGATTTTCAAGCCGCGGCATCGCGGTCGAGGCGCGCAATCAAGCGCGCGTGCATCTCTGGTACCCGAAGAAACATGGTCTGCCCTACCCGCCGTTGCGTTGCTCGACCGATGGCATCGATCGCTTTCTGACCAGGAACACCCAGATCGGAATCCGGCGCACGCGGAATGGGCATGAGGTTTACGCGCCGAATGGTTTTGACGATGTCGCCGCACTGATCGCGCGGCCTAACCCGGGACCGAATTTTTCGGTCGCAAATTATGAGGCCAAGGCTGCGCGCTGGAAGGCGCTGTGGCCGGAGCTCACGGTGCTGCCGGCGGAGCGGCTCTCGTAACCCGGATGGAGCGCAGCGCAATCCGGGACAGTGTTGCCACTGGATACAGTCCCCCGGATTGCGCGGAGCCTGTCATCGGGCGCATTCGCGCGACCCGTTGGCTCCATCCGGGCTTCTGTAACGGGCCTTGGTTTGTCAATCCCTCTTGCTTGGTCCACCTGCCGGGCACTTGCTTCTGTACGGGATCGGCGCTGAGGCCGTCACCTTCTGGGGTGCATGAGGAATCGGCCGGCCAATCTACGGGGTGCGTGGTTGTGAGCCGACTTCCCGGATGGCGGCCTGACCGGATCCATCGTCCCGGCGAGGGACTTCGCTCGGGGAGAGCCTGGTGTCTTGGCCCGCCCGGAATCGATCGATGCTCCTTGCTTAGGTTGCGGTGGCCTTGGCCATCGGGTTGAACGGTTTGGCGTCGGCAAGCATGCGGTGCAGGATGACGGCAAGCTTGCGCGCCAGCGCCACCTTGGCCTTGCGCATGCCCGCGCGTTTGGCGATCCGCATCGCCCAGCTCTTCAGCGCCGAGCAGCCCTTGATCGGTTTGGTCAGCATGACGTGAGCGGCCTGGTGGAGTGCCTCCCGCACCGAGGCATCGCCAATCTTGCTGATGCGGCCGGTGTAGTCTTTTTGCCCCGACTGATGTTTCTTCGGGGTCAGTCCGAAGTGCGCGCCTGTGGCCTTGGATGCGCGGAATCGCTTCGGATCATCGATCGCAGCGGCATAGGTGAGAGCGACGATCGGACCGACTGACGGCGTTGTCATCAGAAGCCTGGCCGGCGGATGCGATCGGGCGAGCTTCTGGGTTCGCTTGTCCAGGCTGCTGAACTCGCGCCGCAGCACGGCATGGGCTTCGAGCAGCGCCTTTGCCACCAGCTCCAGTCCAGGATGGCCGGCGACCAGCTCCCGGATACGGCTGGCGAACGTGCATTCGGTGGTCTTGCCGACCTTCAGGCCAAAGCCCCGGAGCACGCCACGCAGACTGTTCTCGACGTCGCGCAGCTTCGACTGCAGCAGTTTGCGCGCCGTCAGAACCGCACGCGTCTCCTGCGCTTCGATCGACTTGCAGTGCACCGGGCGGAACCAGCCCAGCCGCATCAGTTGCGCGATCCCGCGGGCATCATTGCGGTCCGACTTCACCGGCATCGATTTGAAGGCATCGCGGACGTGCCGCGTCTCCAAAAGCTCGACCGCAAACTTCGCTTCGCGCAGCGCCGCGTAAAGCCATTGCGACAGAGGACCTGCCTCCAGGCCGATCCGCTCGAGCGAAAGCCCCAACGACCGAAACCAGGCGATCAGGGCCTCCGGCTCGCTCGCCACCTTCGCCTCCCGCAAAATCTTGCCCGCGCCATCGACCACGCAAATGGTCGAGCTTTTCAAAGACACGTCGATTCCGGCATAGTGGTACATGGTCGTCCCTCGATGATGCTTGGAGCGGGCTCGCCCGACTCCGGTTATTGACACCATCAGTCTGAGGGACGACCGCCTCCCGGCAAAGCCGCACGCGAGCGCGCTTCCAAATCGCGCCGTAGCGAGCGTGCGGCTGGTTCGGCCGGCCCGTTACCCCATCTACGGTTCTTATGCTGGTGCCGCCCCTACCGCACTACGCCCGAGGTAAACCCCGCCTTGCGGCGCGGCGGCTTGATGTCCTTCTTCAGGAAGCAGTGCGCTTCCTTGCCGGCATAACCCGGCCGGGCATAGGTCCAGGCGCGGCACTTGTTGTCGGCGGAACAGGCGGCCTTGCAGGCGTCTTCGCCGTCGCTGCTCTTGAGATCAAAACTCTTGTAGTCGCCGCCGAAGCGGTCGATCGAGGTTTCGACGGCCTCGTTGCGCCGTTCAACCACGCCAGCGCCGCGCACGCCGGAGACGCAGCAATCGCTCTGTATCCGCGGCGGCACGTTGCTCTTGAGCCAGCACACTGCACCGTTGGCGAGATCAGTCGGATAGTTGAAGCTCCAGGCGCGGCAGCGCCGGTCGCGCTCGCATACCAGCGCACATTCCGCCGGATCGCCCGAGATCACGGGAGCGCTGAGATAATCGCCGCCGGGACGGTCGAATTTGGCCTGCGCCAGCGCCGGGCGCGCGCATACGGCCGCCGCCAAGAAGGCGAGCGCCACCATACACGCCCTGAGCAGGCGACCAGTCTCCATCTGCGGTTGCTTTCGAATGCGCGCGTTGCCAGCGCGGGATGACCTTCCTCGAAAAGTCGTCCACCCCCAGCCCCTTGATTCAGCATGATTTTTCGAAAGACCGGCAGGCGGTCGTTCGGATCATGCTGGATCGGCCGTCATTTGAGCGCCATCAACCTGTACGGCGGATGAACGGCCGAAGACCAGGCAACCCATTTAATCAGAACGCGTATTCCTGATAGACGGGCTCCACGGAACCGCCCCAGTCGCCGTTGAATTTATCCAGCATCTCTTCCGCCGGCGTGCGGCCCGCTTCGAGGATGCGCTCCAGCGGTTCGAGGTGGCGGCTCTCGTCGCGGCCGGAATGGTCGACGCGGTTGCGCCGCCGCAAGCCCGCATGCGACAGCTTCAGGCATTCCTTCGCGATCTCGAACAGATAGCGGTCCTTGATCCTGGCCTTGAAGCCGAAGCGCGGGACATCGTCGCGCAACGCCTGACGCTCCGCGGCGGTCCAGTGGCTGACCAGATTCCAGGCTGCATCGAGGCTGTCATTGTCGTACAACAGGCCGACCCAGAACGCCGGCAGCGCCGGCAGGCGGCCCCACGGCACGCCATCGGCGCCGCGCATTTCCAGATAGCGCTTGAGGCGGACTTCGGGGAAGATCGTCGACAGATGATTTGCCCAGTCCGACAGGGTCGGACGCTCGCCGGGCAACGAATTGTTGCGGCCCTCGAAGAAGGCGCGGAACGACGAGCCGGCGACATCGATATAGGTCTCGCCGCGCTTGACGAAGTACATGGGCACGTCGAGGGCGTAGTCGACCCAGCGCTCGAACCCCATGCCGTCCTCGAACACCCACGGCAACATGCCGGAGCGCGCATTGTCGGTGTCGCGCCAGATCTCTGACCGGAACGACAGGAAGCCGTTGGGCTTGCCTTCGGTGAAGGGCGAGTTGGCAAACAGAGCGGTCGCCACCGGCTGCAGCGCCAGCGAAACCCGCAGCTTCTTGACCATGTCGGCCTCGGAGGAGAAGTCGAGATTGGTCTGCACCGTGCAGGTCCGGTACATCATGTCGATGCCGTACTGGCCGACCTTCGGCATGTAGTTGGTCATGATGTTGTAGCGGCCCTTGGGCATCACCGGGATCTGCGACCGCGACCACGATGGCGTCATGCCAAGCCCGAGAAAGCCGATGCCCAACGGGGTCGCGATCTCACGGACCTGCGCCAGGTGCGCCATCAGCTCGGACTGGGTCTGGTGCACGTTCTCGACCGGGGCGCCCGACAATTCGAACTGCCCGCCCGGCTCCAGCGAGATCGCGCCGCCCCCGGTGACGTCATACAGCCCGATGATGTTGCCGCGCTCCATGATCGGCTCCCAGCCGAGCAGGAGCTGCATGCCTTCGAGCAGCGCGCCGATGCCGCGCGCGCCTTCGTACGGCACGGGCTGACGGCCCTGCAGCGTGAACGGGGTCTTCTCGTGCTCGGTGCCGATGCGAAACTCGGACGGCGCCTTGATGCCGGCCTCGAACCACGCGACGAGTTCGTCACGCGATTGCAGCGGCGTCATATCGATCTGGTCACGCGCCATGAAAAAATCCGGATACCTGGCGATTCGACCGAACGCGCCGTGTGGCTGAGGGGGTGCGGACGGCGTCGTCTGCACCAACGAAACGTATCAAAGATGTCATCGCGCCGGCACGCCGTCGCGGGCAGCAGCCGCCTTGACGTCGGAGCAGGAGCAGCCCAGCCGGTCGAGCAGACCGCAGAGCTTCAAGGCGTCGGCATCGGACAGTTTGGAGCCGACGTGCTTTTCGATCGCCGCCGAATAGGCCCCCCACATCTTCTTCTGCAACTCGCGCCCGGCTTCGGTGATCTCCACGAACTGGCCGCGCTTGTCGATCTTGCATTCGCGGCGCGCCGCCAGGCCTTCGTCCACCAGGCGGTCGATCAGCCGCGAGGTGGAATATTGCGGGATCAGCATCTGCTTTTCCAGCTCCACCGGGCGCATCTCGCCGGACGGGGCGCGCGACAGTTCCAATAGCGCGTCATACCAGGCCAGCGGCGGAAAGCCCGCTTTCTTCAAATCCTGTTCGACGGCATCGAGCACCCGGCTCTGCACCCGCATCAGGCGGATCCAGGCGGCAGTCGCCTCGGTCGATGGTTTGCGTTTCATGGTCCGGTCCGTATCTGTCAAGGATCAGTGTACCGCACTAAATGCAGCTGCATCAATCTTGACTATTCCATGCAGATGCATTTAGTCAGTCCGCCAATAATGTCGAGGGAAGGAAAAAGCCAATGAAACTGTATTATTCCCCGGGCGCCTGCTCGCTGTCTCCCCATATCGCGCTTCTCGAGGCCGGTCTGCCCTACGACCTGGTCAAGGTCGATCTGCGCGCCAAGAAGCTGGAGAATGGTGACGACTTTTTGAAGGTCAACCCGAAGGGCCAGGTGCCGGCGCTGGCGCTTGATTCGGGCGAACTGGTGACCGAAGGCCCGATCATCGTCCAGATGATCGCCGACAAGGCGGGCAAGAATCTGGCGCCGCCCCGCGATTCGGACGAGCGCTACAAGCTGCTGGAATGGCTGAACTACATCACGACCGAGCTGCACAAGAATCTCGGACCGATGTTCTCGCCGGTGCTGGCCGATGACGCCAAGGCGTTTTTCAAGGACCGCGCCATGGGCAAGTTCAAGTACCTGGAAACGGCGCTGGCCGGGCGCGACTACCTGATGGGCAAGCAGTTCACCGTGGCCGACGGCTACCTGTTCACCATGCTGATGTGGGCGACCGACCGCTTGAAGTTCGACCTTTCCGCCATGCCGAACCTTCTGGCCTACAAGGCCCGTGTCGGCGCCCGGCCGAAGGTGCAGGAGGCGATGACCAAGGAAGGGCTGCTGAAGGCGGCGTGAGTTCTTGCGAATAACGAATATGGAAAGGGCGGATCGATGATCCGGCCCTTGTCGTTGCGTAGCCCGGATGGAGCGCAGCGCAATCCGGGAAAGTGCAGCAAGTGGCGAGATCCCCGGATTTCGCTTCGCTCCATCCGGGCTACAACCTACAAAGCTTACGCCGCCTGCTTCTTCGGCGGGAAGCGACCGTAGAAGGTCTCGCCGCTCGCCGCCATGTCTTCGAGGAGCTTCGGCGGGGTAAAGCGCGAGCCGTACTTGGCCTCCAGTCTGTGGCAGAGCTCGACAAACTTTCGCGTGCCCATGAAATCGATATAGGACAGCGTGCCGCCCGTGAACGGCGCAAAGCCGAAGCCCAGGATCGAGCCGACATCGGCCTCGCGCGGGTCGGTGATGACGTGATCCTCCACCGTGCGCGTGGCCTCCACCGCCTGCACCACCAGGAAGCGCTGCTTCAACTCCTCGATATCGATCGTATCGGGGTCGAGCTGCTTGGGCTGCAGCGCGGATAATCCCGGCCACAGGCTCTTCTGACCCTTGCCCTTCTCGGGATAATCGTAAAAGCCCTTGCCGTTCTTGCGCCCCAGGCGGCCCTGCTTCTCGACCAGCTCCACCATCAGCTTCTTCTGATCGGGGTTGATGGCGTTGGGGCCGAGATCGGCCTCGGTCGCCTTGATGACCTTCAGGCCGAGGTCGAGGGCTACTTCATCCGACAGCGACAGCGGGCCGACCGGCATGCCGGCCATTTTGGCGCAGTTCTCGATCATCGCCGGCGGCACGCCTTCGAGGAACATCTCGTTGCCTTCGGCGATGTAACGGCCGACGCAGCGGTTGGCGTAGAAGCCGCGGGAATCATTCACGACGATCGGCGTCTTGCCGATCACCCGCACATAGTCGAGCGCGGCGGCGAGCGCGACATCGCCGGTGTTCTTGCCGAGGATGATTTCGACCAGCATCATCTTCTCGACCGGCGAGAAGAAATGGATGCCGATGAACTTGCCCTGGTCCTTGAAGTTTTCGGCCAGCGACGTGATCGGCAGCGTCGAAGTGTTCGAGGCGAAGATCGCGTCAGGCTTGAGATACTGCTGCGCCTTGGCAAAGGTCTCCGCCTTGACTTTGCGGTCCTCGAACACCGCCTCGATGACGAGGTCGCAATCCCCCAGCGCAGCGTAATCCGCTGATGGCGTGATGCGCGCCAGCAGCGCGTCGCGGTCGCCTGCCTTGGCGCGGCCCTTGGCGATCTGCTCGTCGATCACCTTCTGCGCATGGGCTTTGCCCTTGTCGGCGCTTTCCTGGTCGCGGTCGATCAACACGACGTCGAGGCCCGCGCGCGCCGAGACGTAGCCGACGCTGGCGCCCATGAAGCCGGCGCCGATCACCGCAATCTTCTTCACTTTCGTCGGCGGCACGTTTTGCGGCCGCCGCGCACCCTTGTTGAGCTCCTGCATTGACAGGAACAGGCTGCGGATCATCGCGGCGGCTTCCTTCGAGCGCAGCACTTGCGTGAAGTAACGCGACTCGACGCGCAGCGCGGCATCGATTGGCAACTGCAGACCCTCATAGACGCAGCTCATGATAGCGCGCGCCGCCGGATAATTGTCGTAGGTCTCGCGGCGGTAGATGGCGTTGCCGGCCGGGAACATCATCATGCCGGCCTTGGAGAACACCGGTCCGCCCGGCAGCTTGAAACCCTTCTCGTCCCACGGCGCGACCGCCTTGCCGCCGCCCTTGATCCAGTCCTTCGCCGCCTTGATCAGGTCGGAAGCCGGCACGATGGCGTGGATCAGGTTCAGCGACTTGGCCTTCTCAACGGTGACCGGATCGCCCTTGAGCAGGATCGTCATGGCGTCCTGCGGCGGCACCAGACGCGGCACGCGCTGGGTGCCGCCGGCACCGGGGAACAGGCCGACCTTCACTTCCGGCAGGCCGAGCCGGGTCTTGGGATTTTCGGCCGCAACGCGATAGTGGCAAGACAGCGTCACCTCAAAGCCGCCGCCGAGCGCCAGCCCGTTGATCGCGGCCGCCCATGGCTTGCCGCAGGTTTCGATGCCGCGCAGCACCAGCGAGAAGCGCCGGCTCTGGTCGAACAGCATCTGGTTGGCGGCGACCTCGCCCTTTTCCTTGAAGACCTTTGCGTATTCCTTGTTCATGCCCTCGAGCATCGAAAGGTCAGCGCCGGCGCAGAACGCTTCCTTGCTCGAAGTAATGACGACGCCCTTTACCGCGGCGTCCGCCGTGGTCTGTTTCAGGATCTCCTCGAGCTCGGTGGTCGAGGTTTCATCGAGCACGTTCATCGAACGTCCCGGAATGTCCCAGGTGACGAGCGCAATGCCGTCGGCGTCGTTCTCTAGCTTGAAATTCTTGAAGGCCATGTCGTTGCTCCCTCGGTGCCGCAGCCGATATCAGGCGCGGCGGTTGTGTCTGGATCTCGTAGGGTGGGCAAAGCGAAGCGTGCCCACCATTGCTCGCGGAGTGCGTGATGGTGGGCACGGCGCAAGAGCGCCTTTGCCCACCCTACGCGCTCAGACTCTTTCAATAATCGTCGCGGTCCCCATGCCGCCGCCGATGCACAGCGTCACCAGCGCGGTGGACTTGTTGGTGCGCTCCAACTCGTCGAGCACGGTGCCGAGGATCATGGCGCCCGTTGCCCCTAACGGATGGCCGAGCGCGATCGCGCCGCCATTGACGTTGATCTTCGAATTGTCGATCTCGAACGCCTGCATGTAGCGCAGCACGACGGAAGCAAAGGCCTCGTTGAGCTCGAACAGGTCGATGTCCGACTTCTTCATGCCGGAACGCTCGAACAGCTTTTCGGTGACGTCGACCGGACCGGTCAGCATCATCGCGGGCTCCGAGCCGATATTGGCGAAGGCACAGATTTTTGCGCGCGGCTTCAGGCCGTGCTTGGCGCCCGCTTCCTTGCTGCCGAGCAAAACCGCGCCGGCGCCGTCCACGATGCCGGAGGAGTTGCCGGCGTGGTGCACGTAGTTGACACGCTCAATTTCCGGGTGCGACTGGATCGCGACCGCATCGAACCCGCCCATCTGCGCGACGACGGTGAACGACGGCTGCAATTGCGCCAGTGACTGCATGGTCGTGGTCGGGCGCATGTGCTCGTCCTTGGCAAGGATCGTCAGGCCATTGACGTCCTTCACCGGCACCACCGATTTATTGAAACGCCCCTCGTCCCAGGCCTTGGCGGCGCGCTGCTGGCTCTGCACGGCATAGGCGTCGACGTCGTCGCGCGAAAAACCGTATTTGGTGGCGATCAGATCGGCCGAGACGCCCTGCGGCATGAAATAGGACGGCACCGCCATCGAGGGATCCATCGGCCAGGCGCCGCCGGACGCGCCGATGCCGACGCGGCTCATCGATTCGGCGCCGCCGCCGATCACGAGTTCATGCTGGCCGGCCATGATCTGGGCGGCGGCAAAATTCACGGCGTCGAGGCCGGAGGCGCAGAACCGGCTGATCTGCACGCCGGGGACGCTTTCGCCGAGGCCGGCCTTCAGCGCCGCGAAGCGCGCGATGTCGGATCCGGCCTCGCCGACCGGATCGACCACGCCGAGGATGACGTCATCGACGACGTCTTCGGCGAGGTTGTTGCGCTCCTTCAGCGCCTGCAGCGGCACGGTGGCGAGCGCCAGCGCCGTGACCTCGTGGAGCGCGCCATCGGGCTTGCCGCGGCCGCGCGGGGTGCGAACGTGATCGTAGATATATGCCTCAGGCATGACGCCCTCCTGGTATGAGGATCATAATATTATAGGCAGATCGAACGGGAAACGGCGAAAAATCAGAACGCTTCCGCCGCCAATTCCATGGTGGTCGCGCAGCCGGACTGGATGCGCGCAAGATGGACGTGGGTTTCCGGCAACATCCGCTCCATGAAGAAGCGGCCGGTCACCAGCTTGGTCGTCAGATAGGGCGTGGCGCCGTCAGCCGCAATCTTGTCCTGCGCCACCTTCGCCATCCGCGCCCACATGTAGGCGAAGGCGACGAGGCCGAACAATTGCATGTAATCGGTGGCGGCGGCGCCGGCGTTGTCGGGCTTAGTCATCGCGTTCTGCATCAGCCAGCCGGTGGCCTGCTGCAGATGGCCGAGCGCGGTCGAGAGCGGCGCCACGAATGGCTTCATCGCTTCGTCGCCGCCATACTCCTTGGCAAAGCCAGCGACCTCGGCAAAGAACGCCATCACGGCGCGGCCGCCATTCCGCGGCAGCTTGCGGCCGACCAGATCGAGCGCCTGGATGCCGTTGGCACCCTCGTAGAGCATGGCGATGCGCGCATCGCGCACGAACTGCTCCATGCCGTGCTCCGCGATATAGCCGTGGCCGCCATACATCTGCTGCGCCAGCACCGCGTTGGAGAAGCCGACGTCGGTCATCACGCCCTTCATGACCGGGGTCATCAGGCCCATATGGTCGTCGGCGGCCTCTCGATCCTTCGGATCAGAGGAGCGGTGGGCGACGTCGCTCTTCAGCGCGGTCCACACCACCATGGCGCGGGCCGCCTCGTTGAAGGCGCGGATGGTGAGCAGCACGCGGCGAACATCCGGATGCACGATGATCGGGTCGGCCGGCTTCTCAGGCTCCTTGGGGCCGGTGAGCGAGCGGCCCTGCAGGCGCTCGCGCGCATAGGCGACGGCGTTTTGATAGGCGACTTCGGACTGCGCCAGACCCTGCACGGCGACGCCGAGGCGGGCCTCGTTCATCATCACGAACATGCCCTGCATGCCCTTGTTCTCTTCGCCGATCAGCCAGCCGGTGGCGTTGTCGTAATTCATCACGCAGGTAGAATTGCCGTGAATGCCCATCTTGTGCTCGATCGAGCCGCAGGACACGCCGTTGCGCTGCCCCAGCGAACCGTCGGCATTGACGAGGATTTTCGGCACCACGAACAGCGACACGCCCTTGATGCCGGCGGGCGCACCTTCGATGCGCGCCAGCACCAGATGGATGATGTTCTCGGCGAGGTCATGCTCGCCGGACGAGATGAAGATCTTGGTGCCCGTGATCTTGTAGCTGCCGTCGGCCTGCTTCACCGCCTTGCTGCGCAACAGGCCCAGATCGGTGCCGCATTGCGGCTCGGTGAGGTTCATGGTGCCGGTCCACTGACCCGCCACCATCTTCGGCACGAACATCTTCTTCTGTTCGGGCTTGCCGTGGACCAGAAGCGCGGCCGTCGCGCCCATGGTCAGGCCGCCATACATCGAGAACGCCATATTGGCCGCGCTCTGGAATTCGGTGACGACCTGGCTCAGCGTCACCGGCAGCCCCTGCCCGCCATATTCTGCCGGCGCCGACAAACCGAGCCAGCCGCCCTCGGCCACCTGCTTGAAGGCTTCCTTGAACCCCTTCGGCGTCGTCACCGAGCCATCATCATGCCGCTTGCAGCCTTCGAGATCGCCGACGCGATTCAGCGGCTGCAGCACCTCTTCGGAAAGTTTTGCGGCCTCGCCCAAAATGGCCTCGCGCACATCGGCGGAGGCATCGGTGAATCCGGGCAGATTGTCGTAGCGATCGATCTGGAACACGTCGTTGAGCAGGAAGGTGACGTCTTCCACGGGGGCTTTGTAGATCGGCATGGTGTTCTCCCGGCAGGGGCAAAGGGCGACGAAGGCGTTTGAATGAAATTCGTTGTGGCGTTCCGGAACGAGACCTTACCGCGTTCCGGCAGTCCTAGGGAGTGAGTGGGCAAGCGAAATATCCGGACAACCATTGCGACATAAGTCGAGCCGGAGGTCGCAGCCTTTGCTTCCTCACCTCACTGCTTGGCGAGTTGCTCCCCCATCAAGCGGTGCAGCAGATTGATTGCTTTCAGCGGACGCACCATCACCTTGAAGTGCGTGATCTTACCGTCATCGCTGAACGTGATGATGTCGACGCCGTTGATCTTGATGCCCTCGACCTCGTTTTCGAATTCGAGGACCGCGCCGCTCTCGCTGCGCCATTCGCCTGTGTATTTGAAGCCGGGGCCGCCCAGCACCTTCTCGGCGCTCGCCAAATATTTGAAGGTGATGTCACGCCCACGCTGCGGCGTGTGGACAACAGGGCTTTCGAACACCGCGTCCGGGTGCAACAGGTCCCATAGCGCCGCCTTGTCATGGGACTTCATGTAGCCGTACCACTTGTCGAGGCCGCTCATGGTCATCACGTCTCCTATGCGGGCGATGACGGGCTGGCGCCGGGAATGGACTTCTCCGGAGCTTATGCGCGTTGACGCATATGCAACTTTATGCATAAAGTCAAATCACAATGAAAGCCGGAGGCGGGCGTTTTGGCGCTTGGTGACGCGATCCTTGCCTGCCTGACCGAACGTCCGATGACGGGCTATGAGCTCGCCAAGACGTTCGACAACTCTATTGGATTCTTCTGGAAGGCAGACCACCAGCAGATTTATCGGGAGCTCACCAAACTTCGCGACCGCGGCCATATCCAGGGCCGCGAGGTGGTGCAGTCCGGTAAGCCGAACAAGCTGGTCTATACCCTCACCCCGGAGGGGCGCGCCGCGCTCCGGCATTGGGCTGCGCGGCCGAGCGTGCCGGCTTCGATCAAGGACGACCTCTTGGTGCGGCTCTATGCGCTCGATAGCGTCGACATCGAACCGCTGCGCACCGACCTGATGGCGCGGCTGGAACATCACCGCGACCGCTTTGCCCGCTACGAGCGCCTGCTCAACAAGCGATTCCCTGACGGCACGGCGCGGCCGGCGGATGTCGGCAAATTGCTCGGACTTCGCATCGGCCTCGCCCACGAGCGCGCCGTAGCGGAATGGTGCGAAGAGGCGATCGAGGCATTGTCGGCCCTATCTCCAGGCACGGAGCGGAGTAACGTCGTGCCCATCGACGAGAACAAGCGCGAAAACAACGCCTGACGCCAGCCGATTTGGCCGCCTGGTAACTTTTGGGGCAGTCCGTCCCATTCCTTAACCCCTTCTTTACCGTAACGCGAAAAAGTCAGTTCCGAGGCAGGCGACCCGCGCGGAAATACGATTGTCTCCTCAGTGGGACGCGCGGGGAGGCTGATGGCGCGGGTGGGGCGCCGTAGCGGAACCGGACGAGAGCATGAATTCGCGCGTATCGTGGAGTGTTGACGGCATCGATCCATCGGTCCGCGATAGGGCCGAGGCGGCTGCGCGCCGCGCCGGCATGTCGTTGAACGACTGGCTGAATTCCACCATCGGCGAACCGGCCCCGCCCAGTTTCGGCGCACCTTCCGGTCAGCGGCCGGCGATGCCGAGCCGGCAGATCCCCGATGTGGCCGACATTCACCAGCGGCTGGATTCGATCACAAAGCAGATCGAGCAGATTTCGCGGCCGGCAGCCCGCGGCGAAGCCGCTCATGGCGAGCCGACGGTGGCCCGCCAGCTCAACGACGCCATTTCGCGCCTCGACGCGCGGCTGTCGCAGATTTCGAATCCCGTGCCGGCGCGTCAGGCCCAGATGCAGGAAAAGCAGCGTCAGACCGATTTGGTCGAGCGTGCCGCGGCCCAGGTCTATCGCCCCGCGCCGCCGCTCAGCCCGGCCTCGATGGATTTTGCGATCGCCGAAATCGCCGCCCGCCAGAACGAACTCGATACTCCGACGCCGCGCCAGATGCCGCCGCGCAATGCCGCGCCGATGGCCTCGGCCGCCCAGCCCCATTCTGCGTATCCCACAACGCAGTCCGCGCCTGCGGGGCCGGACTTTTCGTCGCTCGAACGGCACCTGATCAAGATCACGAGCCAGATCGAGGCGCTGCAGCGCCCAGATCATATCGAGCAGTCGATTGCGGCATTCCGCAGCGAGCTTGCCGAAATCCGTCAGGCCATCACCGAGGCGGTGCCGCGCCGGGAGATCGAATCGCTCGAGAGCGAAATCCGCTCGCTGTCGCGCCGCATCGACGACAGCCGCCACAACGGCACCGACGGCCAGATACTGGCCAACATCGAGAGCGCGCTCGGTGAAATCCGCGAAGCGTTGCGCTCGCTGACACCGGCCGAGCAGCTTACCGGCTACGACGAGGCGATCCGCAACCTCGGCGCCAAGCTCGACGTGATCCTGCGCTCCAACGACGATCCGTCGACGGTGCAGCAGCTCGAAAGCGCGATTGCGGCGCTGCGCGGAATTGTGTCCAACGTCGCCTCCAACGACGCGCTGGCCCGCCTCGCCGACGATATCCACACGCTGTCGGCCAAGGTCGACCAGCTTTCCCGCTTTGACGGCAACAGCGATGCCTTCGGCATTCTCGAGCAGCGCCTCGCCGCGCTGACCTCGACGCTGGAATCCCGGCAGCCGCCGGCCGCAAGCGAGAATTCGGAATATGTCGAAAACGCGCTGCGCTCGCTGTCGGAGCGGCTAGACCGCATTCCGGTCGGCAACGACAATGCGTCGGCGTTAGCCCATCTCGAACAGCGCGTCTCGTATCTCTTGGAGCGCCTGGAAGCCTCTAACGATCGTTCCGCAGCTCCGGCCATCGATCTCGGACGGGTCGAGGAAAGCCTGCACGACATTCTGCGTTCTCTCGAACGTCAGCACGCCAGCCTGGTCGCGCTCGCCGAATCCAACCGCAATTCCGGCGGTGCGGCAGCGCCGATGGACACCGGCATCGTCGATCTGGTGAAGCGCGAATTATCCGACATCCGCTTCAGCCAGTCGGAAACCGACCGCCGCACGCAGGACTCGCTGGAGACCGTTCACAACACGCTCGGCCATGTGGTCGATCGCCTGTCGATGATCGAAGGTGATCTGCGCGGGGTTCGCGCCGCGCCCCAGGGAGCCCGGGCGCCGCTAGAGGGGCGTGACGAGGCCCCGCGCGCGGTGACGCCGCCGCCGCAGGCCTTTACGCCGCCGCCACAACCCTCGACGCAGCCGTTGATGCAGCCTTTGGCGCCGCCGAAGCCGGAATTGCCGAATCCCGCTGTGCTGCAAGAATATCCTCAAGGACATTTCGACGCTGCCCCGCGCGAATTCCACGCCGTGCAAACGGCCGCGCCGGTTGTGCCGCCATTGCCGCCGCGGGCGATCAGCGAAATCCTGGAGCCGCATGCATCAGCGCCGCGCACCGCGATCGCGCCGGAACTGCCGCCGGATCATCCGCTTGAGCCGGGTACGCGGCCGCCGGCACGTATGTCGTCGCCGTCGGAGCGGATCGCCGCTTCCGAAAACGCGATCAGCGAGATTGCTTCCGCCCCCAAGGAGCCGGTCAGTTCGTCGAGCTTCATTGCCGCCGCGCGACGCGCCGCGCAGGCCGCCGCCGCCGCGCCACCGCCTGAGAAAGCCGGACGTTCGGCTGCGAAGGCCGTGCTCAAGGACAAGGGCGGCAACAAGGCCAAGGCGGACGACAAGAACGCGTCGAACATTTCCTCAAAAATCCGCTCGCTGTTGGTCGGCGCAAGCGTGGTCGTGATCGTGCTCGGCACCTTCAAGATGGCGATGACGCTGCTGGATACCGGCAGCGTGCTGCAACTGCCGATGATGGAGCAGTCCCGCGAGCCGGCTCCGCCGGCCGCACCCTCGGAGAGCAGCTCCAGGCCCGCGCCCGCAGTTCCCGCGCCGCAGGCGCCCTCGATGATCTCGCCGACGCCGGTCGAGAAGCAATCGAACAATTCTTCCGCACCGAACACGCTGGATAGCGCACGGATCGCGGCCCCGCCGCAGGCCAGCGATATCACCGGCGCGATCCAGGCGATGCCGGCCAGCGGCGTCAAGCTTGCGATGATCGCGGTGCCGCCGAGCGAGCGGTTGCCTGACGGTATCGGCGGCCCGGTGCTGCGCGCCGCCGCGCTGAAGGGCGATCCGACCGCCGCTTACGAGGTCGGTGTGCGCTTTGCCGAAGGCAAGGGCGTCGCCCCGAACCTTGACGAGGCCGCCAAATGGTACGACCGCGCGGCGCAGGCCGGCGTGGTGCCCGCACTGTTCCGGCTCGGCACCTTCTACGAGAAGGGCATGAGCGTGAAAAAGGACCTGGATATCGCGCGGCGTTACTACCTGGAGGCGGCCGAGCGCGGCAGCGCCAAGGCGATGCACAATTTGGCCGTGCTCGACGCCGACGGCGGCGGCAAGGGCGCCAACTACAAGAGCGCGTCGATCTGGTTCCGCAAAGCCGCCGATCGCGGCGTCGCCGACAGCCAGTTCAACCTAGGCATCCTCTATGCCCGCGGCATCGGCGTCGAACAGAACCTCGCCGAATCCTTCAAATGGTTCAGCCTCGCAGCCGCCCAGGGCGATGCGGATGCCGGCCGCAAGCGCGACGATATTGCCAAGCGCCTCGACGCCCAGTCACTGGCAGCGGCCAAGCTTGCGATCCAGACCTTCACCGTCGAGCCGCAGCCCGACGAGGCCGTTAACGTCGCGTCACCTGCCGGCGGCTGGGATTCGGCCCCAGCACCTGCCACGGGCAAGCCCGCCGCCAAACCGGCTGCGACCAAGCGCACCGCCGCCGTTCACTAAGCGCTTGGCGCCGGCATCGCCGCCATATCCTCGGCCATAAATTCGTATTAGTGCTTCTGGTCAGCCTGATCCTGACCGGGTCCGGCTTGCAAAGAGGATCGATTGTCAGCCGACGACAGCCAGCACGGGGAAAATCGTTTCCGCAGCTCGCCGACAGGTCCTGTGGTCGCGCCGCCGCGCATCCCAGCCGGTCGGACCCCGGCGCCGCCGCCCCAGCCATCGCGGCGCAGACGGCATTTTTGGACGGTGGCGATCTTCATCCTGTTGGTTGCTGGCATCTGCATTCGCGCCTACCGAGACCTGTCGCAGCCGGACGCTTGGCACTACTGGAAGGATCAGTACGTCTCGCCAAGCCTGACGTCGCAGGTGATTGAGACGCTTTATCTCGATGGTTCGAGCAAGGGCCGGCGTGCGCTGTTCGTCAGCGGGACCATCGGCCCTGCCGCCGCGAATTGGTTTCGCGGCAGATTGGAGCAGGCCAATCTCGCGCCAGGCGACATCGTGCTGTTGGCCTCGCCCGGCGGCGATTTGAACCAGGCCGTGATCATGGGCGAGATCATCCGCTCGCGGGGGCTCGCGACCGCGGTCGGCAGCGCTGACGCTTCGGGCCGCATCAAGCCCGGTTACTGCGCCAGCGCCTGCGTGCTGGCCTATGCCGGAGGCAAGACCCGCTTCGGCGTATTAGGCTCGGCATTGGGCGTTCACCGGTTTGTCACCACCAGGCCCGTGGACGACCCCGTCGCGGACACCCAGCGGATTGCTGGTGCTGTGCTGGGCTACATGACCAAAATGGGGGTTTCGTCCTCGATCGTGGAAGCGATGTCCGAGACCCGGGATATTCGCTGGCTCAGCCCCAAGCAGGCCTTGGCGATGAACCTCGTCACGGAGCCGCTCGGAAAGCCCTGAGTCGGCCGAGTGCCGTGCCCCATGAACCGACCGGCTTTCCGGATTTTGTAACAGCGTTGCAACATCCCGAGGCACGCGCGCGTACGGCAAAAATTTGCCTTCCCGGGCATTTTTAGTCCCTCATCCTTCCGAATTCGGTTATGCAAAGGCGCGGGAACCGGCCCCTGCGCACGCAAAGGTGCATGCGCGAACCGGATTCCACTGCCGGCAAATACAAGAGAAACCATGCCCTGAGCGGCCCCTCGGCCGTCTCTTGCGGCAAAGCTACAAAAGCAGACGCGCGTGCAGCTCTACCTCCCGATCGCCGACATTCCGGTCAATGTTTTCCTCATCCTGGCGATGGGCGCGGCGGTTGGGTTCGTCTCCGGCATGTTCGGGATCGGCGGCGGCTTCCTGATGACGCCGCTGTTGATCTTCGTCGGCATTGCTCCCGCGGTTGCGGTCGCTTCCGTCGCCAGCCACATCGCGGCCTCCTCGTTCTCCGGCGCGATATCCTACTGGCGGCGCCGCGCCATCGATCCGCTCTTGGCGGTCGTGCTGTTGACTGGCGGCAGTTTGGGCACGGCGCTGGGCGTGTGGACCTTCACCCTGCTGCGCTCGCTCGGTCAGCTCGATCTCATGATCGCGACGTCCTACGTGATCCTGCTGACCACCGTGGGCGCCCTGATGTTCTGGGAAGGCCTGCGGGCGCTCTTGCGGGCCCGCCGCGGCGGTCCGATCACCACGCGCCGCCCGGGCAGCCATGTCTGGATTCATGGCCTGCCGTTGAAGATGCGCTTCAAGCGCTCGAAAATCTATCTGTCCGTCATTCCGGTCGTCGTGATCGGTTTGGCCATCGGCTTCATCGGCGCCGTGATGGGGATCGGCGGCGGCTTCATCCTGGTGCCGCTGTTGATCTATGTGCTGCGGGTGCCGACCTCGACCGTGATCGGCACCTCGATGGTGCTCACCCTGGTCACGATGGTGTTCGCCACCATGCTGCATGCCGTGACCAATCATCTGGTCGATGCGGTGCTGGCGCTGATCCTGATGGTCGGCGGCGTCACCGGCGCCCAGTTCGGCGCCCGCGCCGGGCAGAAAATCCGCGGCGAACATTTGCGGCTGCTGCTCGGGTTATTGGTTCTTGCCGTGGGCATTCGTTTCGCCGTCGAGCTGGTGATCCGGCCCGAGGATCTCTTCACCGTGCGGGAAACAGGAGTGACGGGATGACCGCACGCCTCGCCCGCACGCTCGGATGGCTGGCGCTGGGCGCGGTGCTCGCGGCGTCGCCGGTTCGGGCCGAACGGCTGATCGTTTCGGTGTCCAACCACCGCGTTACCGTGACGCCCAACTATTCCGGCGAGGAGCTCGTGCTGTTCGGCTCGGTGGAGAAGGACGCAAACACGCCGACCAACCGCACTTATGATCTCGTGGTAACGGTGGCCGGCCCGCGCGCCGACATGGTGACGCGCCGCAAGGAGCGCCGGTTCGGGATCTGGATCAACACCGACTCCCGGCAGTTCCTCAAAGTGCCGACCTACCTGGCGCTATTTTCCAACCGCCCGTTCGACGCCATCGCCGCGCCCGAGGTGCAGCGGCGGCAGCAGCTCGGGCTGAACAACGTGCTGCTCACCCAGCGCGTCGGGCCTGACTACGCCGACGTCGTGCCGGACGATGCGTTCCGCAGTGCCTTCGTGCGGCTGCGCAAGCAGCACGGCCTCTATCGCGAGGAGACCTCGGCGGTGACGTTCCTGACGCCGACGCTGTTCCGCACCGGCATCCCGCTGCCTGCGGAAGTGCCGATCGGACTCTATAATGTCGAGATCAAACTGTTCGCCGAAGGCGCGCTGGTGGCCAAGACGGATACTGCGTTCGAAATCGTGAAAGTCGGCTTTGAGCAGTTCGTCGCGACTACCGCGCGCCAGAACGGGTTTGTCTATGGACTCGTCACTGCGTTCATGGCGCTGATGACGGGATGGATGGCCTCGATCGTGTTCCGGAAGGATTGACGCGGGCGTCGGCGCCATCCGCCTCGGCCTCGGCAACCCTCAGCCCGGACGGAAAACCGGCAACGCGATACTCACACTTGTGCCGCCACCCGCCGCCTCGGTGACTTCGATCGAGCCGCCATGGGCTTCGACCAGGCTGCGGACGACTGCGAGGCCGAGCCCCGCACCGCCGGTGGCGCGATTGCGCGAGGTCTCGAGGCGGTTGAACGGCTCCAGCATAGCGCGGCGCTGATCTGCGGGAATCCCGGGACCTTCGTCATCGACGATAACGAGGATGGTATCACCTTCGAGCCGGGTCCGAACATGTGCAACTCGACCGTATTTCACGGCGTTGTCGATCACGTTCGCGACGATGCGCCGCAGCGCCAACTGATCGCCGAGCACGAAAACGCCCTTGCTCGCTTCGTCAACCGCCACATCGACAGCATTGCCTTGGGCGCGCCGGTCGTCGACCTCGGCACCCACGAACGCCGAAAAGTCCACCATCTCCTGCGATAGCTGCCCGGCCCCCACGCGGCTCGACAACAGGGCATCGTCGAGCAAGCTGATCATGTCATCGATGTCGGCAATGGCTTTCTGCTGCTCGGCCGGATCGGGAATCTTTTCGACGCGAAGGCGCAGCCGCGTCGCAAAGGTTCGCACATCGTGCGCGATGCCGCCGACCAATGTCATGCGAGCGCGCAGCATCTCGTTCAGCCGTGCTTGCAGGCGATTGAATGCGGCGATGAGGGCGCGGATTTCCGGCGCGCTGCGGCGCGCGTCGGGAAGCGGCGGCGGATCGGCGGCGAGATCCACGCGATCCACGGCGGCGGCGAGCCGGGCGAGCGGCCTCGTCTCGCGCTGCATGACCAGTAGTGCCAGCAGGGCAACGATAGTTCCGAACAACCCCGCCCCGAAGCCGAGCGGCAGGCCGAGCCGGGTGACCGGCAGCCGGGTCGATGCGTCGATCACCAGCGTTTCTCCGGTGCGAAGTGCTACCCGAAGCTCGATTGCGTTGGCCATGAATTTGGTCAGTCGCGGAAACCGGCCGCGGGACGCGGCGGAGGACGCAGCAACCGTGACCTCGCGGCCGGAAAGTGCAGCCGCATACATCTCGCGAAGCTCGGGTCGAAGATCATTCGAAACCGGCTGCCCGGCTGCCGCAGCGGCAGGCTCGATCCGCACGGCGAATTGTGGTGACGATATCGCGCCGAGAACCTGCACCCGCGCCGCGGGATCAGACCGCTCGATCAAATCGGCGATGGCCGCGATCCGGCCGGGTGAGGGTCGCGCAAATTCATTTTCGCGGATCGAGGTGAAATAAAAGACAGCAATGATAGCGATACTGACCGCCGAGAATCCAACGATTGCGATCAGCGCAAGCCGCGTCGCCAGCGTGAAGCGCAACATCACGACACCTGCTTCACGGCGGCCGTAAACAGATAGCCGCCGTTGCGCACCGTGGTGATAAGGTTGGACCCGGGAGACGCGGCGTCGAGTTTCTTGCGCAGCCGCGAGATCAGCATGTCGACGGTGCGGTCGAACGGCTCCGGCGAACGCCCGCGCGTCCAGTCCAGGATCTGATCGCGCGTCAGCACGTGACGCGGTCGCAGCACGAAGCAGCCGAGCAAGTCGAATTCGGCGCTGGTAAGCTGCAGCGCTTCGGACGCGGAATCGCCGCGCTGCAGGCTGCGCGCATCCAGATCGATCACGAACTGATCGAAGGCATAGCGCCGGACCAGCGGCTTTGCCGGTGCCGCCCTGGCACGGCGCAGGATCGCACGCACTCTGGCCAGCAATTCGCGGGTTCCGAACGGCTTGGTCAGGTAATCGTCGGCGCCCATCTCCAGCCCGACCACACGGTCGACTTCGTCGCTTTTCGCGGTCAGCATCAGGATCGGGAAATCCTCGTGGGCGCGTAGCCGCCGGCAGATCGACAGCCCGTCCTCACCGGGCAGCATCAAATCCAGCACCAGTAGATCGGGGCGCTGCCGCTGCAGCACTGTATCCATCGCCTTGCCGCTATCCGCGCACGCGACCTCGAACCCCTCCCGCTGCAGGAAATCGGCGATCATCCGGCTGATCTCCGGGTCGTCTTCCACAATCAGAATCAGCGGCGGAGGTGCGGTCATCGCCGCATTCTGAACCACGCCGCGCACCGCGCAAGACCGCCGGCGACGTTGTTACACACTGTTACACGCGATCGACAAAACGATACGAACCGTTTCTCCGCGGCAATATCGCGCTGACAAAGCGGGCGCAGTCTCCACCGTACGGCCATCGCACCGGTAGCCGTTTACACATCGAGGAGACCGCGACCATGAAGAAGTTCGTCCTGCTGTCGGCGCTGGCCGGCACCCTTTCGCTCACCGCCATTGCCGAAGCCAGCGCCTGGACGCGATCGGCTTCCTCCAACGGGCCGCGCGGAACATCGAGCCTGTATGTGTCCGGCGGCTGCGCCAATGGCACCTGCTCGCGTACCGCCACGCGCACCGGGCCTGCCGGAAACACCTACACCCGCCAGGGCACGGTCTCCCGCTACTGACCGCAAAGGCGATCGCTCAAGGCCGAAGCGCCCTGAGCGATCGCCTCTCCATCCCCGCAACCCATCTTCAGGAGATCACGATGCCCAAGTTTCCCTTATCTTCGATACCGCTTCGCGCGCTGGCCGGCTTGTTTGTTGTATCGGCCGCGGTCGCGGGAGCTGCCGCAGCGCAGGCGCAGGTATCGCCGCAGATGCGCAGCGAAGCGACGGCGCTGATGCGGGTCTGCCGTGCCGACTATGACCGCCTATGCGGCGGCGTGCAGCCCGGCGGCGGGCGCATTCTGGCCTGCCTCCAGAGCCACACGAACGCACTCAGCGCCGCCTGCGCACAAGCCATGCCACGCGCCCAGTCGCTCAAGGACGGCGCGGTCGCGGCTGGCGTGATGCCTAAATAGCAGGAGTGACGCATGGACCTTGCATCATTCCTCAGCCCCTCCGCCCGCGCCATGATCCTGGTTACCGCACTCGGTTTCATGGCGCTGGAGTATGGTCTCGCCCGCCTCACGCATCGAGAGACGCATGACTGGCGGGAGAGCGCCGCGACGCTGGGCGTTGCGGTGGTGCAGACCCTCGTGCGCGTGATCGAGGCCGGCATCGTCGCGATCCCGTTCGTATTCGTCTATGAGCATCGGCTTTTCGAATTCTCGGCGACGAGCGTGCCGGCCCTGCTCGGATTATTTTTAGGCATGGAGTTTTTCTATTACTGGCAACACCGCGCCTCGCATCGAATCCGCTGGATGTGGGCAACCCATCGCGTCCACCATTCGGCGACCAGATTCAACCCTGACGGCTGCGATCCGGCTCGGCTGGACCGGCAACATTTCCGGCAATTTCCTGTTCTTCCTGCCATTGGCCTGGATCGGTTTTAATCCGTTCGCGGTAATCGCGATGCTCGGCATCAACCTGATGTATCAATTCTTCATTCACACCGAGCTTGCGCCGCGGCTGGGTCCGCTCGAGCTGGTACTGAATACGCCGGCGCATCATCGCGTGCATCACGCGTCAAACGAGCCCTGCCTCGACAAGAATTTCGGTGGCATGCTGATCATATTCGATCGCCTGTTCGGCACGTTTGCGGAGGCGCCGGCACAGGAAAGGTCGGCGGCAAGCCGTCTTTCAATCCGGTGCGGATCGCGCTCGGCGAGTGGAGCGCGATGTTCCACGATGTCCGGAAGGCGGCAACCGTGCGAGCAAAGTTTAGGGCGATGTTCGGACCGCCGGGATGAAACCTTGCTTACTTTCCGACAAAAAATCCGATCCCCATCGCGACGACGCTGAGCAGCATCGCCGCGGTGGACAGCCAGCCCAGCCAATAGAGCGGGCCCTTGATGACATAGCGGTCCATCACGTCCTCGCGGCGCGCCATCAACATCAGCAGCACCATCACCGGCACGGCAAGCACGCCGTTGATGACCGCGCTCCAGTACAGCGCCGAGATCGGGTTGATCGGCGTGAAGTTCAACGCGATGCCTATGCCAGCCGAAAGCGCCAGCACCGCGTAGAAAGCGGCGGCGGCCTTGGGCTTGCGCGCGAGCCCGACCGGCCATCGCCGTCCCTCTCCGACGGCATAGGCCGCGGCGCCGGCGAGCACTGGAACGGCCAGCAATCCGGTGCCGACGACGCCGAGCGCAAAAATCATTTCAGCAAACGCGCCGGCAATCGGACGCAGGGCTTCGGCCGCGTCCGCTGAGCTCTGGATATCCGTCTTTCCGGCCGCATGCAGCGCCGCCGCGGCGGTGACGATGATCGACAGCGCAATCAAATTGGAGAACGCCATCCCGATGATGGTGTCGGCGCGAATGCGGTTGAATTCCTTCTGCGCGCCGTGATGCTTTTCGATCAGCGGCCGCTTCGTGTTGTCGACGCGCTGGTCCTCGGCTTCCTGCGAGGCCTGCCAGAAGAACAGATAGGGCGAGATCGTGGTGCCGAGGATGGCGACGATAGTGGTGACGTAATCGACGCTCCAGGTCGGGCGCGGAACGAGAATGCCGGCAAGCGCGTCGCCCCACGAAACCTTGGCAAAGGCGAGCGCGGCAACGTAGGCGAACAGGCTGAGCGTCAGCCATTTCAGCACCGACACGTAGCGTTTGTAATCGAGGAAGATCTGCGCCGCGACCGAGGTCACGCCGAACAGCAGCACATACACGATGCTGTGGCCGCCGATCAGCAACTTGGTCGCATCCGCCATGGCGCCAAGATCGGCGCCGATGTTGATGGTGTTGGCGATGAATAGCATCGCCACCACCACATTGAGCAACCATGGCGAATAATGCCGGCACACATTGCCCGCTATGCCATGCCCGGTGACGCGGCCGACGCGTGCGGAGATTTCCTGGATCGCCGCCATCAGCGGAAATGTCAGCAGCATAATCCAGCCGATGCCGTAGCCGAGCTGCGCGCCGGCCGCACTGTAGGTGCCGATCCCCGACGGATCGTCGTCGGACGCGCCGGTGATCAGGCCAGGCCCAAGCGCCGTCAACGCCTTGCGGAAGCGAAACGGCCGGGCGGCCTCGGCCTCTGCATCCGGATTCGCATGGCCGGAATTCGTACGCTTCGGATGCTTCTTGTTCGACCGGGTACGATTTGCCATGCCAGCGATCCGCCGGAGCAACAACGAAGCTGACCCGAGCAAGTTCCAGGCAAAGAACTTGCTCGGGCGCGCCGGATAGGTTGCAGGCGTCACACGGCGTGCAATGGCTCGATGAGTGTGGCCACACCCGGCTCTAGAATCCGCAATCGCGGCCCAAAACCCAGCGTGTCGAAAGTAGCTCGCAGATCGGCCGCACTCTGACGGAAATGCTTCCACCCTTCCGTATGCACGGGGACGATCACCGCATCCGGGAATGCGCGCGCGGTCTCGATCGTATCGTTGGTGTCCATCGTGATGTGGAAGGGGCCGCGGGTTTGCGCCGCGCCCGCGAACGGCAGCACCACACCGGCCTTGAACCGCTTCGCCACTTCCGCAACGCCGTCGTACCAGACGGTGTCGCCGCTGATGTAGATCGGGCGGCTGCCCGGCTTGCTCGACGAAACCACGAAGCCGATCACGTCGCCCGCCAGCGGTTCGATTCCCGCCGGACCGTGACGTGCCGGCGTCGCGGTGATGGCCAGCGAATGACCATTCTTGCCGGCCAGTTCGGTCGACGCCCACGGCGCAAAGCCTTCGGCGTGGCCGCCGAGCCGTTTTGCGCCAACCTCCGTCGTCAGCACGCGCTTGGCCGATTTGAGAAAATCGCGCCCCGAATGATCGAGATTGTCCGAATGCTGGTCATGGCTGAGCAGCACGGCGTCGACCTCGCCGATATCACGCGCGCTGACGGCGGGACCGACCAGCTTTTCCAGTTTCACGTGCGGCAGTTGATAGGCGCCGGGCTCGTCGAAGGTCGGATCGGTCAGCAGCCGGAAGCCGTCGACTTCGATGAGCGCGGTCGGGCCGCCGATCAGGGTGATGGTTAGTGTCATGACTGCTCCTTCTACGATAGCGTTTTCGAGCGAAGTGGATTCCGGTTCGCGTGAAGAAAACCCGTCAAAACGAAAGTTTAGAGCTTCGGTTCTGATTTAATCAGAACCGAAGCTCGGGATTGACCGGCCGCAGCGGGACGGGTCACCAGATAAATGCCGAGGGCTACGGGAATGATGCCAAGCAGGTCGCGCAATTCGACGTGTTCGCCGAGCACAAGGAAGGCGAACAGCATGCCGAGCGGCGGCATCAGGAAATGATAGGCGCTCGCGGCCGTCGCGCCGCAGACCTTCAAGAGGTGAAACCAGAGCAGGTAAGCCAGGATCGATCCGCCGAGCACGAGGAAAGCGAACGCGCCGGCGAGCCGCGCGCTCGGCACGATATCGCCGACGCTGGAAAACGTGAACGCAAGCGGCAGCAGCACGATGCCCGCGGCGAGATTCTGCACGCCATTGCCGACCCAGAGACTTCCTTTCGGCGCCAGCGCCTTGAACAGGATGGTGCCGGCGACGATCGAGGCCAATGACGCCAGCGTAAACAGGATGCCGTGAAAACTATCTGTGCCGACCGACATGCGGTGCCAGACGATGAAAGCGACGCCGGAAATGCCGAGCAAAAGTCCCGCCACCTTGCGCCAGGTGAGCGCCTCGCCGAGAAAGGCCGCCGCAAGTACAGCAGTGAAAACTGGATTGGCGCTAACGATCAGGGCGCCAAGGCCGGCCGATACTGTCTGCAACCCGGTGTAGCCGAGGCCGAGATAGAGCGCGTTGTTGGCGACGCCGAGAATCGCGAAAATGCCGGCGTCGCGCCAGGTGAGCGAGGACCATGCCTCGCCGCGCAGCGCCGTGATGCCGAGGATCAGGATTCCCGCGAGCGAAAACCGCGCCGTGAGCAGGATCAGCGGCGGGCAGTCGGTGACGCCGACCTTGCCGGCGACGAAGGCAAAGCTCCAGAGCAGACAGAACAGGCCGATATAAAGCGGTAACAGATTGAAGCCGGCGCGGGGGACCGCGACCGAAGGGGCGAGTGACATGGATAGTCTCCTTCACCCATGATCTAGGGCCGTACCTTGATATTTGGAAATTAAATGATAAACTGATGTCCAGTGGATTTATAAATGGAGCGTTCACATGCTCGATCTGGAGCTGTTGCGCAGTTTCATATCCGTCGTCGACGCCGGCGGCTTTACCCGCGCCAGCGAGCGTGTCCACCGCACGCAATCGACCGTCAGCCAGCAGATCAAGCGTCTGGAAGACGACGTCGGCCAGGCGCTATTAAACCGCAATGGCAAGGACGTGACGCCGACGGAGGCCGGCGAGCGGCTGCTCTCCTATGCGCGGCGGCTGTTGTCGCTCGCCGAGGAAGCCCGCGACGTGGTAGCGCGGCCGGAAAGCGAAGGCGCGATCAAGCTCGGCATCCCCGAGGATTTCGCCGCCTATCGTCTCGCCAAATTGCTGGCGACGTTTGCGCGGTCACGGCCGGGCCTGCGGCTCGACGTGCGGGCCGACCAGAGCACGTATCTGCGACGCGACATCGAACGCGGCGACCTCGATCTGGCGCTGCTCAAGCGCGACGCCGGCGAGAAAGGCGCGATCGCGGTGTGGCCCGAACAGGTGCACTGGGTGACCAGCAAAACCCATCCGGTCGATATCGACGCTGGCTCGGTGCCGCTGATCGGCTTTCCCGCCGGCTGCCTCTATCGTTCGCGCGCGATCCATGCGTTGGAAAGCGCTGGGCGCTCCTGGCACATGGCCTATACTTCTTCTGGCCTCGCCGGCATCCAGGCCGCGGTCGCCGCGGGATTGGGATTGAGCATCCTCTCCGATATCGCGATCCAGGCCGGCCATCGCGTGCTCACGGCGAAAGACGGCTTTGCGCCGATCGATAAGACCGAATTGGCGCTGGTGGCCTCGCCCGACGCCAGCCCCGCAACGCTGCGGCTCGCCGACCGCCTCGCCGAGTTCTGCGACAGCGTCGACGCGAAGGCGGCGTAATCGGTCCCTCATGGTGAGGAGCGCGAAGCGCGTCTCGAACCATGAGGCCAGTGGTCCATCCTTCGAGACGCCGCTACGCGGCTCCTCTGGATGAGGTCTTCATGTGCGGCCGCTCAATAACACCTTGATGCCGCTATCGCGTGCAGCCTGTTGTCGCCAAGCACATGCGCCATCAGGGCCGGCGTCGGAAAAATCTTCGCAAACGCGGGATCGCGGATGCTCAAGCCGCCGGTATAGGCGCCGAACGCCGGCATCACCGCGCGCTCGCCGTCACTGGCGAAGCATCGCCGCTCCATCGATCGTCCCCGGGTGGCGACGCGCGCCTTTGGATGCAGATGGCCGGCGATTTCACCTGCCGCCCCCGTCGGCTCATGGCGGAACACGATCGGCCCGATCGCGACTTCGTTCGCCACCGTGCCGCCGAGGTCGGGCGGCAGGGCCGGATCGTGATTGCCCGAAATCCAGATCCAATCGCGCCGCGCCTGCATCGCTGACAGCGCGTCGCGATCCGGCGCCGACAGCCGTTGATGCGCGTCGCGATCGTGAAAACTGTCGCCAAGCGCGATCACCATGCGCGGATCGTGCCGCGCGACGACGGCGGCGAGACGGCTCAGCGTCGCGACGGTGTCGTAGGGCGGCAGCAGCACGCCGCGCGCGGCGAAGCTGGAGCCTTTCTCCAGATGCAGGTCGGAGACGACGAGCAGGCGCTGCTCCTGCCAGAACAGCGCGCCGGAGAGATCGGCGAGCATTGAGACGCCGGCGATTTCGAAGGCGCTTGAAGGTTTGATCGTGACAGATATTCTCTCCGTCATGGCCGGGCTTGTCCCGGCCATCCACGTCTTTGTCTCGCAAAGAAAGGCGTGAATGCCCGGGACAGGCCCGGGCATGACGACGTGGATGGATCGCCCCGTAAACTCATTCGTATTCTCTATGTCGCCTTACGACATCGCCTCTTTGATGAGTTCATCGGCGGCCTCCGCCAGCAACTCATCTCCCGCTTCGCCATAAACTGACTCGCGGCCGATTTCCAGCATCACGGGGACTGCGAGCGGCGAAACATGTTCGAGTTCCCGATGGGTGATTCGCCCGTGAATGCGCGAGAGCATATCACCCAGACGCTTGAGATCGAGCAGACCTGTTGCGGCGTCGGCACGCGCGGCGCGCAGCAGCACGTGGTCGGCCTGATGCTTACGCAGCACGTCGTAGATCAGGTCGGTGGAGAACAGCACCTGCCGGCGCGATTTTTCCTCGCCGGTAAAGCGCCGCGCGATCAGGCCGGAGATGATCGCGCAGGTACGGAAGGTACGCTTCATCAACGCGGATTCGGCGAGCCACGCCTCGAGGTCGTCGCCCAGCATGTCCGGATCAAACAGCGTGTTGAGATCGAGCTTGCCGTGCCGGATCATGAACGACATATCGCCGAGGCCCCATACGGCCAGTGCATACTCGTTGGCGACGAAGCCGAGCGGCCGCACCCGCGCCCGCTCCATCCGCCGTGTCAAGAGCATGCCGAGCGTCTGGTGCGCCAGCCGACCCTCGAAGGGATAGCAGACGAGGTAGTGTTTGTTGCCGCGGGGAAAGGTTTCGATCAACAGCTCGCGCACACCCGGCACGCGGGAAAAATCCCTCTGCAGCGACAGCCAGTCGCGCACCTGATCAGGCAGCGCATTCCACGCGCGGCGGTCGTCCAGCAATTTGCGGACGCGCTCGGCAAGATAGGTCGAAAGCGGAAACTTGCCGCCCATGTAGGACGGCACCTTCGCGTCCTTATCGTTGGCGCGCGAGACATAGACCACGTCCTCCGCGAGCGCCTCGTAGCGCACGACTTCACCACCGAACACAAACGTGTCGCCGATCACGAGGCCTTCGATAAAGGCTTCCTCGATTTCGCCCAGCATCCGCCCGCCGCGGCCGAGCGCGCCGGTCGAGCCGGATCCACTGCTTCGCGAGCGCACCAGGCGGACCTTCAGCATGGTCTCTTCGACGATGGTGCCGACGTTGAGGCGATAGCTTTGCCTCACCTTTGGATTGGCGACGCGCCAGCGGCCCTGCTTGTCCTGCTTGATGCGGGCGAAGCGTTCGTAAGTCTTCAGCGCATAGCCGCCGGTGGCGACGAAATCGACGACGTCGTCGAAATCGGTTCGCGTCAGCGAGGAATAAGGCGCCGAGGTCAGGACTTCCTCGTAGAGCTCGTCGGAGAAAAACGGCTCACCGCAGGCGCAGCCGAGCACGTGCTGCGCCAGTACATCGAGCGCACCGGTTCGGAGCGGCGGCGTATCTTGCGCATTCTCCGCAATGGCATCGATCGCGACGCGGCACTCCAGCACTTCGAAGCGGTTAGCCGGGATCAGGACCGCACGCGAGGGTTCGTCGAGCCGGTGGTTGGCGCGGCCGATCCGTTGCATTAGCCGCGAAGAACCTTTCGGCGCACCGACATTGATGACGAGATCGACATCGCCCCAGTCGACGCCAAGGTCGAGCGACGACGTGCAGACCACGCCGCGCAGTTTACCGGCCGCCATCGCGTCCTCGACCTTGCGGCGTTGCGCGACGTCGAGCGAGCCGTGATGCAGGGCGATCGCGAGACCATCATCGTTCATGCGCCAGAATTCCTGGAACAGCATTTCAGCCTGGCTGCGGGTGTTGACGAAGATCAGCGTGGTCTTGTTGCGCCTGATCAGGTCATACATTTCGCCGAGCGCATGGCGGGCGGTATGGCCGGCCCACGGCAACCGCTCCTTTGTGTCGAGCATCTCGACGATGGGCGCGGCCGCGCCGCCGGCCACGATGATATCAGCGGACACGTCCTTGCCGTCGCGCTGCGGCATCAGAAACCGTGCCAGCGATTCCGGCTCGGCCACCGTCGCCGATAGTCCAATCGCGCGCAACTCGGGCACCAAGCGCCACAGCCGCGCCAGGCCGAGCGACAACAGATCGCCGCGCTTGGAGGTGACCAGCGCGTGCAGTTCGTCGAGCACGATACGTTTCAGCGAGGAGAACAGAAACGGCGCGTCGTCGGACGACAGCAGCAGCGCCAGTTGCTCTGGCGTGGTGAGCAGGATGTCCGGCGGATAGCGCCGCTGCCGTTGCCGCCGCGACACCGGCGTATCGCCGGTGCGGGTCTCGACCTTGATCGCAAGCTCCATTTCGGCGATCGGCGTCTCCAGATTGCGGGCGATGTCGACCGCGAGCGCTTTGAGCGGCGAGATGTAGAGGGTGTGGAGGCCGCCGGTGCGTTTGACGCTGCGACCCGTGGAGATGACCTTGCCGCTTGCGATATGTGCTCCCTCCCCCCTTGCGGGGTCCGAGGCGAGCGAAGCTCGCTCTCGAGGCTGAGGAGAGGGGTAAGCCGCAGGGTTCGGTGTATGTGGCCACCCCTCTCCCCGCCCCTTCCCCGCAAGGGGGGAGGGAGAAGCACGCACTGCCGTTGAGGATACACTCAGCTCCACCAGCGTCGGAAGGAAACCGGCCAGCGTCTTGCCGGCGCCGGTTGGCGCGATCAAGAGCGCCGAGCGATCGTCGCGGGCCTTGGCCAATAACGCGAGTTGATGCTCGCGCGGCGACCAGCCGCGCGAGGTGAACCAGCGCCGGAAGCGGTCGGGCAAGAGCGCAGCCGTTTCAAGCGGCGTGAGGGGCAAGGGATCGGGCAACGGCACGGCAAAGAGGTAAGCCGTCGCGGCGGGTTCGTCGAGGGCCTAGGAAGTCACGTCGCCCCGCTCTTCGCGGGGAGAGGTCGGCGCGTCGCGCCGGGTGAGGGGCTTGCTCCGCGAGTTTGTTTGTTACCGTCTGCGCGGAGAGAGCCCCTCACGCCGACCCTCTCCCCGTGAAGAACGGGGAGAGGGAGAGGTAGCCCTACTCCGTCACCGGCTTGTCTGAAATATCCCAGTCCTTGCCGTTAAAGATCGAAATGTAGAGCGTCTTCATCGGCGTGTAGTCCTCCGGCGTGTAGCTATAGGTCACGCCGTCCAGCATGTAGGGGGAATGGAAGCCCGCCAGCGTCGTCGCCTGCTTCAGAACGTTGGCGCGGGTGAGCTCGTCGCCGCAACGGCGCAGGATCTCCGCCATCGCCACTACCTGGCCGTAACCGGCAAAGGCGATGGTGTTGTCAGGATCGACATTGGGCAGATATTTTTTGCGCAGTTCCTCGAACGCCATCACGTCCGGATCGTTCTCGAAGCGCGGCACGCCGACTTCCTTGGCGTAGCGGATGGCGACGATGCCGGTGGCATTCTCGAAACCTGCGGCACTGAGAATCGAACGGCCCGTCGATCCCGCCGACAACAGATGCAGCGGCTTCCAGCCGAGTTCAGCGACTTTCCGGATCGACTGCGACGACGCCTTGCCGGTCGAGATATTGTAGAAGACGTCAGCGCCGGATTTCGAGAGATTGATGATCTGCGAATCGATCGTCGGTTCGGTCAGATCGTAGGTCTGCTCCATGATCACCTTGGCGGTGCCGCCGGCATCGGCCAGCACCTTCTTGAAGGGCGCCAGAAAATCGCGGCCGAAATCATCGTTCTGATAAAGGATGCCGATTTTCGCGTTCGGTTTCACGCTCACGACATGCTTGGCGAGAATGCGCGCTTCGGTCGGATAGAGCGGCAGGCCCGCCATGGTCCATTTGAAGTTCTTCGGATCGTTCCATTTTGACGCGCCGGTATTGAGCAGCAGTTGCGGCACGCCCTTCGAATTGAGATATTTGTGCACGGCGGTCTGCGGGGCGGTGCCGAGCGAGCCGTACAGCGCCAGCACTTCCTCCTGCTCGACCAGCCGCCGCGTCGCCTCGACGCATTTCGGCGCGCTGTAGCCGTCGTCCATGGTCAAGAATTTTACCTTGCGTCCATTGATGCCGCCCTTCTCATTCAGCATCTGAAAATAGGCTTCGCCGACGCGGCCGAGCACGCCGTAGAGCGAGCCGGGACCGGAATGCGGTACGGTCTGCCCGATCTTGATTTCGGTGTCGCTGGCGCCCGGATCGTATTTTTTCTCGGCGGCCCAGACGAAGGGCGCGGGCAGCGTTGATGCAAAAGCGGTAGCGAGCGCGGTGGCGCCGAATTCACGGCGGGTTTGTTTCTTGTTCATTGTTGTTTCTCCCTTGGTTGCACACCATGATCTACATTCCCGAGACCTCGGCAATAGCCAACTGACGGCCATGCCGCTTGCGATGTCCACCTCATTTCGCAAGGCGGAAATCGTAGCGTCTAGACTCAAGTTTTGGCGGCGACGGCGACCAGACCGGGAACGGGAGCGTTGTCCTCATTGCGGGCGGAACGATCTTCCAGCAGGGATAATTTGAGGCCCGCGCCCTCGACCGACGCGCGCACGTAAGCGGCAGCATGGGCGTAGCGCAGCCCGTGGCCGATGATAACGCCTTCGCCGTCATGGGTCTCGGCGGTGAAAGCAAGCAGGCCACCCGGCGCAAGCACACGCGCGGCTTCCGCCAGTACGGCTGCGAGATCGGCGACATAAACCATGGCATCCGCGGCAAGGATGAGATCGGCGCTGGCGTCTGGTCTTGCGCGCAGGCCCTGCAATATATCCGCGACTTCCAATTCTCCGTACAGCCCTGTACCGCGCGCCCGCTCGATCATGCGCGGCGACAGATCGATGCCGATGAAATGATCGACTTCCCTGGCAAACGCCGACGCCGCGAGCCCGGTGCCGCAGCCGAGGTCGATGGCGCGCTTGAAGAATGCCGGCTTGCGCGCCGCTGATCGCACCGACAACACCGCCTTGAACAGCAGCGCCGGGCCGCGATAGCCGAGATCGCCGACTAGTGAAGCTTCGAACCGCGGCGCATATTGGTCGAAAAGAGTTTGCAAATAGGCCCGCGACATGCCGGCCAATGGCTCGGCACCGAGCCGCATCAAGCGAAGCCCGGCGCCGTGACGGTCGCCGGGATCGCTGGCCAGGGCCTTGCGGAACGCGGCAACAGCCGCCTCCCGCTCACCGAGCTGCTCGCGAATATCGGCGAGCGTGAACCAGGCGGAGCTGAAGTTCGGCGCCAGTTCGATCGCCTGCATGAGCAGATCGGCAGCGGCGGGCAGATCGCCCTTCAATTGAAGGTCGCGCGCGAATTCGAACCGGCGGTCGGCCATCAGATCGCCGGAGGACAGAAACAGGCGGGCAGGCATTTCAGGAACCAAAATCAGTCATTGCAGGGCTTGCCGACTTCGCTGAAGCTACGCCGGCCTGACACTAGAGTGCCCGGCGAAGCCTTGGCGTAGCCGGGACCCGGCAATCCATCGTAAAAGTAGACTGTTCAAAAGATGGATGCGCGGGTCAAGCCCGCGCATGACAGGTAAAATTCGTCGTAAGGCCTCCTATATAACCGGAATGCGTCCGCACGACATCCTGTTGCCAGTTGCCGCCGGCCTGTGCTGTAAGCCGGGCGGCTTCCATATCGATCCCGTTCGCCCGGTCGAGCGCGCCGTGATTACCCATGGCCATTCCGACCACGCCCGGCCCGGCCATGGCGCCGTGCTTGCCACGCAGGAAACGCTCGACATGATGCGGCTGCGCTATGGCGACAATTTTGCGGGCAGCACGCAGGCGATTCGCTATGGCGAAGAGATCCGCCTCGGCGACGTCAAGATCAAGTTTCACCCGGCGGGCCACGTACTGGGCTCGGCACAGATCGCCGTTTCCTGCAAGGATCTCTGCATCGTTGCGTCCGGCGATTACAAGGACGCCGTTGATCCGACCTGCACGCCGTTTGAGGTGGTGCCCTGCGACGTCTTCATTACCGAGGCCACGTTCGGCCTACCGGTGTTCCGCCATGGCGACGCGGCGGATGAGGTGAAAAAGCTGCTCGCCTCGGTCGCGCTGTTTCCGGAACGTGCGCACCTGGTCGGCGCCTATTCGCTCGGCAAGGCGCAGCGCGTGATCGCGCTGCTGCGCGAGCAGGGCTACGACGCGCCGATCTATCTGCATGGCGCGATGGAAGGGATCACGCGCTACTATGAGAGCCGCGGCGTCGCGCTCGGCGAGCTGCGGCTGGTGAGGGGCATGAAGAAGGCCGACCTTGCCGGCACCATCACGCTGGCGCCGCCGACGGCCACCTCTGATATTTGGACGCGGCGTTTCCCCGATCCGGTCACGGCGTTCGCCTCGGGCTGGATGCGGGTGCGGGCGCGCGCCCGACAGCGCGGCGTCGAACTGCCGCTGGTGATATCCGACCACGCCGACTGGGACGGCCTGACCGCGACCATCGCGGCCACCGGCGCCGGCGAGGTCTGGGTCACGCATGGGCAAGAAGACGCACTAGTGCATTGGTGCACAACGCGCGGGCTCGCCGCACGGCCACTCGATCTGGTCGGCTACGGCGATGAGGAAGAGCACGAGGTGGTCACGGTCGACGAGGCCGAGGCATGAACCGCTTCGCCGAACTGCTCGATCGTCTCGCCTACGAGCCCGGCCGCAACAACAAGCTGCGGCTGATCACGGCCTATTTCCGCGACACCCCCGATCCCGACCGCGGCTACGCGCTGGCGGCGCTGACCGGCGCGCTGTCGTTCAAGCATGCCAAGCCGGGGCTGATTCGTGATTTGATTATGGATCGCGCCGATCCGGTGTTGTTCGGGCTGTCTTACGATTATGTCGGCGACTTATCCGAGACGGTTGCGCTGATGTGGCCGAAGGGGGCGGTTCATCATGACGAGTCTTTGCTGGGCCCCCCCTCTCCCCAGCCCTCCCCCGCAAGGGGGGAGGGAGCGCAGTTGGGTGCTGGTCTATCATCGCAAGATAACTCCAAAGCCGCAGCAAAGACTCTCTCCGTTCCCTCCCCCCTTGCGGGGGAGGGGCAGGGAGAGGGGTATCCCACGGGTGGTCTCAATGATGAGCTCCGACCGCGAAACCACAACAACCCGCCGCCTCCAACTCTCTCCGAAGTCGTCACCACCCTTCGCACGCTCGGCAAGACCGAACTGCCAAGACAGCTCGCGCGCTGGCTTGACGAGCTCGACGAGACCGGCCGCTGGGCGTTGTTAAAACTCGTCACCGGCGCGATGCGGATCGGAGTTTCGGCGCGGCTGGCGAAAACGGCCGCGGCCGCGCTCGGCGACAAGGACCCGCACGAGATTGAACTGATCTGGCCGGGGCTGTCGCCGCCCTATCTCGAATTGTTTGCCTGGCTGGAAGGCCGCGACGAAAAACCGGTCAACCGCGATCCGGCGCCGTTCCGCCCGGTGATGCTGGCGCATGCGATCGAGGATACGGATTTCGCCAGTCTCGATCCGGCCGATTACATCGCGGAATGGAAATGGGACGGCATTCGCGTGCAGGCGGTCGCCGGCCGCGACGAGCGCGGACACATGCAGGCACGGCTCTATTCGCGCACCGGCGAGGACATTACAAAAAGCTTCCCCGATCTCGTCCCGTCACTGCATCTGCCCGGCGCGATCGACGGCGAGCTCTTGGTGCTGCGCGAGGGACGGGTGCAGACCTTCAACGTGCTGCAGCAGCGGCTGAACCGGAAAGTGGTCTCACCGAAATTGATCAAGGATTTCCCGATTCACCTGCGCGCCTACGACCTGCTCGGCGATGACGAGAATGACCTACGGGAATTGCCGTTTGTCGAGCGCCGCGAGCATCTGGAGAAATTCGTCAGGAAACTGAACGACCCGCGCATCGATTTATCGCCGACGATTGCCTTCGATAGCTGGGACGCGCTGATGGCCGCGCGCGCCGATCCCGCAAATGCCGGCGCGGGAGAGGACGCTGATGCCGTCGAGGGCGTGATGCTCAAGCGCCGCGACGCGCCCTATCTGCCGGGCCGACCCAAGGGGCAGTGGTGGAAGTGGAAACGCGATCCCCACATCATTGACGCCGTCTTGATGTATGCGCAGCGCGGCCACGGCAAGCGCTCGTCCTATTATTCGGACTACACCTTCGGCGTCTGGACCAATGGCGAGGAGGGCGAGCAACTGGTGCCGGTCGGCAAGGCTTATTTCGGCTTCACCGACGAAGAGCTGCTGCAGATCGACCGCTTCGTCCGGCGCAACACCACGGAAAAATTCGGTCCCGTCCGCCATGTCGTGCATGAGCCGGACCAGGGCCTGGTGCTGGAAGTGGCCTTCGAGGGACTGCAGCGCTCACCGCGGCACAAATCCGGCATCGCAATGCGGTTTCCGCGAATCAGCCGGCTGCGCTGGGACAAGCCGCCGCGCGAGGCCGACCGGCTGGAGACGCTGGAGCGGATGCTGAAGGACGTGACAGCAAATTAACATTCCTGGGGCGTATGGCGGCCATTGACCGACATCAACGGGTTCCCCATGTGCCCCGCCGTGCCTATAATGGGCCGACCCGCGAGGAGAAACCGATGCCCAACGACGTCAGAGACCTGCCGGCCAGCAATGACGGCCTGTACCGTTTTCTCGGCGGCTCGCCGCTGTCGGTGGCGTTCCGGCTGATCCTGTTGTCGATCCTGGTCGGCGTGGTGCTCGCCGCCATCGGTTTCGATCCCTGGAACATCGTGCATAGTATCCGCATGCTGTTCCAGCGGCTGTGGGATCTCGGTTTTGACGCCGTCAACTGGCTGTGGCGCTATTTCCTGCTCGGCGCCGTGATCGTGATCCCGATCTGGCTGTTGTCGCGGCTGTTCGGCGCTCCGCGCGGGCGCTAGTCACTCGTTGGGCGGTGGCAGCCGATGCAATTGCAATTTGTCGGTTGCGGTGACGCGCTCGGCTCCGGCGGCAGGTACAATACCTGCTTTCACGTCACGGGTAGCAGGGTCAATTTCCTGATCGATTGCGGCGCGTCGTCGCTGCCGGCGCTGAAGCGCCTCGGCATCGCGCGCGAGGCGATCGATCTGATCCTGATCACGCATTTCCACGGCGATCATTTTGGCGGCCTGCCGTTCTTGCTGCTGGATGCACAATTTACGCGCCGCTCCCGCCCGCTCGTCATTGCCGGACCGCAAGGCATCGACGCGAAACTTGCCAACCTGATGGAAGCGCTATTCGAGCATTCCTCCAAGACAAAACAGCGTTTTGATCTCTCGGTCGTCGCGCTTGAACCGGAGCAAAGCTGCACGTTCGGCGAGGTGAAGGTCACGCCCTATCCGGTGGTTCACGGCGAATCCGGTGGGCCGTTCCTGGCTTATCGCGTCGAGGCGGAGGGCCACGTCATTGCCTATAGCGCCGACACCGAGTGGACGGAGACGCTGATCCCGGCGGGGCGCGACGCCGATCTGTTCGTCGCCGAGGCATATTACTTTGATAAAATCGTCAAGAACCATCTCAGCCTGAAAACGCTCGCAGCGCGTCTGCCCGATATCAACCCGAAACGGCTGGTGCTAACGCATATGAGCGACGATATGCTCGGGCGGCTGGGCGAACTGCCCTATACCGCCGCCCATGACGACATGGTCGTCGAGCTCTAGGTATGCATTCGCCCCTGGCTCCATCGAAAGTCACGACAGCACAGGTGTTTGCCATCGCCGGTCCCGCGATGGTCGCAAACCTGACCACGCCGCTGATCGGCATCGTCTCGACCACCGCAATCGGCAGGCTCGGCGACGCCACGCTGCTCGGCGGCGTGGCCTTGGCCTCGGTGCTGTTCGACTGCGTGTTCTGGCTGTTCGGCTTCCTGCGCATGAGCACGGTCGCCTTTACAGCGCAATCACTCGGCGCCGGCGAGACATCGGAACTGCGCGCTATCCTGGCACGCGGGCTGATCGTCGCGGCACTGGTCGGCGCGGTGCTGATCGTTCTGCAGATCCCGCTCGCCACCATTCTGCTCAAGACGATGGGTGGCAGTGAGGGCGTCACGCGCGCGGCGAAAACCTACTTCATCATCCGGATCTGGTCGGCGCCGCTGGCACTCGGCAATTATGTCGTGCTGGGATGGCTGGTCGGGCAGGCCAGGGCCAAGCTGGCGCTCGGCACGCAGATCACGATCAACCTCATCAACGTGGCGGCGACCGTCGTGCTCGTGCTGGCGCTCGACTTCGGAATTGCCGGCGCTGCAATCGCCGCGCTGATGGCGGAAGCCGCAGGCCTGATGCTCGGCTTGCTGATCGCCCGCCACCTTTCGCGCGATGCTGTTCGACCGGGCCAAGCTGATGCGCATGCTTTCGGTCAACCGCGACATCATGATCCGCACCGCGTCGCTGATCACAGCATTTTTGTTCTTCACCGCACAGGGCGCACGTGCCGGCGATCTGACGCTCGCCGCCAATGCCGTGCTTAACAATTTTCTGCTATTCGGCGCGTTTTTCCTTGACGGCCTGGCCAACGCCGCCGAGCAGCTCTGCGGCCGGGCCTATGGCGCCCGCAACAAGGCGGCCTTCGCAGGCGCCGTCAAGCTCGTCGGTATGTGGGGCTTTGGCTTCGCGCTCGCGGTCGCCGCCTGTTTCCTGCTGTTCGGGCCCACGTTTGTCGACGTGATGACGGCAAGCGTGGAGGTGCGGCGCATCGCGCGCGACTATCTGCCGTTCGTGATTTTTGCGCCACTGCTCGGCGTGTTCGCCTTTGCCTTTGACGGCATCTATATCGGCGCCACCTGGGCGCGCGACATGCGCAATCTGATGGTGGCTTCGCTGGTGATCTTCCTCGCCGCGTGGTTTGCGCTGCGGTCGTTTGGCAATGCCGGACTGTGGGGCGCGCTACTGGTTCACTACGCCGCGCGCGGTGGACTGGAGGCGCTGCGGTATCCGACGCTGTTGCGGAAGTCGTTTGCGTAGCCCGGATGCAGCGAAGCGAAATCCGGGATATTCGTGGAAGCGGGTGAAGTTGTCCCGGATTGCGCGGAGCCTGTCATCGGGCGCGCATTCGCGCGACCCGTTGGCTCCATCCGGGCTACGAAAATCCGTCGAGTATCACCTCACCGGCCAGTCCTCTGCCGTGATCGTCGCAGCATCCGCGCCGACGATTTCGGACAGCGAGTCGCGCCCCGTGCGCAGCAAGGTCGAGGCGAGATCATTTTTGATGTCGTCGACGAGACCAAGCCCCTTGTAGACCAGCGACGAATAGATCTGAATCAGGCTGGCGCCGGCGCGGATTTTCGTCAGTGCGGCGCCGCCGGAATCGATGCCGCCGACGCCGATCAACGGAAACGCGCCCTCGGTGCGGACATAAGTCTCCGCCACCATGCGGGTCGATAGTCGAAACAGCGGCCGTCCGGACAAGCCGCCCTGCTCTTTCGCGCGGGCCTGCTCGCGCAGCGATGAAGGGCGCGCCAGCGTGGTGTTGGCGACGATCATGCCGTCGACACGGCGCGAGCGCGCGATGTGCACGACGTCGTCGAGTTCGGCGAGGCTGAGATCGGGCGCGATCTTCAGCAACACCGGTGAATCCCCGGCATTCTTCCGCACCCGTTCGCGCGCGTCGATCACCTTGGCGAGCAATTCGTCGAGCGCTGCCGCTTGCTGCAAATTGCGCAGGCCCGGCGTATTCGGCGAGGAGACATTGACGGTGAAATAGCTCGCAACCGGCGCAAACGTCTCGATCAGCTTGACATAATCCGCGACGCGATCGGGCGAATCCTTGTTCGCCCCGACATTGACGCCGATAATGCCGCCATGGTGGGCGCGCGCCGCAAGCCGGCGCAATGCGGCTTCGGCGCCGTCATTGTTGAAGCCCATGCGGTTGATCACGGCTTCATCCCGCTCGAGCCGAAACAGCCGCGGCCGCGGATTGCCGCCCTGCGGTTTCGGCGTCACCGTGCCGATCTCGACAAAGCCGAAACCGAGCCGCAACAGCGCGTCGGGCACTTCCGCGCTCTTGTCGAAGCCCGCGGCCATGCCGATCGGATTGGGAAAATTCAGGCCAAAGGCGCGCACCGCCAGTTTGTGGTCGTCGGCGCGCGGCTTGACCGACGGCAGCAGCCGCAGGCCCTGGATCGCCATGCGGTGCGCATCCTCCGGATCAAACCAGCGCAACAGCGGCAGCGAAAAGGCGTCGAACGCGCGGATCACGGGAGAAGCTCCGGAATCTCGTGCGTGCCATCGGAGCGCGCGCGCATATCGAGGATGGCCGTCACCGCGCCGAGATCGAGTTCGCCGTAGAGATGCGGGAACAGTTCGTCGTTGCGCGAACGCTCCCAGCGCAGCGCATCGCCCAGCGCGTCGGCATCGACCGCGACCAGAAACAGCCCTCTCTGGCCGAAATAGTGCTTGCGCTCGGTCTCGGCGACCTGGGAGGCGGTCGAGAAATGAATGAAGCCGTCGCGCAGATCGTCGCTGCTACCCCGGTAGACTCCCTGCCGTTCGGCCTCGCGCCAGGCCGAGGCGGGAGTGATTTTATAGATCGTTGGCACGGCTTTCCGGACTTCCTGCTTGTCGTTGAGTCTCTTGGGATTTTCCCGGAAATGGCCGGGCTGGCGGCCGACCGTAAAGGCGGCCTGCGCCTAACTCAAGCGCTGCGGTCACAGAGTTCGGCTGGAAGGTTTGCGCAAACTGGCCGAATGAGGCAATAATTCCTAGATCGCTTCAGGGATTTTCGATGGCCCGGCAGGCCAAGGCGCAACGCATTCTGACCCATAGCCAGATCTGGACCGCGCTCGACCGGCTGGCGGAACGCGCGGGCATGTCGCCCTCGGGTCTTGCCAAGCGCGCCGGCCTCGATCCCACCACGTTCAACAAATCCAAGCGTATCGCCGCCGACGGCCGGGAACGCTGGCCGTCAACGGAATCCATTTCCAAGGCGCTGGCTGCGACCAATTCGTCGGTAGATACCTTCGTGCAATTGATCGGCGACGGCGCGCGCGGCCAGCAGTCGGTGCCGCTGCTCGCGCTTGCGCAAGCCGGCGGCGGCCATTTTGACGATTCCGGCTTTCCCGCCGGCAAGGGCTGGGACGAGGTGGCGCTGCCGTCGACCAGCGACGAACACGCCTACGCATTGGAAATCTCGGGCGATGCAATGAAGCCGACCTATCGCGACGGCGACATCATCGTGGTGTCGCCGGGCACGGCGATCCGGCGCGGCGACCGCGTGGTGCTCAAGACATCGGACGGCGAAGTGATGGTCAAGGAATTGAAACGCCGGACCACCAAAACCCTGGAACTGCAGTCGCTCAATCCAGCGCATGCCGATCGCACGCTTGAGGCCGACGACGTCGCCTGGATCGCCAGGATCGTATGGGCGAGCCAGTAGGATTGCCCTTCCGTGACGGACGTGCTGAGCGACCTGCTGCAACATTCTCTTCGCATCGTGTTGTGCGGAACCGCCGCGGGCACGACGTCCGCCGCCGAGCGAGCCTACTACGCGCACCGGCAGAACAAGTTCTGGAAGATTCTGTACGAGACGCGGCTGACGCCGGAGCCGCTGCAGCCGCATCAATATCGCGATCTGCTGCAGCATCGGATCGGACTGACGGATCTCGTCAAAGCGGGCGTGGGCATGGACCGTGCGACCCTGCCAAAATGACGGCAGCGGATCGCGCCCGGTTGAGCGATGCGATCGCGACATTTCGTCCGCAATTCCTCGCATTCACCAGCAAGACGGCCGGACAGAAATTCTTCGACGGCAAGCGCGACTATGGCGAGCAGCTAGAACTGATCGGCGATACCAGGGTGTGGATATTGCCGTCGACCTCGGGTGCCGCGAATGGAAGCTGGCGCCCGGAAGTCTGGCACCGGTTTGCGGATGCGGTCAGGGCGGCAGGGTGAGAGCTGAGCCCTTCTCCCTTGTGGGAGAAGGTGGATCGCTGACGCGCAGCGGCAGCGAGACGGATGAGGGGTCTGTCTCCGCGGACGGCGCTACGCGCCACCTTCTCCCACAAGGGGAGAAGGGAAGAAGCGCTACGTCGCGTAATCCGGCTCTTTCCGATCCAGCATCCGCTTCAACGCATCGAAATGCCGCTGGGCCGGGGTCGGGCCTTTGTAGAGATGGTCGTCCTTGTAATCGCGCTTGGTTTTCTCCACCACGGGCGCTGGAAGCTGCTTCAGCCTCTGCCCGGTCCACATCGCGTAGATCTGCACCTGCGCCGCACGCTCGACGTAATAGAGCATGTCATAGGCATCGGCGACGGTCTGTCCGACCGTGGAGATGCCGTGATTGGCCATGAACAGCACGGTTTTGTCGCCGATCACCTTGGCAAGCCGCGCGCCTTCGGCGGGATCGAGCGCCGGGCCGGTGTACTCGTCGTCATAGGCAATGGCGCCCGACAGTCCGACCTCGGTCTGGCCGATCTCCTTGATGCGGGGATCCTCCAGCCGCGTCAGCGCGCTGGCATGCGGCATGTGGGTGTGGAACACCGCTTTCGCCTGCGGCAGCGCCTTGTGGATCGGCGCATGGATGCAATAGCAGGACCGCTCCACCTCGCCCTCGCCGCGCTTGATCTCGCCGTCGTCGATGCCGACTTCCATGAAGCAGGAAGCCGTGACCTCGGACCAATGCGTGCCGAACGGGATCTGGTAGTAGCAGTCGCTCTTGCCCGGCACCACGAAGGTCAGATGGTTGAAGATGCCTTCGGAAAATCCCTGGATAAAGGCCAGCCGGTGCGCGGCCGCGAGATCGACCCGCGCCTGCCATTCCTCGGCGCCGTACTCGCTGAGCGTCTGTGGCGAAACCCTGAACTGCATGAGCTTTCTCCCTGATGCGCTTTTGCCGGCCCCTCGGCGGGGTTTTGGCGGCTGTTATGCGCAGCAGTGTAGCGCAATCCGGCGCCGCTATGGCTGAAATTGCGGAGGGCCTGCCATCCCGGTTTGCAGGGTAGGCGGACTGGTCAGACCCTTGATACGTGCTGCAGTCGGTTTGACGTCTTCCCTTCTCCCCTTGTGGGAGAAGGTGGCATAGGCGGCCTATGGCCGCCGTCTCTTAGAACGCCGATGCTCGCATCGGCTATGGACGCGTAGCGGCAGCGGGACGGATGAGGGTCTGTGTCCGCGGATACAGACCCCTCATCCGGCGCTTCGCGCCACCTTCTCCCACAAGGGGAGAAGGGAAGGAAAACACTACCCGCTCCTCGCCAGCGCGCCGTCGATCATGTTCACGGCGTTCGCAATGCCGTACACCGCGACGAATGAGCCGAAGCGCGGGCCCTTCTCCTGGCCGAGTAGCACCTGGTAGAGCATGTTGAACCAGTCGAGCGAAACACCGGGCCGGCCGTCCTTGCCCTTCTTGACAGGGTCGAGGAACGGCTCGCGGCGGCCGATCTCGTAGACCACGTTCTGGATGTCCTCGGCGCTAGACCCTGACGGCAATTGCGACAGCGCATCGCGCAGGTCCTGCAGCGCGGCGCGATCGCTGTCGGTCGGCTCGCGGAACTTCTTGGTCGGCGCCACGAAGTCGCGATAGTAGTTGATGGCGTAGCCGACCATCGCGTCGAGCTTCGGGTGCGTCTGCGGCGTCACGCCCGGGCGATAACGGCCGATAAAGCCCCACAGCGTTTCGGCGTTTTCCGCATTCGACGACGACACCAGCGTCAGCAGGAGCTGGAAGGTGACCGGCATATCCACCTTCGGCGGCTTACCGGAATGGATGTGCCAGACCGGATTCTGCAACTGCTGCCTGGCATCCTGCCGCGCAAAGCCGTCGAGGAATTGCTGGTAATCGTCGACGTTGCGCGGGATGACGTCAAAATATAGCCGCTTCGCCGACTTCGGTTCGCGATACATGAACAGCGACAGCGATTCCGGCGAGGCATAGCGCAGCCATTCGTCGATGGTGAGCCCGTTGCCCTTCGACTTCGAAATCTTCTGGCCCTTCTCGTCGAGGAACAGCTCGTAGTTGAAGCCCTCGGGTGGCGTGCCGCCGAGCGCCGCGCAGATCTTGCCGGACAGCTTGACCGAGTCGATCAGATCCTTGCCCGCCATTTCATAGTCGACGCCGAGCGCGAACCATCGCATCGCCCAGTCCGGCTTCCATTGCAGCTTGCAATGCCCGCCGGTGACCGGCACCGTGGCGCGCTGCTTGGTTTCGGGATCGTCATAGGAGACCGTGCCGGCCTTCACATCATGCTCGACGATCGGCACATACAGCACCATGCCGGTGCGCGGGCAGATCGGCAGGAACGGCGAATAAGTCGCCGCGCGTTCCTCGCGCAAGCTGGGCAGCATGATCTTCATGACGGCGTCGAGCCGTTCCAGCATGCGCAGCAGTGCGGCGTCGAATCGGCCCGACGTGTAATACTCGGTCGAAGAGGCGAATTCGTAGTCGAAGCCGAAGGTGTCGAGGAACGCGCGCAGCCGCGCATTGTTGTGCGCGCCGAAACTGTCATGGGTGCCAAACGGATCGGGTACCTTTGTGAGCGGCCGGCCGAGATGCTGTTCCAGAAGCTCCTTGTTCGGCACATTGTCAGGCACCTTGCGCAGGCCGTCCATGTCGTCGGAGAACGCGAGCAGCCGCGTCTTGATCTTGTCCTCGGTCAGCACGCGGAAGGCATGGCGCACCATGGTGGTGCGCGCGACCTCGCCGAAAGTGCCAATATGCGGCAGGCCCGATGGACCGTAGCCGGTCGAGAACAGCACCTCGTCCTTGGGGTTTTTCTTCAGCCGCGCGACAATGGCCTTGGCCTGCTCGAACGGCCAGGCGTTGGATTGTTCGGCGAGCGCGCGCAAATCGCTCGGGTTGGCGGCAAGGTCGATGACGGACATTTTTAGAGGCTCTCTCCGGGGCCGGGAAACGGCCGGTTATAGCCGTCATTGCGAGCGAAGCGAAGCAATCCATTTCGCGGCGTATTGAGCCATGGATTGCTTCGTCGCTTTCGCTCCTCGCAATGACGACGTCTCCGATGTCATTCCGGGATGGTGCGCAAGCACCAGACCCGGAAATGCCTGCGCATCGCCCCGGAATGACGGCGCCTCAAAACGGACTGATCGAAAAATACCGCAGCCACAGATCGGTGAAGCGGCCTTTTTCCCAGATCCGGAACAGCGCCCAGTTCAGCGACGTCCGCAGCAGATCATTGCCCTTGCGCACGGCGATGCCGATACCTTCGCCGAAATAGCGGCTCTCGACAAAGGGCCCGCCCGAGAACGCGCAGCATTCGGCCGAATCGGTGCCGTTGATCCAGAACGCGAGCGAGATCGCGTCGCCAAAGATAAAGTCGACCTCGCTACGTCTGAGCGCCAACCGCAGCGCGTCGTCGTTGGGATAGGATTTGATCTCGGCGTCGGTGAACATCGCCTTCAGATAGGCCTCGTGCGAGGTGCCGGCGATGACGCCGACCTTCTTGCCTTCGAGATATTCCGGGCGAACCTCCGGCATCACGGCCTCACGCCGTGACACGAAGCGCGCCGGCGCGCGGTAATAGGGATCGGTGAAGTCGAGCCTTGCGCGCAGGGCCGGCGTCACCGCCATGGAAGCGATGATGGCGTCGCCGCGGTTGCTGGTGATGGCGTCGACCAGCGTCTCGAACCGGCGCATCTGGATGGTGCAGGAAATCTTGATCTCGTCGCACAGCGCGCGCGCCAGGTCGACGTTGAAGCCGGCGGGATTGCCGTCGGGACCGGTAAAGTTGAACGGTGGATAATCAGTCTCGGTCAGGAACCGGATCACGGTGAGGCGCGACATGTCCGGCCGGTCCGGGCGCCGCCGCGGGTCCCAGAAGCCGGGCACCGCCTGCGGAGCCGCCTCGACGGCCGGACGGGGCTGGGTTTGCGCCTGCGCCGCATTGCCGCCGACAGCCGTCAACGCGCACGCGATCGACACCCCGACCAGCCACGCGCTGATGGTTCGATGCAGTCTTGCATTGGTTAACTGGACGTTAAGATATGGCATCTTCGGCAATGGCTTTGCGGAATTTCACGGCCTTATAGACCATCCGGCCCGCGATGCGAGGCCGTTTTCGCCCTTTGACCAGCGACGCCGCTCAGAGATAGCGCTTCAAATCCTTGGCGGCTTCCTCCGGCGCCCGTTTCAGATTGAAGGGCGCTACGAAATTGCCGTCGCGGTCCATCAGATAGACCAGCGCGGTATGGTCCATGGTGTAGTCACCGTCCTTGAGCGGGACTTTCCGGGCATAGACCCGGTAGGCCGAAAGCACTTTCGCCACCGCGTCCGGCGAGCCGGTCAGCCCCTTCAAATGCGGGTCGAAGCTGGAGAGATAGTCCTTCATCGCGGCGGCGGTATCGCGCTCGGGATCGACTGAGACGAACCAGGCGTTGACGCGATCGGCGTCCTTGCCCATCGCCTTCAGCACTTCCGAAATCTCGAATAGCGCCGTCGGGCAGACATCGGGGCAATGGGTGAAGCCGAAGAAGATCAGTGTCGGCTTGCCCTTCAAATTCTGCTCGGTGACGGTCTGGCCGGACTGATCGGTCAGTTGAAACGGCCCGCCGATCGCGGCCGGCGCTGTGACGGTTCGCAAGCCGCCCATTGCCCACAGCATGATCGTCAGCCCGATCGCAAGGCTCGCAGCGAAGGCAGCGATAATCACCAGCGGGCGGATCGTCCGGTCCATGAAAGGAATTCCTTATTGCCCGGTCAGAAGCAGGCCGAGATGCCGGCGGCGATCATTTCGAAAAACACCGTGGTGCCGTAATGGAACCACAATGCAGCCGCGCCGAGCACGACCAGCGCACCGAGGCCGGCAGCGCTCCAAGCGATCACCGCGGCCACCCCGCTTTGCTGCCGGGCGGCCGCTATGTCCTGTCGGGTGGAGATCGGCTGAACCATGAAGGTTCAGATAGGGCGAGTTCCCCGAGCAGGCAAGCGGAATGGCCGGAGGAGAGATCACGTCATGCGGAGGGCAAGCTGCGACAAAAGCGACGGGGATGTCACCGGAGCGCGCGTCAGCAGGCCCTGACGCTTTCCACACGCATTGGTAGACCTTGCGAATCTGGCGAGGTGATATCCTGCGGAAGTTGCGAATGACGCAGTCGAAACCGGCAAGCACTGCCGCTGATGTATTTCATTAGGAACAATGATGAGTTGCACGCGTTTGGCAGCGCATCCGCGTTGGGAGCCCGCATTTGTCGCGCTCACATTTGCGCACTCCGAAGTCGGAGGCCATCAATGTCAAAACGCCTGAGAATTGCTCTTCCGCTGGCCGGAGCAGCCCTGCTTGCAGTCGCCGCGCTGGCTGGCCCGCTGCCTCCCGACGCGACCTATCGGCCACTTCCAACGCTGCCGTTCGATGCCGTCAAGGCGCTCGACGAGGCCCAGAAGACGCAGGTCATGCAGCGTCAGCAGGCCCTGCTTGAGCAGCGCTACGACCTCTCGAATCGGCCGATCGCCAACGTCATAATGTCAGGCGGGCGAAAGCCGGTGCAGGGGGGTGTGCGTGTCAAGCTCCCCGCAGGCGTTACCTGGGACAGCCTGTCGGCGATGAGTCCGGACGAGATCCGCGAGCGCGGCCTGCTGCCGGCCGGATTCATGCCGCTGCCGCACGTTAAACAGGCGACCGGCGGTCAGGTTTTCCCGAACCAGCAGATCGATGAGGTGGGCCGGCAGGAGCTCCGCAATATCAGGCGGTTCGATATCGACTTCGACCTTCCGGATCGGTTCACGCCCGAGTTTCCACCGCCGATCTTTCTCACAACGCACCCGGAGTTGGGCGACGTCTCCCACGGCCAGCTCCTGACAATCAAGAACCACTATCAACTGATGGTCGGCCTCCTTACCCCTGTGCAAATGGAGGGACTGCGTCTCCTGCTGACGCCGTTCCCGCAGGAAGAGTTCAACCAGACAGAGGATCGCAAGAGCGCGGACCAGAGTCTTGGCGTCACCTGCCTCGACTGCCATGCCAATTTCCACACCAACGCGGCCTTCCACCTGACGCCTGACGTTCGTCCGCAGGCGGCGCGCTTCCGCCTCGACACGGTGAGCCTTCGTGGCATGTTCAACCAGCAGATTCACGGCTCGAAGCGATCGCTGCGCTCGGTCGAGGACTTCACCCAATTCGAGCAGCGGACGGCGTATTTCAACGGCGATCACGTCAGCGCGCAACGCAAGGGCGTGAACCTGCCGGACCGATTTGATCAGGTGCCGATGATGGCGCAGATGCAAAACATCATCGACTTCCCGCCAGCACCGAAGCTCAACCCAATGGGACGCCTGGACCCCAGCAAGGCGACCCAGCAGGAACTCGCAGGAGAACAGGTCTTTCTGGGCAAGGGCCAGTGCGGACAATGCCATACGCCGCAGACATCGTTCCTGGACAACAATATGCACGATCTGAAGCTCGAGCGCTTCTACAACATAGGCCAGACCGTCAACGGCCTGGTGGCGTTGCCCGACGGATCGATCAAGACCTTGACGTTGCGCGGCATCAAGGACTCGCCGCCCTATTTTCATGATGGGCGGCTGCTGACGCTCGCCGACACGGTCGAGTTCTTCAACCTGGTGCTCGGCCTGAAGCTGACACAGGAGGAGAAGGATTCGCTGGTGGCCTACATGCTCACGCTGTGACGCCGCCCTACGCTCGCAGCGGTCAATGTCCCCGGCCGTCGAAGGAGGTTGAAATGATTCGCTTCGTTGCCGTCGCATCGCTTGCTACTGCGCTTCTTGCGCCACCCGCCCTTGCTCAGTCGACCAATCCGGCGAGCCCGGCACCCGGCAACCCCGGCGGCATGTCGCCAGGTACCAAACAATCAGCGCCCGGAGTGCCCGCTCCGCGACAAACCAATCAACCCGACCGCGCCTTCATTCACGCGGCGACGATCAGCGGATTGGCGGAGGTGGAGTTCGGCAAGCTTGCGGCACAAAAAGCATCGGGCCGTGCCGTAAAGGAATTTGCCGAGCACATGATCCGCGATCACAGCGCCGCCAACGACAGGCTAGCGGCACTCGTAAGGACAGTCGGCATCGCGCCGCCCGATCGACTGGACGAGGAACACAAAGCCATGCACGTCAGGCTCCAACAATCTGACGGTGCCCAGTTCGACCACGCCTACATCCAGGGCCAGATCATCGAGCATCAGAAGGCAGCACAGCTTCTGCAATACGAGATCGGTTCAGGAGAGAACGCGGAACTGAAGGACTTCGCATCGGACATCCTGCCGACCGTACTGGGCCATCTCCGGATGGCGCAGGCCATTGCCATGGAAATGGCGCAGCAAGCCCAAGCTGACGTACCGCCAACAGATCGAGAGAAGCGAAAGTAACCGGGCGTTCAAAAAGCCGGTCGGCGAGGAACGCTCAGCATGTCTGTTGATTGTGCCTCAATGATCAATCTGAAGGAGACCACCATGCCTACCAGTGCTCGTGATATTTTTGTGGTCGGATTGCGTAACGCACATTCGATGGAGGTCCAGGCCCGTGAGCTGCTGGAGCGGCAGTCTGAGCGGCTGGATGATTACCCGCAAGTCAAGGCCAAGGTTCGAGCCCATCTGGAAGAAACCAATGGCCAGCTCAGGCGATTGGAGCAGTGCCTCGAGTCCTGCGGCGAAACGACCTCGAGCCTAAAGGATACGGCGCAATCGGTAATGGGCAACACCGCTGCGATGCTGAACGCGATGGCAGGCGACGAAATTCTGAAGAATACGTTCGCAAACAATGCGTTCGAGCATTTTGAGATCGCGGCCTACAAGTCCCTGTTGGAGCTTTGTAGCCCAGCCGGCATGGAATCCGCGCGTGCCCCGCTTCAGGCATCACTCCAGGAGGAACAGGAGATGGCCGCCTGGATCGATGCAAACGTTGGAAACGTGACTCGCGAGTACGTCGCCCACGAAGCGCGCGCTGCCTAGGATCCTGCAGGCCGTTCTTGTGAACTGAGCCTGACGACCGCTCCGGCGTTGCAGAGCAGCAGCCGTTCGGCTCAGCGCGGGGGCTTGTTCGAGGACGCCTGGGCGTCGAGATAGCAGGGCCTGTACATCGCCTGAAGCTGCTTGCCGCGCAGGAAGAGCATGCGTTGGGTCAGGCCGCCGCGCGCCGCGATCCATCTGCGCACCGGCGGCGGATACATCGAATACAGCATCTGAGTCGCTTCGGGGTTCATGACGGCGCGGCCGTTGGCGCCGAAATCCCAAGCGGCATGGAAGCCGAGATTGGCGTGCGAGGTAACGCAGATCCGGTCATGGGGAACCGCGCCGAGCACGATGGTGCAAGCCGAGGCGCACAGGCCATCAATGATCACGGTTTCGCCCGAGGTACGCAGGCCCTGGTATTTGTCGACATAGGTGCCGATCCGGCCGCCGCGGTCATCCGCGATCCGCACCACCGCCTGGCTCGCCCCTACCCCCGCCAGCAGCAGCACCGCGGCAAGCAACCCCGTCACCAGCTTCATATCCCGCCCCAGTCCAAAAATGTCGAAACCGAATCTGATCGTCTTCGTGATGCAAGACGTGGCGTAGCGTCGTTTGAGATCGTGATTTTGTCTAGGCAGCCACAGCTAGTCAAAACAAATTCAAATTAAGTGTTGCTTGGCCGCTGCACCCTTCCCGCGAAAAGGTCCCAGACTGGAACATGCAACCACTAGCGCGGTGGCAATGCGGGCACAGGCTAGAGTCCGTTTGCCGTTGACCACGCGCAAGGACGCGGGCTTGAATCAAAAGCGGCATGGGGAGGAAACGATGGCTGATGACGCAGACGTAATCGTGGTTGGCAGTGGCTTGGCGGGGCTGGTCGCGGCGACGGAGATCGCAGATGCCGGCAAGCGCGTCATTGTCGTCGACCAGGAAGGCGAACAAAGCCTTGGCGGACAAGCCTTTTGGTCGTTCGGCGGATTGTTTCTGGTCGACTCTCCCGAACAGCGCCGGCTCGGCATTAAGGATTCGTTTGATCTCGCATTGCAGGACTGGATGGGGACCGCGGGCTTCGACCGCGGCGACGACCATTGGCCCAAGCGGTGGGCGGAAGCCTATGTGGCGTTCGCCGCCGGCGAGAAGCGCGACTGGCTCCGCGCGATGGGCCACCGTATTTTTCCGGTGGTCGGCTGGGCCGAGCGCGGCGGCTATGACGCAATGGGCCATGGCAATTCAGTGCCGCGCTTTCACGTCACCTGGGGCACCGGCCCCGGCATCGTCGAGCCGTTCGAGCGCCGCGCGCGCGAAGCGCAAAAAAATGGCCGGTTAACGTTCAAGTTCCGCCACCGCGTCGACACACTCGTGATGACGAACGGCGCGGTTGAGGGGGTCGGCGGTTCTGTGCTCGAACCTGATAGCGTCGAGCGCGGCAGGAGCTCCTCGCGCCAGGTGATCGGCGATTTCACGCTGCGGGCGCAGGCGGTGATCGTCGCTTCCGGCGGCATCGGCGGCAATCATGACATGGTCCGGCAGAACTGGCCGAAGCGCCTGGGCGAGCCGCCGAAATTCATGGTCTCCGGCGTCCCCGAACATGTCGATGGCCGCATGATCGGCATCACCGAGGCCGCCGGCGCGCGACTGATCAACCGCGACCGGATGTGGCATTATGTCGAGGGCATCCGGAACTGGAACCCGATCTGGCCACGCCACGGCATCCGTATCCTGCCCGGCCCCTCCTCGATGTGGTTCGACGCCACGGGCAAACGCCTGCCCGCGCCACTCTTCCCCGGCTCCGACACGCTCGGCCAACTGCAATACATCATGTCGACCGGCTATGATTATTCCTGGTTCATCCTGACCCAGAGCATCATCAAAAAGGAGTTTGCGCTCTCCGGCTCCGAGCAGAATCCCGACCTCACAGGCAAGAGCTGGCGCATGACGATCAAGCGCGCCACCAACAAGGGGGCGCCGGCGCCGGTGGAAGCGTTCAAGCAGAACGGCGCCGATTTCATCGTGCGCGACAATCTCGGCGACCTCGTCAGCGCGATGAACGCGCTCGCAGGCAGCGACCTGCTCAAGCTCGATCACATCAAGGCGCAAATCGAGGCGCGCGACCGCGAGATCACCAATCCTTACGTCAAGGACGCGCAGGTGATGAACCTGCACAATGCGCGCCGCTACATCGGCGACAAGTTGATCCGCACCGCAAAGCCGCATCGAATTCTCGACCCCGAACACGGACCGCTGATTGCGGTCAAGCTCAACATCCTGACGCGCAAGACGCTGGGCGGTTTCGAGACCGATCTCGACTCGCGCGTGTTCGGCACCAACGGCGAGATCATCCGGGGGCTTTACGCCGCCGGCGAAGCCGCCGGATTTGGCGGCGGCGGCATGCATGGCTACCGCTCGCTGGAAGGCACCTTCCTCGGCGGCTGCCTGTTCTCGGGGAGGAATGCGGGACGCGCGGCGGCCAAGGCGGCTTCCTGATTTTTCGCCGCGATGGTCAGGCTTGTCCCGGCATGGCGGCTGCAATCTCAATGCAAATAACGCAGTGGCGCATGGGACGCGAGCGCGCTAAGTAACCGCCGCCCCTCATTAGGAGAACAATATGACCATCCAGCGCTTCGAAACCGGACCTCGCATGAGCCAGGTCATCGTCCACGGCAACACCGTCTATCTCGCGGGCGTCGTTGCCGGCAAGGCCGCCGGCAAGAGCGTGACCGAGCAGACGCAGGACATTCTGTCGATCATCGACGGCCATCTCGCCAAGGCCGGCACCGACAAATCGAAGCTGTTGTCGGCCACGATCTATATCACCGACATGAAGACCTTTCCCGAGATGAACGCGGTGTGGGACGGCTGGGTCTCGGCCGGCAACACGCCGGCGCGCGCCACCGTCGAGGCCAAGCTCGCCGCTCCGCAATACAATGTCGAGATCATGGTGGTCGCGGCGAAGTAACGCCAGCCAGCCACTAACCGTCTTGCTGCCCCGGATTGCAGACGCCATCCGGGGCATTTTCATCGGCCTCTCACGCGCTGATCCGTTCGCCCGTGACATCGCCGATATCAGCCTGAAGCCACTGGGCGATCCGGCGCCAGGAATGGCTCAGAACTTTTCGCCCCATGAACAGGCTGAGGTGATCGCATGGTTCGGAGGCCCGTTCCAGCCACGCTGGTTGCGTGCCCAATAGCCGAACTGTGGCGAACGCCTGATCGCGCGGGACCACGATGTCGTTCTCTCCCGCCAGCAGGAAGACCGGCACGCGCACCTCGGCGAGATCGATCCGGCGACCGAGGGCGACGAAACGTCCTTCAGCGATCTGGTTCTGACGAAACACGCGGTCGGTCACCTCGAGATAATAGACTCCCGGCAGATCCAGCGGCGCGCGATCCCAGCGCTTGAAACGGTCCAGCAGCATGCGGGCCTCGTCCGATCGATCGCGAAGATTCCTTTGCAGCACGGCTTCGACGTCATGCTGGCTGAACGGAATGTTCCAGAACCGCAGCATGTGCTCGCCGTTCACGATTCCTCCTCCCTGCTGCACCATCTGCTCGAAAGCCTGACGGGGAAGTGCGGCCACCATCTTCGAGAGTTCTGACGGCGTGGAAACATCAACCGGAGCGCCGGCGAGCACCAGCCGCCGCACCTTGCCGGGAAAACGAGCAGCGTAGACCAGCGACAGCCACCCGCCCTGGCACAGGCCGACAAGATCGACCGGCGCGCCGATCTCGTCGATCGCGACGTTGAGCTCGGCAAGATAATTGTCGATCGACAGATGGCGCATTTCCAGCGTGGCCGAGCGCCAGTCCGTGACATAGATGCGGTTCATGCCGCCTCGTTGCAACGCCCCTACCAGACTGTGGCCCGGCGCGAAGTCCGCAACCAGCGCGCCGTGCAGCGCATAGGGCGCGCAAACGAGCACCGGCTGCCCCGCATCCCCTCGCGAAAACTCGCGCAATCGCATCGACTGAAGTTGCAACACCGCGTTTGGCGTGGTCCAGGCGAGCGGTGTCTGCTCCGGCGCGCGGGAAGGCGCAGGTTTCTGATCGGCGATCCATTGCGCGTAGCTGTCGAGCGCCAATCGCGTGGCTTCGAGCGGCCACAGCCACACCTGCGTCCAGTCGGCGCCCGCATGTTCCTCCGGCCTCTTTGGCTTCTCTACCACACCCGTTCACCGATTGGTCGTGCCGTCATGGTGAGGACGGCAGGATCGAGCTGTTCTGGAACAACGAGATCGCATGCTTTTACGCCAAATCCGGCGCAGGCCCTAGCTGGTCGATCGTCACACCCTCGCTGATCATCCTGCGAGCCGCTCAACATTCACGCGCTACTGCCGGCCCGCCGGTTTGTGCCCGCCAAGGTGCGATGTTTCCTCGATGCGCTGGACGTCCAGGCCCGCGGCGACGGGACGGAGGATGCATGTATCAGCAAAAATCGAAATCCTTAACCTCCGAGGTAATCGATTGGCGCGTCGGATTTTTCGATAGTCGGTCAGCCGGCCCATTCGGCCGAAACGAAGGAGAGCATGATGACCGACATCAACAAGATCGCCCGCAGCTACATCGAACTGTGGAATGAGCGGACGCCAAGCCGCCGCCGCGAAATTCTCAGCCAGAACTGGACGAGTGATGCCCGATATGTCGACCCGCTGATGTCGGGCGACGGCCATGACGGCGTGGACGCGCTGATCGCTGGCGTGCAGCAGCGGTTTCCGGATTTCAGGTTCAGGCTGATCGGCGAGCCGAATGGTTTTGGCGACTACGTCCGCTTCTCCTGGGGCCTCGGCCCCGAAGGCGGCGATACTCCGATCAAGGGCACGGATTTCGCCGTTCTTAGCGACGGCCGCATCCGCAGCATCACCGGCTTCCTCGATCAGGTGCCGGCGGGGGCATAGCCGACCAACCGACATCCCGCCACCCGGCTCGCCTTCGGCGAGTCCGATGGCAGGCACCGCGAAGCAAAGCAACACACCATGGTCATCCCCGCGAGGGGGGATCCAGTACGCCGCGGCTTATCGCTTGAATCACTGGCGCCTCTGGAATACTGGGTCACCCGCCTTCGCGGGTGACGACAAGGGAATATGAAGCGGCGTTCTCGCGACGCATGGCGCCCGAGTTTGCATTTTCTTTTCGCCCTTCCGAAACACAGAGGGCGCAGGGAAGACCGGGTGCGCGCCGCACCCGCGGTCTCGTGTGCAATTTGCGCACTAAGAACGCGCACACGAGCATACAGGTACAGCGGGAGCATCCCGGCCTTCCCTGCGCAATGGCTTTACGGCTTACTTCGTGCTCTTCCCGGTGAACGGCTTTCTTGCCACCGTCGCCCCCGAGAAGCTTCGCTTCCAAAGGACTTAACGCCAGCACCGCGGCGCCAGAACCACACGACTTCGCCGTACGCGTCGGGCGCCACCGTCTTGTGCGCCTCTCGCGTCCATCGCATCCCACCGCACGTTCGTGACGATCGCGAGCCGCCCCTCCATCGGGTGAGACGGGCGGAGTTATGCGGCTGATTTGCCCGGCCTGTTAAGCGGAATATTTTTGCAAGAAGGTCTGGACAGACTTTTGGTGATTTGCCCGTCGTGCCAATTGGTCGCAGCCGCGCATTAAATTTTCGCTTTTGCGCGCCGCAAATCAGTTCGCAATCCAGTAGGGTGAGCAAAGCGATAGCGTGCCCACCATCGAGAAGTGCGATCGCCGATGGTGGGCACGGCGCAAGGGCGCCTTTGCCCGCCCTACGGATCTCGTCGTCAATCTTTTGGTGTGGAATCCGGCGGACAGTTCGGGGAAGCCTTCAGCGGCTCGTCGCCGCTCTGCACCGTCGGCGCGGCAGAGTCCGTGCCGCCCGCATCGGGCAGCACCGCGCTCTTGCCGACGGTGACTGAATTCGACGTCTTCTCCTCGCCGCTTCCCGACGTCGCAGCCGGTGATGTCGTGCAGGCCGTCTCCTCCTTCTCGCCCGATGGTGCCGTGGATTGGGCAGAGGCCGCACTCACTCCGATTACCGCTGCAAAAATCGCTGCCGCGAGGCGGGTCATTTTCGGTCTCCAAAGGCTTGAAAAACAGCTTGCTCGGAGCAAAACGTTCTGCTGCAACGAAGGTTCCGGTTAGTTTTTATGCGGCGTCGCGGACATTGAAACCGGCGCAGGATTTGCTTCACTGAACGATCTGTGAAAGGGAAATTTCATGACCATCGAGCTGACGCGCCGCACACTGCTCCACCTCGCCGGCGCCTCGTCGCTATCAGCCGCGGCCGTTGCCGCGGCGCAGGCAGAGGGCGTGGCCGACGGAGGACCGACCTTCGCCAACCGCACACCGATGCGGATCGGCATGGTGACCTTGCGCGTGCGTAACCTCGATCTCGTCACCGATTACTATCGCGATGCGATCGGGCTCACCGTGATGCAGCGCACGGCTACGGGTGCCCGTCTCGGCGCGGGCGGCGTGGCGCTGCTTGATCTCACCCTGCGCGCGGGCGCCGCCAGCGAGGCACGGAATGCGGCGGGCCTCTATCACACCGCCTTCCTGATGCCGACCCGCAAGGATCTCGCGCGCTGGCTGGTGCAGGCCGCGACGAACAAGGTGCCGCTCTCCGGCTTTGCCGACCATCTTGTCAGCGAGTCCGTCTATCTCGACGATCCCGAAGGCAACGGCATCGAGGTCTACGCCGACCGCGCGCCCGAAAGCTGGAAGTGGGATGGCGGCACGGTGGCGATGGCCACCGACCCGCTCGATATCGACGGCCTGCTGGCGCTGACAAATCCGCGCATCTCCAACTATGCCGCGGCACCCGACGGCCTTCGCATCGGCCACATGCACCTGCGCGTCGGCGACCTCGAACAGGCCGACCGCTTTTATGGCGGCGCCATCGGCTTCGATCCGACGCGCAAACGAACCGGTGCCGCGTTCCTATCATCGGGACGCTATCACCATCACCTCGGCATCAATGTCTGGCAGAGCGCCGGCGCCGGCCGGCGGAATGATGCGGCCACGGGACTTGCATGGTTTTCGCTCGAGGTCGCGTCGGAGGAGATCCTGCAGGCCCAGGAGCAGCGCCTGCGGCAGGCCGGCGCGCCGGCGGCTGCGATTACGAACAGCATCGAGACCGCCGATCCCTGGGGCACCAAGGTGCGGCTAATCAAGGTTTGATGCTGGGCGCGATCGTCGGTTAGCCCGGTTCAGCATGCGCCGATAGGCCATGCGAGCACCGAACATTATTTCTTCTTACCGGAACCCAAGGTTGGCTGCCAGCCTCCGGCCTTCTGGCTCGGTGCTGCGGCAATTACCTTGATCTTCTCCTTCTTGGGTTTCTTGGCTTCCCGATTGCCTCTTTGCTCGCTTTTGGCCATGTCGATCTCCTGGGTTGATGGTGATGCCTGAACCAATGCAGATCCGGCTAGATATCGTTGTCGACTAGAGCCGAGGCGCGTCGAGGTCATATCTGACCTTCAACGTCCTGATCAGATCCAGCGTGCGGGTGCGGTAGAAATTGTCGCCCTCGGACGCTGGCCGACTGATGCTCGCGCTCCATCCGTAAGCATCATCGAAAACAAACATCGTCATCCCCGAAGGCCAGGGACCATGGAGAATCCTTGCCTGCTCGACAATCATGTCCTGGAGCTCATCGGCGGTCTTGAAGGGTCTGCTCACGGCTTGCCTCCCGGACCTTTTGTGGGCGCCCCGCTATTCTTCAAGCTGATCGAACTCATCAGACAACACGATCCGGCCCCGGGGCGTGGATATCCTCACGTCCAAATAACCTTCCTGCAAAAGCTCCTTTGCCTTCTTGACGGCAGCCCCCGCCGCCGCACGGCTAAGATTGACCCGGCCAAATTGATTGTTGCCGCTGATCAGGTAATGCAGTTCGCTCGTCCTATCCATGCGGGAATGCCACGGCCGACACCAACAATGGAAGAAGCGGCGGAACGATTGCCAGCGGGACGGTCCGGTCGGCAGCCAAGCAACCTTGGGACAACAAAAGCGCTCCGTTCGTCGGGCGTGAGCGTTGCTAGCCCTCAGTCACCGATAGACGCCGTGGGAAACGCGGTGATAATCAACTCTAGGCTCGCGTCGCGGCAATAGCGAGCGCTAAAACGCCGCGGCGACAACCGCGAGCGCCTGCCGGTGGCAATGCTCGTACTTCACCTTATCCCGACCTCGAGCGCGACTACGGAAGGGGCGCTGACGTAATCCCGTCGCGTCCAACTCGAAGCGATCTACCTGGCTCGATCCGCGGAAATTTGTCGGGCCTATCTCAATCGAAGGCCGATGGCAGCTCTCCCTTGCGGAAGATGACCGTCGGCTCGTCGTCATAGTCGCCCATCTCAGGGTCACCGGTGGATGAGAAGGCAACAACCCCGAGCTTGCTCTCGGCCAGCCGCTCCGCGGTGCGAAGCGCGCCCGTTGCCGTTTTGCAGGCTATCGGAACGCCCGCTTTCAGGTTTCCTCCCCGGCCGGCATCGAAGGCCTGAACGAAGTAGCTTGTTTCGCGAGCCATGGGCTCTCCTTAGGAATGCGGGTCGCACCGCGCGATTTCTGATTCAGGCCATCGATCGCATCAGCGCAGAAATTTCGATTGTCGCAAAGTTGGAGTACGTATCCGAGACGGCGTAAGGCAAAATGAGTTGACCGTTGTGCGTCATCGCCCCGCAGGTATAGACCACATTGGGAACGTAGCCTTCGCGTTCGGATGGTTCGGGTCGCAGCAACGGTTCACGCGAACGTGCCAGCACCCTGGAGGGGTCGCGCTTGTCCAGCAGCGCTGCGCCGATCGAATATTTCCGGACCGGGCCGACACCGTGCGTCAACATCAGCCAGCCCTCCTCCAGTTCGATTGGCGATCCGCAGTTGCCGATCTGCACGAACTCCCAGGGAAATTGCGGCCTCAGGACCGCCTGACCGCCTTCCCATCTGTAGAGATCGTCCGAATAAACCAGATAGAGATTCTCGTTGTCCTGTCGCGCAATCATGGCGTACCTGCCATCGATTTTCCGCGGGAAGAGCGCCATGCCCTTGTTGCGCGCGGCTGCGCCTTGCAGCGGCGTCATCCGAAACGAGAGGAAGTCGGCGGTTTCGATCAACTCCGATCGGATGGCAGTGCCCTTATAGGCGGTATAAGTTGCGTAATAGGTCGTCCGACCGCCGTCGCTGAATTGGACGAAGCGCGCGTCTTCGATGCCGTTCGATTGCGACTCCGTCACCGGAAAGATCACCCGTTCGCTGATGTCCGGTGCCAGCTCGAAAACGACATCGACTTCATCGCCGCTCGGTCCGGCGGTCCGGTGCGTGACCCGGGGACTCGTAGCGAGCCGGGCGGTCGGATCGACTGTAATGCTGCCATCCGCCGCGATCGTGCCGGCGCGAAACGTCAGCGACGATACATGCCCCTCGCCGACGGCTCGGAGGCTCAGAATGAAGCGCAGGCTGCCGCTCGGGATTCCCGACTGGTCGGGGTGCGGCACGATGCTTGGATTGAACAGTGCCGACGCTTCGAAGGAATATTCGTGCACGAAGTAGGCGCCGATCAGTTGGCGCTGCACTTCGGAAAACGTAGAGTGCGCCAGCAGCGCCTCCTCCATCTCATCGGCACGCAGCTCAAACGTCTTTAGCAAGTTGCGGTGCCGGCCCTGAAAATTCTCCAGCACGTCCGCTAATTGGCCGGCCGCAGCCTGCGAATCGAGATTGAGAACGCGCTCGACAATATGGTTGGCGCGTGTCTTGTCGGTCGGGTTGAGATCGCGCGGTTCGGTCGCTGGCTTGAACGGACGCACGATCACGCGCGCAGGATCAGGCCGCAGATGGAGCGCCCGCCGATTGATAAACGTGGCTTGCAACAGCGTGCCCTCTGTTCGCATTTGCGTGAGTAGGCGCTTTAATCAAGCGCCTATGGCGCGAAGCGCCACGGGGTTGGTCGGATCAATATTGACGCGCGCAAGCTGGCGCATCTCGGCGAGCGCCAGTAGATAGGACACGACCGACTCTCCGCCGCAATTTTCATTGGCGCGGTCAGGATGCAGCCCGTCGCGGCAAGTGCCGGTATCGGAATCGACCAGCGCCACCGACAGGTCGTTGCCGCCGAAAAACCAGGAAAAAACCCTGGCCGCGATCGCCTTCCATTCGGCGTCGCCCTCCGCCCGCCAGGCGACCAGACATGCCGCAATCGTTGCGCTGGCCTCCACCGGCTGCTGATCGAACGCGCCAGGAGGCTTTCGAAGTCGTCCGAAGCTCGTCGTACCCACGGGACGGAAATGCCCAGTTGACGTCGTCTGCTGTGTCATCAACCAGCGCAGGGTTCTCAAGCCAGCATCGGTATAGGCCGGCGTTTGCGTTGCAAAGCCCGTAGCGATCAGTGCCTGCGGGAGGCGGGCGTTGTCATACGCCAGGCCTTCCTCGAACCACACCCAGTTGGGCGTCTCGACCAAATCCAGGCCCGAAACCAGTCCGTCGGCAAGAGAATGCCTGATCTCACGGGCGCGCTGATCATCCGGAGTTACGGCACAATAGGCGTCGAGGCCGAGCAGCGTGAAGGCCATTGCGCGAGGCGAACGAAAGCTCGCGGCGGTCGACAGAGCTTCGGCAAACAAGGCCGCTGCCCAGCGACGCCGTGACCGGCTGGCATCCTTCCGCGCGCATTCGCCCAGGGCCCACAGAGTTCGCCCGTGACTGTCCTCGGAGCCTTTATCTTCGAGCCAGGTCCGGTTGAAACCCATGAAGTTGCGAAAGCGTCTGGTATCGGGATTCCACGCATGCTGCACAAAGGCGGCAAAGCGGCCCGTCTGGCTTTCCGAAAGCGGGTGCTCGCCCGGTTCATTGAGCGCGCAGGCCAGCAGCAACGCGCGGGCGTTGTCGTCCACGCAGTAGCCGTGCGCACGATCAGGTACCGAATGCACGGCGTGCTGAAACAGGCCGGTATCGTCGCACATCGACAGGAAATGGCCCAATTGCATGTCGGGCACGGCGGGGCGGTGCGGCGCGATTGCGTCCGGTCGGGCACGCGCAATCACCTTCAGCCGGTGGCCGTGCCGTGCATTGTCGAAGGTGGTCATGTAACGCTCGGCTGTGCGCTCCCATGTCATCGATCGGCTGGCAGCGTAGGCGCGCTCGCGCATCGCCTGACGGCGAGGACCGTCGGTAAGCAGGCCCGCTATTTCGTTGCCGATCCCCATCGCGTCGCCAAAGGAAACGAGAACGCCGCGGCCGTCGGCCAGCAGTTCGCGCGCATGCCAATAAGGTGTTGAGACGACCGGCTTGCCGAGGCCGAAGCTGTAGGCCAGCGTGCCCGACGTCATCTGCGCCTCGTTGAGATAGGGCGTGACATAGACGTCGCACATTGAAATGAATTCGAGCAGCGTGGCCTGATCCACGAACTGGTCGAGGAATACGACGTGATCCTCGACGCCAAGTTTGCGCACGCGTGCCATCAGGCTGCCGCGATAGGCTTCGCCCTGGTCACGAACCAGATTGGGATGCGTCGCACCAAGTACCACATAGACCGCGTCCGGCCGTCTTTTCAGGATCGAGGGCATGGCGTCGATCATGACCTCAATGCCCTTGCTGGGGGACAGCAGGCCGAACGTCAGAATGACCGACCGGTTGCTGAATCCGAGCTTGGCCTTTGCCTCGTCCGGCGCGACGAACGGAAAGTCGGGGATGCCATGGGCTATGACCTCGATCTTGTCGTCCGGCACGCGATAGACGTTGCGCAGCAGTTCACGGCCCTTGTTGGCCATCACGACGACCTTCGAGGAGATCTCGACGATGCGCTCCATCACCGCGCGTTGAGCCGCGGTCGGCGCGGCCAGCACCGTGTGCAGCGTCGTGACGACCGGCATGGTAAGGCGCGACAGCAGTTCCAGGATATGAGCCCCGGCCTCGCCGCCGAAAATTCCGAACTCGTGCTGCAGACAGACGATGTCGAACCGGCCGGCGTTGAGAAACGCCGCACCGGCCACATACTCCTCGACGCTGGCGTCCTTGATCTGCAACGCGACCGAGGCCGGATAGTCATAGGTCTGATCGTGGTCGGTCATCGCCACGATGCAGGTTTGCAGGTTTGGCTCCGAATTCGAGATTGCGCGTTGCAGGTCGGTCGAAAATGTCGCAATTCCGCAGCGGCGAGGCAACGAATTGCCGATCACGGCGATTCTGCGTAGCGGCGTCACGTGTGCGCCTCGGCCAGGCCGGTGAGTTTCGCCACGTCGGAAGCAACGGACCGAGCAGGCTTGATCGATTGCCCGGAAAGCCTGTGCAAAAGGGAGCCGATCGGACCGCTTGCGGGATATGCGACCAGGGCGGTTAGCCCGTTGGCACCGACTTCGATGCTGGCGCGACCGCCGCCGACGAAGATCGCCTGCCCGACGGACAGCGCGGCCAATCCGATCGCCGCATGGCCGTCGAGAGCGAGAACCCAAGTCTCCGAATCGGCGAGCAGCGCCCAGCTTGAACCCTCGGGCAACTCAAGCCGCTCGAGCACAAAATGCTGGCTCGCGACCAGAACCGTCCGCTCAAGAGTCAGGCGGACTGGATGACGTGGAGGTCGAAGTGGAGCGATGTTCGCGACTGCGACCCCATTGTCGATGTGCAGTTCACGCTGCCTGCCGTAGTCGAACAGGCGGAATGTCGTATCGCTGCGCTGTTGAATCTCGGCGAGCACGATGCCGGCGCCGAGAGCGTGGATGGTCCCAGCCGGAATGAAGATGACATCGCCTTTCGCAACCGGACGCCATTGAACCAGATCAACGATCGAGCCATTCGTGATCGCCGTCCGTAGTTCCTGTGGTGTGATCCGTCGATTCAGGCCGACGCCGATCTGCGCGCCCGGCTCCGCCGAGATGATGTACCATGCCTCGCTCTTGCCGTTCGGCATCCCCATTGCGCGCGCAAACGTATCGTCCGGATGGACCTGGATCGACAATGGCGCGCTGCTGAACAGCAACTTGAGAAGCAAGGCAGGAGTCGGCGCATTGCTGTCGGCGCGCTCGAACCAAAGCTCTCCCACCGCACCCCCGGTACCGTCGATGCTGCTCCATGGCTGGAGATCGCTGACGCCCCAGGGCTTGGGCATGGCCCGTACGGACGCGTGTTCGATGGGCATAGGATCTCCTGACCCATGACGCGCATGCCGAAGCGACATGCCGTTGGTCGATATCATCAGCAGGATGTGTGGCTAAGCGTCGCGTCTGCCGGACACGCCTTGTTGCGGAACCGGTTACCCTGTTGCTCATATGGATACTGCCGCACCCAATAGCAACCATTTTGCTTCGCGCCCGGTCGATATAGCGCAAGACGGCACACCGAGGACGGCATAGGCGGACTGGAGATCGATCCCAGCTCCACATCACGCTGCTCTCGCCATCGGAAAGATGCGGCACGCTGACCCTTGCCTCCGCTTCGGGATTTCGCTCGACATCGTCATGAAAAGAGCGTCTGCTATACGGATCACCGCCCCTTCATTGGCTGCTATCGGTGACTGAGAGTCTTGTACTCCCGCCACACGACGGGCGGTTAATATGTCCACCAGCCAACAATTCAATCTGCGAGAGTGGCTGGTACCTCCAATCCTGGTACCAGTTGTTCTTGGTCTCCTGATCGCTGGAGCAGTTATTGTCCAGTGGTAACGCCGCAGTGACGGAAGACGCGCATCACGATGCGCCAACCGCGGCTTTTGAAACCAGCTTCCACGCAGATCAAATCATCGCGGTGAACGCGAAAGGAATAACGATGAAAAAATCCGTGCTTTCAATTGAAGAACCAGAGCCGAAGAAGGCGGTGCGGGCCGACAGGCCTCCGACCGAAGGGTTCGCGACGATTGTCGACGGCCATTTCAAATCGGAGTTTGATACGATCGAGGCTGCCGAGGTCTCCGGTCGTAAGCTGAAGACCGCCTATCCGATGCTTCAGGTCCAGATCTACGATGCCGCCATGAGGGTGCGTACCTTGTTGAGCTAGCAAAGCTGGCTGTCGCGCCGTTTGTCGCCTGTGCGAAGAAAAAGCCCTCTACCGGCCGGCGCCTCCATCTCAGCAACCGCGGCAGATATTCTTCAGCTTGGCGTTGGTCCTGGCGTCTTCTGCGCTGAAAGGATCTTTGTAGGCGTCTCGCGACGGGTCTTTTTCGGGGATAAGGGGCTTTTCCATTTTCGGAGGATGCGCGGCGTCGTAGCACGACAGGCGCGCATTGGCGTTGTCGATCGCACGGCACTCTGGCGCAGCGGCAAGAGCGCCCGACGCACATGCGCATAGTGCCAGCACGGCGAGAGTCGTTTTCATCCGAGTTCCTTTCCCGATTGGTCGCAGTTCAAATCAAGCAGGTCGACGCGCGGCGACCGTCGTCACGCAACCTCGTCGGTCCAGACCTTGAAGCCGACCAATGTGTTCGGCCCAAAGGTCTGGGTGATCGGCACGTCGGAAGCGTCGCGCCCCTGCGCAATCAGGATGCGACCGATCCTTGGCACGTTATTGCGCGGATCGAACGTACGCCAGTGCCCACCGACATAGGCTTCGAACCAGCCGGCGAAATCGCCTGCAGCCCACGGCTTCGGCGTGCCGATGTCGCTGAGATAGCCCGTGCAATAGCGCGCGGGAATGTTCATGCAGCGGCAGAACGCAACGGCAAGATGGGCGTAGTCGCGGCAGACGCCCTTGCCTTCCTGGTAAGCCTCCCACGCTGTCTTGCTGGCGCGAGCATACTCATATCCGAAGGCGATGTGATGGTGGACGAAATCGCAGATCGCCTGGACTCGCGCCCAGCCCGGCGGCTTTTTCCCGAACAATTGCCAGGCGATTTCCGAAAGCCGGTCGGTCTCGCAATAGCGGCTGCCGAGCAGATAGGCCAAAGTGTCCGGGGGCAGGTCCTCGACCGCGTGCTGAACGGCGGAAGTAAACACCGGATCTGGCAGACCGCTGTCGCGAACGACGCCGTCGGCCGCAAGACGCACGCGGCCGGCGGGCGCAACCATGCGGCTGCACCAATTGCCAAACATGTCGCGATAGGGGGTGATCTCGACGACTGGGTCGGTGGTGAGGAAATCCGGCACGATGACGTCGGACGCACGGGTGAAGTGCGTGCCCAGCACCATGATCATCGGCGTCGGCTGCGGGAAATCGTAGATCATTTCGAATCCGACGCGAATCTTCACTCGAAGGCCCTTTCCGGCTGCCGCATGCTCGAAGTGGCTACGAAGCCAGCGAATACAAGGCGGTGGCTGGCTTATTCAACCAAATGCGGCGGACGCCAAAGAAACCGATAGCTAATCGCCGGATCGAGGGCATGCGTGTCCCGCAAATTTCTGGACAGTTTGAAGACACTCCTCCCGGCATCATCGCGCGCAGCATAGATTTCCGCTCCTAGAGACGCAGCCGCTCAACAGCCGGCGGGAAGGTCACAATGAACCGATCTGCGGACCGGTGAAAAACAGTTCCGCTTTTCCCCAATCATGTTCTAAGGTCCGAGCTATTTTCCCAAGGGACCGATTGCATGAACTTGCCGATGAGCTGGGATGAATGGACCGATCATGATGGCGTGGCGCTGGCTGCGCGTGTCGCGAAGGGCGAGCTGACGGCCAAGGAACTGGCGGCGCAGGCCGCCGCCGGCATCGCGAAGGTCAATCCTGCACTGTTGGGCGTCGTCGAGGTGTTCGAGGATGCGGTCGCCGATCCCGCCACCGATGGCACCAATCTCGACGGTCCCTTTGCCGGCCTGCCGTTTCTGGTGAAGGACCTCGGTCCGACGCTCAAGGGCCGGCTGCAGGAAATGGGCTCGTTGTTCATGCGCGGCAATCGCGCCACCGCCGATACCTTCCTGACGCGGAAGATGCGCACGGCCGGGCTCAATCTGATCGGGCGCACCACGACGCCGGAATTCGGCGTTTGCAGCTCGGCCGATAATCCCGCCGTCTACGTCACGCGCAATCCCTGGAATACCGACTACAGCACCTGCGGATCGTCAGCCGGCAGTGCCGCGATGGTCGCCGCCGGCGCGGTGCCCATCGCGCACGCGACCGACGGCGGCGGCTCGATCCGGATTCCCGCCGGCGTCAACGGCAATATCGGGCTGAAAGTCTCGCGCGGCGTGTTCTCGCTGTCGCCGCACCTCTCTGATTTGAGCGGACTGGTCTCGATTCAAGGCTGCCAGTCGCGCACGGTGCGCGATACCGCCGCCTTCGTCGACGCCTGCCGCGGTCCGGCGCCGGGCGAATTCATGCCGTTCTGGAGCCCGCCGGAGCCTTACACGCGGATGATCACACGTGATCCTGCCCGGCTGAAAATCGCGCTGTCGTACCAGTGGGGCGATTACCGTGCGACGCCGCATATTGCAGCCGAGCTGCAGAAGGCCGGACGCTTTCTCGAGGGCCTTGGGCATCGCGTCGATTACGCCCTGCCCGATCTGGACTATGGCGAAGCCTTCGCGGCTCAGACCACCTGCTACATCAGCAATTTTGCCGTCGTGATCTCCAACATGCTGGCCGCGCGCGGCCTCGAACAGCCGCCGGAAGATCTGATCGAACCTATCAACATCCGGATCTGGGAGCATGGCCGGCACACGTCCTACGCGGACCGAGCGCGCATGCAGGCGGTATTCAACACGACCTCGCGCGGCTTCGGCGCGTTCTTCGAGGACTGGGACATCATCCTGACCCCCATCACGGCACTGCCGACGCCGAAGGTCGGCACCACGGAATATCTCACCATCAGCGACAATCCCGACGTGCTCGACTGGTTCGGCAATCTCTGGCGCAATTTTGCCTTTACCCCGCTCGCCAATCTCTGCGGCATCCCGGCGATCTCGCTGCCGCTCGCGACCCACGAGCACGGCCTGCCGCTCGGTATCCAGGCCATCGCCAAGCAAGCGAATGATGGGCTGCTGTTGCAGCTGGCGGCCCAGATCGAGCGCGCGATCGGCGGCAAGTGGAACGCGGGACAGACGCCGGGTGTGCATGTGACGAGAGATTCACAGCCTGACAATCACACGCCGAAAGCTTAGATGCGATCTGATTGGGCAGCGCGAGAGGGAAGCGGCGTCGCTGGGGTCAAGCAGGAGAGCAGCGATGCTGATCGACCGGAACGAGCTGGAAAATACGGTCGAGTTCGTCAGCATGGGAAACGAGGCCGTCCTTTGCCGGAAGACCGGCAAGTTTTTCTGGCTTACCGATGTCGAGGAAGACATCGAGGCGTGGCCGGACGATGCTCACGACGAGCAAAAATATCTTGTGATCCCAGACAAGAAGGGCTGCCGCAGAGCTGACGTATAGCCCCGAGGTCATTTTGTCACCTCGACCGGCACCGTGCCGCCCTGGCTGCGGCCAGCGGCCGTCGCATCCCACCAGCTGCCCAGGGCATCAAGCAACGGCACGAGCTTGAGGCCAGCCGGCGTCAGATCGTATTCCACGCGCAACGGATATCCCTCGAATTCACTGCGTTCGACAATGCCGGCCTCCTCCAGCTTGCGAAGCTCCAGAGTGAGCATCTTCTGCGAGATGGTGGGGTTGTCCCTGCGCAGATCGCTGAAGCGTTTGGTGCCCTGCTTCAGATAGTAGATCAGCAGGCTGGGCCAGCGACCGCTGATGACCTGCATCACTTCTTCGATGGGACAGCGGGAGACGAGATCTTTCATCTGACTACTCGTGGTTACAAAAAGGTGCGCAATTTACTTGGGCAGCGCGATCCGTAGATTCCAGTCACGCTGCGCAGCGTGATCGGCAGAAATCACGGAGAGCATACCAGTGGAACCGATTCTTGTTTATGGCTTCCCGGCCGGGAACTAAGGGGCTGACTGACCGCACGGATAGATGCCTCCGCAGGATTGTTCAGCGTCATGTCCAATGTGAACTGGCGACGAGAGCGCGCGTTAGAGAAACGGCGCGTAACCGGGCACGCGATCGGCACAATCAACGGTGCCGATAGTCCGGATGACACGGAACTAGAGCGCCTGCGCAATGTTCAGCTTTCAGTCGGTTGAACGCAAGGCATCAAAAATGGTTTCAGCAGACTCCGTGACACACCGGTTTGTCGAGTTGAACGGCATCAGCATCTTCTACCGTGAAGCCGGACCGCCCAATGCGCCGACGGTCCTGCTACCCCACGGCTACCCCTGCTCGTCTTACGAATTTCGCAATTTCATGCCGTTCTTGGCGGATCGCTATCGGCTTATCGCACCCGACTTTCCGGGGTGCGGCTATAGCGATACGCCAGACGACTTCGCGTACAATTTCGACGGCTATGCCGATTTTCTCGATCGATTCACCAGCCGCCTGGGCGTTGATCGTTTCGCGCTCTATCTACACGATTTCGGATCGCAGATCGGTCTTCGGCTGGCGATTCGTCGGCCCGACCGCATTGCCGCGCTGATCATTCAGAACGGCGACATCTATGAAGATGAAATGGGCCCGAAGTACGCTTCGCTCCAGCAGTATTTCCGCAATCCCACGCCGGAAGGCAGAGTCAAGCTCGGTGAAGCTGTGAGCGAGGAAGGATACCGGGATGAGTACCTGAATGACGTCCGTTCCGAGCTCGCCGAGCGCATCTCTCCGGATCTTTGGAAGCTGCATTGGTCGCTGACGACGCCCAGACGACGGGAGATCTTCATCGGCCTGATCGCGGGCTTGCGAGAGAACATCGCCTGGTTTCCGCGTTACCAGTCCTACCTACGCGACCACCAGCCACCTACGCTGATCGTCTGGGGGCCGCAGGACGGCTTCATGCCCGAAGCCTCCGCACGCGCTTATCGGCGTGACCTGCCGAACGCAGAGTTGCATTTGCTGGACGGAGGCCATTGGCTCCTGGAGACGAACCTGCCCGAAGTTGTCTCGCTTACACGCGGTTTTCTCTCGCGAATAGAACCGATAGCGAGATGACACCGCAGCGGCAGTTGTAGGAGATCGTAAATTCAGCGGATACTGGCGCGACCGAAAGAAAGATGCTGGGCACTGTTATGTCAGCGGGAGACGAGATCTTTCATCTGACTACTCGTGGTTACAAAAAGGTGCGTAATTTACTTGGGCAGCCCGATCCGTAGATTCCAGTCACGCTGCGCAGCGTGATCGGCAGAAATCACGGAGAACATACCAATGGAACCGATACTTGTTTATGGCTTCCCGGCCGGAAGCTCGATGGGACTTGTCGCCGCCTTTGAATGGCTTGGCAAACCCCATCGGCTGTGCCGTGTCGATATGCTCGGCGAGATGCGCGACCCTTCCTATGCCCGCATCAATGCCCGGCATGAAACGCCGGTGCTGATCACGGATGCCGGGCGCGTGCTGACCGAGACGATGGCGATCGCTGCCTGGCTCGAGGCAAGAGACAGCGAGCGGTGCATCAGCTTCGCACCGCTTTCGCCGGAAGCAGACCGGATGCACCAACTGATCGGCTTTGTTAACACCGGCTTCACTGGCGCCTTCGCGCCGCTGTGGGCGGCGATGGAGATGGCGAAACCGAACCCGCAAATGCAGGCATCGCTACGCGAGTTCGGCGCCGCACGGGTGATCGAGCGGCATGACAAGCTCGAAGCCATGATCGGGAATCATCCTTTTCTCATGGGTGAGCGCCCGACCCTTGCAGACGGCGTTCTGGTCGGCGTCGCGCGCTGGCTCGACTTCCATCAAGTCGCCGATCCGGCACGCTGGCCAAAACTCGCCGCGGTGCGGCGGCGCATTGAGGCCGACCCCGCCGTCATCTATGCGACGGCGCTGGAGAGCGGAGATATCGGTTCGGGAACAGGCGCTTGTGTCGGCCATATCCCACTCGCGGATGTTATCGAGCGGTTCGGTGACCAGAGTATTATCGGTTCTGATTGAATCAGAACCGAAGCTCTAGATTCTCGTTTTGACGCGTTTGCTAGCTCGATCGCGCCAAGTGGAACGCCGGGAAGCAGCCCGGCGTCCACATGGCGGGGTTGAACGGCCGACGCGGCCAGAACCTCTATTTCCACTTCGCCAGATAGAAGCGCGGCAGCTCATCCGGGTACGGGGTGAAGTCGAGCTGCTTGGAGTGGCCGTAGGTCGTCACATAGGTGTGCAGCGGCGCCCAATAGGCTTGTTCGGTGATCTTCTTGATCGCCGCCGAATAGGCCTCCTTGCGCACCTCCGGGTTGATAGATGAGCCGCCCTGGACCAGCCATTTCTGCACGTCGGGATCGCGCGCATAGTCGTCGGCGCCGCCGTCGAAGTAGTTCGGCAGAATGGCGGAGACGTCGTTGATCGAATAGCTGCCCCAGCTCCCGAGATACATCCTCAATTCGCCGGCCTTGGCCCGCTGGATCAGCGCCGCCGTCTGGAGCTGGTTGAGCTTGGCGCGAATGCCGACCGCATGCAGATAGTTCTGCACCGAGGAGCCCCATTGCGGCAGCACGTAGCTCGCAAGCTCGACGTCGAATCCATCGGGATAACCGGCCTCGGTAAGGAGCTGCTTGGCCTTCGCCGGATTGTAGTCGTAGCTTATCGCCGCTTCGGCATCGCAGCCGAACTGCGATGGGAAGCATGGTGCGGCGGGGACGCGGCTGCCGCCAGTGACGAGCTTGTCGGCGATCGCCTTGCGGTCGATCGCGTACCAGATCGCCTGACGCACCTTGAGCTTGGTCAGGGGATTGTCGGCGCCGGTGCGGCCGGCCGCATCCATCGAGAGAAAGCCGATCCGCATCGATTCCTTGCGCACCGCCTGCAGATGCGGCATCCGGTTCACGGGCTCAAGCTGGTCCGGGTTCATGTTCCAGATCCAGTCGGCGCGGCCGGCGAGCAATTCCGTCATCTCGGTGCCGGCATCCGGCACGAAACGCACGCTCATCTTCTTGATCGCCGGCTTGCCCTTGGGGCTGCCGGCCCAGTAGTCCTCGAAGCGCTCGAAGTCGATGGTGACGCCGGGCTCTACTTTGGTGATCTTGTAGGGACCCGCGCCGACCGGCGCCTTGGCGTAACCTTCCGCACCGACCTTCTCGCGATAGGCCTTGGGATAGATCGGCAGCACCAGCGCGAAATATTCCAGCGCCGCGGGGTTTGGCCGCTTCAGCTTGACGCGCACCGAAAGATCGCCGGTCTTCTCCGCCTTGTCGATCCAGTTGTAGTTCGATGGGGTCGAGACGCGGCTCGCCGGATCGGCAACGATGTTGATGGTGTAAACGACGTCGTCGGCCGTGAACGGGCTGCCGTCATGAAACTTGACGCCCGGCCGCAGCGTGAACTCGATCGTGGTCGGGTCCGGCAGCTTCCATTCGGTGGCGAGCAGCGGTTCGAGCTTGAACGTATCGGGATTGCGGTAGACCAGCGCGTCCCAGCCCTGGTGGTGCATCACCACGCCGGTGCGCAGATTGTTGTAGAAGGGATCGATGTTGGGAAGCGCGTCGCGCATCACGATCCGCAGCGTGTCGGCGGATTTCTGCGCCGAAGCGGGCAACGCGGCGACACCTGATAGAACCGCCGTCAGAATTGCAACGCCGAGCTTGTTTTGCATACGCATGTCGCTCTCCATTATTTTATTTTCGTTTACAGGCGGCGTGAAGCACGCCCTATGCCAAATGACACTCTACCATTCCCTGGGGCGCGCGGACCATGGGCATTGGTGCCTCATGGCGGCAGCGTTCGATTGCGATGCGGCAGCGCGGGTTGAACCGGCAGCCCGGCGGAATATTGGCGGGATCCGGCATGATGTCGCCGAGACCGATATCCGGCACGCCCTTGCCCGGCTCCGGCGTCAGCACGCTTTCCAGGAGCGCCTTGGTGTAGGGGTGGCGGGGGCTGCGAAACAGCGCGTCGGTTTCGTTGCGCTCGACGAACCGGCCGAGATACATGACAGCGACTTCGCTCGCGACATGCTCGACGACGGCGAGATTGTGGCTGATGAAGAGATAGGTCAGCCCGAGATCGCGGCGCAGGTCGGCCAAGAGATTGAGGATCTGCGCCTGCACCGAGACGTCGAGCGCGCTGGTCGGCTCGTCGCAGATCACGATCCGCGGCTCCAGCACCAACGCGCGGGCAATCGCCGCCCGCTGGCGTTGCCCGCCGGAAAGTTGCGCGGGCATGCGCTCGCCCATCGCAGCCGACAGGCCGACGCGTTCGAGAATGCCGCCGACCCGGCGCTCGATCTCGCCACGCGAGAACGTGCCCTGGGCTGCAAGCGGGAGCGCGACGATATCCTTGATGCGCCGGCGCGGATTGAGCGAGGCGAACGGATCCTGGAACACCGGCTGGATCAGGCGCGCCCGCGCCTTACGGTCGAGGTCGAACAGGCGCTTGCCATCGACCAGCACGGTCCCCGCCGTCGGCTTGAGCAGCCCGAGGATCAGGCGCGCCAGCGTGGATTTGCCGCATCCGGACTCGCCGACGATGCCGAGCACGCTGCCGGCCGGCACGCTGAAGGTGACATCGTCGACCGCGACCACGCGCTTTTCCGCCGACATCAGCCCGGTGTGGACGCGGAATTCGCACCGCAGGTTTTTGACCTCGATCGCGGCGGTCATGCGGGTTGTAGCTCCGCCCAGTCCGGCTCCAGCCGGCAAAGATAATCATGCGCATCGCCCGCCGGCCGCCGCGGTATCGCGCGCGTGCAGGTTTCGTTGGCGTGCGCGCAGCGCGAGCGAAAGGCGCAGCCGGCAAAGCCGGGCCCGATCGCCGGCACGACGCCGGGGATCGAGCCGAGCGGCCGGTCGCGCTGCACCCGGCCGGGCACCGGCACGCAGGACAGCAGGCCGCGTGTGTAGGGATGTTGCGGCGCGCGGAACAGTTCTGCGGTCGGCGCGCGCTCGACCACCTCGCCGGCATACATCACCGACACGTGGTCGGCGACGCGCGCGACGATACCGAGGTCATGCGTGATCAGCAGGATCGAGAGGCCGAGCTCGCGCTTGAGGCCGGCGAGCAGCCGCAGGATCTGCGCCTGCACGGTGACATCGAGCGCGGTGGTCGGCTCGTCGGCAATCAACAGTTCCGGATCGCACATCAGCGCCATCGCGATCATGACGCGCTGGCGCAGACCGCCGGAGAGCTGGTGCGGGAATTGGCCGAGCCGCATGCCGGGCGCGGTGATGCCGACGCGGCCCATCAGTTCGGCGGCGCGGTCGAGCGCCGCCGCGCGCGAGCCGCCCTTGTGGCGCGTCATCACCTCCGCCATCTGCGAACCGATGGTGAAGGCCGGATTGAGGCTGGTCATCGGCTCCTGAAAGATCATCGCCATGCGGTTGCCGCGCAGGCGCGCCATCTCGCGGTCCGACAGCGATGTGAGGTCAATGCCGGCAAAACGCATCCGTTTCGCCGAACGCTGGCCGCCGCGGGCGAGCAGGCTCATCACCGCCAGCGCGGTGACCGACTTGCCGCAGCCGGATTCGCCCACCAGGCAATGGGTCTCGCCCTTCTCGACCCGGAACGAGGCGCCGCGCACCGCCGCGGTGCGGCCGAACGTTACCTGAAGCTCCTCCACGTCCAAGAGCGCGCTCATCGCAGCCGCTCCGCGCCGAGCAGATTGCGCAGTCCGTCGCCGACCAGATTGATGCCGAGCACCAGAACCGCCAGGGCTACGCCGGGAATCATGATCACCCAGGGCGAAAAGAACATGTAGTCCTTGCCCTCGGCGATCATCAGCCCCCAAGACGGCAGCGGCGGCGGCACGCCTAACCCCAGGAACGACAGGGCAGCCTCGAGCAGGATGGCCAGCGCCATCTCCAGCGTTGCCACGACGGCAAGATGGCTTGCGATATTCGGTAAAATCTCCTTGGTCAGGATATGCGGCATCGAGGCGCCGGCGCACCAGGCGGCGCTGACATAATCGTGGTTGCGGACCTGCATGGTGGTGGCGCGCGCGACGACCGCGAAGCGGTCCCACAACAACAGCCCGAGGGTCGCGACGACGAGCCCGAGGCCCGACCCCATCAGCCCGACCACCGCAAGCGCGACCAGCACGACGGGGATCGACAATCGCGTCGTGATGGCGAACAGCACGACATCGTCGACGCGGCCGCCGAAGAATCCGCCGAGCACGCCGAGCGTGATGCCGATCAGCCCCGACGTGATCACGGTCATGATGCCGATCAGGAGCGAAATGCGCGCGCCATAGACCAGCCGCGCGAGATAGTCCCGGCCGAGTTGGTCGGTGCCGAGCCAATGGCCCGGCTGGGTGCCCTCCATCCAGAACGGCGGCTTGAGGCGATTGCCGAGGTCCTGGGTGAACGGATCCTGCGGCACCAGCGCATTGCCGACGAGCGCCGCCGCCAGGACGACCGCGACGATGGCGATGCCGATCGCAAAGCCGGCGGTGCCGATGCGCGAGCTACCTATGCTCGACGGCTGCGGCGCCTGAATGGCAATCGGTTCGCTCATCCGGTCCTCAGCCTCGGATCAAGCAGCGCATTGAGGATGTCGGCCAACAGCGTGAGGCCGATATAGAACACGGCCAGCACCAGCACCACCGCCTGCACCACAGGGAAATCGTTCTTGGCGATGCTCTCCCAGCCGAGATAGCCGACGCCATGCAGCGCGAATACCGTTTCGATGACGATCGAGCCACCCAGCATGAAACCGAGCTGGACCGCCGCGATCGACACGACGGGAATGGCGGCGTTGCGCAGCGCGTGCTTGAAGATGATGCGCGCCCGCGACAGGCCTTTGGCGCGCGCGGTGCGGATGTAATCGGAGGCCATCGCCTCGATCATGCCGGAGCGCGTCAGCCGCGTCAGCGCCGGGATCGCGGTGAAGGCGAGCACGATGCCGGGCATCACGAAATGCTGCCAGGTGCCGGTGCCGGATATGGGCAGAATGCCGAGCTGCAGGCCGAGCACGATCATCAGAATCAGCGCCAGCCAGAAGCTCGGGACCGCCTGCCCCACCATCGTGAACAAGGTCACGCCGCGATCGAGCCAGGTGTTTTCGCGGAGCGCCGCCAGGATGCCGAGCGGTAGCGAGATAATCAAGGCGAGGCTCAGGCCGACCAGGCCGAGCGTCAGCGTGATCGGCAGGCGCTTCTGGATCAGGTTCGCCACGCTGTCCTTGAAGAAGTAGCTCTGGCCGAAATCACCGACCATGGCGCGTCCGGTCCAGGCGAAGAACTGGACGTAGAGCGGGCGGTCAAGGCCATAGGCCTTGCGGATGATTTCGACATCGGCCTGCGTCGCCTGCGGGCCTGCGATCGACACCGCGAGGTCGCCGGACAGCCGCGTCAGCAGGAACGCAAGCGTCATGACGGTCAGCGCGACCAGCAAACCGAGAGCAAGACGCCGGGCAATCAGACGCAACATATATCAGGACTCCACGACCGACCCGGGACGCGCATTCTCAGATCGGCCGCCATACAACAAAGCGAACGTGTCATCAAACAGTTGTCCCTTGCAAGAGAGGCGACGATATTTCGTGCAGGGTGTGCACGCCTTGGAATGTTGGTCTCACCTAAGATCGATTCGAGCCGCGGCTCGCAGCCGCGTTCCGATCGCGGCGTTGAGGAACGTGGTGCGAGCGTTGCGCCCGTCAACGCCACGGAGGCGAATGCAATGTGCATGCCATGGCAGGAGTTCTGACGTTCGATCAGGGCAATGCCCTCGCGCTCCAAAAAATCAAATGAATTCAAGGGCTTTGCTGCGGAGTGGCGGACCTTCCGGAGCAAACTGGGGGCACGAAGAGCGGCGAGCGATCAATGGCTCATCTGCTGCTGCGCCTGATTAAGCAGCCGGATCAGCTCAACGTGCGAGGCCCTTGAATAATCCGATGCTCACGCGCATTCCCTTGCCGGGGGCGCTATCGACATCGAAATCCGCTCTGGCGTTCTCCGTCAATGTACTGAGCATGAGGGCTGAAAGCTTTCCGGGCACAGGCCACATTGCGCCTTCGGGAAGTCCATTCCCGTCATCTGCCACCACGACCCGATAGTAGTCGTCGCGCTCCTGCAGGCATCTGACCGTCAATGTGCCCGATTGACGGCCATCAAAGGCGTACTTGAATGCATTCGTCAGCAGTTCATTGACGAGAAGTCCCACGGGCATCGCCACGTTGATTGAAATCGGAGCTTGATCGGCTTTGAGGTCCAGTCTAACGCCGTCAAGACCGTGAGTACGCGTCACCGCGGACGCAATTTGTGTAAGATACTGGCCAAGATCGATGGTTTGACCAAGACCGTCGCCGGAAAGTTCTCGGTAGAGAATGGCCAAAGATTCGATGCGTCCAGCCAGACGATCCAATGCCGCCCGGTCAGCGCTGTTTTGATTGCGAATATCAAGGCGAATGAGGGCGGCGATCAGTTGCAGATTGTTCTTTACTCGATGCTGCAACTCCTTCAGCAAAAGATCCTTATCGCGCAATTGCCGCTCAAACTCCTCACGTTGCGATTTTGCGCGCTCGGTAATGTCAATCAGCGCGACGATGCGATAGTCCTCCGTTCCGTCCTCGTTTTGGATCACGCCGGCAAATGCATCTACCAATAAGTGCTTCGGCTGCTCGCGTTGAAACGTCCCAATAAAGTCATCGCAGTTGAGTAGCGACTTGGTGAAGGTGACGTCAGGCTGTCCTTCGAGCGTGAACGACTCCAGGATCGACCAACCTCTTCCCTGGATTTCCGAGGCGGTTTGTCCCGTCAGCGCCTCATAGGACTTGTTCGCAAAAACTATGCGCTGGTCTCCACCGACTATTTTGGAGATGACCACCGCGATCGGTAAGCGATCGAGGAACAGCCTGAACTCGTGGGAGTTGATCGCTTCTGTGATATCGAGCGCATCGAACAGATCATTGACCTGCTGCGAAGCAGACGCGGAACCCTGTTCTGGGTCACCCATTTTACCTGTCCTGGTTGCCGGGCGGGATTCGCTCCTGTCCCGCTATCCATGCAGGACGTACGTGGAGAATAATAAGGCTCTGGCGCATCCATGCCAGTCAAATCCCGTGCGGCGGCGCGCGACCGTGCCTTGGGGCCGAGGGAAGGTCGTGGGGCTGAAGCTGCTTCTGGGCGACATTTGTCGCCGACATCGAGATATTTCTCGGTTCCCGGACCGCCGCGGTCGAAGCGGCTGGAACATGCAAATCTCTACCGATGGCCCGCCGCCGCGGTGCCGAGCGGCAAGACCGCGAGCGATGACGGCTTAACCGGCGTTTGCTCCTGTGTCGGAGGACGCAGCAGAGCTGCCGATTCCCTCGTGCCGTAGACGAGCATCATCGTCGAGCCGATGAGCACCATCAGGGCTGAGACGATAACCGCGAGGAAGATCCGTTCCATGAACGGTCAATGAACGGCAGCGACATCCGTTCCCTCATACTTGGGTATGTCAGCCAAGCGAAGCTTCCTTGCGCTGGCCGGCAAACAGAGGGACGTCCAGAGAGGTCCGACAGTCGTCCATGCCGCAGACCGCGTCGGACACCGAGCGCGTCAAAGCCGGCGATGGCCGAGGCCTGATGAGCCTTCAATCAAATGTAGCGCGCCGGCGCGAAGGGCGTGACGTCGTAAAGCGCGGGTACACCGTCAATCATGGCGGCGATCGCGGCGCCGGTTGCGGGACCGGTCGTGAAGCCGATGTGCTGGTTGCCGAACGCAAGCCACAGCCCGGCATGCCGGGGCGCCGGACCGATCATCGGCAGGCTGTCGGGCAGCGTCGGCCGCGAGCCGCGCCATGCATCGCCGACGGCATCGCCAAACTCGACCACGCCACGCGCGAGCGGAACCACCTGATCGAGTTGGGCGAACGAGGAAGGCGCATCGCGATCGGTCAATTCGACGCCCGAAGTGACGCGGATGCCCTGCTCCATCGGCGTCATGATGAAGCCACCGTCGATGTCGTAGATCGGACGCCGCAACGATCGCGCCGGGTTCGGCTTGAATTCGCGATGATAGCCGCGTTCATAGGCCAGCGGCACGCGATAGCCGAGCGGCCGCAACATATCCGCAGACCAGGGTCCCAGCGCGACCACCACATGCCGCGCCGAAATCTCGCCATCGGCCAGCACCACGCGCCAGCCATGGCCGTCGGGTATGATCGCCTTGATGTCCGCCTGCCTGAGTTGGCCGCCGGCATTCGCGAACATCCGCGCATAGGCCCTGACCACCTCGCCTGGCGAGTCGACCGAGGCGGTCTGGGTGTGCAGCAGGCCCACTTTGTAGACCGGCACGATGTCCGGCTCGAGCGCGGAGATGGCCTGGCGATCGAGCCATTCACTGGCAATGCCGTACTCGGCCAGCATGGCCTGCTCCTGCTTCGCCGCGAGAACCGCATCGCTTCGCCACGCCCTGAGCCAGCCGGTCTCGCGAATGCGATGTCCCGCTCCCGCTTGCACGATCCATTCCCGATGCAGTCTGGCCGATGCACCGATCAAGCCATGCAGCGCGATCGCGCGCGGCTCAAGTCGCGCCGCGGCCGAATCGGCCAGAAAGCGCGCCACCCAGCCCGCGTTCTTTACCGCCCACAACGGATTCCAACGCAATGCCGCGTGGCGGTTGGTCAGGTATTTCGGCAGCGACCTCCACAGCGATGGATTGTTGAGCGGCGTGATCGAGCCGCTGCTGATGATGCCGGCATTGCCGTATGAGGTCTCGCTGCCCGGCTCGCGCCGATCGACGAGTACGACCGGCATCCCGCGCTGCCGCGCGGCAAAGGCCGTCGACACGCCGACGATGCCCGCGCCGAGCACCACGACATCCGCTTTATCTTCCAACATTACTTTCCAAACACCTTCCAAGGAGATCTTACAAAAGAGATTTCACATCATGGTCGCGCCAACGCCGACCGGCAACAACGGAAAGTTCCCCCTCCCAACAAATCATCACCAAAACGCCGCATGTGAGTCCGCAACCTTTCTGACTGCCGTGGCTTCTTGCATCGCGACGTTCGTCGCATTCCAGCCAACCTTCATAGGAGTTGACTATATGGCTGCACTACTCGGAAACGTGCTTGGTACCGTCGATGGCCTGCTCGGAACCGCCACCGGTGTACTTGGCGGCGCAAGCGCCAGCGGTAGCGCTTCTGCCAGCGCCAGCGGCACGGCGGACCTGTCGCACACGCTCGATCTCGGCGCGGTGATTGAGACCAGCCCGAGCATCGACCTCTCGGCAGGGCTCGACGGTATCGACAGCTCGGTTTCCGCACCGACATTGATCGGCGCCAGCGCCGATGTCGGCCATCTCGATGTCGGTGGCCTGCTCCACGGCCTCGCCTAACTCCAGTTGAGTTCGGACATTCCCAAACTGCGCGGCGTGGGGAGCGTATTCCCACGCCGCGCGTCCTCCAAGCCTGCACTGCACGAGTGGATCGCGCAGCGCCATAATCAACTCGCTTAAGGTGATGCCGAATGCCTACGGGCATGCTGACCGCCCTTGACGACTCCGTCGCGCCGGCGCGGCGGATCGATGACGTTCGCCAGGCGCTGGTCGCGCTATGGCCGCAATTCCTCTGGGCCGGGCTGTTCTCCAGCGCCATCAACCTGCTCTATCTGAGTTCGCCGCTCTATTTGATGCAGGTCTATAACCGCGTGCTGCTCAACGAGAACGTCTCCACGCTCGTCCTCCTCACTTTGATTCTCGCGATCGCGCTGCTCACCATGGCGGCGCTGGACGCGGTGCGCTCCTACATCCTGATCCGCTGCGGCATCCGCCTCGACATGGAATTGTCCGCGCGCGTGTTCGAGGCGCTGGTGGTGCGCTCGGCGCAGCGCGGCGCATCGCGCGGCGCGCAGCAATTGCGCAATCTCGATCAGTTCCGCACCTTCGTGACCGGCCCGGGCATCTATTTCGCGTTCGACCTGCCGTGGATTCCGATCTATCTGATGCTGCTGTTCTTCATCCATCCGCTGCTTGGCATCGTCGCGAACATCGGCGCGGTGCTGCTGCTTGGACTCGCCGGTCTCAACGAGATGATGACCCGCGAGCCAATGAAGGAAGCGGAGGCCGCCGGCAACCAGTCCTATGTGTTCACCGAAAACATCCTGCGCCACGCCGACGTGATCCGCGCGATGGGCATGCAGCCGGCGGTGGAGCGCAACTGGCAAAGCCAACGCTCATCGATGCTGGTGCAGCAGGCGCAGGCCAGCGACAAGAACGCGGTGATGACCTCCTCCATCCGCTTCTTCCGCCTGCTGTTGCAATCGCTGATGCTCGGCACCGGCGCGTGGCTTGCCATCGACCATGCCATCACGCCGGCGACCATCTTCGCCGCAAGCATCGTGATGGGCCGGGCGCTGGTTCCGGTGGAACAGGCGGTCGGCACCTGGAAGCAGTTCATCGGCGCGCGCGAGGCCTATGCGGAGGTGCGCGAGCTGCTTAGCGAGGTCGACCTGACGCCGCCGCACACCATCGTGCCGCGGGCGCGCAATACGATCGAGGTGCGCGAACTGCGCTGCTTGCTGCCGGCGCGCAAGGAGCCCGTCATCAGGGACCTCACATTCGAGCTCGGCGGTGGCCAGGCGCTCGGCATCGTCGGCCCGAGCGGCTCCGGCAAGAGCACGCTGGCTCGCCTTCTGGTCGGCGCCATCCTACCCTCCGATGGACGGCTGCGTTTCGGCGGGCTCGACTACAGCCACTGGGATCCGCTCGAGTTCGGCCGCCATGTCGGCTATTTGCCGCAGGACGTCGGCCTGTTCGCCGGCACCGTGCGCGAGAACATTGCCCGCTTCGGCGATGCTTCGACGGACGAAATCATCGACGCCGCCAAGCGCGCCGGCATTCACGAGATGGTGCTCGACCTGCCGAAGCAATACGACACCCGACTGGGTCCCGGCGGCGTCGGCCTGTCTGGCGGACAGCGCCAGCGTCTGGCGCTGGCGCGGGCGCTGCTCGGCCGCCCACCGCTGCTCGTGCTCGACGAGCCCAATGCCAATCTCGACGCTCCCGGCGAAGAGGCGCTGAAGGTGGCGCTGCTGCAGGCCAAGAGCGAAGGCGCCACCATCATCGTGATCACGCACCGCACCACCATTCTCGACATCGTCGACGTCATGATGGTGCTGCGGGGCGGCATGCTTGACATGTTGGGCCCGCCGGGCGAGGTCTACCATGCCCTCCAGCAGGCCGCCGCCGGGCGCGCGTCATGACGGCGATCGACGGCTTCACCCCGATGCGCGACCGTGCACGCTACGCACGCCCCTCGCGGCCGGCGCTGCTAGGTGCCGGCGTGGTGGCGGCGTTCGTCGCCGCGATGACGATGTGGGGAACACTCGCGCCGATCTCCGGCGCAGCCATCGCCAGCGGCAACCTCCAGGTCGAGGGGCGGCGGCAGAGCGTGCAGCACCCCTATGGCGGCGTCGTGCGCCAGCTCACCGTGCGCGACGGCGCGCGCGTCGAAAAAGGCCAGCTCCTGATCCGGCTCGATGACAGCGACCCGCGCGCCAAGCTCGATGTGCTCACAGCCGATCGCGACGCCGCGCTGGCAGCGCGCGCACGGCTGGTCGCCGAGCGCGACCGAAGCGACGCGCCGGAGTTCGACGAACATCTCCGTGCGCGCAGCGAACTATCCGCGGTGCGCCAGGCCATGGCCAACGAGACCGCGATGATGGCGGCGCGAAAGCACCAGTTTGCCGCCGAGACGGCGGTGCTGCGCGGCAAGATCAAGGAGCTCGAAGCGCAGATCGCGGGCACCCAGGCGCAGCTTGCCGGCACCGAGAAGCAGCGGGAACTGCTGACCGACGAGATGAACGGCGCGCAACATCTGTTCGCGCAGGGCTATACGCCAAAGACCCGCATCCTCGCTTTGCAGCGCGAGGACGCCCGGCTGCAGGCCGATATCGGCGCGCAGCAGGCCAGCATCGCCGGCATGCAGCAGCAGATCGCGCAGAACGACCTCGAGATCGCCAGGGTGGAACGCGCACGGATGAGCGAGATCACCGACCAGTTGCGCGCGACCGAAAACAAGCTCGCGGAGCTGGCGCCCAAGATCGACGCCGCCACGGACGTGCTTACCCGCACCCGGATTACCGCGCCGGCAACCGGCTCGGTGGTCGGCCTCGACGTCTTTACCGAGGGCGGCGTGATCCAGCCCGGCGCGCGGCTGATGGACATCGTGCCCACCGACAATCCGCTGATCGCCGCCGCAAAACTGAAGCTCTCTGATATCAACGACGTCGCCGTCGGCCACCGCGCCGAAGTGCAACTCACCGGCGTCAACTATATCGAGCGTCCCCGGCTCTACGGCACCGTGCATACGGTGTCCGCCGACCGCCTGACCGACGACAAGTCCGGACAAGGCTACTACGCCGTCGAGGTCGCGCTCGATCCCAACGACGTCAAGAAGGCGCGCATCGATCTGCAGGCCGGCATGCCCGCCGAGGTGATCGTGCCGACGCGTCCGCGCACCCTGTTCGAGTATCTGCTCGGTCCGCTGCGCGACGAGATCACCCGCGCGTTTCGCGAGCGCTGAGGAGGAGATGGCCATGGCCGAAGCCGTCAAGAACGCCCGCCGCTCCGACGAAGCTGAACGCAGCCGTCATCTCGCGGCAACCGAATCGGTTGCTTTCGCCACCATGCTGCTCGGCCTTCTCAACGACGCCGACGCCGCGCTGCACCGCGTGGAGCACGAGCCGGCGCGCGCGGCAGAACCGGCTGCCCTGCACCCGCCTCCGGCAGAGATTGTCCCGGCCGCGCTGCAGCCGGCCGATCCCGCACCCGGCCATGACGACCAGCATGCCGGCACGATCGAACCTCCGGCAGCCGATCTTTCGCCTGCGGTGCACGCCGAGGCCACGGCAACGAGCCAGCCACAGGATGCGGGCGCAACTCTCGCCGACGTTCCATCAGCCGACGTGCTCGCCACGCAGGCTTTTGCGTCGACGCCCGTGCCATCAGGCTTCAGCGCTGCGCTGGATCACGCGCCATCGGCGGGCGCGAATGGCTCACTCGGCAGCAGCACCGCATCACCGTCATTCGATCTTGGCGCATCCGTTCACAATTTTGCAGACAGCCTCACCGGGATCGTGGACACCGCGCTTGCAACGGTATCGAATACGATCGCAAACGTGAGTGCCACCGTCGGGCAACTGACGGCGACCGTGACCGGCACCGCGAGCCCTCTCCTCGACGGCTTGACCGGCACGGTGACCGGCCTGATTCATGACGCACCGGCCCCCAGCCTGCTCGAGCCGCTGACGACGAACCTTTCCGGCCAGACATCCGGCACCACGGATTTCTCTGGCGCCGCGCAGCACGACGTACCGCTGCTCGACACCGCGGGCGCGATACCGACGTCGCTGCTACATCCGATCCCGCTGCAGCTCGGCTTTCTCGGCCAGCCGACGATGGACGGCCATGAGCCGCATGACGGCGCATTCTCCGCGCTGGGGATCCATCATTTCTGAGGAAACGACGGCGCCATGAGCGAGGTTCGAGGGCCGGCATCTCTCTCGATGACGGTCAATCCTGCTACGTCGCATTCCCTGTGATGTAGCGCCACGATGGCCATTGCCCTCGGCCATCCAATCAACTATGAAGCCTGCTTCCGCGCGACTGGTGCTCAGATGGAGGACCATCGGGGAGCGCGGAAGCCATATGCCGCGCGCCTGGGCACCCGCTTCTTACGGAGGTGCCATGACTGCGGAAATCATCGACGGGCGCAAACAGGCTCAAATTCTTCTCGACAGTATTGCCGATGGGCTGGAGCAGCTATCCCAAGCGCCAGGGCTGGCGGTGGTGCTGGTCGGCGACGACCCGGCCAGTCACATCTACGTCCGAAGCAAGATCAAGATCGCAAAGCAGTTGGGGTTGCGCGGCGAGACGGAAATCCTGCCGCATGGCGTCAGCGAGGCCGAGCTGCTTTCCGTTATTACGACACTGAACGAGCGGGACGATATCGACGGCATTCTCGTCCAACTCCCGTTGCCGGCGCACATCGACACGTTGCGCATCATGGACGCGATCGATCCGGCCAAGGATGTCGACGGCCTGCATGCGCTGAACGCCGGCCGCCTGCTGCATGGCGCCGACGCCCTCGTGCCATGCACGCCGTCGGGTTGCCTGAAACTCATCAAGTCAATCGCACCGGATCTTACCGGGTGTCACGCCGTCGTCATCGGCAGCTCGAATATCGTCGGCAGACCGATGGCAGCGCTGCTGCTGGAAGAGCGCGCGACGGTGACACAAACGCATGTCCATACACGCGGCATCGCGTGCGTCTGCCGTGAGGCGGACATCCTGGTCAGCGCGGTCGGCAAGCCCGGACTTGTCCGCTACGACTGGATCAAGCCGCAAGCCATCGTCATCGACGTTGGCACCACGCGTGTCGCGAAGCAGGACAGCGGATACGCCGTTCAGGGCGACGTCGTCTTCGAGGAGGCGGTGCAGGTTGCCGGAGCCATTACGCCCGTGCCAAGAGGTGTCGGTCCGATGACTATCGCCTGCCTGATGGAGAATACGGTGAAGGCAGCGAGAGGCCGGCTAACGGCAAGGATGCAACGGCCGTCTACCTCGGCACACTAGTTTCGCCTTCCCCTGCACGCTGCGCCTCGACGAGCCAGAAGTGCGAGGCGAGATCGGATACCGGTCCGCTTTCGGGATCAAGATCTAGCGACCACACGAACTGCGGCCGCTGTTTGTGCCTGCAGCAGCCGCGATTTCGCCGTGGACCGCGTTCGGTCCCTCACGTCGCTTCGCGCTTGCGGCCACCTGCCCGAGGGTACATCACTGCGTGAAATACCGCGACAGCCGATGCGACGACCGCTGCTGCCATGCGTCGGTGGTGGCAAGAAAGCCGACCCAGCCTTGCTTCTCCCTGCCGGTTTTGCTCTTGCCCTTCTTGCCGGCGTTCACCTCCGCTTCGACGGCACGGAACCGATAATGATCATAGACGTCGAGCACATGCACCGCGTAGGCCTCGGCCAGCGCTTGATGTCCCCGCACGATGGTCAAATTTTCGTCGTTCGAGTATGAAGCCTTGTATCCGAGATTATGGCTTCCAAACGCGACGACGCAGTTATCCGGATCAAGCGGGTCGATGACGAGAATCTTATCGTGAATGATCGCACGTCCGACCGTCAATGTCTCGGCGAGCCGGAAATCTCCGAGCTCCCGGCCGATTTCCTTATCGGTGAGTGCAGTGGCTCGCACGACTGAGATACCGCCTTGCTGAAAAACATGCGGCGATGAGGCTGGAATTTTTGCGCCCGATTCAGTCTTGCGACTGGCTTCATAGCCCCACATCGCCTGTGTATCGGAAATTGCACCGACCACGTTGAGGGACGTATCCTTGAGGCCGAGATTGACGGCTTCGGCCACGATCGAGTTCAGGCCGCCACGAGAAGGCATGAACACGAGGAAAAATATCGCCTTCCGCGCCTTGCGCATGAGCGAAAACAGACGATCCATGTCGGGAGGAGGCGGAGGCAGCGTCTTCACGGTTTTTGCGGGTGGCTGCTCCTTGCCGGGCATATTCGGTGAAAACCAGCATTCGAATGTGCCGCCGTCGGGAAGCTTGCCTGTCACGGCTTTGCGATTCTCGGCCTTGAGTTTATCGCTTTGATTGGCGTCGGATGCCTTCGCGCTCAACGGCTTTGGGACTTTCAGTTTGTCCTTGTGCAGACGCCGCCAGTAAGCGAGGAACCCGGCGGCGATTTCTTCGTCATCAATACGGATGCAGTTGTTGCTCTGGCCCGCGACGCCCGACCAGGTCCAATTGGTCGAACCGGTCAGGACCGATTTCGCCGTGCCGGTGTCATCGACGTAGACGATGAACTTGTTATGACCGATGTGGCCCGACCCATTGAACATTCGATGCTGCAGCTTGAATTTCGTGCCGGATTTCCTGGCGAGCTTTTGCAGAACGCTGCGGGCCGCCTCATTGCGCGTGTCATAGAGCGTAATCTTCTTGCTCTTCTTGGCCGCGCTCGTTTTCTTCATCGCCGATTTTGCCTTTTTGCTTTTCGGCGTCGGGTCTCCTTGCTCGTCCGCACTTGAACTGCTGCCGGCATCCGAAAGGATCAGATCAAGACGCTCCGCATTCGCCGCGAGAAAGTCCTCGAGTTGCTTATCCTCGAGCTCGTAGAGCGCCGCATGGAAGCGGCCTCCGGGCTGCGCGAAAAAGTTCTCGATGAGTGGAAGGACTTCGCCGGCCAGATAGTTCCTCAGGAAATCGTCGGGACTTTTCAGCCGCCCCTCCAATTCGCCGGGCGTGATCCTGCCGTCCTCTTGCAGGATACGCACGATGAACTGCGTCGACAAAATGCCGTTGGTGAAGGTCGAGGTAAATGGCCCGCGGTCGCGCGGCACGTCCATAACATTCGTGCGGAACTCCGGGGTCAAAAAGCCGAGAGGGATCGGCTCGCCTTCGTAGGTGTGAAGGACTTCCTGTCTGGCTTTGCGGTCAAAGTGGCTTTCGGGCACGACCTCGACCCTCTCCAGGCCGTCCCGCAGGTGCCCGACTGCGCGGATACAATAGCGCACCCGCAACCTCTCTTCGCGTCGCTCCAGTTTGCTACGCCTCTTGCGCAATGTCAGGTCGCGCCAATTGAATTTCTGCACCGGCCAGACCGTCGTGTTCTGAGCCAAGCCCTCCGGGTTGTGCTGACCTTTGAAGGCCACATAGGCGGCGAGCGGCTTTGCCTCGATGACATCTCCGGCGGAGTTGAGAAATTCACGGACGATGTTGAAGCCGAGGCAGCCCGGTATGGCCGGGCCATCGATCTCCCAAGCAATGTAAGCGACCTCATTGTTGGAAAACGCGGTCGCGCGCACGATTTTGGTCATGATTGAATCCCGGGATCAACGGCCAGATCGGCCAAATGACAATCGTTATGCAACTCAGAGTATAGTACTACGCCATCTGTCGCCGCACCAGTATTCCCAGTTGGAAGGCGGATGATTGGTCGTCTAGCCCGCCAAGCTTGGCAGTCCAGGTGACCAGAGGGCATGCTCCCTGAGCCTGGGTTGTTGCGCCTGCAGAGCGATTCGGCGCGAATCATACGCGAGCGGGGCATTCGCGCCGCCAACTAGCTGCAAATTTCGTAACCGCCTCTGTGGCGTGCTGATCAAGCTCCACGCCGCTTGGAGTGGTTCGCGGACTTTCAGTTCTGCCGCACAGGTTGGCGGATCACCGTCTTGAGTTTTTCAGGCGCAGTCTTGCGAGGGTCGCTCAGATAGACCTCATGATGCCAACCGGCGAAGTCGTAGCCGCCCGAAGGCATGATCTCCCCGTGCAACATCGCGAGCAGCGGCCCTTCGTCGTCGTAGCTGCCCACGTGCAATGCTTGGAGGCAGAGGCCTTCCTCCAGGCTTTCGAGCCTCAGACTTTCAGGAAGTGTGCCGAGCTTCTCTCGCGCCTTGATCCTGGCAGCCAGGAAGGTTTCGTCATCCACATAGTCCGGCACCATGATCATCATGGTCCACTCCCATTCGTCCTTGCGCCGTGCGGAGAAGCTCTCAGGGTCGGGAGCTGACCAAAGTCCCTCCAATGGCATCACGACGAAGTCTTTCCCGTTTGCCTTGCAGGAGAATTTGATCGTAAAGGCCGTCGCGTAGAGGCTCTCCACGGCCAGTTTATAAGCTTGGGCGGTGTTCGGGTCACCATGACCATCTACCATGAGGTAGGAAACCGGCGGCACATTGATCGTCACGAAGCGATTAAGGGGAGCGGTGAAGAGTGGCTTCCTCACCTTCTTTAGGTCCAGCTTTTCCATCTATCTCTCACAGCATTCTGAACATGTTTGGACGATCGGACTAGGTCAGCCTTACTAGACCACACTAAGCCACCTCGCGCAGAATGCATTGAGCCAAGAGAGCCATAATGAGGAGGCGGCTCCCCATGGAAAAGAACGTAAAGGACTTGTTTGAGCGCTATGCGAAGCTGTTCCGAACGGCGCTTAGGGATCAAGTGGATATGGACCAAGTGACGTCTTCATACGCCACTGCATTCGTTGCTGCCTCTCCGGCTGGCGTCAGTGTCGGCCGGAATGACGAACACCTGAAGCAGATGATGCGACAGGGATTTGAAAATTATCGCCGAATCGGCACGAAGGATATGCGACTTCGTAATGTCCGCATCGCACCTATCGACGAGCACCATTGCCTGGCGCACGTCGCTTGGACCGCCATCTACGACCGTGGCAGCGAAGTGGATGTTTCCATTGATTTTGAGGTCCATTACCTGGTGCAGCAGCTCGAAGACACGCCAAAGATCTTTGGATGGGTGTCAGGGGATGAGCGAGCCGTTCTGAAAGAACACGGCATCATCTGAATTCCGCTTCCCACCCTTCACGTCCCGATGCAACCAGCAAATCTCGGCCTGTCTGCGATTTTGTGCCATACTTGCAAATAGCCTTTAGCCACATCAAGCGCTGTTTCACCGGCCCCGTTATGGCTGACATGGCAGACGATACCGCTGGCGTCATTGTCCGGCCGCCGATCGCGTGGGCGCTCGCGGTGCTTGCCGGGTTCGCGCTCAACTGGCTCATGCCCTTGCCGTTCTTGCCGGCCGCGCTACCTGCAGGCTGGCTGGGTGCGATAGTGTTTTTCCTTGCGCTGGCGCTGGTCGCGTGGGCGATCTCTACCATGACCCGGGCCGGCTCGAACGTGCCCACCAACCTGCCGACCACGACCATCGTGGAGGCTGGCCCCTACCGCTTCACGCGCAATCCCATCTATCTCGGCATGGTGCTGGGGCTCATCGGCTTGGCCAGTGCCTTCAACAGCCTCTGGCTGTTGGTGACGCTGGTGCCCTTCGCGCTAATCATCCGCTACGGTGTGATTGCCCGCGAGGAAGTGTATCTTGAGCGCAAGTTCGGCGACGTCTATCGCCGCTACTGCGCGCGGGTACGGCGGTGGCTATAGGGCTGGCGGCCAGGACCAGTGCCGGGGAACCCGTGCTTCGCCGTTCCCCGCAATCGCGGAACGGCATAGGCGCCGGTCGCCGAAAGGCGTATAATTGTTTGGTCCTTCGCGCAAATGATCAACCGCACGTGGAGGTGGCCATGAAATATGTGCTGCTTGGTAATCTGAGCCCGGAGTGGGCAAGCAAGCAATCGGAGCGGGTCGACAAGGCCAAGGCAAAACTCGACAAGCTAGGCATCAAGGTCGAGTCGATCCACTATACGCAGGGCTACTACGATTTCGTCGACATCGTCGATGCCCCGAATGAGGGAGCGATGCTCGCGTTCTCCGTCTGGTACGCGACGCAAGGTCTGGGGCGGATCCAAAGCATGCCGGCCTTCGACGCCCAGACCTTCGAAACCGCGATCAAGGACGCGGCGGGCTAAGCGCCGAGGCGTGGCTCACGGCTTTCCTGCGAACCACCCGTGCCACTTCGCTTTCGCGAGCTTGGTGCGGCATCCTTTCATGCGCGGTGGCACAGAGCGCGCCGACAGAGGCCATGGTGTTTTCGCGCTCTCCAATCGCGAGAAGATGCGGGAGGGCGTTACGAATAGCTGGGCTTGCCCCGATGAAACTTGGCTCATCGGGGCTATTCCGCGTGCAATTTCGGCGGCTTGATGCGGCGATTGCGAACGACAGGTGGTCAATTAACCTCAGCCAGCGGAACTCGCACTGGTCTCGACCATTGGCTCTTCCAGAGAGGAGCCCGCCCTATGCTTATCGAGCATCAGAACAAGCGGCCGAACATCGATCCGACCGCCTATGTGGCCCCGACGGCGGTGATCTGCGGTGATGTGACGATCGGTCCACGCACGCACGTCTCGTTCGGAGCGGTGATCGAGGCGCATGGCGCGCCGGTTCGGATCGGCGCCCAGTGCGTCGTGCGCGAGAACCTCAACATCCGCAGCATGAGCCGGAACGCCGTCGAGATCGGCGACCATGTCCTAATCGGGCCGCTGTCTTCGCTCAAGGGCTGCATCGTCGAGGACGAGTGCTTTCTGGCGACGGGCGTCAAAATCTATCAGGGCGCGCTCATCAGGCGGCGCACCGAGGTTCGCATCGACGGCGTGGTCCACGTGCGCAGCGTGCTGCCGCCGAACTCGCTTGTCCCGATCAAATGGGTGGCGGTCGGCGATCCCGCCCAGATGTTCCCGTCCGACAAGCACGAGGAGATCAACGCCATCCTGCGCGAAATGAACTTCCCCGAAGAGGTCTACGGGCTGGAGCGCCAGGCCGGCAGCGGCGTTGACATGGACATGAAGGAAGTCACCCGACGCGTGACGAGCGGGCTCGGCGATCATCGCGACGATCGGGAGCTGTAGCGCTCCGCTCCTGTCGCGCCGCTTGCGAGTGATCAATCGGTCAAGGAGAGGAGTTCTGATATGAACCCGGCGACGCGGCAACGATTTCGCCTCTCCGGCGGTACGGAGTTGTCCTTCATCACGGCAGGTGAGGCGTCCAAGCCCGCGGTGCTGCTCCTGCACGGCTTTCCGGGCTCGGCGGGCTATTTTCGTGAGGTCGTGCCCGAGCTGTCGCAGGCCGCATACGTGATCGCGCCCGATCTGCCCGGCTTTGGCGAATCCGACGTCCTGCCGACGGTCTCGTTTCCCGCCTTCGGTCAGGCAATCTCGGAGCTCCTGGACCGGCTCGCGATCGGACCGCGCTATGTCTACCTTCATGATTTCGGTGCGCCGGCGGGGTTTCACATCGCCATGCAGGCGCCGGAGCAAGTCCTGGGCCTCATCATTCAGAACGCCAACGCTCATCGAACCGGGCTCGGGTCGCAATGGGACCCGGTGATGGCCTATTGGTCCCATCCAGACCCGGAAAACGAGGCGGCTGCGACCGCGCATCTCACATTCGAGGGCGTGCGCAACGGGTATCTCGGCGGGATGCCGCCGGACGTGGCGGCGCGAATCCCGGCCGAAATCTGGGAGGAGGACTGGCGGGTGATGAACTTGCCGGGCCGGATGGACACGCAGCGCGCGCTCGTCAAGGACTACGGGAACTACGTCGCCCGGTTCGACGAAATCGCCGCATATCTCGCGCGCTGGCGACCGCCTTCCCTGATGATCTGGGCACGCCACGACCCCTTCTTCGATCTCGCCGAGGTCCTGTCATGGATGCAGGCGCTGCCGAGGATGGAAGCCCATGTTCTCGACGCCGGCCACAAGTTGCTCGAGACGCACGCCAAACCGGCACTCTCTCTCATGATGGAGTTCATCAGGCGAACACAAGAGAGACCTGCGCAACGTCCCTAAGAGACCCCATACGAGTTTATCCCAAGGCCGTTTCAGGGCGCGGGACGATTTTCTTCTGCCTTGAATCCAGAAGCGGCGATCCCGCTCTTGAACGCCCGATGCATCCGTGGCGGTTCTCTGACCGCTTGACGCGGCTCGCCGCCTGTATTCTCTTTTTGTTCTTTGGGCAAAGCGTACGAGGTCTTTCCTTTCATGCATGACATTTGCACCGACGCCGGGTCGATTACCCTCTTTATTCATAATGACGACGATACGCCCGTCGAATTCGTCCGGCAGCTCCTTCGCAACGTCTTCGGCGAGTCGGAACGGGAGGCGATCGCATTCACCGCGCTGATCGAGAACAAAGAGAAGGTGGCCTGCGGCCCCTACCCGGGCCCGGTCGCCAAGGCGCTGCTGGATTCGGCACGGCAAAGCATCAGCGCCGCCGGTCATGGTTTGCTGATCACCAGCGAAACCGCGACCACGAAAGGCGCATGCGATCTTTGCGGAGCACCGGCGACTGGCAGTGAAATCCTGCTCGCCGGCAGGACAGCGTGCCTCTGCAACGGCTGCCTGCTTGCCGTGAGGCGCGCATCGGAGGCCGTGCCTGGAGACGAGTTCAAATACGCCTGGCTCGCGCTTGACTGGCACTTTGCCGGAATCCCGCGAAACCAATTGGTGACGAGAGCGCGGCAGTTTCCCGGCCACATGCGCGCCGACGTCCAGGTCGCGGTCGACCAGTTGCTCGCCTCGCCGCTGCACTTCTTCGGCATTCACGAGGAGTATCGCTATGAGACGCTGGTATTTGCGGCCCTGATTAAGGAGGGCCGGAACGCACCCGCGCTTGCGCCGCCGCAGTACCACGACGTCGAGATCGGTGAAGCGCAGCCGGTGAAATGCCTGCATAACGGACTGTGGCTGTGCGGGGCCGGCGAGCTCCGCTACGCCGTGCTGCTATCGTTTCATCGCGAATACCAGCATGAGGCTGCGATACGCATCGAGATCGCCGTGCCGGCCGGCGCCGCCGGCGACGCATTGGTGCAACGTTCGTTCGCCGAGCTTGAAGAGGCGGTGCACGCCGCGCGTTCCTATCGCGGCAAGATCCTTTCGCTCGAAGGAGGATCAGACTATCGCGGACGGTCGAGCGGGGTCATGGTGCACCGGCTACCGGCGGTCGGACGTGATGAAGTCATCTTGCCCGAACAGACGCTGAAGCTGCTCGATCGCAACGTCATGGGCTTTGTCGGCAATCGCGCGGCGCTTCGCAAGCTGGGCCAATCGACCCGCAAGGGCATCCTGCTTTACGGCCCGCCGGGCACCGGCAAGACACGATCCGTTACCTCGCGACCAATTTGCCCGGACATACGACGTTGATCATCACGGCCGAGCAGGTGGCGTTGCTCGGCGCCTATATGAAGCTGGCGCGCCTGTTGCAGCCGACGATGGTAGTGATCGAGGACGTCGACCTCATCGCCCGCGATCGTGAAGAGATGGGATCGTGTGAAGAGCCGCTGCTCAACAAGCTGCTCAACGAAATGGACGGGCTGAAGGAAGACTCCGACATCCTGTTCGTCCTCACCTCCAACCGGCCGGAGCAGCTTGAAGGCGCGCTGGCCGGCCGGCCCGGACGCATCGACCAGGCGATCGAAGTGCCGCTGCCCGACGGCATCGGCCGCAGCAAGCTTGTTCAGCTCTATGGCAAGGACCTGCCGATGGATCAGACCATCATTGATGAGACCGTGAATCGCACGAAGGGCGTCAGCGCCGCGTTCATCAAGGAATTGATGCGGCGTATCGCGCAAGCGAGCATTTTTCGGGATGGCGGTTCGACGGTCGAATCCGGCGACATCAGCGAAGCGCTGGACGACATGTTGTTCACTGGCGGCAGACTCAACGTCACGCTGCTCGGCGGGCCGCAGGAAATGGCAGGCTCTTGATCGGACTTGGCTTCGGAGGCGGAATAAAGCGGCATGTAACAAGTATATGCCAACGGAGCAGCGTGATGCCGGAGCAGAGGCGTGTCAGGCTATTCCGCCACGGGCGAATTCAGGCGGTCCGTATTCCCGTGGAGTTCGAACTACCGGGCGACGAGCGATCATGCATCGCGCGGGTGACCGTCTAGTGGTCGAGCCGGTCCGCAAGCGCGGACGGGTTGCTTTGCTCAAGTCGATGAAACCGATTGGAGGAAGGTTTCCTGAAATCGACGATCCCGTACCGGTGCGGTAGAATAGGTTATGACCCGCTACATGTCATGAACCCGAGGGCGTTTCAGCCAAAACCACCCTGTACAAATGTCCGACGTCGAATTGCTGGCGGCCTATGTAGAGGCACGGCGACAGTTCGTCGAAAAGAAGTTCGCGCGCGATACGCAGCGGGCGCGGCTGGAGCGGCTCAGAGCCAAAATGTCCGTCGGCAGCCCGGGCGGGGTCACCGAGCGCAACATGGCTATCGACGTTTCCGAGGAAATCGCGCGCAAGGGCACGCGAAGGCCATTGAAGCGCCTGAGGCATCCTTTGCACATCGGCGTTAGTCGATAGGCGCCAGTCCATCGAGCACGTGCACAGCGGCAGCCTCTAGCAGATCAAGATATTTACGCGATGCAGTTGATAAGTGGCGCGCCACGGCCGATGAAGATGGGCACTATTGCTTCCCCGCGGCGCCGCGCCCAGATAATGTGACGCTGTAACGCAGGACTTGATCAATGCTTCTAGCAATTGAGCAGGGAAACACCAACAGCCTGTTCGCGGTTCACGACGGCGAGCATTGGATCGCCCAATGGCGATCGGCTACCGAGCCTAGCCGTACAGCCGATGAATACGCCGTGTGGCTGTCGCAGCTCATGGCGATGCACAAACTTGAGCTCAGCCTTTTGAATGCCTGTGTGATATCGAGTGTAGTGCCGCAGTCAATCTTCAACCTGCGAAACCTGTCGCGTCGTTACTTGCACGCCGAGCCGTTGATCATTGGTGAGAATACCGAGCTGGGCATCGAGGTGCGGACCAAGAAGCCCTCGGAGGTCGGATCGGACCGTCTGGTCAATGCGCTCGGCGCACTCAAGGTCTATTCCGGGCCATTGATCATCGTCGACAGCGGGACCGCCATCACGCTGGACGTGATCGGGAGTGATGGCGGCTTCGAGGGAGGTGTGATCGCGCCAGGCGTCCACCTGTCGATGGAGGCCCTGCACGCAGCCGCCGCGAAGCTTCCCAGAATTGCGCTGCAAAAGCCACGACGGGTGGTAGGCGATGACACGGTTAGCGCCATGCAGTCCGGTATTTTTTGGGGTCACGTTGCGCTCATCGAAGGAATGATTGCTCGCATTAAGGCTGAGCGGAACGAAGCAATGACGGTCGTCGCCACCGGCGGTGTCGCATCGTTGTTTCACGACGCCACCAAGGCGATAGATCACTTCGATCCCGACCTGACGATTCGCGGTCTGCTGGAGATATACCGGCGTAGTACGGGATCACGGTGACACTGCACTCAATTCGAGAACCTAACGGCTTCAATCGAAGGAGCGGCCGATTTGGCTGCGATCGCGTATTCCGAAATGGCGCGCTACGCCGGATAGACACGACGAATACAATCTGCCGTTCCTACTTCGCTAGCGCCGCTAGCGAGCGCAGATCGCTGCGATTTCCATCCGGCGGGTCGCGAGATTTAAGCAGGAACGTAAGTCAACCTGATCACATCCTCGCCAATCCGATCGTTAGTCACAAGGCGGAGCGGCGGCCGGGGTCCGGCGAAATATGGCTTGCCGTGGCCAAGCACGACGGGGTGCAGGTAGATTCGATACTCATCGATCAAGCCAAGTTCGGTTAGGCTTTGCGCCAAGTCCGGGCCAGCAACTTCGATCTCCCCGTCGCGCCCGGCCTTCAACTCGCGGATCGCGCCCTCAAGATCATCCTCAACAAGCCTGGCGTTGGGGCCGACCGACTTCAACGAGCGCGAGACGACCCATTTCGGCTGGTTCCGCCACGCCGCCGCGAAGGCGTGTTCCTCTGCACCCCACTCAGGATGATCGTCGTCCCAGTAACGCATGATCTCATACATTTGGCGGCCGTACACACTACCTGTCTGCCGCTGAGCCTCCTCGATGAAGTGGCGGAAGAGCGTAGGGCTTGGCGCAAACGCCATATGGTCGACGTAGCCGTCCAGGGACTGGTTCATTCCGAACACGAGCTTAGCCATACCCAATTCCTTCCTCATGCGGCACATCCACGCGGTTCTGATTGCGTTATGCAATCGGTTGTAAGCTAGATTGACTGATTTTAAATCGCAATTGGGAACGGCGACGGCACGTTCGCCCGCGATCAAGTGCGCGCTGTCGCGCAGCGGGTGTAAGTCGTGAGCCGGAAAGAGGTTCGCATTCGCGAGCTGCGGAGCGAGCTGCTCCGAACGCTAACCGCCGCCTCTGGCGTAGAGGCGGCGGTGCTAGGCGTTCGTGCCTTTGAACCGAAACTAACGCGGGCGGGGCTCTCCCTGAACCGTTACCGATTACTACCGAGTGGTTCTGCCAGTCCGATGAGAAGTCCTTCGGGGCCGCGGATGTAGCAGAGCCGATACAAGTCCTCGTACTGAACCACTTCGCCGACGAGCTGCGCGCCGTGCTTACGGAGTCTGGTGAGTGTTTCGTCGATGTCGCTCACTGTGAACATAGCACGCAGGTAGCCGAGGGCGTTCACCGGAGCGTTCCGGTGATCGGCGACTACAGACGGAGTGAGAAAACGCGAGAGCTCGAGGCGGCTGCGGCCGTCGGGAGTGACCATCATGGCGATCTCGACGCGCTGATTACCCAGTCCAGTGACGCGTCCGGCCCATTCTCCTTCAACCATGGCTCGTCCCTCAAGCGTCAGGCCAAGCTCGGTGAAAAAAGAGATGGCATCATCGAGAGATTCCACCACGATGCCGACATTGTCCATTCGTAGCAACTTACTTTTAGTCATGATTTTGGTCGTGTCCCTGGTGATGTTGTAGCTGCTGGACGGTAGCACTACGCCATCCACGGCGCGAAGAGCTTCGGGCACGCTCATAGTCGTCCATTCATTCTCGCGCTTCTTCCGCGATCAGTTCCAGTTCTACGTCCGCAAGCTGGCAAAGAATGGCGTCCGCCCGATTTCAATCACGCAGGACCTCGGCGACGACCCGATGAGCGTGATGATGCGGCAGATCATGACCCCGTTTGATGAGTATCGGTCGAAGGAGAACGCAAAGCAGTGTCCGCTATGCGCGACCAGGCTCATGCGGATACCGAACGTGCCGTCGCGGCGTCAGAACGTGTTGGACCAGCCATCACGCCAGAGAGCCTACGCCGGTTCGCACTGAGTGCGCGCCGCAAGTTGCGAAGCGAAGATGGAACATACCGGCGGGACCATTTGCGCGCCGTGGCCCAGCGCGTTGAGGTCGTCAGTCCGAGCGAGATTCATATCCGTGGCACGAAACCGAACTGCTCCGGACACTTGTTGCCGCTGCTGGCGTAGAATCGGCGGCTGCTGGCGTTCGCAGCTTTGTACCGAAATGGCGCGCCCGAAGAGATTCGAACTCCTGACCCCCAGATTCGTAGTCTGGTGCTCTATCCAGCTGAGCTACGGGCGCGTTTTCGCTTGGCATTTGGGCTTCAGAGGCCCCGATGCGTCCGACAAAAGCCTCGGACCGTCGCGAAAGAGCGCTTTAGCTACCCGCTCCGGCTTCGCTTTGCAAGGTGGGGAAATGCGATCAGGGGGCCAATTCCGGGCGGTATTTCCGTCATTCGGGGACGCGCCTAGCGCAAACGTCGGATGTCCCCCTGCCCATCGGGGAATCTCGCGCCGTAACCGCTGGATTTCGGGTTCGATATTTCGCATCGCCCGGAATGACTGCGAGACCAAGCGCTTACGCCCGCGCCCGCTCGTTGCGGACGCTCTGCAGTTCCACCGGGCGGTCGGGGATCGAAACACGGAAGGTGGCGCCGATGGTGCCTTCGACCAGGTGGATGTCGCCGCCATGGGCGCGGACCAACTCGGCGGCGATGGCCAAGCCCAGCCCGCTGCCGCCGGGGCGGCCGGAGGTCTGGAACGCCTCGAACAAGTGCTCGCGCGCCTTTGCCGGCACGCCCGGACCGGTGTCGGACACCTCGATGATCGCGACCGAGCCTTCGCGGCGGCCGGTGATTCGGATCTGCAAGGTCGCAGCGTCGCCCTTGGGACGGCTGTCGAGCGCCTGCACCGCGTTGCGCACCAGGTTGAGCAGCACGCGAAAGAGCTGGTCGGGATCGGCGTCAATGGAGAGGCCGCGCTCGATCGCGTTGATCCAGGTGATCGAGGCGTCGGCGGCGAGGCCAGCGGATTCGCGCACCTCGGTGACCACGGGTTCGAGCTGGATCATGCGGCGGTCGGGCTCGGCTTCCTGGGCGCGGCCGTAGGACAGCGTCGACTGGCAGAAGTCGATGGCACGCTCCAGCGAGCGCATCAGTTTCGGCGCAAAGCGCTGCACCCGTGGATCGGGCACGCTGGCCAATTGATCCGACAGCAATTGCGAGGACGCCAGAAGATTGCGCAGATCATGGTTGATCTTCGATACCGCAAGGCCCAGCGCGGCAAGCCGGCTCTTCTGGGAGAGCATCGAGACGAGGTCGCGCTGCATGTCGGACAGTTCGCGCTCGACAACGCCGATCTCGTCGCCACGCTGGCTCGGCACGATGATGCGTGCCGCGCTTTCGGGGTTTTCGTGGAAGCCGACGAGATTGGCGGTCACCCGCCGCATCGGGCGGACAAACAGATAATGCAGCGCGAGGTAAACCAGCCCCGCGGCGAGCATCGCTATCCCCAGCGAGACCAGCAGCAGATTGCGGGAAAACCGGTACATCGCCAGCCGCAACGGCTTTTCATCGACCACGACCTCGATGAAGTGGGCGCCGCCGGGCGCGGGTCCCACCACGCGGATGGTCTGGTTGCCGGTATCCACCATGGTCTCGAAGGATTCCACGATCGCGGACCACACCGTCAGGGTGCGCAGGTCGATATTGCGATCGATCGCCGCAGGCAGGTCGGCGCTGGCGAGCAGCCGGCGCTGTTGTCCCATCTTGATGGCAACCGCGCGCGCGCCGACGCTGGTCAGGATTTGACGCGCGAGCGAATCCGGGACCATTCCCAACGGCGCCGCATCCAGCACCAGGGCGGCAGTGTTGGCCGCCGCCAGACGATCGTTCAACCGATTGGTCCAGAAATTCGCGATCGACGGCACGTAGATCATCAACAGCGCGATCATCACCAGCGGGATCGTCAGCAGCAGCAGCTTGCCGGACAGGCCGAGGCGCCGCTGGGCACGGGGCCGCGGTACTTGAGGGGTCGGCTGGTCGTCAGTCGCTGACACGAATATCCGCCTTGATATCTCTGCTTTTGGAGCCGGACCCAAGCCCCCGGCCCAAATCGGTCGGTATCGCGATTCCAAGGATGCGTTTGGGCAACCTGGTGGTCAAATTACCGATCGCTAATGTCCTGCGGTTCCGATGGTCCGGGTGCGCCGCTGTCTTGCCCCTGAAAACCCCACGAAAACAGATATATTCGCCCTAATTGCGACGTTTCAAAGAACGGCTGGTGTGGCAACCCCCGACATTGACGAAAACAGGTCGCTCCCGTATAAGCCGCGCCAATTGTCCGCGATGGCCCGGTTTCACCCGGGGGCGGCTCGCTTTGGGCCGTAAATGGCCCGTTTTCGGGCCGGCCCGCATCATCGGACGCATCTCAATCCAACAGGCAAATTGCCCGGTCAGCGGAGAACTACCCGTGAAGCGGACTTATCAACCCAGCAAACTGGTGCGCAAGCGCCGTCACGGCTTCCGCGCCCGTCTCGCCACCGCCGGCGGTCGCAAGGTTCTCGCAGCCCGCCGCGCGCGCGGCCGCAAGCGTCTGAGCGCCTGAGCCGGATCCTTTCCGGAGATTTAATTCATGGATCGGCTGAGGCAGCGGGCGGACTTTCTCGCCGTTGCCAATGGCACGCGGGCCAATAGCGCTGCCTTCGTGGTGCAGGGCCGGGCCCGCGAGGATGACGGCCCGATCCGAATCGGCTTCACCGTTACCAAAAAGAACGGTACTGCTACCGAGCGCAATCGCATCCGGCGCCGGCTTCGCGAACTTGTGAAGCGGCTGGACGTCATATCAATGCGACCGCACCATGATTATGTGCTGGTAGGCCGTCGCGCCGCGCTCACCCGCGACTTCGCAACCATGCTCGACGATCTCCGCTCGGCGCTGCATCGCCTCGACCGGCAGCCGACGGGCAAGGCGTTTTCGAGCGAAGTGGATTCCGGTTCGCGTGAAGAAAACGCGTCAAAACGAAAAGTGAGGGCCTCGGTTGCGACGTCAGTCGGAACCGAAAGGGCCCGAAACCCGAATTGAATGGCGAGACCTCAAAAACGATGACCGACAACCGCAACACCATCCTCGCCGTCATTCTGTCCGGCCTCGTGCTGATCGCCTGGCAGTATTTCTACAATATGCCGCAGATGGAGCGGCAGCGCGCGCAAAGCCAGACCCAGGCTGAACTCAGCAAGTCGTCGCCGCAGACGGCGCCGGGAACGACAACGCCGCAGCCGGGCTCGACTCCCTCCGCCACCACGCCGGCCGGCCAGCCGGGCGCGGCTGCGCCCGTCGTCAGCCGCGACGCTGCGATTTCCGCTTCGCCCCGCATCAAGATCGAGACCCCGCGGGTCTCGGGAAGCATCTCGCTGAAGGGCGCCCGCATCGACGACCTGTCGCTGGAGAAATTCCGCGATACCGTCGACCCGAAATCGCCCGCGATCGTGCTGTTTTCGCCGTCAAACACCGCGCATCCCTATTACGCGGAGTTCGGCTGGGTCGCTGCCCCGGGCTCGACGGCGCGGCTTCCCGATCGCGATACAGTGTGGCAGCAGGAGGGTTCCGGCAGCCTGACGCCCGGCAACCCGGTGACGCTCAAATACGACAATGGCGAAGGCCTCACCTTCCGCCGCACCATTGCGATGGACGACCGCTATCTCTTCACTATCAAGGATGATGTTGCCAACGTCGGCAGCGCGCCGGTCACGCTCTATCCGTTCGCACTGATCTCGCGCCATGGCACGCCTGAGGTCTCGGGCTACTACATCCTGCACGAAGGCCTGATCGGCTATCTCGGCGACAAGGGCCTGCAGGAACACGGCTACAAGGCCGTCGCCGAGGCGCCCGTTCTGGGCAATGGCGCACGCGGCTTCGAGTTTAATGTAACGAATGGCTGGCTTGGCATCACCGACAAGTATTGGGCCGCGGCGCTGTTGCCCGACACGTCGGCGCGCCTCAAGGCCCGCTTCCTCGCCGAACCCGGCGCCAAGGTTCGTTATCAGGCCGACTACCTGCAGGATCCCCAGACCATTGCGATCGGCGGCACCGGCAGCGCCAATGCGCGGCTGTTTGCGGGGGCCAAGGAGGCCGGCGTCGTCGGCATCAATTTCCCGCTCGCCGGCCACGGCGGTTACAACAAGCAGCTCGGGCTGAACCATTTCGATCTGTTGATCGACTGGGGCTGGTTCTACTTCATCACCAAGCCGATGTTCCTGGCGCTCGACTATTTTTTCCATCTGTTCGGCAATTTCGGCGTCTCCATCCTGCTGGTGACCCTGCTGATCAAGCTCCTGTTCTTCCCGCTCGCCAACAAGTCCTACGAGTCGATGGCGAAGATGAAGTCGGTGCAGCCGCAACTCGCGGCGCTGAAGGAAAAGTATCCCGACGACAGGCAGAAGCAGCAGCAGGAGATGATGGAGATCTACCGTAAGGAGAAGATCAACCCGATCGCCGGCTGTCTTCCGATCGCGCTGCAGATCCCGGTGTTCTTCTCGCTCTACAAAGTGCTGTTCGTCACCATCGAGATGCGGCATGCGCCGTTCTATGGCTGGATCAAGGACCTCTCGGCGCCCGACCCGACCAACCTGTTCAACCTGTTCGGTCTGCTGCCGTTCGATCCGACGCATATACCGGTGATCGGATATTACCTCGCGCTCGGCGTCTGGCCGATCATCATGGGTATCACGATGTGGATCCAGATGAAGCTGAACCCGACACCGCCGGATCCGACCCAGAAGATGATCTTCGACTGGATGCCGCTGATCTTCACCTTCATGCTGGCGGGCTTCCCGGCGGGTCTCGTGATCTACTGGGCCTGGAACAACTTGCTCTCGGTGGTCCAGCAGAGCTACATCATGCGCAAGAACGGCGTGAAGGTGGAGCTGTTCGACAACCTCAAGGCGACGTTCGCGCCGAAGAAAGCCGCCGAGAAGACGTAAGAGCTGCCGCGCAAGTCAGCAGTGAAAGCACTTTCCAACCCCGTCATGCCCGGCCTTGTGCCGGGCATCCACGTCTTTACGGTGTTGGTAATAGAGAAAGACGTGGATGGCCGGGACAAGCCCGGCCATGACGATGTATCTGGGACCTTCGCATGACCGCCGAAACTGATGCGAAGCTGATCGAGGAGGGCCGAAAGCTCTTCGCCGGCGAATGGAAGTTCGTTTGGGCCTCGCCCTCGATTGAGACGCTGCCGCCGATGGCCGGCGTGGAAGTGGCGTTTGCCGGACGCTCCAATGTCGGCAAATCGAGCCTCATCAACGCGCTCACCGGCCGCAACGCGCTGGCGCGCACCTCGCATACGCCTGGTCGCACCCAGGAACTGATCTTCTTCGAAGGACCTGACAAGGCCGGGCTGCGACTGGTCGACATGCCCGGCTATGGCTATGCCTCGGCGCCGAAAACCAAGGTCGCCTCCTGGACCAAGCTGATCCATCAATTCCTGTTAGGACGCGCCACGCTGGCGCGGGTCTATGTGCTGATCGACGCGCGCCACGGCATCAAGGATGTCGATCAGGACGTACTAAAGACGCTGGATAAATCCGCTGTGAGCTATCAGGTGGTGCTGACGAAAGCGGATCAGGTGAAGGCCGCCGAGCTGCAAAAGAACATCGCCGAAACCACGACCGCGCTCGCCAAGCATCCGGCGGCGTTTCCGGACGTATTGGTGACATCCTCGCGCACCGGTGCCGGCATGCCGGAATTGCGCGCTGCGATGGTGCGCCTGTTGAAAGAGCGTGGCTGATGAACCGCGCCGGCCGCATCCTGATCGTGCTCGCTGCCATCATGGGCGCTGACGGTGTCATGCTGGCGGCCGCCTCCGCCCATGGCGCGGATGCGTCGCGGCTGATGTCGGCGTCGTCGATGCTGTTGTTTCACTCCAGCGCCGTATTAGGCGCCGTCGCATTGGCCGAGCGCGGGATCGTTCACGCGACAATCGGCATCGCGGCCGCTTTCGGCTTCGTGGTTGCGGCGGGCCTGTTCGCCGGCGATTTGACGCTGCGGCACTATGCCGGGCATGGGCTGTTTACAATGGCCGCGCCGACCGGCGGGACGCTGCTGATTGCAAGCTGGCTGGCGCTGGCGGTCGCGGCAGCCTGGCCACGGCGGGGGTGAGAATTCCGTAGATGGGGTAACGGGCCGGCCGAACCAGCCGCACGCTCGCTACGGCGCGATTTGGAAGCGCGCTCGCGTGCGGCTTTGCCGGGAGGCGGTCGTCCCTCAGACTGATGGTGTCAATAACCGGAGTCGGGCGAGCCCGCTCCAAGCATCATCGAGGGACGACCATGTACCACTATGCCGGAATCGACGTGTCTTTGAAAAGCTCGACCATTTGCGTGGTCGATGGCGCGGGCAAGATTTTGCGTGAGGCGAAGGTGGCGAGCGAGCCGGAGGCCCTGATCGCCTGGTTTCGGTCGTTGGGGCTTTCGCTCGAGCGGATCGGCCTGGAGGCAGGTCCTCTGTCGCAATGGCTTTACGCGGCGCTGCGCGAAGCGAAGTTTGCGGTCGAGCTTTTGGAGACGCGGCACGTCCGCGATGCCTTCAAATCGATGCCGGTGAAGTCGGACCGCAATGATGCCCGCGGGATCGCGCAACTGATGCGGCTGGGCTGGTTCCGCCCGGTGCACTGCAAGTCGATCGAAGCGCAGGAGACGCGTGCGGTTCTGACGGCGCGCAAACTGCTGCAGTCGAAGCTGCGCGACGTCGAGAACAGTCTGCGTGGCGTGCTCCGGGGCTTTGGCCTGAAGGTCGGCAAGACCACCGAATGCACGTTCGCCAGCCGTATCCGGGAGCTGGTCGCCGGCCATCCTGGACTGGAGCTGGTGGCAAAGGCGCTGCTCGAAGCCCATGCCGTGCTGCGGCGCGAGTTCAGCAGCCTGGACAAGCGAACCCAGAAGCTCGCCCGATCGCATCCGCCGGCCAGGCTTCTGATGACAACGCCGTCAGTCGGTCCGATCGTCGCTCTCACCTATGCCGCTGCGATCGATGATCCGAAGCGATTCCGCGCATCCAAGGCCACAGGCGCGCACTTCGGACTGACCCCGAAGAAACATCAGTCGGGGCAAAAAGACTACACCGGCCGCATCAGCAAGATTGGCGATGCCTCGGTGCGGGAGGCACTCCACCAGGCCGCTCACGTCATGCTGACCAAACCGATCAAGGGCTGCTCGGCGCTGAAGAGCTGGGCGATGCGGATCGCCAAACGCGCGGGCATGCGCAAGGCCAAGGTGGCGCTGGCGCGCAAGCTTGCCGTCATCCTGCACCGCATGCTTGCCGACGCCAAACCGTTCAACCCGATGGCCAAGGCCACCGCAACCTAAGCAAGGAGCATCGATCGATTCCGGGCGGGCCAAGACACCAGGCTCTCCCCGAGCGAAGTCCCTCGCCGGGACGATGGATCCGGTCAGGCCGCCATCCGGGAAGTCGGCTCACAACCACGCACCCCGTAGATTGGCCGGCCGGTTCCTCATGCACCCCAGAAGGTGACGGCCTCAGCGCCGATCCCGTACAGAAGCAAGTGCCCGGCAAGTGGACCAAGCAAGAGGGATTGACAAACCAAGGCCCGTTACAGAAGCCCGGATGGAGCGAAGCGCAATCCGGGGCCGATGCCGCCACTTGATGGAGGTTTCCCGGATTTCGCTTCGCTCCATCCGGGCTACGGCCTTCGCGATCCCCACTTTGCGCCCTGCGCGCCAATCGGATAGAACCCGGCCCGACATTTGAGAATGGCGAGACCCGCTTCATGACATCAGCGCAAGATATCAGCCCGCTCGATCAGGCCCGCATCCTGTCGGAAGCGCTCCCGCACATGCAGCAATATGACGAGGAAACCATCGTCATCAAATATGGCGGCCACGCCATGGGCGCGGAGGAAACCGCCAAGGCGTTTGCGCGCGACATCGTGCTTCTGGAGCAGACCGCGATCAATCCTGTCGTGGTGCATGGCGGCGGCCCGCAGATCGCGACCATGCTCAAGCGGCTCGGCATCCAATCGGAATTTGCCGCCGGGCTGCGCATCACCGATGCCGCCACGATCGAGATCGTCGAGATGGTCCTGGCGGGCTCGGTGAACAAGCAACTCGTCGGCTACATCAACGAGGCCGGCGGTAAGGCCGTCGGACTGTCCGGCAAGGACGGCAACATGGTGAAGGCGACCAAGACGTCGCGGACCATGGTCGATCCCGATTCAAACATCGAGAAGGCGATCGATCTCGGCTTCGTCGGCGATCCCGACAAGATCGATCTGACGCTGTTGAACCAGTTGATCGGTTATGAGCTGATCCCGGTGCTGGCGCCGCTCGCGACCTCGCATGACGGCCAGACGCTCAACGTCAACGCCGACACCTTTGCCGGCGCGGTGGCCGGCGCGCTGAAGGCCAAGCGGCTGTTGCTTCTCACCGACGTTCCCGGCGTGCTCGACAAGTCGAAGAAGCTGATTCCGGAACTGTCGGTGAAGGACGCGCGAAAGCTGATCGCCGACGGCACGATTTCCGGCGGCATGATCCCGAAGGTCGAGACCTGCATCTACGCGCTGGAACAGGGCGTCCAGGGCGTCGTCATCATCGACGGCAAGATGCGGCACGCGGTCCTGCTCGAATTGTTCACCAATCAGGGCACCGGCACGCTGATCCATAAGTGATGCACGAGCGGCAAAAGAAAGTCGTCATGGCCGGGCTTGTCCCGGCCATCCACGCCTTTATCGGCTGCAGCAGGAAAGACGTGGATGCCCGGGTCAAGCCCGGGCATGACGAGCGGGGAACACGGCGGCCAACACGCTCCGCGTTAACTCGCATTCTGATGTCATTGCCGGCCGCCGCGATGTCGCTGTTCGCTTCTTCACTGCCCGCGTTCGCCGACTTAAAACTCTGCAACCGCATGAGCTACGTCGTCGAGGCCGCGATCGGCATCGACGAGAAATCGGCGACCGCGACGCGCGGCTGGTTCCGGATCGATCCGGCCGCCTGCCGCGTGGTGCTGCAGGGCGCGCTCACCGCCGACCGCATCCTGTTGAACGCGCGCGCACTCGGCGTCTACGGCGCCTCGCCGATCCCGCAGAACGGCAGCGACACGCTGTGCATCGCGCCGGACAATTTCGTCATCGCCGCCGCCCGCCAATGCCGCGGCAATCAGACGCCGGCACTCTTCACGCAAATCACGCCGACGCGGACCGACGACGGCAATCTCGTTGCCTATCTCGCCGAGGATTCCGAGTATGACGACGAGCAGGCGCGGCTCGCCGGCATCCAGCGGCTTTTGGTGATTGCAGGCTATGACGCCGCCCCGATCGACGGCGTCGACGGGCCGAAGACGCAGGCCGCATTGAGCGCCTTCTTGAAGAGCCGCGGGATGGCGACCGAAATCGTGCAGTCGCAGAATTTCTTCGCCACCATGATCGACGCTGTGCAGAAGCCTTCCTCCACCGGGCTGACCTGGTGCAACGACACGCCGCACAGGATCATGGCCGCGGTCGCAACCGACGACGGCAAGGCGGTGACCAGCCGCGGCTGGTACCGCATCGATCCCGGCAAGTGCCTTCATCCCGATGTGATCGGTCAACCCAAACAGGTCTACAGTTTCGCCGAAGCTGTCGACGTTGAAAACCGCGCCATCAAGTACCGGGACAAGCCGTTGAACTGGAGCGGCCCGAAGGAGCTATGCACCCGCGACAGCAAGTTCGAGATATCCGAACAGGGCGATTGCGGCACCCGCGGGCTTGCGGCAATCGGCTTTGCGCCGGTCGATATGAGTAGCGGCGGCAAGACGCTGCGATTTGCGATGCCGTGATGAAACTACGCTCTCTCAAACTCTTTCCGTCATCACCCGCGAAGGCGGGTGATCCAGTACTCCGAGACGCCCGTTGTTACTCTCAAGGGCCGCGGCGTACTGGATGCCCCGCCTTCGCGGGGCATGACAGCGAGGATGTACGATGAAAACACCCCGCCCCTTCAGCCACATCGACACCTGGGTGTTCGATCTCGACAACACGCTGTACCCGCACCACGTCAATCTGTGGCAGCAGGTCGACGCGCGGATCGGTGAATTCATCAGCGCGTACTTGAAAATCTCCGCGGAAGACGCCCGCGTGATCCAGAAGGACTATTACCGCCGCTACGGCACCAGCATGCGCGGCATGATGACGGAGCATGGCGTGCACGCCGACGACTATCTGGCCTACGTCCACAAGATCGATCACTCGCCGCTGGAGCCGAACCCCGCGATGGGGGCAGCGATCGCGAAACTTCCCGGACGCAAGCTGATCCTGACCAACGGCTCCACCGACCACGCCGGCGCGGTACTGGCGCGGCTCGGCATCGGCGAGCATTTCGAGGCGGTATTCGACATCATCGCCGCCGAACTGGAGCCGAAGCCGGCGCCGCAGACCTATGAGAGATTCCTGCGCGTCCACGGCGTCGATCCTGCCAAAGCCGCGATGTTCGAGGATCTCGCCCGCAATCTCGTGGTACCGCATCAGCTCGGCATGACCACGGTGCTGGTGGTGCCCGACGGCGCCAAGGAAGTGGTGCGCGAGGACTGGGAGTTGGAAGGCCGCGATGCGGCTTACGTCGATCATGTGACGGACGATCTGACGGGGTTTTTGGAGCAGTTGAGCAGAAAGTAGCCCGGATGGAGCGAAGCGTAATCCGGGGAATGTCTCGCAACTGGTGAACAATCCCGGATTGCGCTTCGCTCCATCCGGGCTACGACGCTGGATCACCCGCTTTCGCGGGCGATGACAGCGAACCTGCCTTGACTCTCCCCCTCCAAATCCCGAAAAAGCCCCCCGCTTCGCCCGAAATCCCGAGGAAATCCCAATGTCCCTCTCCGCGCTCGAATCCACCGTCAACTCCGCCTTCGATGCCCGCGACGGCATTTCGACCTCGACCAAGGGCGAGGTTCGCGAGGCCGTGGATCACGCGCTCGAACTGCTCGACAAGGGCGAGGCGCGCGTCGCCGAGCGCGAGGCCAGCGGCAACTGGAAAGTCAATCAGTGGCTGAAGAAGGCGGTGCTGCTGTCGTTCCGCCTCAACGACATGGGCCAGATTCCCGGCGGCCCCGGTAAGGCATCCTGGTGGGACAAGGTGCCGTCGAAATTCGAGGGCTGGGGCGAGAACCGTTTTCGCGATGCGGGTTTTCGCGCCGTGCCCGGCGCGATCGTGCGCCGCTCGGCCTTCATAGCCCGTAACGTTGTGCTGATGCCGTCCTTCGTCAATCTCGGCGCCTATGTCGATGAGAGCACCATGATTGACACCTGGTCGACCGTTGGTTCCTGCGCGCAGATCGGCAAGCGCGTGCATATTTCCGGCGGCGTCGGCATCGGCGGCGTGCTGGAGCCGCTGCAGGCCGAGCCTGTAATCGTCGAAGACGATTGCTTCATCGGCGCGCGCTCGGAGGTCGCCGAGGGCGTGATCGTGCGCAAGGGCGCGGTGCTGGCGATGGGCGTATTCCTCGGCGCCTCCACCAAGATCGTCGACCGCGAAACCGGCGAGACCTTCATCGGCGAGGTTCCTGAATACTCTGTCGTGGTTCCCGGCGCCCTGCCCGGCAAACCGCTGAAGAACGGCCAGCCCGGCCCGTCCACCGCCTGTGCCGTGATCGTCAAGCGCGTCGACGAGCGCACCCGGGCCAAGACCAGCATCAACGAGCTGCTGCGGGATTAATCGAACCGGGGACTTTTCCCGCGCGACTAACGTACCGGATCGCGGGCTTCCGCCCTCCGGAGCGTTGGGCATGAACTGGACCTGGTACCTGTTCCGATTCGATGGCCGTATCAACCGCGCCAAGCTGTGGCTGGCCGGGCTGATCATGCTGGGCTTTCTGGGCACGGTGATCGTAGCAATCCAGAGCCTGTTCGGCGGACCGACATCGATCAGCATTGGTACCAAGGACATCTTCAAGCTGGTGAATCCCGACGTCTATCGGACGCTGAAGCTGGCCGACTTCCCTACGCTCCTCGTCAAGCTGCTCGGCACCGCGCTTCTGCTATGGGTTCATCTCGCCACCTCGATCAAGCGACTGCACGACCGCGACAAGAGTGGATGGTGGATGTTGCCGTTCTTCGTGCTGCCCGGTCTCTATAACGAGTTCGCGGACCAGATGCCCGGTTATTACCTGCCGCGGCTCCTCGGCTTGATGGCACTTATTTTTGGCTTCTGGGGCTTCGTCGAGATCTACTGCCTCAAGGGCTCGCAAAAGACCAACCGGTTCGGCCCCGACCCGCTGGCGCCGCAGCCGCGGCCCGATACGCGGCCGCGCTGGGATCAGCAGAGCGAGATCGAAATGGTGCCGCACAAGGCTAATGCCCACTTTCCGAAGTTCGCGTTCCCTCGCGGCGACTATCTTTCGCGAACTTCGAAAAGCAATAGGCATTAGCAGATTCAACATTCTAGTGCCGCTTTTCGATTTGAAGTCCCTAACCGAACTTGCAGCTTGCGCTGTAGGGACTTCAAATCGGCGGCACTAGCCCGCCGCCGGTTTGGCGTGTTAAGCCGGGCTATGAATGACGCTGTTTCCATTACCCGCGAGCTCGTCCGCTGCCCTTCTGTCACCCCTGCCGATGCCGGTGCGCTCGGCGTGCTCGAACGCCTTTTGAAAGACGCCGGCTTCGAGGTGCATCGCGTGACCTTCGGCGAACCCGGCACCGCCGATATCGACAATCTCTATGCCCGGATCGGCACCGAGGCGCCGCACATCACCTTTGCCGGCCATACCGATGTGGTGCCACCTGGCGACGAGGCCGCGTGGACGCACGGCGCATTCTCCGGTGAGATCAAGGACGGTTTCCTCTATGGCCGCGGCGCGGTCGACATGAAGGGCGGCATCGCCTGCAGCGTCGCAGCCGTATTGCAATATCTCGCCGACCACGGCGGCAAGCCCAAAGGCTCGATCTCGTTTCTGATCACCGGCGACGAAGAGGACATTTCGGTCAACGGCACCATCAAACTGCTGAAATGGTGCGCCGAGCGCGGTGAAAAATTCGATCATTGCGTCCTCGGCGAGCCATCGAATGTCGAGGTGCTGGGTGATTGCATCAAGATCGGCCGCCGCGGCTCGCAATCCGGCACGCTCTATGTCGACGGCGTGCAAGGCCATGTCGCCTATCCGCACCGCGCATCGAACCCGGTACCGGACATTTCGCGGCTGATCGTGGCGCTTTCCGACGAGCCGCTCGATCACGGCAGTGCGCAGTTCCAGGCCTCCAACCTCGAATTCACCTCGGTCGATGTCGGCAACACCGCAAGCAATGTCATCCCCGGACAGGCGCGCGCAAAGTTCAACATCCGCTTCAACGACAACCACACCCAGGAAACCCTGCGCGCGCTGGTCGAGGAACGGCTGGCAAAAGCCTGCGGCAACCGCATCCGCGCCCGCATCGTGTGGGAGTATTCCAACTCCAACGTGTTCGTCACAAAACCCGGCGCGTTCACCGATCTCGCGGTAAGCGCGATCGAGGAAGTCACCGGACGCAAGCCGGAGCTCTCGACATCCGGCGGCACCTCGGACGCGCGCTTCATCTCTAACTACTGCCCGGTGATCGAGTTCGGACTCGTCGGCCAGACCATGCACCAGATCGACGAACGCACGCCGGTGTCCGATCTGGAGAAGCTGACGAAGATTTATCGCGGGGCGTTGGAGCGGTATTTTGCGTTGCTCACCGGCGTCATCATCCGCCCAGAATCGTAGGATGAGTAGAGCGCAGCGATACCCATCATCTCGCCGGTAACGCGATGGGTATCGCTTCGCTCCACCCATCCTACGAAGCCGGCGTCGTGGTCAGCTAATACTCTACCCGCACCAGATACAGCCCTTCCGGCGGGGCGACGGGGCCGCAGGCGGCGCGGTTGCGGGCGGCTAAGGCCGCGGCGAGGTCGTCGGCGCTCCAGCGGCCTTCGCCGACCCATACCAATGAGCCCACCATCGAGCGCACCTGGCTGTGCAGAAACGAGCGCGCCGAGGTGAGGATCGAAACCGCATCGCCTTGCCGGATCACATCGAGCTGGTCGAGCGTCTTCTCCGGGGATTTCGCCTGGCACTCGGTGTCGCGGAAGGTGGTGAAATCGTGCTTGCCGAGCAGCCTCTTGGCTGCGACGTCCATCGCATCCGTATCGAGATGCCGCGGCACCCGCCAGCTCCGCTTGATATCGAGAGCGAGATTGGCGCGGTGATTGGTGATCCGGTAGCGGTAGTGGCGCCGCTTGGCGGAGAAACGTGCCTCGAAATCATCGGCGACGATTTCCGCCGAAAGCACCCCGATCGGGTGCGGACGCAGATGCGCATTCAGCCCGTCGCGCAGGCGGCCCGGCGGAAACGGCTTTTGGATATCGCAATGCGCGACCTGCGCCAGCGCATGAACCCCGGCATCGGTGCGGCCCGAGCCATGGACGCGCACGTCCTCGCCGCAGATCGCCTTCACCGCAGTTTCCAACGCGCCCTGCACGGTCGGCGCGTTATCCTGGATCTGCCAGCCGGAGAACGGCGTGCCGTCATATTCGATGATGAGTTTGTAGCGGGGCATCTCAATCCAGTGGGGCTGTCATCATCCGCGAAAGCGGATGATCCAGTACGCCGCGGCATCGCGGCTCAATCTCTAAAGGCCGCAGCGTACTGGATACCCCGCGTTCGCGGGGTATGACAGTGCTAAGAAAACCGCGCACCAGCCTTCAGCGGCGTGCCGCGCAAGAAATCCGGCGCCTTCATCCGTGCCTTGCCTTCGCGTTGCAGTTCCAGAATGCGGATTGCGCCGTCACGGCAGGCGATCGTCAAACCATTGTCGAGCACCTCACCGGGAGCACCGGCTCCCTTCGCCAACTCACAGCGCAGAATCTTGACCCGCGCCGGCTCGCCGTCGGTGGACAACTCGCACCAGGCGCCCGGAAATGGCGACAGCCCATGAACATGCCGCAGCACCTCCCGCGCCGGTCGCTTCCAGTCGATCCGCGCCTCGGCCTTGTCGATCTTGGCGGCGTAGGTCACGCCGTCTTCGCTTTGTTTCTTGAGCTGCAACCCGCCACGCTCGAGCCCGCCCATGGCGCGCACCATCAGGTCGGCACCGAGCGGCGCCAGCGCATCGTGCAGGTCGGCCGCCGTCATGGCGTCCGTGATCGCGAGCCGCTCGGCCATCGCGACGTCGCCGGTGTCGAGGCCAATGTCCATCTTCATCACCATCACACCGGTCTCGGCATCACCGGCCATGATAGCGCGGTTGATCGGGGCGGCACCGCGCCACCGCGGCAGCAGCGAAGCATGCAGGTTGAAGCAGCCGTAGCGCGGCGCATCGAGAATGGCCTGCGGCAGGATCATGCCGTAGGCGACAACGACGGCGGCGTCGGCATTGCGCGCGCGGAATTCGGCCAGCGCTTCCGGCGTTTTCAGCGTCGTGGGTGTCAGCACAGGTATGCCGAGCCGCCGCGCCTCCTGCTCGACGGGGGTCGGCTGCAATTGGAGGCCGCGGCGGCCGCCAGGCTTCGGCGCACGGGTGTAGACGGCTAAGACCTCGTGGCCGTGGGCCACGAGTTCGAGCAGCGTCGGCACTGCGAAATCGGGCGTGCCCATGAAGATCAGGCGGAGTGGCATGAGGTAGAGATTCCCGGGAACGATTTATTTTACTCGTCATGGCCGGGCTTGTCCCGGCCATCCAGTCTTTGGTGCGGCAAGGAAGAAAGACGTGGATGCCCGGTCAAGCCCGGGCATGACGGTGGAAAGAGTGGGGTCTATCCAGCCGCGCGCTTGGCGGCTTTCGTAAACTTCTTCATCACGCGGTCGCGCTTCAGCTTCGACAGGTAGTCGACAAACAGCACGCCGTTGAGGTGGTCGATCTCATGCTGGATGCAAGTGGCGAACAGGCCGTCGGCGTCCTCCTCATGCACCTTGCCGTCGAGATCGGTGTAGCGGACACGGACCCGCGCCGGGCGTTCGACCTCCTCGTAATATTCGGGGATCGAGAGGCAGCCCTCCTCGTAAACAGACATTTCCTCCGACGAGAAAATGATCTCCGGATTGATGAACACCCGCGGCTTCGGCTTGGTCTCGCCGTTCTCATCCTTCTTGGCGAGATCCATAGTGATCAACCGCAGGGGCTCCGCGACCTGGATCGCGGCCAGACCGATGCCGGGCGCGTCGTACATGGTTTCGAACATGTCGTCGGCGAGTTTACGGATCTCCGTCGTCACCTTTTCGACAGGCTTGGAGACGAGCCGCAACTGCTTGTCCGGCAGGATGATGATTTCTCTGATGGCCATGATTTTTCTCTGGCGCGGGATTTAAGCCGCTGACCTGCCGGGGTCAATGCGCCGCAGCGGGCGTTAAGGCGTCCTTAACCATGATTTTCAAGGCGGCGTTAACCACGAAAATTAGCCCGGCATTTACCATAAATGTTCCCTCTTCGTTCGCGCAAGCCAGCGAATCGGGCTACAAGGCTGACATGAATGAAATTCTCTTCACCGTCGGCGACCTGCCGATTCACGTGGGCGAGGCGCTGGCTGGCTTCGGCGCGCTCGCATTGGTGCTGCTGCTGGCGATTGCCATCGTCATCGCCCGCTCCGGCCGCCGGGGCGCGGAACTGGCGATGGCCCAGGCGATCCGCGCCGACGAACTGGAAGAGCGGCTGAGCGAGATGCTGCGGGCGCAGAGCGAGTCGACCGGGCGGGTTGACGCCATGGCGCAGGCGCTGGCCGGACGCCAGGCCGAGATGGCGCGCGCGGTCAACGAGCGCCTGGATTCGGTGACGCATCGCGTCGGCCAGTCGATGGAAGCGACCACGCGCCACACCATGGATAGCTTGCGGGTGCTGCATGAGCGGCTCGGCATCATCGACAACGCGCACAAGAACCTCACCGACCTGACCTCTCAGGTGACCACGCTCCGCGACGTGCTCGCCAACAAGCAGTCGCGCGGCGCCTTCGGCCAGGCGCGGATGGAAGCAATCGTGCAGGACGGCATGCCGCAAGGCTCGTACGAGTTCCAGTACACGCTCTCGTCCGGCAAGCGGCCGGATTGCGTGGTGTTCCTGCCGGATCAGCGGCCGCTCTGCATCGACGCCAAATTTCCGCTGGAGGCGATGACCGCGTTGCACGACGCGCGCACCGACGAGGAGCGAAAATTCGCCACGCAGCGCTTGCGCAACGACGTGATGAAACACGTCAATGACATCGCCGAGAAGTACCTGATCGCCGGCGAGACCCAGGATACGGCGCTGATGTTCGTGCCATCGGAATCGGTCTATGCCGAAATCCATGACGGCTTTGACGACGTGATCCAGAAAGCCTACCGCGCCCGCGTCGTGCTGGTATCGCCCTCACTGTTGATGCTGGCGATCCAGGTGATGCAGCAGATTTTAAAGGACGCGCGGATGCGCGACGCCGCCGACCAGATCCGCACCGAGGTGCTCAACCTCGGTGATGACCTCGGCCGCCTGCGCGACCGCGTGCTGAAGCTGCAAAAGCATTTTAGCGACGTCAACGAGGATGTGCGGCAGATCCTGATCTCCGCCGACAAGATCGAAAAGCGCGCCGGTCGGATCGAGGAACTCGATTTCAGCAAGACCGATGCGCCGGTGGAAGTGCCACGCTTCGTCAAGAACAGCGCGCCCGAACTGTTCCCCGCCCCGCGCAAGCTGCAGGCGGGGGAGTAGCGATCGTTGCGTTGCCTCGCTATCGCCACATATCAAGCTGTCATCGCCCGGCTTGACCGGGCGACCCAGTATCCCAGAGGCCGCAGTTGGGAACACACAGCTATTACGTCTACATTCTGGCCAGCCGCATCGGTGGAACGCTTTACATCGGCGTGACGAATGGATCTGATCCGACGCATTGGCGAGCATAAGTTGAAGGTCGCCGAGAGCTTCACCAAAAGCACGACGTGACGCGGCTCGTTTTATTTCGAAATCTTCGACCAAATCGAACACGCGATCCAGCGCGAAAAGCGGCTCAAGAAATGGCCCCGAGCCTGGAAGATCTCGCTGATCGAGAAACAAAATCCGGACTGGATTGATCTTTATCCTGAAATTGCCGGGGGCGGCGGATAGGCCTCTGGAATACTGGATCGCCCGGTCAAGCCGGGCGATGACAGTCTTTTTGTTGCAAAATCTGCTAACACCCCCTCCATGACCACACCAGAATCCGCTTCGGTTTCATCTGAGAAAGCCCCCGCGCCAAACTGGCGCGAGGCCTGGGCCGTGTACCTCCAGCCGCGCGTGCTGATCGTGCTGCTGCTCGGCTTTTCGTCCGGGCTGCCATTGGCGCTGTCGGGATCGACGCTCCTGGTGTGGATGAGGGAATCCGGCGTCGATCTCGGCACCATCGGACTGTTCGCGCTGGTCGGTACGCCCTACACGCTGAAATTTGCCTGGGCGCCGCTGGTCGATGCGCTACATGTGCCGATCTTCACCCGTGCCTTCGGCCGCCGCCGTGGCTGGCTGGTGTTCTCGCAACTGCTGCTGATCGGCGCGATCCTGTTGCTGGCGCTGACCGACCCGGTGCGCTCGCCGCTGTTCGTGGCGCTCGGCGCGCTTCTGGTCGCGACCATGTCCTCGACGCAGGACATCGTGGTCGACGCGTTCCGCGTCGAGAGCCTGCCCGAAAGCGAACAAGCCGCCGGTATGGCCTCCTACGTCGCGGCCTACCGGATTGGCATGCTGGTCTCGACGGCCGGCGTGCTGTTCCTCGTAAGCGCGTTCGAGGACACCGGCATCGGGCGCAACGCCGCGTGGATGTGGGGCTATGTCGTCATGGCCGCGCTGGTGCTGATCGGCACCGTCACGGCGCTGGCCGCCACCGAGCCCGAGCAATCCGTGCGCGCGGAGGCCAAGACCCGCGACGAGGCTGCATTGTCTCGCATTATGCATGCGGCGATCGGGGCGTTCTCCGAATTTCTGACCCGCAAGCATGCTTTCGCGGCGCTGGCCTTCGTGGTGCTGTTCAAGCTCACCGACGCGTTTTCCGGCACCATGACCGCGCCGTTCGTGATCGACCTCGGCTTCACCCGCAACGACTACGCCGCGATCGTTAAGGGCGTCGGTCTCGCCGCGACCCTGATCGGCGGCTTTGCCGGCGGCTATGTGGCGCGGCGCTACTCGCTGGTCGCAAGCCTCTGGATCGGCGGCGTGCTGCAGGCGATCTCCAATCTGGTGTTTGCGTGGCTCGCCTTTGTCGGCACCAACCAATGGGCATTGGCCGCCGCCATTTCGGCGGAAAACTTCACCGGCGCGATCGGCACCGTGATCTTCGTCGCCTATCTCTCGGCGCTGTGCCAGAACCCGTTGCATACGGCGACCCAATACGCGCTGCTCACCGCGCTGGCCGCTGTCGGGCGCACCTATCTGTCCTCCGGCGCCGGTTATGTCGCGGAGGCCACGGGCTGGCCGCTGTTTTTCGTGATCTCCGTTGCGGTCGCGGTGCCGAGCCTGATTCTGATGGCCTGGCTGCAACGGCGCGGGCATTTTGAGGCGCTGGGGCCGGTGCGGGTTTAGTTGCTCGCCGGCATCCGCAAACCCAAATCGTCGTCACCCGCGAAAGCGGGTGATCCAGTATTCCAGAACAGTTGCGATAGAGCCGAGAGAGCGCGGCGTACTGGATCGCCCGGTCGAGCCGGGCGACGACAGCGGTATCTGTGGCAAGGACAACAGCTCCTCAGTGCTTCGTCACCACGCTCCACTTGGTGATTACGGCCTCGCTGATCTGCCCGGCATCCTGCGCGCAGGCGACTTCGTCGACCTTGACCGAAATTTCCTTGCCGATGAAATTCTTCAATTGTGCAGCCTGCGCCTCGCTGCTGGTGACGAGCTGGAACGTCTCAGGCCCCGTTTCGAGATCGCAGAGCCCGTTCGGCGGCGGCAGCCGGCGCGGCTCGCTGATGATCTGGTAGGTGGCGGCGCGCTTCTTGCCGCCCTTCATGGCGTTGAGTTCGCCGGACAGGACGTCGCCGGCATTGATCGGCTTGCCCGGCTTCGGCGCGGGCTCGGCCTGCTGCGCCCATGCGGAAGGCGCGATCAGCGCCGCCGCCATGATGGCCGCAAAACAATAGCGCTTGCCGAATCGTGGTTTCGTCATGTCGATCAGTTCCGTTTGGTGATGGTTAGAACAGCGTTCGCTGCCGCATGGCAGCCGATAGCGTACCTTCGTCGAGATAATCAAGCTCGCCGCCGACAGGCACGCCATGGGCAAGCCGGGTGATCTTGACGTTGGCGTCCTGCAGGAGATCGGTGATGTAATGGGCTGTGGTCTGGCCATCAACCGTGGCGTTCAGCGCGAGCACGATTTCGCTGACTTGTGATTCGTGCGCGCGTGCGACCAGCGCGTCGATTGTCAGATCCTGCGGACCGACGCCGTCGAGTGGCGACAATGTGGCGCCGAGCACGTGATAGCGGCCGTTGGTCGCATTCGCCCGCTCCAACGCCCAGAGGTCAGCGACGTCGGCGACCACAACGATGGTCGAAGGATCGCGCCGCGGGTCGGTGCACACGGTGCAGGGATTTTGCGTATCGATATTGCCGCAGGTCTTGCAGACCTGAATCCTGTCGATTGCAACCTGCAGCGCGCTGGCCAGCGGCGTCATCAGCGCCTCGCGCTTCTTGATCAGGTGCAGAGCCGCGCGCCGCGCCGAGCGCGGCCCTAACCCCGGCAGGCGCGCCAGAAGCTGGATCAGGCGTTCGATTTCAGGGCCGGCAACGCTTGCTGCCATTTCAGCCGAGACCGAGAAGTCCAGGCGGCAGGCCGAGCCCGCCGGTCAGCGCCTGCATCTTTTCCATCGCCGCGGTTTCCGCTTTGCGCCGTGCGTCGTTATGCGCGGTGACAAGCAGATCCTCGAGCACTTCGCGCTCGTCGGCCTTCATCAGCGACGGATCGATCTTCACGCCCTTCACTTCCATCTTCGCGGTCATGCGCACGGCAACCAGCCCGCCGCCGGAAATGCCCTCGACCTCGAGATTGCCGAGTTCTTCCTGCATCGCCTGCATCTTGGATTGCAGCTCCGCCGCCTGCTTCATCATGCCGAGAAAATCAGCCATTCATCCGTCCTCTCGAGAGTCCGATCAGTCGTCGTCGCCGTCGGAAGTCTCGTTCAAGTCGTCAGTGATAATATTGGATTCCGGCGGCTCGGCGGCAAGCCTTCGCACCTCGACGACCTTGGCGCCGGGAAACCGCGCCAGCACCTCCTGGACGCGCGGATCGGCCTCGGCTGCGCGGGCGTGCTCGTTTCTCGCCTGCTCGTTCTGCGAGCGCAATGTCGGCTGGCCGGCCTCGTTGGAGACGATCACGGTCCAGCGCCGCCCGGTCCACAGTTCCAGCTTGCGGGAGAGGTCGTTGACCAGCCCGCGCGCCGCGTTGCGCTCCAGCGCCACTTCCAGCCGGCCGTCCTCGAATCGGACGAGGCGCATATCGGACTCCAGCGCCGTCTTGGCCAGGATATCGCGTTTCTCGCCGGCGAGCGCGACGAGTTGCGGAAAGGTGGTGATCCGCAGAACGGGCGCGGATTCGGTTTGGGCCGACGGCGCCATCTGCGGGCGCGCGGAAGCTTCCGCGCCGGAGCGGGGCGAGGCCGGCGCCCGCATCGGCGATGCAGACATCGACGACGAACCCGGCATCGAGGACATGGTCGGGGCCGGCGCAGCCCGCGTTGGCGCCGCGCTGCCCGCGGCGATTTGCGCGCCCCCGCCGTTCTGGTCGAGCATCCGGATCGCTTCGTCCGGCGTCGGCAAATCGGCGACATAGGCGATGCGAACCAACACCATTTCGGCTGCCGCCGCCGGCCGGGTCGCAGTCTGCACCTCGGTGATGCCCTTGAGCAGCATCTGCCACATCCGCGACAGCACCCGCATCGACAGCTTTGCGGCAAATTCGCGGGCGCGGACGCGCTCCGTCTCGCCGAAAGCGACGTTGTCGGCGGTAGCGGGAACGATCTTCACGCGGGTAACGAAATTGACGAATTCGGCAAGGTCGGACAGCACCACGACCGGATCGGCACCCACGTCATATTGGCTGCGGAATTCGCCGAAGGCGCTTGCGATATCGCCGCGCGCCAGATGCTCGAACAGGTCGATCACCCGGGTGCGATCCGCAAGACCCAGCATCTGCCGCACGGCGTCGGCACGGACAAGGCCCGCCGCATGCGCGATTGCCTGATCGAACAGCGACAGCGAATCGCGCACCGAACCTTCCGCAGCGCGGGCGATGATGCCGAGCGCCTCGGGTTCGACCTCGACACCTTCCTTTTTCGCGATGTTGGACAGATGCGCCATCAGCACATCCGCCTCGACGCGGCGGAGATCAAAACGCTGGCAGCGCGACAGCACCGTAACAGGGACTTTGCGGATTTCGGTGGTGGCGAAGACGAATTTGGCGTGCTCGGGCGGCTCTTCCAGCGTCTTCAGGAAGGCGTTGAACGCGGCCGTCGATAGCATGTGGACTTCGTCGATGATGTAGACCTTGTAGCGGGCGCTGGCCGGCGCATAGCGCACGCTGTCATTGATCTGGCGGACGTCGTCAACGCCGGTATGGGACGCGGCGTCCATTTCCAGCACGTCCATGTGCCGGCTTTCCATGATCGCCTGGCAGTGCACGCCGAGGTCCGGCATGTGGATAGTCGGCCCCTTCACCGAACCGTCAGGTTTTTCGTAATTGAGCGCGCGGGCGAGAATCCGCGCCGTGGTGGTTTTGCCGACGCCGCGGACGCCGGTCAGGATCCAGGCCTGCGGAATCCGGCCCGTTTCGAACGCATTCGAAACGGTGCGGACCATGGCCTCCTGGCCAATCAGGTCGTCGAAGCTCGAGGGGCGGTATTTTCGCGCCAGGACCCGGTAGGGCTTGGCGGTCTCAGGCCTGCCGCCGAGATCGAAGCCGGCCGATCCGGCGCCTTCGGGGTGATCGGGGGGAGCGCCAGCATCACTCATCGGTCGATCCGCAATTGATTGTCTCTCAGGGCCGGCTTGCGGAACGGAGCAAGATCAGGCGCACGGCGCGGACCCGGCCGCTTCCATGCGCTTTTCGCTCGAAAAACAGGTAGGAGACTGACGAGCGACCCGATCCGGACCTCGTTAGGGCTGCTTCCTTCCGGACCTGACCCGGTTGGCGAGTGGCTCGTCCACCGCCAATCTCCCGATCCCTATTTGGGGCCAAAAGGGCCGGAAAGCAAGCGGGGCTTTCCCTGTCATACCCCGCGAAAGCGGGGTATCCAGTATGCTGCGGCCCATCGGTGAAACGGCAGCGCCGCGGCGTACTGGATCACCCGCTTTCGCGGGTGATGACGCCTTGCTATGAAACGAGAGGAGTGCCCTCCAGAAGGCACTTATAGGCCCGACATGCATCGGGCATGGGAACTCTTGATGCCCTCTGACGCCTCCGCCTGGTCGCTGCATTCCCAGCTCAAGAAGGACACCATCGACATCGGCGACTTGCCGCTGTGCAAGGTGCTGGTCATCAAGGACGCGCATTACCCGTGGCTCCTCCTGGTGCCGCGCCGGGAGGGTGCGGTGGAAATCATCGATCTCGACGACGTCGCGCAGGCGCAGTTGATGACCGAAATCGCGCGGGTTTCGCGGGCGCTCAAAGAGATCACCAAATGCGACAAGCTCAATGTTGCCGCGCTCGGCAATCTGGTGCCGCAGTTGCATGTCCACGTCATCGCGCGACGCACCAGCGATGCGGCCTGGCCGCGCCCGGTCTGGGGCGTGATGCCGCCGCTGGCGCACGACGCCGAGGAAGTCCAGAATTTCATCAACGCGCTTCGCCGCAAGATCTGGTTGGGTTGAACAGATGTCCGCATTCGACAAGTATCCGCTGGGGAAGCCTGCTTTCGTTACCCATATTCTGGATCGCGCCGCGCATCTGCGCACCAATGACGAAAAGCTGTTCGCGCTCGAGAACCAGCGCAACGCTAGCGCCTATGTGATCTACCGCGACTCGCTCTTGGTGAAACAGGAGACGGACGGGCCGCGCGTGCTGCTCGGCATCGAAGAGGCGGTGAAGCTCGGCGCCAATCCCGGCACGATCTTTCTGGGCTTGCGCGACGGTGCGCCGGTTTTCGGCATGGGCATTTCGGCCGCGGCCGTGGAGAAGCTGATGACGCGCGACGATGTCGCCGTAACCGAGCTGCGCGGCATGGCCATGCAGGGCACCGTGCCGCCGGAACAACTCTCCGCGATCGCCATGGCTAAATCGATGGTGACCTGGCATCAGCGCCACGGCTATTGCGCCAATTGCGGTACCCGCACCGCGATGAAGGAAGGCGGCTGGAAGCGCGAGTGCCCGAGCTGCAAGGCCGAGCACTTTCCGCGCACGGATCCGGTCGTAATCATGCTGGTTACGCACGGTGATCGATGCCTGCTCGGCCGGCAGAAGCAGTTCATGCCCGGAATGTGGTCGTGCCTCGCCGGCTTCGTCGAAGCCGCCGAGACGATCGAGGACGCAGTTTGCCGGGAGATTTTCGAAGAATCCGGCATTCGTTGCACCGACGTGAGCTATTACATGACGCAGCCATGGCCCTATCCCTCATCGCTGATGATCGGGTGCTCTGCCCGTGCGCTCAACGAGGAAATCGTGGTCGATCGCGCAGAACTCGAGGACGCGCGTTGGTTCGGTCGCGCCGAGGTCGCTCTCATGCACAAGCGCCAGCACCCGGACGGCCTGTTTGCCGCGCACCCCTTCGCCATTGCGCATCATTTGATCGGTCAATGGTTGCATGGCGGAAAAGATAACGGCGCATAGCAGGGAACCGGCGCCTGCCAGCTCAATTGACTGGGGACTTGAATCGACATGACGGATCCACGCATGAACTTTCAGGACAAGGCGCCGAAAATACCTCCGCGTGTCCTCTGCATCGGCATGCCGGTGCGTGACCTCACTTTTCATACGCCGGGTGTCCCCGGGCGCGGTTCCAAGGAGAACGCTACCGCATTCGACGAAATCTGCGGCGGCAACGCGCTCAATGGCGCGATCGGTATCGCTCGGCTCGGTGGCCGCGCTTCGATCTGTGGGCCGATGGGCGATGCCAAGGAAGCATCGAGCCGCTTCATCTTCGAGCAGATGGCCCATGAGGGCATCGACACAAAACATCTCATCCACATGCCGGGGCTGGTGACGCCGATCTCGGCGGTGATGATCGATCCTTCCGGCGAGCGCACCATCGTAACCTTCCGCGATCCGAAACTGTGGCATGTGAAATTGCCCGACTTCGATACGCTGCTGGACGACTGTGCCGCCATTCTCACCGAGAGCCGCTGCGCCGAATTCTGCACCGAGCTTTGCGCCGAGGCCGTGCGGCGCGGCATTCCCGTGATCGTCGACGTTGATCGCGCCATGTCGCTCCGCGAAGGCCTGTTGAACGCCTCCACTCACCTGGTGTTCTCGAGCGAGCCGCTGCAGGAGACCGCAGATGTGACCGACGACGCCCAGGCATTGAAGAAGATTGCAAAATTGACCCCGTCATTTCTGGCGGGAACCCGAGGCCCGAGAGGCACGATCTGGCTCGACGAAAACGGAGATGTTCAGGAAACCCCGGCCTTCCCGGTGCATACGGTGGACACCCTCGGTGCCGGCGACGTGTTCCACGGCGCGTTCGCGCTCGCGATCACCGAAAAGCAGGAATTGCGGCAGGCGCTCCGATTCGCCTCCGCCGCGGCGGCGCTGAAATGCACCCGCTTCGGGGGAGCCTTCGCAGCCCCTCAACGTGGTGAAGTTGCAGAGTTTTTGAGCCACGGCCAGGCTGCCGACCGGGCACCCACTGGCCAATAAGCGGGCTTGCTATAGAAGAATTTTCTCTATATGAGGAGATAAGACCTTTCATATGGAACATTCTTCTCATGACCGAGCTCGCCGTTCAGCTCCCTGAAGCCAGCCGCCGCCTGGATGCCATTGACCGCAAGATCCTGACCGTGTTGCAGGAGGACGCGTCGCTATCGGTCGCCGAGATCGGGGACCGCGTCGGGTTGTCGTCGACGCCGTGCTGGAAGCGGATCCAGCGGCTGGAGGCCGACGGCGTGATCCTGCGCCGAGTGGCGCTGGTCGACCAGAACAAGATCGGGCTCGGCATTTCCGTGTTCGTCTCGGTCGAGAGCTCCGACCACTCGGAAGCCTGGCTGCGCAAATTCGCCGACGCCGTCAGCGCCATGCCCGAGGTGATGGAGTTTTACCGGATGGCCGGCGACGTCGATTACATGCTGCGCGTCGTGGTCGCCGACATGGCGAGCTATGACGTGTTCTACAAAAAGCTGATCAGCGCCGTGCCGCTGAAGAACGTCACCTCGCGATTTGCGATGGAGAAGATCAAGTCGGTGACCGCGCTGCCAGTGCCGGCGGCGTAACGGGCGATCGCGCGACCATTCACTCCGCTGTCGTCACCCGCGAAGGCGGGTGACCCAGTATTCCAGAGACGTCAGAGATTGAACGATAGGCCGCGGCGTACTGGGTCCCCCGCCTTCGCGTGGGACGACAGTCATGACCGGGGCGACGACACTCCCTCAAATCTTCTGGTTATACTCACCCACTTCCGGATGCGTGCGCAGCACCGAATCCATCGCCTCGAACATGTCGCGCATGCGCTGTTCGGAAACCGGACTCTCGACCACGACCACCAGCTCCGGCTTGTTCGATGAGGCCCGCACCAGACCCCAGCTTCCGTCCTCGACGGTAACACGCACGCCGTTGACGGTGACGAGATCGCGGATCTTCTGGCTGGCGACCTTGTCGCCCTTGTTCTGCAGCGCTTCGAAATGCTTCACCACGGCGTCGGCGACGCCGTATTTGGCCTCGTCGGCGCAATGCGGCGACATGGTCGGCGACGACCAGGTTTTCGGCAGCGCATTTTTCAGATCCGACATCGACTTCTCAGACGCGCGGTCGAGCATTTCGCAGATCGCAATTGCCGAGACCAGGCCATCATCATAGCCGCGGCCGAACGGCTTGTTGAAGAAGAAGTGGCCGGATTTTTCGAAGCCTGCCAGCGCGCCCATCTCGTTGGTGCGGCGTTTCATGTAGGAATGGCCGGTTTTCCAGTAGGCGGTTTTCGCGCCCTGCTTTTGCAGCACCGGATCCGTGACGAACAATCCCGTCGACTTCACGTCGACCACGAACTGCGCTTCCTTGTGGATCGCCGACATGTCGCGCGCCAGCATCACGCCGACCTTGTCGGCGAAGATCTCCTCGCCGGTGTTGTCGACGACACCGCAGCGGTCGCCGTCGCCGTCGAAGCCCAGGCCCACATCGGCCTTGTGCGTGAGCACGGCGTCGCGGATCGCGTGCAGCATCTCCATGTCTTCCGGATTCGGATTGTATTTCGGAAAGGTATAGTCAAGCTCGGTGTCGAGCCGGATGACTTCGCAGCCGATCGCCTCCATCACCTGCGGCGCGAACGCGCCTGCGGTGCCGTTGCCGCAGGCGACCACCACTTTCAGCTTGCGTTTCAGCTTCGGACGCTTGGTGAGATCGGCGATATAGCGCGCGGGAAAGTTCTCGTGGAATTGATAGGAGCCGCCGGCTTGGTTTTTGAAATCGGCGTTGAGCACGATTTCTTTCAGCCGCGTCATCTCGTCGGGGCCGAAGGTGAGCGGGCGGTTGGCGCCCATCTTGACGCCGGTCCAGCCATTGTCGTTGTGCGAAGCCGTCACCATCGCGACGCAGGGCACGTCGAGATCGAACTGCGCGAAATAGGCCATCGGCGTCACCGCGAGCCCGATGTCGTGCACCCTGCAGCCCGCGGCCATCAGGCCGGAAATCAACGCGTATTTGATCGAGGCCGAATAGCTGCGGAAATCGTGGCCGGTGACGATTTCCTGTTTGACGCCGAGTTCCGCAATCAGCGCACCGAGCCCCATGCCCAGCGCCTGAACGCCCATCAAATTGATTTCCTTCTCGAACAGCCACCGCGCGTCATATTCGCGAAAGCCGGTCGCCTTCACCATTGGCCCGGATTCGAAGTCATACGTATTCGGAACCAGCACGGATTTGGGCTTCGGGAACATGGGATTGCCTTGTCATGAAAGCGAGGGAACCGCAGCCATAGCGAAAGCGCAGGCCGGGCGAAAGGCGGGCCGACGCGTTTTGACGGTCAATTGCGGCGGTTTGGTAGCGGGGTAATCTTACTGTTCCAGCACCAGTCTGCCGTTGGCGTATTCGAAGCGCTTCAGCTTCGACAGGAACGACAGGCCGAGCAGGTTTTCGGACAGCGCCTCGTCCGGCAGCACCACCGCGTCGACATCGCGCACGACGAGGCCACCGAGTTCGATCACGGCAAGCCGCGTGCGCGCGGCCTTGATGGTGCCGTTGGCCGTGCTGACGGTCGCATTGTAGTCGCTGCGCGAGGGACGCAGGCCGAAGCGGGCCGCCGACTTTTCGTTCAGCGCCACCATCGAGGCGCCGGTGTCGACCATAAAGTTGATGCGTTGCCCATCGATGCGGCCGTCGGTCTGGAAATGGCCGCGCGCATCGCGGGGAATGTCGAGGCTGCGGCCGGAGGCTCGCGCGACGGTTTGCGCTGGAGCCATGTTTGACGACGTGCTGGCGGAGGCCGAGGCCGGCGACATCTTGTCTGCCATCTGCGCCATGTAGGTGCCGAGGCCGACCAGGACGGCGGCAAGGATCATCAGGTTACGCATCACGCCACACTCGATTGCCAGACCGCCGATATCACCACGCCAGCCGCGAAATCGCGACTAACGGCGATGACCGGGCAGGCCATTTTGACGAAAAGGATGAGCGAAGTGTTAACGGGAACAATCGTCATACGCGGCTTGACCCGCGTATCCATCAATCTTCAGAAAAAGCCTCTTCTCAAGAACGATGGATTGCCGGGTTAAGCCCGGCAATGACACCCGAAACGCTCACGTCCCGCGCGGCTTGACGCGGCGGGTCGGCAGCGCGGTGGCAGGGTCTTCCGGCCAGGGGTGACGGGGATAGCGGCCGCGCAGATCGGAGCGCACGGCCGCATAGCTGCCGCGCCAGAAACCTGGAAGGTCGCGCGTCACCTGCACCGGGCGTTGCGCCGGGGACAGCAATTCCAGCACCAGCGGCACCTTGCCTTTGGCGATCGAGGGATGTGTGTTCAGTCCGAACAATTCCTGCAAGCGCACCGCGATGGTCGGCCCCTGCTCCGCCTCGTAGTCGATCGCAAGCATGGTGCCGGTTGGCGCCTCGAAATGCGTCGGCGCCTCGCGCTCCAGCCGCGCGCGCAACTCCCATGGCAATAGCGTCATCAGCGCGTCAGAGAGATCGCCGGGCGAAAAATCCTTCAGCGAGGTCTTGTCGTACAGCGCGGGCACCAGCCAGTTCTCGGCTTCGGCTGCCAGCGCACCATCCGACAGATCGGGCCAGCCATCACCTTCCGCCTTGCGCAGGAACATCACGCGGTCGCGCCATTGCTTCAGCGATTTCGACCACGGCAGCTTGTCGAGCCCGGCGGCAACCAAACCCGCAGCGAAAATGCGTGCGGTCTCTGCCGAGGGCGTTAGCGCCACCGGCGCCTCCGACAGCGTGATCGCATGCAGCGTCCGCTTGCGGCGGGCACGCAGCGCCATTGCGCCGCGATCGAACGAAATCTCTTCGGTGTCCTTGATCTGATCGGCGAAGCGCGCCTCGATATCGGCTTGTGCAATCGGCGCCGCCAGCAGAATGCGCCCCTGGGCTGCGGTGCCGGTCAATTCGGCAACGGCAATATAGGGCGCGCGCGCCAGCGACGAGGCTTGCGCTACGGCGGCGCCACGGCCGTTGGCGAGCACGAAACTGCCATTGCCGCGATTGCGGGCGATGCGATCGGGGAAGGCGAGTGCGAGCATGACGCCCGTGGAAAGTCCTGCGTCAGGCGAGCGCGAATGGTAGGGCTCCCCTCCCCCTTGCGGGGAGGGGTTGGGGAAGGGGATGGCCGCAGGAAAGACTTCCCGTGTGGCCCCCTCTCCCCGGCCCTCCCCCGCAAGGGGAGAGTGAGAAGAGAGAACGCGCTCCGTCGCTGCAACCTGCTGCGCCCAGCGCTGCGCCAAGCTGCGCGCGCTGGAAGCGCGTGGCGAGCGGTCGCGGCGGAATTGGTCGAGCCTTTGGTCGAGATCGACGCTGTCGCCGCCGAGGCCGCGCTCGGTGAGGATTGCGGCGATTTCGGCGGCCTCTTCGCCCGCGCCCAGCCGATGCGAATCCACGATCATGCGTGCTAGCCGCGGCGGCAGCGCCAGCGCACGCAGGCTCTTGCCCTCTGCGGTGATGCGGCCGTCGCTATCGAGAGCGCCGAGTTCGAGAAGCAGGCTGCGCGCTTCCTTCAGCGCCGGCGCCGGCGGGGGATCGAGAAACGCCAGCGTCGCCGGATCGCTGACGCCCCATTGTGCGAGGTCGAGCACCAGCGAGGATAGATCGGCCGACAGAATTTCGGGCTGCGTGTAGGCGGCAAGCGACGCTGTCTGCGGCTCGTCCCACAGCCGGTAGCACACGCCAGGCTCGGTGCGGCCGGCGCGGCCGCGGCGCTGATCGACCGCGGCGCGCGAGGCCCGCACGGTCTCCAGCCGGGTCAGGCCAATGTCAGGCTCGTAGCGCGGCACCCGCGCCAGTCCCGAATCGACGACGATGCGGACGCCCTCGATGGTCAGCGAGGTCTCGGCGATCGAAGTCGCCAGCACGACCTTACGCGTTCCTTTCGGCGCCGGCGCGATGGCGCGGTCCTGCACGGCGGCCTCCAGCGCGCCAAACAGCGGCACGATCTCGACGCTCGCGTCATGAACCCGCTCGCTGAGAAAATTCTGCGTACGGCGGATTTCGGCGGCGCCCGGCAGAAACGCCAGCACCGAGCCGGGATCGGCGCGCAGCGCGGTGGCGATCGCATCCGCCATCTGCCGCTCGATGGGTGCGTCCGCCTTGCGGCCGAGATAGCGCGTCTCCACCGGAAAGGCGCGGCCTTCGCTGGCAACGACAGGCGCATCGCCGAGCAACTTGCCGACCCGGGCGCCATCGAGGGTGGCCGACATCACCAGGATACGCAAATCTTCGCGCAGGCCGGTCTGCGCATCGCGGGCCAGCGCGAGCCCCAGATCGGCATCGAGCGAACGCTCGTGAAATTCATCGAACAGCACGGCCGCAACGCCGTTCAACTCGGGATCATCGAGAATCTGGCGTGAAAAGATTCCCTCGGTGACGACCTCGATCCGGGTAGCGCGCGAGATCTTCGAGCCAAAGCGGACGCGATAGCCGACGGTCTCCCCCGCCCGCTCACCGAGCGTTCGTGCCATCCGTTCGGCGCTGGCGCGCGCCGCGATCCGCCGCGGCTCCAGCATGATGATCTTCTGGCTCTTCAGCCAGGGCGCATCGAGCAGCGCGAGCGGCACCCGCGTGGTCTTGCCGGCGCCGGGCGGGGCGACCAGCACCGCGGCGTTGTTAGCCGCGATCGTGCGCCCGAGTTCGTCGAGCACCGCGTCGATCGGGAGAGGGGTATCAAAGGTAAGAGGCAATATATCACCACGTCGTCATGCCCGGGCTTGTCCCGGGCATCCACGTCTTTCTTGTCCGGCCAGAAAACAAGACGTGGATGGCCGGGACAAGCCCGGCCATGACGGAATTATTGGCGAGCGACGTATCACACCTTCGGCTCAGGCGCCCGTCCCACACTCTCGTAAACGAAGCCTTGCGCGGCCATGTCCTCGGGGCGGTAGATGTTGCGCAGGTCGACCACCACGGGCTGCGCCATTTCATTCTTCAGGCGCTCCAGATCAAGCGCCCGGAACTGGACCCACTCGGTGACGATCACCAGCGCATCGGCGCCGCGCGCGCATTCGTAGGGGTCGGTGCAATATTCGATCTCGGGCAGTTCCTTCTTCGCCTGCTCCATGCCGACCGGATCGTGCGCGCGCACTTTCGCGCCCATGTCGAGCAGGCCGGTGACGAGCGGAATCGACGGCGCCTCGCGCATGTCGTCGGTATCGGGCTTGAAGGTGAGGCCGAGCACCGCGACCGTCTTGCCGCGCAGGCCGCCGGTTGCGTTGGAAACCTTGCGTGCCATCGCGCGCTTTCTGATGTCGTTGACGCCGAGCACGGCCTCGACGATGCGCAGTTGCACATCATGATCCTGCGCGATCTTGACCAGCGCGCGGGTATCCTTCGGAAAGCAGGAGCCGCCGAAGCCCGGACCCGCATGCAGGAATTTTGAGCCGATGCGGTTGTCGAGCCCGATGCCGCGCGCGACTTGCTGCACGTCGGCGCCGACCTTTTCGGAGAGATCGGCAATCTCGTTGATGAAGGTGATCTTGGTGGCGAGGAACGCGTTCGCCGCGTACTTGATCAGCTCCGCGGTGCGCCGCGCCGTAAACATTAGCGGCGCCTGGTTAAGCGACAGCGGCCGGTAGACGTCGCCGAGCACCTTGCGCCCGCGTTCGTCATCGGTGCCGACCACGATACGGTCGGGGAATTTGAAGTCGCGGATCGCGGCGCCTTCGCGCAAGAATTCCGGATTGGAGGCGACCACGACGTCAGCCGTGGGATTGGCCTCGCGGATCAGCCGCTCGACCTCGTCGCCGGTGCCGACCGGCACGGTCGATTTGGTCACCACCACTGTGAAACCGGAGAGCGCGGCTGCGATCTCGCGTGCGGCGCTGTAGACGTAAGTGAGATCGGCGTGGCCATCGCCGCGCCGCGACGGCGTTCCGACCGCGATGAACACGGCATCGGCTTCCGCCACCGGCGCGGTCAGGTCGGTCGTAAAATCCAGCCGCTTGGCCTTGACATTGGAGGCGACCAGCGCGTCGAGGCCGGGCTCGAAAATCGGGATCTCGCCTCGGCGCAGCGCTTCGATCTTGCCGGCATCCTTGTCCACGCAGGTGACCTGGTGGCCGAAATCGGCAAAGCAGGCGCCGGATACCAGCCCCACATAGCCCGTGCCAATCATGGCGATTCGCATGAAAACAATCCGTATTTGATGGTTAACGCTAATCCCGATTTGCGGGCGTCTTAGAGCATTTTTCATCAAAGGGGAAACCGGAAAAGCAGCGCAGATCCCGGCATGGCCTTTGTATGGAGAAAGAAGAAAGCAACGGATCAGGCCGAAGATGCGGCCACCTCGCGCCAAAAAGGGACACCGATGACTTTAAACGGCACATCCGTCGTCACGGAACGCTCCACCCGCATCGACTGGGTGGATTACGCCAAGGGCATCTGCATCGTCATGGTGGTGATGATGCATTCGGTGCTGGGGGTCGAAGCGGCGGCCGGCCAGACCGGCTTCATGCATGCGTTCGTGATGTTCGCAAAACCGTTCCGGATGCCGGATTTCTTCCTGCTTTCGGGCTTGTTTCTCGCCGTCGTCATCGACCGTGACTGGCGCACCTATCTCGACCGCAAAGTCCTGCACTTCGCATATTTTTATGTGCTGTGGGTGACGATCCAGTTCGGCTTCAAGGCTCCTGGCTTCGCCGCTGAATCGGGTTGGCGGCATGTCGGTGTCATGTATCTGGAATCCTTCATCGAGCCGTTCGGCACGCTGTGGTTCATTTATTTGTTGCCGGTGTTCTTCGTTGTCACAAAACTGTTGCGCGGCGCCCCGCCGCTTGCGATCTGGCTCGCGGCCGCGGCGCTCGAGATGTCGCATATCACGACCGGCTGGACCGTGATCGACGAATTCTGCGGGCGTTTCGTCTATTTCTATTCCGGTTACCTGTTTGCCAACTACGTATTCGCATTGTCGGACCGCGCGCGGGCGCGCCCGGGCTTCGCACTCGTGGGCGTCGCGTTGTGGACGCTCGTCAACGGCGCGCTGGTCGTATCCGGCTTTGACGAATGGCCGCTCGTTTCACTGGCACTCGGCTTCGCGGGCGCGGGCGCCATCATCGCCATGGGCACGCTGCTGGCACGCATGCAGTGGCTGAATTTCCTGCGCTATTGCGGCGAGCATTCCATCGTTATCTATCTCGCCTTCTTCCTGCCGATGGCAGTGACCCGAACGGTGCTGCTGAAGACCGGCTTGATTACCGATATCGGGATGGTCTCGCTGATCGTGACGGTTGCAGGCGTCGCGGGGGCGGTGGTGATCTGGCGGCTGGCGCTGGCGCTGCGAGCGAATTTTCTGTTCGAGCGCCCGGCCGCGTTCTGGATCGTGCCGAAGAAGGCCAGGCCCGCGTTGCAGCCGGCGGAGTAAGGTGCTCGACACACCTGGCTGTCGTGGCCCGGCTTGACCGGGCGACCCAGTACTCCGGGCTCCCTCAGTTGAACACGCCCGCCGCGGCGTACTGGATCACCCGCCTTCGCGGGTGATGACGGCTGTGGGGGTGACGACGGGTGTGTATTGGCCTCAAAATCCCGCTCCCAAGGCTGTCAATCCGCGCAAAAATCCCTAAATTTCGGCCATGCCAAAATCAGCCCCCAAAGCCGCCGCGAAACCCGCTCCCGCCGCCAAAGCCCCTGCCAAGGCGCCCGCCAAAGCCCCCGCCAAAGGCGCCCATGTCTTCCTGGTCGACGGTTCCGGCTACATTTTCCGCGCCTATCACGCGCTGCCGCCGCTGAACCGCAAATCCGACGGGCTGCAGGTCAATGCCGTGCTCGGCTTCTGCAACATGCTGTGGAAGCTGTTGCGCGAGATGCCCGAGGATAACCGGCCGACGCATCTGGCGGTCGTGTTCGACAAATCGGAGATCACGTTCCGCAACAAGCTCTATCCCGATTACAAGGCCCACCGGACAGCGGCGCCGGACGATCTGATCCCGCAATTCGCGCTGATCCGCGAGGCGGTGCGGGCGTTCGATCTGCCGTGCCTGGAACAGGTTGGCTTCGAAGCCGATGATCTGATCGCGACCTATGTCCGCATTGCCTGCGAGCGCGGCGCCTCCGCCACCATCGTGTCCTCGGACAAGGATTTGATGCAGCTCGTGACCGATTGCGTCACCATGTACGACACCATGAAGGACCGCCGCATCGGCATATCAGAAGTGATCGAGAAGTTCGGCGTGCCGCCGGAAAAGGTCGTCGAGGTGCAGGCTTTGGCCGGCGATTCCACCGACAACGTGCCCGGCGTGCCCGGCATCGGCGTCAAGACCGCGGCGCAACTGATCGTCGAATATGGTGACCTCGAAACGCTGCTGCAGCGCGCCGGCGAGATCAAGCAGCCGAAACGGCGCGAGGCCCTGCTCGAGAACGCCGATAAGGCGCGGATCTCGCGGCAACTGGTGCTGCTCGACGACAAGGTCGATCTCGAAGTGCCGCTCGATGACCTTGCCGTGCACGAGCCGGATGCGCGCAAGCTGATCGCCTTCCTCAAGGCGATGGAATTCTCCACCCTCACCCGCCGCGTCGCCGAATATTCGCAGATCGATCCCGCCGATATCGAGCCGGATGCGGGAAACAAAAGTGGCGCCAGTGTCTTCGCGGTGCCGCCATCGGGCAAGAAGCCGGAGGGCTATGTTGAAGGCGCGACGCTGTTCGACAGTCCGCCCGCCGGCAAAGCTGGCACCGCGCCGGGCAAGACCGGCGGCGACAAACAGGACAAGGAGGCGAGCCACAAGGGTACGCCGATATCGCTGGCTGCGGCCCGCGCGGAAGCTGCGCGAAAGCTGCCGGTCGATCGGACCAAGTATCAGACCATCCGCACGTTCGATGAGCTCAATGCCTGGGTTGCGCGGGCCTATGACGCCGGCACTTTTGCGATCGACGCCAAAGCGAGCTCGGACGATCCGATGCAGGCCGACATCTGCGGCATCGCGCTGGCGCTGGCGCCAAACGACGCCTGCTATATTCCACTCACGCACAAGCAATCCGGCGGCGGCGCAGGCCTGTTTGACGCTGGCCTCGCACCGGACCAGATCACGGTCGCCGAGGCGCTGGCGGGGTTGCAGCCGCTGTTGGAATCGCCGGGCATTCTCAAGATCGGCTTCGACATCAAGTTCAGCACCGTGATGCTGGCGCAGCACGGCATCACCCTGTGCAACGTCGACGACGCGCAATTGATGTCGTACGCGCTCGACGCCGGACGCAATTCACATGCGCTGGGGTCACTCGCCGAACGTTGGTTTGGCCATGCCGTGATCGGCGAAAGCGAGCTAATCGGCAACGGCAAGAGCAAGCTCACGTTCGACCAGGTCGCGATCGACAAGGCGACCGCCTACTCGGCCGAAAGCGCCGACGTGATCCTGCGGCTGCATCGCGTGCTCAAGCCCCGGCTCGCCGCGGAGCACATGATGACGGCCTATGAGACCCTGGAGCGGCCGCTGGTCACCGTGCTGGCGCGGATGGAGCGGCGCGGCATTTCGATCGATCGCCAGGTGCTGTCGCGGCTGTCGGGCGATTTCGCCCAGACCGCGGCGCGCGTCGAGGCCGAGTTGCAGGAGATCGCCGGCGAGCCGATCAATGTCGGCAGCCCCAAACAGATCGGCGACATCATCTTCGGCAAGATGGGCATCCCCGGCGGCACCAAGACCAAGACCGGCGCGTGGTCGACCTCGGCGCAGATTCTCGATGAGCTCGCCGAACAGGGCCACGAATTTCCGAAGAAGATTCTGGAGTGGCGGCAGGTCTCAAAACTGAAATCGACCTATACGGACGCGCTACCGAATTACGTGCATCCGCAGACCCATCGCGTGCACACCACTTACGCGCTGGCCGCGACCACCACGGGGCGGCTGTCGTCAAACGAGCCGAACCTGCAGAACATCCCGGTTCGCACCGAGGACGGACGCAAGATCCGCCGCGCCTTTATCGCGACGCCCGGCCACAAGCTGGTGTCGGCGGATTACTCGCAGATCGAACTACGGCTGCTGGCCGAGATCGCCGACATCCCCGTGCTGAAGCAGGCCTTCCGCGACGGGCTCGACATTCACGCCATGACGGCCTCAGAGATGTTCGGCGTGCCGATCAAGGACATGCCGGGCGAGGTGCGCCGCCGGGCGAAAGCGATCAATTTCGGCATCATCTATGGCATCTCCGCGTTTGGCCTCGCCAACCAGCTCGGCATCGCCCGCGAGGAAGCCTCCGCCTACATCAAGAAATATTTCGAGCGCTTCCCCGGCATCCGTGCCTATATGGACGAGACGCGGGATTTCTGCCGCACCAACGGCTACGTCACGACGCTATTTGGCCGGAAGATGCACTACCCCGATATCAAGGCCTCCAACGCCTCGATCCGCTCCTTCAACGAGCGCGCTGCGATCAACGCGCGGCTGCAAGGCACCGCCGCCGACATCATCCGCCGCGCCATGATCCGGATGGAAGATGCGCTGGCGGAGAAGAAGCTGTCGGCTCAGATGCTGTTACAGGTTCATGACGAGTTGATCTTCGAGGTGCCCGACGAGGAAGTGGCGGCGACGCTGCCGGTGGTGCAGCACGTCATGCAGGACGCGCCGTTCCCGGCGGTAGCGCTCTCGGTGCCGCTGCAGGTCGATGCGCGGGCTGCGAATAATTGGGACGAGGCGCATTAGCTGCTCTGTCATCGTCCGGCTTGACCGGACGATCCAGTATTCCAGAGCAGGATTTGTGAAGCGCAATCCGCGCCGCGTTGACCACCGCACTTCTCGGAAGAACCGCAGCGTACTGGGTCGCCCGGCCAAGCCGGGCGATGACAGACGTGTATGTAGATAGGCCTCCATCACCGCCAGAAATGTCCTCGGTGCAATTGCGCAATGGAATCGCCGCGGCTCGCACGCTAGAAACGTGCGCATCCCTCCCCGCGAGTCTCCCATGCCTCACATCACAACGCTGCTTGGTTTTGCCCTGGTCTCGCTCGGCATGGTGCTGACGCCGGGGCCGAACATGATCTACCTGATCTCGCGCTCGATCACGCAAGGGCCGGCGGCCGGGATCGTGTCGCTGGGTGGCGTCGCGCTCGGCTTTGTGTTCTACATGCTGTGCGCGGCGTTTGGGATCACCGCGCTGTTGTTCGCAGTGCCCTATGCTTACGACGCGCTGCGGTTTGCCGGTGCGGCCTATTTGCTGTGGCTGGCGTGGCAGGCACTGAAGCCGAACGGGCGCTCGCCGTTTCAGGTGAAGAAGCTGCAAGTCGACGGCCCGCGCAAATTGTTTGCGATGGGCTTCGTTACCAATCTGCTCAATCCGAAGATTGCAATGCTGTATCTGGCGCTGTTGCCACAGTTCATCGATCCGGCTGTGGGAAGCGTGCTGACGCAGTCGCTGGCGCTCGGCGCGATCCAGATCGTGATCAGCGTCAGCGTCAACTCGATGATCGCGCTCGCCGCCGGATCGATCGCGATGTTTCTAGGCAACCGGGCGACGTGGCTGTTGCTGCAGCGCTGGCTGATGGGGACCGTGCTGGCGGGGCTTGCGGTGAAGATGGCGTTCGAGGCGAAGCGGGCGTGACTTCTTCCTTCTCCCCTTGTGGGAGAACGAAGAAAATCAATCCAACTTCGCTTCCATGCCGCGCTTGGTCGCGGGACGGGCTATCAGGACGTTGTACCAGCGCTCGACGTTCGGAAAGTCCTTCAGCTCCACCTTGTGGCGCGGGTGCCGCCAGGCCCAGCCGAGGATGGCGAAGTCGGCGACCGACAAGGCATCAGCGACGAACTCACGGCCCTCCAGCCGGCGGTCGAGAACGCCGTAGAGCCGGCGGGTTTCGGCCATGAAGCGCTTCAGGCCATAGGCGCGGTCGGTTTCGTTCTCCAGCGCGATGAAATGATGGACCTGGCCGGGCATTGGCCCAAAACCGCCCATCTGCCACATCAGCCACTCATAGACCGGAATGCGCTCGGCCAGCGGCTTGGGCAGGAACTTGCCGGTCTTCTCGCCGAGATAAAGCAGGATCGCGCCTGACTCGAAGATGCTGACCGGCTTGCCGTCGGGGCCGTCGGGATCGACGATCGCCGGGATCTTGTTGTTCGGGCTGAGCTTGAGGAATTCGGGCGCCATCTGCTCGCCCTTGGTGATGTTCACCGGGATCACCTTGTAAGGCAGCCCCATTTCCTCCAATGCGACCGAGATCTTGCGGCCGTTCGGCGTGTTCCAGGTGTGCAGTTCGATCGTCATTTTTTCGTACCCCGCGAAAGCGCGGTATCCACTACCCCGGAACTTCGAGGCGTTACAACAGCGGCTACGGAATACGAGCTGGCAGGCCTGCGCCGGGACGGACATTGTGCCCTGTTGACGGCGCCGGATCGGGGCTGGAATGTGCCTGAAAGCGCCGATAGATTGCGCCCCGCTTGAGAAACCCCGGGAAAACCGCCGTGTCCAAATCAGCCTCCCGCGCCCGTCTCGCCGAGATCATCCGCAAGCGTTCGTTCGGCCGCGGCGAGATCACGCTGGCCTCGGGCCGCAAGAGTGACTTCTATTTCAACCTCAAGCCCACCATGCTCGACCCCGAAGGCGCGGCACTGTTGGCGGAACTGACCTATGAGGCGCTGAAGGACGACAATCTCGATTTCGTCGGTGGGCTGGAGATGGGCGCCGTCCCGCTGGCGGGCGCGATCGCGCAGCTCTCCTGGCTCAAGGGCCACCCGATCGCGGCGTTTTTCGTGCGCAAGAAGCCAAAAGAACATGGCGCCCGCCTCGCAGTCGAGGGGCTGGCCAAGGGCGAGACCCTGCAGGGCAAACGCATCGTGATCGTCGAGGACGTCACCACCACAGGCGGATCGGCGTTGAAGGCCGTCGAGGCTGTGCGCGATGCCGGCGGCGAGATCGTGCTGGTGCTCACCATGGTGGACCGTGAGGAAGGCGCGAGCGAAGCCTTTGCCGAGGCAGGGCTTGAATTTCGTTCGCTGTACAAGGCGGGTGAATTTTTGAAGGCGTGATTGCGGTGCCCCCGCGCACACGGCCGTCATGCCGGGCTTATCCCGGACATCCACGACTTGACCTGCCGGCAGCGAGAAAGACGTGGATGGCCGGGTCAAGCCCTGCCATGCCGAGGAGAGAGCGCGGTTCCTGGCTCACCCCCGCGTTTCTTTCGGCTCTCCCCGCCCCCGCTCACCACTCATTTACCATCCGCCGTTAAGGTTACCCGAACTGAAGCCGTCGCGCTTCAGCGCGTCTGTTGCGTTGGGTGGAGTTGGCGTTGCGTACAGAGTTGGCTTTTTCGCGCGCGCGGCGCCGCGCGACGTTTGTTGCCGCAGCGATCCTTTCGGGCTCTCTCGTGCTCGCGCCCGGCAGCGTTTCCGCCGAAGGCCTGTTCGATTTCCTGTTCGGCGGCGCGCCGAAGCAGCAGACGCGGCAAGCGCCGCAAGCCAATTTCTTCGCGGATCCGTTCGGTATCAATCAGCAGCCATCAGCGCCCGCCCCGGCCCCGCGCGTGGCCGGCTCCGGGCCTGCATTTTGCGTGCGAAGCTGCGACGGAAAATATTTTCCGCTGACCATGCGCGGCAACGCCTCGCCGGTCCAGACCTGCCAGGCGTTCTGCCCGGCCAGCGTCACCAAGGTGTTTTACGGCAGCAATATCGACAGCGCGACCGCCAGTAACGGCGAGCGCTATGCCGACAGCGAGAACGCCTACGCCTATCGCAAGGCGCTAAGTGCCGACTGCACCTGCAACGGCAGAAGCCCGTCCGGGCTTGCCCCGGTCGATCTCATGCTCGACACCTCGCTCCGCTCCGGCGACGTCGTCGCCACCACCGACGGCCTGGTGGCCTATACCGGCGTACGCCTTGGCGTCGACCACGCGGCGGAGTTTACGCCGGTTGCCTCCTATCCCGGCCTTACGGCGGATGTCCGCGCCCGACTCGGCGAAATGAAGGTCGCACCGGTCAGCGCCGAGATGGTCGCCGGCACCGCGCCGCTGCCCGAAGCACGGCGCGACGACGAACTGCCGACCGCCTCGATCCCGAAGACGGCCGCGCCGAAAGCGGTGAAGCGGGCGGAAGCGCGATAGGGCACCCGCAATACGCCGCAGGGCCCAAACACAAAAATTGCGAAAACAACCCCATGCAAAGTAGCGTGGGCCCGGCCTCGCAGCATTCACATAGCTGACGCCAGCACTACCGCCCGACGATGACGCCGATCACGTTCGGCGCCGACAGATATTTTTCCTCGATCGTCGCGCGCGCCGCGGCGCGATTTTCCGGCGTCAGCAATCCGCGCTTCTCGGCGAGAATCATCCAGCAATAACCCCACCAGTCCGTCAGCATACCCTGATCGTCGACGAGGTCGTAGCCCTGCTCGGCCGCAAAAATCCGCGCCTGCGCCTCATCCAGCGAATCGAGAAAGGCGTGGTCCTCGATCGAAAACAGTTCGTCGCTGAAATCATCCGTGGTGTAGCCCCACACCGACATGCAGACCGCGTTGAACTCGCGGTCGATCGCGTCGTCGTCGACGAGCTGGCGACGCGAGGCCTGATGCAGGCGCGACAGTGAGCGTGCGAAATCGGCGATGCGGGTGAGAGCGAACTGATCGAAAGCGATGGTGGACATGTAGTCCTCGCAAGCTCGGATGGCCATAGATGTTGTGCCGGCGTTATGCCGAATCACAATGATATATCAAAGACTTGCTAAAGTGTTCTTAATTTGTTCTAGCTTGGCGCCGAAATTTTGCCTATCAAGATTTTCTACGGCCGGTGCCGCAAGGATCGAGAAGCATGGACGGGACGCAAGCCAGCCAGATCCGGACGCTGTTGCTGGAAGCGGCCGACGCGATCGATCGGGCAAATGCGATCGTATCCACTCTCGACAGCGACGACCGGGCCTTGCTTGCTATACCGCTCGACGAGATTTCGTCCACCTTGCATTTCGAGCTGCTGCAAAAGCTCTATCTCCGGTACCGCGGGCTTGCCGAGGAGGGCGAAGCTTGGAATGGCGCAATGGTATGAACCGCCCGGAACTCCTTTCACGTCGCCGACAACAGCTTGTCGCCGCAGTAATTGGCGTAGAATTTTCCGCCACACTGGCGCTTGATCGCGGCACAGCGCGCCGCGGGTGAAGCGCCCTTCGCAACGCTGAAGGAACAACCCAGACCGTCGGCGCTCTTGCCGGACTTGCCCGCGGCAAAGGCTGCGCTGGTCGCACTCAAGCAGACGACCAACAACGCAGTGGCGGCGATCTCGATCGTCAATCTCATGGCAGGCCTCCCGTTCTGACGGCACGCGTGTCCTTCCCGCGCACTAGCACCCGTTACCAAAATCCTAGCGATCTCTTGACTTCGTACTTCAATCATAACACCAAAGGCGGGCCGCCGGTGCCGCGAAATCGGCCCGGTCTTTGCATAAAATCATACCAGCGCAGTGCACAACATACTCCCGCGTTCTCCGGCGTTTCGATTGCCGGACAAGGCGCGTATGTTCGTTATGAGTCAACGCAGGGATCGACGTGTTGCAGGAACAAATCGCAGGGAACTATCCGGCACTTGGCCAGCCGGTCGACGAACTCGCGTTGGCCGAGATCAAGGGCGCCATTCTAGCCAAGCTGCGCCTTGCGATCGGCAAGGACGCCGGCATGGCGACGCGTCGTGATTGGTACAAGGCCGCGGCGCTGGCGCTGCGCGACCGCATCGTGCACCGCTGGCTAATGGCCGAGAAGGAAAGCTACGATGCGGGCAGCAAGCGGGTCTATTACCTCTCGCTCGAGTTCCTGATCGGCCGTCTGTTCACCGACGCGCTGAACAATATGGGCCTATTGCCGGTGTTCGAGGCGGCGCTCGGCGATCTCGGCGTCGACCTGGATGATTTGCGCAAATGCGAGCCGGACGCAGCGCTCGGCAATGGCGGCCTCGGGCGGCTTGCGGCGTGCTTCATGGAAAGCATGGCCACGCTCGCGATTCCAGCTATCGGATACGGCATCCGCTACGATTTCGGCCTGTTCCGCCAGATCATTTCGCAGGGTTGGCAGCAGGAATATCCGGACGAATGGCTGAGCTTCGGCAACCCCTGGGAATTCTTGCGGGCGGAAGTGGTCTATCACATTCATTTCGGCGGTTTTGTCGATCATGTCGACGACGGCGGGCGCGACCGCGCAACGTGGCGCCCGGCGGAAACCGTGCAGGCCGTCGCCTATGACACGCCGATCGTGGGCTGGCGCGGCCAACACGTGAACGCGCTGCGGCTATGGTCGGCGCGCTCGCCCGACCCGCTGCGGCTCGACGTCTTCAACACCGGCGACTACCTCGGCGCCGTCGCCGAGGAAGCGCGGGCGGAATCGATTTGCAAATTCCTCTACCCGAACGACGAGAGCCCGGCGGGCCGCGAACTGCGGCTACGGCAGGAATATTTCTTCGTCTCGGCCTCGCTGCAGGACCTGGTCAAGCGGCACCTCGCCTCCGACGGACAGTTGCGCAGCTTGGCGTCGAAGGTCGCGGTGCAGCTCAACGACACCCATCCGAGCCTTGCCGTCACCGAGCTGATGCGCATCCTGGTCGATCTGCACAATTTCCGCTGGGACGAGGCGTGGAAGATCACGGTGGCGACGCTGTCCTACACCAATCACACGCTGCTGCCGGAAGCGCTGGAGACCTGGCCGGTCGAACTGTTCGAGCGGCTGCTGCCGCGGCATCTCGAAATCATCTACCGCATCAATGCCGCGCATCTGGCGCTGGCTGATCAGCGTTGTCCGGGCGACATCGAATATCGCGCGTCGGTGTCGTTGATCGACGAGAAATCCGGACGCCGCGTGCGGATGGGGCAGCTCGCCTTCGTCGGTTCGCACCGCATCAACGGCGTGTCCGCAATGCACTCCGACCTGATGAAAGAGACCGTGTTCCACGATCTCAATCATCTCTATCCCGGCCGCATCACCAACAAGACCAACGGCATCACCTTCCGCCGCTGGCTGATGCTGGCCAACCCAAAGCTCACTGGCCTTATGCGCGAGGTCTGCGGCGAGGCCGTGCTCGACGATTTCTCGCTGCTCGAGCGCCTTGAGGCGCGCGCCAGCGACAACGCGTTCCAGCAGCGCTTTCGCGAGGTCAAGCATCACAACAAGCTGGCGCTGGCGCGGCTCATAAACGAGCGCCTTGGCGTCAAGATCGATCCGTCGGTATTGTTCGACGTCCAGATCAAGCGCATCCACGAGTACAAGCGGCAATTGCTCAATGTCGTCGAGACCATTGCGCTGTACCAGGCGATCAAGGACGAGCCGCAGCGCGACTGGGTGCCGCGCGTAAAAATCTTCGCCGGTAAGGCGGCGGCGAGCTATCGCTACGCCAAGCTGATCATCAAGCTGATCAACGATGTTGCCGAAGTCGTCAACAACGACCCTGATGTCGCAGGAAGGCTGAAGGTCGTCTTTCTCGCCGACTACAATGTCAGCCTCGCCGAAGTGATCATTCCGGCCGCCGATCTATCCGAACAGATTTCGACCGCCGGCATGGAGGCTTCCGGTACCGGTAACATGAAGCTGGCGCTGAACGGCGCGCTGACGATCGGCACGCTCGACGGCGCCAATATCGAAATCCGTGACCATGTCGGCGCGGAGAACATCGCGATTTTCGGCATGGAGGCCGGCGACGTCATGGTTCGGCGCAAGCAGGGCCTGGATGCGACCGATGTGATCAGCCGCTCGCCGCGGCTGGCGCGAGCCATTACCGCGATCGAGAGTGGCGCCTTCTCGCCGGACGATCGCGCCCGCTTTGCCTCGATCGGCCACGCGCTGCGCTACCTCGACCACTACATGGTCTCGGCCGATTTCGATTCATATTACGCGGCGCAGCGCGGCATCGACGCGCGCTGGCAGGTTGTCCCGGCCTGGACCCGCGCCTCGATCCTCAATGTCGCGCGGATGCCATGGTTCTCCTCCGACCGCACCATCCGGGAGTATGCCGAGGAGATCTGGAACGTGCCGGTGCGGGCGGCTGCGGTGGTGCCGGAGGCAGGCGCCCAGCGCGGGGCGACGCGGTAATTTCGGGACACGGGAATCCATTATTTCTTGCGTAATTGAATTCGTTGGGATTGCAGTGATACTGCATCCACGTCTTTGCGAGGAGCGCAAGCGACGAAGCAATCCACTTCTCCGCTTGCGGCGCAATGGATTGCTTCCGCGGAGCCTGTCATCGGGCGGGCATTCGCCCAACCCGTTGGCTCGCAATGACGGCCCCTGCGGCACCTCCGTCGCGCCTCTGAAGATCGAAGAGTATCAATGCTCACCAAAGGCCCACATCTTTTCGACGACGCCACGCAGGTCACCGCCGGCGACAGTTGCTGGCAAGGCAGGACCAGCCCGGACTATTGGGCATTTGTCGGCCCGTTCGGCGGCTGCACGGCCGCCACCATCCTGCGCGCGCTGATGGAGCATCCGCAGCGTGCCGGCGATCCGTTGTCGCTCACGGTGAATTTCTGCGCACCGATCGCGGAGGGCGGCTTCGATCTCGACGTGCGCCTGGCGAAGGGCAACCGCTCGAGCCAGCATTGGTGCGTGGAGATGACGCAGGGCGGCGGCGACGTCGCGACGCTGGCGACCGCGGTGTTCGCCGAGCGCCGTCCGTCCTGGTCGCATCAGCAGGCAAAATTTCCGGGCGCTAAGCCGTTTGAGCAGGCACGTTCGTTCCCGAACACGCCGATGACCTGGACGCACCAGTACGATTTCCGCTTTGTCGAGGGCGAGCCGAGTTTCTACGGCTCGCCTGCCGCGGTGCCGCTCGATGCATTCTCCAAACAATGGATCGGCGACCGCGCGCCGCGGAAGATCGACATGCTGTCGCTGATGTCGATGTCGGACGCCTTCTTCGGACGGATTTTCCTGGCTCGCCGCGAACTGGTTCCATTCGGAACGGTGTCGCTCACGACGTATTTTCATACCGCGTCAGAAGAACTGGGGGCCGAGGATATCACCCATGTGCTGGCGGTGGCCGACGCCAGAACTTTCCACAGGAGTTATGGCGACCAGCACGGCGAATTGTGGTCGCCGTCGGGACGCCTCCTCGCAACCACGACGCAAATCGCCTATTTCAAGGCGTGAGCACCGGGTCACTTTAGACCCTCATGGTAAGGAGGCGCATCAGCGCCGTCTCGAACCACGAGGCCCCCGCCTGTGCCATTCATCCTTCGAGACGCCGCTAAGCGGCTCCTCAGTATGAGGTCTGACAGAAGGTGGGGAGGCACTGGCGGCTCGCGCTTTGCACCCTGCGATTCATCGAAAGGTGGCCTGCATGTCCGACGCCAATGCTCCCCGCATCGCCCTGCTCGGTGTCCCCCTCGAGATCGGCGCCTCGCAGGCTGGCACGCTGATGGGACCGGCGGCGCTGCGCACCGCAGGCATCGGCCGCATCCTCGATCAACTCGGCTTTACCGTCGAAGATCATGGCGACATGCCGACGCCGGCCATTGCTCCCTCCGAGGGTCCGCCGCCGGCAAACGCCAAATATTACGACGTGATCAAAACCTGGATCCGCGCGCTCAGCGAGCGTTCGTATTTGCTCGCGCAATCCGGCGCCGTTCCGATCTTCATGGGCGGCGATCACTCGCTCTCGATGGGATCGGCGAACGGCGTCGCACGCTACTGGCAGGAACAGGGCCGGCCGTTGTTCGTGCTGTGGCTCGATGCCCATGCCGATTACAACACGCCGCAGACAACCGAGACCGGCAACATGCATGGCATGTCGGCGGCCTTTCTCTGCGGCGAGAGCGGCCTCGAGGGCCTGCTCGGCAACGTGCCCCGCGCCTCGATCGGTCCCGAGCGGCTCGATCTGTTCGGCATCCGCTCGATCGATCCGCTGGAGAAGAAGCTGGTGTTCGACCGCTGCGTCGCGATCGCCGACATGCGCGCGATCGACGAGTTCGGCGTCGGCGTCCTGATCCGGCGCGTGATCGAGCGCGTCAGGGCAAGCAACGGGGTGCTGCATTTAAGCTTCGATGTCGATTTTCTAGATCCTGCGGTCGCCCCCGGCGTCGGCACCACGGTACCGGGCGGCGCGACCTATCGCGAAGCGCATCTCATCATGGAGTTGCTGCACGATTCCGGTCTGGTGCGATCAGTTGACGTCGTCGAGCTGAACCCGTTCCTCGACGAACGCGGCCGCACCGCGCGCGTTGCGGTCGAATTGATCAGCAGCCTGTTCGGCCTGCAGATCGCCGATCGCCGCACGCCCAGCAACGCGGTCTTTCCGGACAACAGCCAAATTCGTCGAAAAAGCAGAAAGGGCGGCCCATGAAGCCGCCCTTTGGAGCAGTTGATTGCGTTTGAGCCTTATTCCGCCGCGAGCTTCAAATCCGGCGCGGCGGCGCGGACTTCGGCGTCAACCTGGGCTTCGAACTTGGCAAAGTTCTTCTGGAACATGCCGACCAGGCTACGGGCAGTCTTGTCGAACTCGGCCTTGTCCTTCCAGGTGTTGACCGGATTGAGGATCTCGCTGGGAACGCCCGGAAGCGCGGTCGGCACCGCGAAGCCGAAATACTTGTCGGTGCGGAATTCGACATTGCGCAACGAACCATCGAGCGCCGCGGTCAGCAGCGCGCGCGTCACCTTGATCGGCATGCGGCTGCCGATGCCGTATTTGCCGCCGGTCCAGCCGGTGTTGACCAGCCAGCAATCGACATTGTGCCTGGCGATCAGCTCGCGCAGCATGTTGCCGTAGACGGAGGGATCGAGCGGCAGGAACGGCGAGCCGAAGCAGGTGGAGAATTCCGGCTGCGGCTCATTGCCGAGACCGCGTTCGGTGCCCGCGACCTTGGCGGTATAGCCGGACAGGAAATGATACATCGCCTGCGCCGGCGAGAGCTTTGCAATCGGCGGCAATACGCCGAAAGCGTCCGCGGCCAGCATCACGACATTCTTCGGCTGGCCGGCGCGGCCGGTGCGCGAAGCGTTCGGGATGAAGTCGAGCGGGTAGGCCGAACGGGTGTTTTCGGTCTTCGAACCGTCGTCGAAGTCAGGCACGCGGGTATCTTCGTCGAGCACCACATTCTCGAGCACGGCGCCGAAGCGGCTGCTGGCGGCGAAGATCTGCGGCTCGGCTTCCTTCGACAGCTTGATGCACTTGGCGTAGCAGCCGCCTTCGAAATTGAAGACGCCGTCGTTACCCCAGCCATGCTCGTCGTCGCCGATCAGCGTGCGGTTGGGATCGGCCGACAGCGTGGTTTTTCCGGTACCGGACAGGCCAAAGAAAATCGCGGTGTCGCCCTTGGGGCCGACATTGGCCGAGCAGTGCATCGGCAGCACGCCCTTGGCGGGCAGGTAATAATTCAGCGTGGTGAAGACCGACTTCTTCATCTCGCCGGCATAATAAGACCCGCCGATCAGGACGATCTTGCGGGCGAAATCGATCGCGACGACGTTCTCCGAGCGCACGCCGTGACGTTTAGGATCGGCGCGGAAGCTCGGCAGGTCGATGATGGTGAGCTCAGGCACGAAATCGCGGAGCGCCGAAGCTTCAGGCCGGATCAACAGCGTGCGGATGAACAGCGAGTGCCAGGCAAGCTCGGTGAAGACGCGGGTCTTGATCTGGAAGCTCGGATCGGCGCCGCCGTAAAGATCCTGCGCGAACAGCGTCATGCCTTCCGCATGCTTGAGGAAGTCGGCATAGAGCGCAGCGAACTGATCCGAGGTGATCGACTGGTTGCCGGCCCACCACATGTTCTTATCGGTGGTCGCATCGCGGACCGTGAACTTGTCCTTGGGACTGCGGCCGGTGAATTCACCGGTGTCCGCGCACAGCGCGCCGTCGGCCGACAACACCGCTTCGCCGGCCGCGAGTGAATATTGATAAAGCTGCGGCGCGCCGAGATTCCAGTGCACCGTCTTGAGATTTTTTAAGCCGAACTTGTCGGCACCGAAGGCACCGTTGCGTAGACCCGTCTCTTGCACGAAGAAAATCCTCCTCGAACCCGCGTTACTCGAAGCGCGCGCATGTCGCTAGACGCGTGCTGTCGCGGTGAACCCTGAATATAGCCTTCCGGCCTCGGTGCGGCGACCTATATTGATGAACGCCGTGCTTGCCAAGCCGATCCACGCGATTTGGTTTATTCCAGCGCGGAAGGTTGATTTGCATCAATCGCTTGCTGCACTGCTTTTAGCCGTTTGCCTATCATGGTTGCGCGACCATCAGGCGCGGGCTCGCCCTCGCGGAGAATGCTGCGCCGCACAATCAGAATATTTCAGTGCCCAGCACCTTCTCCGATCAGCGCAAACGGCGCCCAGAACGCCGGATAGGCATTGCGCGGTGAGGACGTATCGTTGAGATAAGCAAGCATTGCCTGACGCAACGCTTGAGCGCGGCCTAATTTGGGATCGGCCTTCATGCGGTCGAAGGTCGAAATCGAAAGCCGGGTGGCAGCTTCCGAATTGACCGCCCAATGCGAGACCAACAGCGCCCGCGCACCTGCATAGAAGAACGATCGCGCAAGGCCCGAGAGCGCTTCGGCGCCGGGCTTGTCGCCGGCGATCGTATTGCAGGCTGATAGCACCACCCAATCGGCATTGAGCTTCAACTGCGCGACTTCGCTCGCGGTGAGCAGGCCGTCATCGAACTCCGACGGTTGTTTCGGAATGCTCAACACCAGCGACGGTTCGGCAAGGCCTTTGACGTCACCGGCCACGAGACCATGGGTGGCGAAATAGACGATGCCGTAATCGGCGAGCTGTGTGCGCTTGAGCGTGGTTTCGCTGGCATCTTCGCCGAGATGAATGTCGGCAGCCGCGACGCCGAGGTTCTTGGCAACTGCGTTCAATTCGTCGGCGGTGTCGGGCAATTGCGGCAAGGCATCCGCCAGACGCGCGCGATCGACGCCGGCACCCTGCCAGAAATCGGTGTAGGCGCCGGTCGCAAGACTGCGCGCGGCTGTCCTGGTGGGGCGATTGCCATCAGCGGGTTTCGCACCGGGGTTGAAAACGGGATCGCCAAAGCCGGTCATCGGCTTGGTGCTTTGCTCTTTGCGCGCAAACACGCGCAGCGCTTTCAGGCTCGCGGCAGACGGCAATATTGAGACCGCCTGGCGCTTCAACAACCAGGCCGCGTCACGATAGCCCTCGAATGTCTCCGGGATGGCGGCCTTCGGCCTTTCGGTCACCAGCAGATGGAACGGCAGCGCCGTCAACGCACCCGACGCCACCACCAGAAGCGACGGCTTGTCTTGATCAACGCATCGACCGGCGCAAGCAGCGTCTCATACAGCTCATTGGCGCGCGCCAGATCGAACAGACCGGATTTTCCCGAAGCATCGCTTGCAATACCGAGATCGAGCCCGCGGCGGAACCCAGCGATCTTCTGCGACAACGCTTCCGCCCCGCGCGGGATCAGCTTCCAGTCAAAGCTCTCGCGGGTGATCGCGATGACGTAGCTTTCTACCTCGGTGACCGCGAACAGCACCATCGCCTCGTCGCCTGACAACAGCGACTGAATTTCGTTCACCGTTAGCGGCAGCGGATTCGACAGGGCGGCGTAGTCGGGAAATTCCGCAGATAAGGTCTTTTGCAGCCACGCTCGCTCTGTCGAAATGGCGGCAAGCCGGGCTCGGGCGCGCTGCTCGGAGGCCGCGTCGCGCTTCGACCGTTCCTTCGAGACGGCCGCCAGGATCGACTTGTCCAGCGCTTCCGCTTCGCTGGCGATATCCTGATCGCGGCGAACCAGGTCGGCGAGGCGATCGCTTCCTGCAGCCAGCCGCACGGCGAGCTTGTTGACCGCGGATGCGACCGACGACTGGGTGCCGCGCTGGATCACGTTGAGCATATCGTTCACGGCTTTGTCGCGCGGCATTAATTGCTGGCGCTCCGCGTCTGCCAGTACCGGAAGGGCAGCGCGGGGTTGCGCGTGCCCATTTCCGATCAGCCGCTGCACCAACGGCAGCGCGTCGCCGGGACGGCCCGCCGCCTGATAGAACGACGCCAGATTGTTGGTCGACGTCGCGGTATCGGGATGGTCCGGGCCGACGGCACGCTCGCGGATGGCGAGCGCCCGCTCGAACAACGGCTGCACCTCGGCATAACGGCCCTGCCGCTCATAGAGGTCGGCGAGATTGTTCAGGGAGCGCGCCACATCCGGATGCTCGCGGCCCAGCACTTTTTCGCGGATCGCGAGCGACCGCCGGATCAGCGGCTCGGCTTCGGCATAGCGGCGCTGGACCTTCGTGACCTGGCCGAGATTGTTCAAGAGCGTCGCCACCGCGGGATGCTCGGGGCCTGCCGCTTTTTCGTAGATCGCCAGCGCCCGTCTGAACAACGGCTCGGAATCGCCATGGCGGCCGGGCTTCTCGTAGTGCGTCGCCAGATTGTTCAGGGATTGACCGAGGTCTGGATGGCCTGATGGCAGCGATCTTTCGCGCACCGCCAGCGCGCGTTTGAACAACGGCTCGGCGTCAGCATAGCGCTGCTGCCGCTGATACAGCGCGGCCAGATTGTTCAACGTCGCCGCAACCTCCGGCGAGTCGCTCCCCACCGCCTTCTCCAGGATCGCGATGGCCCGCTTGAACAGCGGCTCGGCCTCGCTATCCCTGCCCTGGTTGCCGTAGGCCTCCGCCAGATTGTTTAGCGCCGCGCCGACATCGCGATGCGCCGGACCGAATTTTTTCTCGAGGCTTTCGACCTGTCCCCGTGCCAGCGCGACGGCTTCCGCGTATTTTCCGGCGCGGCCAAGCTCCCTGATTTTGGAGCTGAGCGCGGCGACATCGCCTTTTTGCGCCAGCGATGGGGCGGAGAGGCACGTGCCCGACAACAGCGCGAGGCACACTGAAAATATCAATCGATTGCGGGATTTCATGCGGGCTTTCGCTGTCACCTTTGCGCGGGCTTTGATTAGGTCGCGGAAACGTCCGCACCCGTTCAATCCGCGCTCAATGACAACAAGCGTTAACCCTTCGCCCGCGCCTCGCCGGCCAGCCGCACCAGCATCTTGCGCAGCTCCGTGCCATTGGTCACCCGGTCCGGGAAATCCAGCCGCAGCGTCGCGCTATCAGCCTGCATGTCCAGGCCGTCGGGGTCGCAACCGGTGCAGCGCCAGTCCGCGGACTCGGCGCCCAGCAGTCTGGTCGCGTAGAGGTTCATCGCCTCGCGGTGATCCTCGTTCATATGCTCGACGGCGCCCTGCTCGGCTTGCAGCAAATCGGCGGCATCGCCGATCTCGGTCAGAAACTGCTCAGGCTTGAGGTCGATGATGCGGCCGAATCCAGCGACCAGATGGAGGCCTGACGGGACGATCCGGAAAAACGAGAAGTCCTTGAAATCCACAAACGCTTCCGCTGATCGATGAGCGTTGAGATAGCGCCGGCGCAGGATTTTCGCAGCTTCCCCTTGCGCCTCCTCGGCCCGGCCAGCCAGCATGATCCGCGCGCCCTCCAGGGGATCGCCGGCGGCGCGTTCGTCCAACATCAGCGACACCCTGCTGTCGGCGAGGATGTTCTTCGTGTGCAATGCCAGCCGCGAAAGCAGCAGAATCGGCGACGCATCCGCATGGCTGGCAACGTTCACCAGCGAGCAATAGGGATCGCCGCTTTCGGGCATAAGCGTGGCCAGTGCGCCCTGCCGACACCGTCGCAGCAGTGATCGGGCGAGTTTGGAAGCATCAAAATTTGCGGTCGGATCCATGGTTCCTTTCCGGCCATCTTATTGCAAAAAAGGGCCTTTTCTCAGATGGTCAGGGTGCTATATGGGGGGCCTCGCGTCTCCTTGGGAGCGTTTTGCGGAACTCGGTCACACTTCAGCCCAGCTTGCATTGCTCGTTGACCGTGTACGAAGTCCATTTATGCGGCGTCTGGCTGAACTGCCCGCCGTTTAAGCCACTCTTATTCGAAAGCAGAGGCTCATGCCCACAATCGCCTTGGTCGATGATGACCGCAACATTCTCACTTCCGTATCGATCGCGCTCGAAGCCGAAGGCTATCGCATCATGACCTATACGGATGGTGCCTCGGCGCTGGACGGGTTCCGCACCTCGCCGCCGGACCTTGCGATCCTCGATATCAAGATGCCGCGTATGGACGGCATGGAGACGTTACGCCGGTTGCGGCAGAAGTCCGATCTACCGGTGATCTTCTTAACTTCGAAAGATGAAGAGATCGACGAATTGTTCGGCCTCAAAATGGGCGCCGACGATTTCATCCGTAAGCCGTTCTCGCAGCGCCTCCTGGTCGAGCGGGTCAAGGCCGTGCTTCGCCGCGGCCAGCCCAAGGATCCGACCGCTGTTCCGAAGGAGCCGGATGCACGCGCGCTGGACCGCGGCCTGTTGCGGATGGACCCGGAGCGTCACACCTGCACCTGGAAGAACGAGCCGGTGACACTGACGGTGACGGAGTTCTTGATCCTGCAGGCGCTGGCCACGCGGCCCGGCGTGGTCAAGAGCCGCAACGCGCTGATGGACGCGGCCTATGACGACCAGGTCTATGTCGACGACCGCACCATCGACAGCCACATCAAGCGGCTGCGCAAGAAGTTCAAGGTGGTCGATGACGATTTCGAGATGATCGAGACGCTGTACGGCGTCGGCTATCGCTTCAAGGAAGCCTGATCTGCGTTTTCCGGGCGGAAGTGTTGACTGACACATCCGCCCGATCGGCGTAAAAGCGTAGAGCTAGAAATCGGCGCATCACAACCGGCAGTTCAGCCATTGCTAGATCGAACGCAGCCCGATCCCAGCCTGAACCACGAGGATGCTTTGCAGCTCCTCGATCGGGAACGCGTTGCCGAGGATAATGCGGGCGAGAAGGGCTGGCGGCGACCGCTCGGCTGGTTGCGCCGGGCCGGGCAATTCTTCTTCGCGCTCTCCTTCTCCAGCCTCACGCGCCGGATCGTCTCGCTCAATCTGGCGGGCCTCGTCGCGCTGGTGGCGAGTATTCTCTACCTCTCGCAGTTTCGTGCCGGCCTGATCGATGCGCGGGCGCAGAGCCTTCTGGTGCAGGCTGAAATCATCGCCGGCGCGATTGCCGCCTCCGCTACGGTTGAAACCAACACCATCACCATCGATCCGGACCGGCTGCTCGATCTAAAGCCCGGCGAAAGCTACGGCGCGCCGGACGAATCGTCGGGGCTGGATTTTCCGATCAATCCGGAGCGGGTCGCGCCGGTGCTGCGGCGGCTGATCTCGCCGACCAAGACCCGCGCCCGCATCTATGGCGGCGACGGCGGCATGATCCTCGACAGCCGCAGTCTTTATGGCCGCGGCGACGTATTGCGATTCGAACTGCCGCCACCTTCCACGGAGAAGCCGGGCTTCGTCGAACGCGCGCTGATCGCGACCCGCACCTGGCTCAATCGCGGCGACCTGCCGCTCTATCGCGAACTGGGCCCGGAAAACGGCAAAGGCTATCAGGAGATCGTGCAGGCGCTCGACGGCGTCAAAAGCAGCATGGTGCGCGTCAACGATCGCGGCGAGGTGATCGTCTCGGTCGCGGTCCCCGTACAGCGGTTCCGTGCCGTACACGGTGCGCTGATGCTCTCGACGCAAGGCGACGACATCGACCAGATGGTGACCGCCGAGCGGCTGGCGATCCTCAAAGTGGGCGGCGTCGCCTCCGCGGTTATGATCGTGCTGTCGCTGTTGCTCGCGAGCACGATCGCGGGTCCGGTGCGGCGGCTGGCCGACGGCGCCGAGCGCGTCCGCCGACGCATCCAGACCCGCGTCGAGATTCCCGATTTCACCCGCCGCCGTGACGAGATCGGCCATCTGTCCGGTGCGCTGCGCGATATGACGAACGCACTCTACAGCCGCATCGAGGCGATCGAGATGTTCGCCGCCGACGTCGCCCATGAATTGAAGAATCCGCTGACCTCGCTGCGGTCGGCGGTGGAAACGCTGCCCTTGGCACGCAACGACACCAGCCGCGCGCGCCTGCTCGAGGTGATCGAGCACGACGTCAAGCGGCTCGACCGGCTGATCTCGGATATTTCAGACGCCAGCCGCCTCGATGCCGAATTGCAGCGCCAGGACATGGCGCCGGTCGATCTGCGGCGCCTGCTGACAACGCTGACCTCGGTCGCCAACGAAACCCGGCTCGGCCACGACGTCGCCGTCGAGGCGCGCTTCGACGGCCGCGGCGCCACCGATACGTTCTCGGTGCCGGGCCACGATTCTCGGCTGGGACAGGTGATCTCCAACCTGTTGTCCAATGCGCAATCCTTCTCCACCCCCGGCGGGAAGGTCCGCGTCACCTGCCGCCGCGCGCGCTCGGAGATCGAAATCATCGTCGACGACGATGGGCCGGGCATCGGCGAGGATGCGCTGGAACGCATCTTCGAGCGCTTCTACACCGACCGTCCCCATCAGGGCTTTGGCCAGAACTCAGGTCTCGGCCTATCGATCTCCAAGCAGATCATCGAAGCGCATAATGGGCGGATCTGGGCGGAAAACCGCCATGGCCCGGCCGGCCCCGACGGCAAGCCGAGTGTGGCGGGCGCGCGGTTCGTGGTCAGGCTCCCCGCGCCATGACGGTGGGCGCGAGCGTGCACGCCTCCGCCGTGCTGGTGGGCGATCGCGCCGTGCTGATCCGGGGGCCCTCAGGCGCCGGCAAGTCGCGGCTAGCCTTCGATCTGATTCTCGCCGGACGCGCCGGACAGCTTCCGCAGGCCATTTTGGTTGGCGATGACCGTGTCCATCTCGACACAGTCGCCGGACAATTGTTAGTCCGCCCGGCGCGAGAATTGGCCGGGCTGATCGAGATCCGGGGCCTCGGCATTCGCCATTGCGACTTTGTTGGGGAGGCGGTGGTGGGCCTCGTCGCCGACCTCGCGGCCAGCGATGCCGAGCGGCTGCCGCCGCCAGAAGCGCTCTCCATCTGCCTGAACGGTGTCTTATTACCGCGAATTCCCGTCGGAGCTGGCTATGACCCCCTCCCGTTGATTGCAGCCGCTCTGACGACAACCGCCGGTTCAGGTTCCGTCCAACCTTTGGATGATTGTTCGAAGGGGATTGGTAACCATATAAGCCCCACTATCGCCACCGAATAAACCGGCGCAGGCCTCACTTCTTACCGGCAAATTCCGGAACAATAGCCAAGATGCCCTCTTGCGCGGGGCCTCTGGATGGTCAAAGTGGCGCGTTCGTGCGGTGCACCAAAAAGCACCCGCGAGGAGTTTCCGATGATTGGTCTAGTGCTTGTGACCCATGGGCGCCTTGCCGACGAGTTCAAGGCGGCGCTCGAACATGTCATGGGTCCGCAAAAACAAATTGAAGCCATCACGATTGGAGCCGAAGACGACTCCGATCTGTGTCGAAGCGATATCATCGAAGCGGTGAATCGCGTCGATAGCGGCGATGGTGTCGCCATCCTGACCGACATGTTCGGCGGCACGCCTTCCAATCTCGCAATTTCCTGCATGAGCCGCCCAAAGGTGGAAGTGCTCGCAGGCATCAATCTTCCCATGCTGGTCAAGCTTGCCAAGGTGCGCGAAGAGCGCTCGCTTCCCGACGCCATCGCGATGGCCCAGGAAGCCGGCCGCAAATACGTCACCATCGCCAGCCGCGTGCTCGCCGGCAAATGAGCGACGAGGCCGCGCCCGAAAAGGAACTCGGGCCGAGCGTGCCCGCGGGCGCCGTTTCGCGGGAACTTCAGATCATCAACAAGCGCGGCCTGCACGCGCGGGCATCGGCCAAATTCGTCCAGATGGTTGAACGCTTCAACGCCGAAGTCTGGGTGACACGCGGCAGCGAGACCGTCGGCGGCACCTCGATCATGGGGTTGATGATGCTGGCGGCGGGACCTGGAACCTCGGTTACGGTCTCCGCGATCGGCCCCGAGGCGCAACAAGCGGTCGACGCGATCGCAGCGCTGGTTGCAGACAAGTTCAACGAAGAAGGCGTGTGAGCGTTTCCCTTCGCGGGACGCTTCACTTTTAGCCCCTCATGGTGAGGAGCCGCGCAGCGGCGTCTCGAACCATGTAGCCCCCGCTGGTGCCATTCATCCTTCGAGACGCCGCTACGCGGCTCCTCAGGATGAGGTCTAAGAGCCTCAAAACGGATTCGTAACAATCCCGCCGTCGGCGCGCAGCGCGGCGCCGTTGGTGGCGCTGGAGGCTTTTGAGCAGACGTAGCAGATCAGATTGGCGATCTCCTCCGGCGCCGCGTAGCGCTGCAGCAGCGAGGCCGGACGGCGTTCGCTGAAGGTGCGCGAGACGAGGTCGTCGACGGTGGTGCCCATCGTTTGCGCGCGGGCGGCCAGACGGACCGGCGCCATCTCGACCCAGGTCGGGCCGGGCATCACCGAATTGACGGTTACGTTGGTGCCCTTGGTGGTTTCCGCGGCGCCGCGCGCGATGACGAGTTGCGCCGATTTCGAGAAGCCGTAATGCACCATCTCCTTTGGAATGAAGACGCCGGATTCGCTGGAGACGAACACGACACGGCCCCAGTCCTTGTTATCAAGCATCCGCTTCAAATAATGCCGCGTCAGCCGCACCCCGCTCATGACGTTGACTTCAAACATCCTTGACCAATCGGCATCCTCGATCTCGAAGAAACCCTTTGGTTCGTAAATGCCGAGATTGTTGACTAGGATATCGACTTCAGGGAATTGCGCCACCAGCCCGGCACAGCCCGCTGCGTTGCCGAGATCGAACGCCGCGACGTGCACTTTGGCCGACGGCGCAACCTGTTGGACTTTTGCGACGGCCTCGCCGACCGCTGCCTGCTCGCGGCCGTTGACGATCACTTCCGCGCCCATTTGCGCAAGCCCGATGGCGGTCGCGAGCCCAATCCCGCGGGTCGAGCCGGTCACGAGCGCCGTTTTATCCGTCAGGTCGAGATCCATGCGTTACCCCTTCGAGTGATGTCTATCTGGCCGGCGGCACGATGAAGATGTTCCAGGCCGTCGCGGGGCCAGCCTTGCCGAGAAAGAATCGTCGCGTGGTCATCACCATGCGCTCGGCATTGGCGGCATGGGCCTGCATCCACGCCTCGCATTTTTCCAGCTTCCAGTCGCCGACCTCGCAGATGCCAATGAAGCCCGATCGCTTCGCCTCCTCGAGCGAGGTCAGGCCGGACGACCACGGCTCGTCCGGCGTCAGCGGCGCCGGATGATCGGGGCTGTAGAAGGTGACGGGCTGGCCGGTATCGGTATAGGCGGCGACCACCGGCCAGCGCGAATAAAACCGCGTGTGCCAGGCTTCCGTCAGTTCGCGGGCGAGTTCGGAACGCGCCCGGTAGGTCGCGCCTGCGGTGCGCTTTTCATCCAGTTCGTAGGCGACGATCCTTGGCGATATCGCCAGCACGACGAGCGAAATGACGAGCCAGGTCGCCGTCAGGTTCAACAGCGCAATTCTCCGAATCCGCACCGCAGGGATCGCGACCAGCGCGAGCGGCATCAGGAAGAACAGCGGGATGCCCCAGTCGGTTTTGATATAGACGTGGAATATCAGCGCACCTAGCGGCGGACCGATCGCCACCACCGCCTGGACGATCCAGACGTTGATCGCCTGCGAAATGTTAACGCCGGTATTGGCGCCATGCCCGAAGGCCGAAACCGGCATCAAGCGGAACGGCCGCCACATCAGCGCGATCGCGCCGAGTATCACCGGCGCGGCCAGCAGCGCGAGATTGTGCCCGACATAGCCCAGCGCGAGATCGCCGATCATCGCGCGATCGGTAAGGGAATAGGTATCGCCGGCATAGGTGAGCGGGACGAAATCCACCTGCTTCAGCCACATGAAGTGCGGGAGCATCGCGACCGCGAGCGTAGCAATCGCGACCCATGGCGCCGGCGAACGCAGGAACTGCAAACGCTGCGGATGGATCAATGAGGCAACGCCGACGGCGCCGATCATGGTCAGCGCCCAGTATTTGGTCATCAGCGCCAGCGCACCGGCGAGCCCGAGCCACACGCCCGATTTGATGCTGCGTTTCTCGAACGCGTCGAGGTAGGCCAGCATCATCAGCGGCAGCGTGACGAGTTGCAGCAGGTCCGGATTGTACTTGAAGCCCTTGAAGTTGAAGATCGGATAGAGCGCGAGCATCACCACGACGAAGAACGCGCGGCGGCGATCGACGACGCGCAACGCCAACTGCCAGCAGATCACGAGCGAGCAGCCGAGCGTCGCCATCGCCAGCGCATAGGTCGCCCAGTCGGTGACTGGAAAGAACATGAACCAGAAGCCGGCGACCCATCCCGACAGTGGCGGATGCTTGCCATAGCCGAGCAGGAACTTCTGCCCCCAGGCGAAGGCTTCCGCGACGTCCATGTGGACGTCCTGCCCGGCCTTCAGATTGACCAGGATCAGCGTCCACAGCACGGCGTGGATCACGGCAAAGCCGGTCACCAGCCACAGGCCGGCCTTGGGATCACTGGCGCGTGAGGCCAGCCACGCCGCCAGCCGCCGGATCGTGGGAATGCGCCGGCTGCGCGCGGCCGCAATGGATGCAGTCGACATGGCCATTGCCTAGCGTGTTTTGGCTTCGATTGGAATCAGCTTGGCGTGAAGAAAGCCCCTTCAAATACAGCAAGATGGTTGCCGCACGGGGACGCGAATGCTATCCCGCGCCCCATGACAACTGCGCCCATTTCCAACATCCGCAACTTCTCCATTGTCGCCCATATCGACCATGGCAAATCGACGCTGGCTGACCGCCTGATCCAGATGACGGGCGGGCTGTCGGACCGCGAAATGGCGGGCAAGGAACAGGTGCTCGATTCCATGGATATCGAGCGTGAGCGGGGCATCACCATCAAGGCGCAGACGGTGCGGCTGAACTACCGCGCCAAGGACGGCAAGAGTTACATCTTCAACCTGATGGACACGCCAGGCCATGTCGACTTCGCCTACGAAGTCTCGCGGTCGCTGGCAGCCTGCGAAGGGTCGCTCTTGGTGGTCGATGCCAGCCAGGGCGTGGAAGCGCAGACGCTTGCCAACGTCTATCAGGCGCTCGACAACAATCACGAGATCGTGCCGGTTCTCAACAAGGTCGACCTGCCGGCGGCCGAGCCTGACAAGGTCAAGCAGCAGATCGAGGACGTGATCGGGATCGATGCCTCGGACGCCGTGATGATCTCGGCCAAGACGGGCCTCGGCGTTCCCGACGTGCTGGAGGCCATCGTGACCCGCCTGCCGCCGCCGAAGGGCGACCGCGGCGCGACGCTGAAGGCGCTATTGGTGGATAGCTGGTACGACGTCTATCTCGGCGTCGTCGTGCTCATCCGCGTGGTCGACGGCACGATGAAGAAGGGCCAGCGCATCCGCATGATGGGCACCAATGCGGCCTATGACGTCGAGCGCGTCGGGTTCTTCACGCCGAAGATGGAGCAGGTCGACGAGCTCGGTCCCGGCGAGATCGGCTTCATTACCGCAGCGATCAAGGAAGTCGCCGATACGCGCGTCGGCGATACTATTACCGACGACAAGAAGCCGGTCACCGAAATGTTGCCGGGCTTCAAGCCGGCGATCCCGGTGGTGTTCTGCGGCCTGTTCCCGGTCGACGCCAACGATTTCGAGACGCTGCGCGCGGCGATGGGCAAATTGCGGCTCAACGATGCGAGCTTCTCCTATGAGATGGAGACTTCGGCCGCGCTCGGCTTCGGTTTCCGCTGCGGCTTCCTCGGGCTGCTGCATCTCGAAATCATCCAGGAGCGGCTGTCGCGCGAGTTCGATCTCAACCTGATCGCGACGGCGCCGAGCGTGATCTACAAGATGCATCTGACCGACGGCCAGGAGATCGAGATCCACAATCCGGTCGACATGCCAGATGTCGTCAAGATCGCCGACATCGAGGAGCCGTGGATCGAGGCGACGATCCTCACGCCCGACGAATATCTCGGCAGCGTACTAAAACTGTGCCAGGACCGCCGCGGCGCGCAGACGGAGCTCACTTACGTCGGCTCCCGCGCGATGGTGAAATACGATTTGCCGCTCAACGAAGTCGTGTTCGATTTCTACGACCGGCTGAAATCCGTCTCGAAGGGCTACGCCTCGTTCGACTATCATCTAACCGACTACAAGGTGGCCGACCTCGTCAAGATGCAGATCCTCGTCAATGGCGAGCCGGTCGATGCGCTGTCGATGCTGGTGCACCGGACCCGCGCAGAAGGCCGCGGCCGCGCCATGGTCGAAAAGATGAAGGAACTGATCCCGCCGCACATGTTTCAGATCCCGATCCAGGCCGCGATCGGCGGCAAGGTGATCGCCCGCGAAACCGTCCGCGCGCTGCGCAAGGACGTCACCGCCAAATGCTACGGCGGCGACATCACGCGCAAACGCAAACTTCTGGAGAAGCAGAAGGAAGGCAAGAAGAAGATGCGGCAGTTCGGCAAGGTCGACATCCCGCAGGAAGCGTTTATTGCCGCGCTGAAGGTGGATAGTTGAGTTCCGGGTGTCATTCTCGGGGGGTCCGAAGGACGAACCCGTAATCTTGAGATTTTCGGGCGAGATTCGCCATCTGAAACACGCATCCAGAACGTGTACTTTGGAATGACGATGCTCCATGCGCTTGCTCAGCGGCCGTGAATAAGCCACCATCGCCCCCGCTCAGATCATAAATACAAAAGAGCGGGGAATCGCATGGGCAAGGCTTCCGGTTTGTCCTACGGCTGGGTTGTTGTCGCCGTAGGCGCGCTGATGACCTGCGTCGCATTCGGCTCGATGCTGTCGCTGGCCGTGTTCCTGCAGCCGATTTCGGAGGCGATGGGCTGGTCGCGCAGCGGCGTGTCGGCGGCGGCAACGATCAACTTTCTCGCCATGGGGCTGGCGGCGTTCTTCTGGGGCACGCTGTCCGACCGGTTTGGCACCCGCATCGTGGTGCTGTCGGGCACGCTGCTGCTTGGCGCCGGGCTGATCGGCGCGAGCCAGGCCACCAGCCTGTGGCAATTTCAGTTAGCGTTCGGCGTTTTGATCGGGATTGCGGCTGGCAGCTTCTATGCGCCGATGGTCGCAGTGGCGAGCGCCTGGATCGAGCATCGCCGCAGCCTCGCGGTGGCGTTGGTGTCGGCCGGCATGGGCGTTTCGCCGCTGACGGTTGCGCCATTCGCAAGCTATTTGATCACGACCTACGACTGGCGCACGGCGATGCTGGTGATCGGCATCGTCGCCTTGGCGCTGTTGATCCCGGCCTCATTGCTGGTGCGACGGCCGCCGGAGCCATCAACGCCTGCTGCAGCCAATGGGACCGGCGCGCCTGACGGTCAGTGGACGGTCGCACAGGCGCTACGAACGCCGCAATTCATCATCCTGGCATGCGCGCATTTCGCCTGCTGCGCGGCGCATTCGGGACCGATCTTCCACCTGGTAAGCTACGCCATGATCTGCGGCATCGCGCCACTGGCCGCGGTCACCGTCTATAGCCTCGCCGGCTTCTCCGGCCTCGGCGGCCGTTTGCTGCTCGGCTTGCTGGCCGATCGCTTCGGCGCCAAGCACGTCTTGGTCGGCGGCCTGTTCGTCCAGGCCTTGTCAATCGCCACCTTTCTCGCGGTCGGCCAGCTCGGCGAGTTCTACGCTCTGTCGGTTGTCTTCGGCCTCGCTTATGGCGGCGTGATGCCGTTGTACGCCGTGCTGGTGCGCGAATATTTCGGTGTGCGCATCATGGGCAGCATGTTCGGCGCCGTCTCCGCGTTTGCCAGCCTCGGCATGGCGCTGGGGCCGCTAGCCGGCGGATGGGTGTTCGACGCCTTCCACGGCTATAGTTGGCTCTATGTCGGCTCCTTCACGATCGGCATGGCCGCCGTCGCCGTCGCCTTGAGTTTCCCGTCCGCCAAGCGACCGCCGCGGCCGTCGCTTGATGTCGGCCGCGCGGCAGCGTGATTCACGTGAGGGCGAACGTTTGCCTATGCCCTTGATGAGATGCCGGGGTCGGCCGTAACTTCGCGTCTGTCCTGCGTTTGCTTGAGATTGTTCTTCGCCCAGGCATCCAGCTTTCCGACATAGACCGTCATGCTGTGGTCGGCGATGTTCTGAAATCGTCCGGTCTTGACCCACGCAACCATTCCCCCAATCGTGCGCCAGATCTTCTGCGCCCCGTTTGGCGAACGGCGTACCGGGGCAACGCCAATTTTTCCGAAATACCGGGTGTCACCAACATGACGGTAGCCAAGCATCGCCGGAGGGATCGCCGGCACCGGGTCGACACCGTTGGTGATTCGGTAAAGCGGAGCCTTGACGTAAATGTCGAAGGAGGCGTCACCCGCTCGCGGACAGCCAAAAGTGTAGCAAGCCGCGACGCAATCGCGAACTGTCGCATCGTTGTCATTGGCCAATTCGGCCGTGGCCATCAGCGCCAACGCACCGCCAAGCGAGTGGCCGGTGATGTAGACTGGACGCGGCTTCGCTTTGATGAGGCGCTTGACGACCTCGAACATGGAGTCGCGGATCGGCCAGTAAGCCTGGAAGAACCCCGTGTGAACACGCGTACCGCCCTGCAGGGCTACGAAACGGGCGTTCACATTGGTTCTCCAGTCGAGTTCGTCCTCAGTGCCGCGGAATACGACGACGATGATATCATTGCCTTCGACGACATAACCCGCCGTGCCGGCGTCGCGATCGATCAGCGCACTGCAGCCGACAAAACCCTGCTTGCATAATTCCGTACTGAACGCAGCGAACCTCGCATCGTCGAGGTCAAAGTCGTTGTAGGCGCGATAGGCCAGCTTGGCCATCAGCAATGCCGTGCGATCCGAATAGGCGGCCCGGAAAGTTGGGATACTGTTGAGATCTTCAGGTTCGAAAAAGCTGATATCAGTCATTTGCAGCTCCCCTACCGCGCCTTGACCATAATCCATTGCGCGACCTGATGCACCTGTGGTTGTGGCCGTCCATAATTCGCACCAGCCAAGCCGTTCCGGGGGTGCCGCCTTGATCGGCGGCAGCGGATAGGTCACGATCGCGATCAAGCCACGAATAAAAGAAGGCGGGGAAGCGAATGAATAGGCATCCGGGCGTCGATCTTGTGGAGCGCGCCCGCGCTCTGGCGCCGTTGATTACGGAGGAAGCCGACGAGATCGAGCGGACGCGACGGCTGACGCCGGCGGTGACACAGGCGCTGATCGAGAATGAGCTCTATCGGGCCCTGCTGCCGAAGAGTTTTGGCGGCGCTGAGGTGCCGCTCGAAACATTCATGCTAATGCAGGAGGAAGTCGCCAAGGCCGACGCCTCGACCGCATGGTGCCTCGGCCAGTGCAGCGTCTGCGCCATGACCGCGGCCTATCTCGATCCCGATGCTGCCAACGAAATCTTCAACGTTGCGCCCGGCATTCTGGCCTGGGGCGCGATCAACCACGAAGTGCAGGCGGTTCCCGGCGGCTACAAGGCCAGCGCGCGCTGGGATTTTGCGTCCGGCTCGCGGCAGGCAAGCTGGCTCGGCGCCCATGTCCGGGTCGTCGAAGCCGACGGCACGCCGCGGCGCAGGCCGGACGGTTCGCCGGAGATTCGTACCATCCTGTTTCCGGTGACCAGCGCCACGATGCACGACGTCTGGGACGTGATCGGCCTGCGCGGCACCGGCACCGATTCCTATTCGGTCGACAATTTGTTCATCCCGGAAAAGTTCGCAGCGCTGCGCGACGATCCGGCGGCGCTGCGCGAGAACGGCCCGCTGTACAAGCTCTCTACCAACATGGTTTTCGGCATGGGCTTTGCGGCGACCTCGCTCGGCGTCGCCCGCGCCACGCTCGACGCGGCGATCGCGCTTGCCCGGGGCAAGACACCGCAAGCGTCAAAGGCGATGCGCGACAACAACGCCGTGCAGGGGCTGGTCGGGCGCACCGAGGCGCAACTGCGCGCCACCCGCGCCTATCTCTATGCCACGTCAGCGGATGTATGGCATGATCTGTCGCAGGGCGCGACCCTCACCGAAGCCCACCGGGTGGCGATGCGCCTCGCCTCGACATGGACGATCCATCAATCGGCCGCCGTGGTCGACACCGCCTATCACATGACGGGCGCCACAGCCGTGTTCAACGCCAACAAGTTCGAGCGCCGCTTTCGCGACATGCACGCCATCGCGCAGCAGATCCAGGGCCGTGACGCCCACTACGAGGATGCCGGCCGGGCGATCCTCTCGGGCAATCTCGACGGATCGCCGACGACGCGATGAAAGCGGCCGGCCCGCCCGGCACGCCGCGGACTCGGCTAGGAACCCCCACGCAAGGCGCGCGTTGCTTGCCGGTAACCGCAACAACGAGGGAGATACCACATGCCCCGCGGTGACAAGTCCAGCTACACGACCAAGCAGAAACGCAAGGCCGAGCATATCGAGGAAGGTTATGAGAAGCGCGGCATCGGCAAGAAGGAGGCCGAGCGACGCGCCTGGGCCACCGTCAACAAGGAAACCGGTGGCGGCAACAAGAGCGGCTCCGGTCGCGGCGTGAAAGACACCAATGTCGCGGCGAAGCGAGGCGGCCGCATCGGCGGTCCGCGCGGCGGCAAGGCCGCGGCCAGCCGGCCCGCAGCGGCGCGATCACGCTCGGCCAAGAAAGCAGCCGCCACGCGCAAGCGAAAAGCAGCGTCAAGGTCCAGTGCGCGCAAGACGTCACGATCCAGCACAGCAAAGACGTCGCGATCAGGCACGCGCAAGAGATAGGCGCTTCGTTTTCGCTTCCGACGGCTTGCATCCTGCTTTAGGTTCTCAATGGAGCCTGGCAGGATACGCTGACATCGCAATGAAGAAGGCGGCACGGAAGCAAGCTGCAAAGCGCATCGCCAAACGGGCGAGCGCTGACACCCGGGACGCTGCGGTGGAAGCCGTATTCGCGGCCTATCCTAGCTCGGTCAGGGCAAAACTACTTGCGCTGCGCCGCCTGATCTTCGATACCGCAAAGACCACCGAGGGCGTCGGCACCCTGGAAGAGACGCTGAAATGGGGGCAGCCGAGCTATCTCACGACCGAGAGCAAGAGCGGCAGCACGATCCGGATCGACCAGGTGAAGGCGGAAGCCGGCCGCTACGCGGTCTATTTCCACTGCCAGACCAATCTGGTCGAGACCTTTCGCGAGTTCTATCCGGAACTGTGCTACGGCGACAACCGCAGCATCCTGCTCGACGCCGATGAAAAGCTGCCCGAGAAAGAGTTACGGCACTGCATCGCGCTGGCGCTGACGTATCATGCGCGGAAGCGGAAGGCGGCGAACAGGCGCGCGTAGCCCGGATGGAGCGAAGCGAAATCCGGGGGCCTATCGTGCAGCGAACCAGCCTGTTCCGGATTGCGCGGAGCCTGTCATCGGCGCGCATTCGCGCGACCCGTTGGCTCCATCCGGGCTACGGCTGCGCCTACGCCACCAGCGCCGCACCTGCCGGCGCGCTCGAGTTGCCTTGCATCTTCAACAGACCGACGATCTCCGCATTGGGCCGCGCGCGGCTGAACAGGAATCCTGCCCCTCCTGGCATCCCTCTTGCGCAGGCAGTTTACCTCGGCCTCGCTCTCGACAACTTCCGCCGTGATCCTGAGCGTCGGGAACGCCCGCTCAGCACAGCGAAGATGCCGCCGCTTGCGCTTCGGGCACGACGTCGTGATCGTAAAGCCGCCTGCGGAACGCCGCATGCGCTGATATCTCGGCATCGCGTACGCCGAGATCGGCGTAGGACGAATCGTAGCGCATCCCATTCTCGCGCGCACCGCGCTGAACCGCTGCTACCCGCTCGCGCCTCAACCGCTCATAAGCCAGCAGCGCCGCCGGTACGTTGGCGCGCGACGCCCGCGCCAGAATGGTTGCGAGCGCCATGCCGTCCTCGATCGACTGGTTGGCGCCCTGGCCGAGATGCGGCAGCATCGGATGCGCGGCATCGCCGAGCAGCGTCAAGCGCCCACGCGTCCAGGCCGGCAGCGGCTCCCGATCGTACAGCGCCCAACGGAACGTCCTGTCGACCTGGCTCAACAACGCGCCAATGCGCGGGTCCCAGCCCTCGAACTCGCGGCGAAGCACGTCGGGATCTCCGGGCGCAGACCAGGACTCCTTCATTTCCGCATCGGCCGGCACGAAGCCGACATAGTTTATGAGTTCGCCCGATCGGACCGGGAAGCTGAGGAAATGTTTACCCTGGCCCAGCCACATCTGCCAGCGATCGGTCGGCCAGTGCGGAATGCGCCGATGCGGCAGCACGCCGCGATAGGCGACGGAGCCGTGAAAGACCGGACGGGACGGCGGCGCCGCATAGCGCCGGAGCTCCGAATGGATGCCATCCGCGGCAACGACGATGTCGCCTTGGACGACCGCACCATTGGCGAATGTCACACGCGCAACCTGATCGGCCTGCTCGAAGCCCGTGGCGCGATGGCCCGTGCGAACCACCGCGGGCGGCAATGCGCTAGCCAGAATCTCGACCACGTCCGCGCGATGCATGCCGAACGTCGCGTTCCAGCCCGCGGAGTCCGTCACCTGAACCGGGGCGATCGGCGCGCCGTCGTGGCGAAAATAGTGAGAAGCGGGACCGACCCTGGCTCCCCGTCTTTCCACCTGATATCCGAGCCCCACCCGCTGCAATTGCCGCACGCTGTTGGGTGTCAGAAATACCCCTGCCCCGACCTCGCCAAGCGCGGGCGCCTGCTCATAGACGGAAACATTGAAGCCGTGAGCGATCAGCGCGTTCGCGGCGAACAATCCGCCGATGCCACCTCCAATGATCACAACGGTGAGCTGCGGCTGCGTCATCATCCCACGCGAAAAAAGCTTCGGAAGCTTGCTCGTTCAAGCTATCCTCACTTGCTGCAAACACCAAGTGCCGGCGCGGACAGTTTTAGACCGGACGAAGAACGACAGCGGGAGGAGTTTCAATGCAAGGCTCCATGCCAGCTCTGCTTCTCGCCCGCCGTAAACTGGCGCTGCTGCCGCTGGTTCTGATCTTGTCCGCGCTTTTTTGTGCGCGTGCATCGGCAGCCGACTATCCGGACCGCCCCGTGAAGATCGTCGTCCCCTTCCCCGCTGGAGGAACGGCGGATGCCATTCCACGGATCGTCGCGGACTGGCTGTCACGCAAATGGAGCCAGCCGGTGGTGATCGAAAACCGTACGGGCGCCGCAGGAAACATCGGTGCCGAACAGGTCTTTCATTCAGCGCCCGACGGCTACACCCTGCTCTCGTCGCCGCCGCCGCCGCTCGTCATCAACCAGAATTTGTACCCAAGGCTCGGCTTCGATCCGACGAAATTCGAGCCGATCGTCGTGATGGCCCAGGTACCGAACGCGCTGATCGTCAATCCGAACAACGTCAAGGCATCGAGCGTGCCCGAGCTTATCGAATATCTGAAAGGCAATTCCGACAAGACGATCTGTGCCACGCAGGGCAACGGCACGACCTCGCATCTGACGTCGGAATTGTTCCAATCGATGGCGAAGGTGAAGCTGCGGCACATTCCCTATCGCGGCTCGGCGCCCGCGCTGCAGGGGCTTGTCGCCGGCGACGTCGACGTCATGTTCGACAATCTCGGCGTCTCGCTCGCGCTCGTTCAGGCGGGCAAGTTGAAATTGCTGGCGGTGGCCTCGTCCGAACGGCTCCCGGCGCTGCCGGACGTGCCGACGATCGCCGAGACGTTGCCGGGTTTCGAAGCGGTCGCCTGGTACGGCATCGTGGCGCCGCCCAAAACTCCGAAAAACATCGTCGAGAAGATCAATGCCGATGTGAACGAGGCCTTGCGCCAGCCCCAGGTGCAGGATCAGCTCAAGAAACTGTCCGCAGGCATTTTCGGCGGTCCGGTCGACAAGTCATCCGCTTACATGCGCGAGGAAATCGACCGGTGGGCCGCGGTGATCAAGTCCGCCAACATCGAGTTGCAGTGAAGGCCGGCGTTAATTGATCACGATGCGGGTGTTGCGCGGATAGTTGCGCTGGAGTGGGGTCACGCAATTGCGCTTGCGGCGCCTGTCCTCTCTTACCGGTTTCATGCTAAGTTTGCCAATCGAGCGATCCCTGAACTCTCTGGTCCGATGAACCCCCGCCTGTTTCTGATCCCCCTCATAGCCTTGATAGCCGCCGCCAATGCCGCGAGTGCATGGGCGCAGGACAAGGGCACGGTCCATCCAAAACCGCTGCCGCCGCTTGCCAATCCCGATGATCCCAACATCGCCGCCAAGGAGCTGTTCGGCCGCAAGGTTCTGCCCGCGGCGATGCCGACGCGCGTGCACGGGTTTTACGCCCATGGCTGCATCGCGGGCGCAGAAGGGCTGCCGATCGACGGCGACAATTGGCAGGTGATGCGGCTGTCGCGCAATCGCTATTGGGGCCATCCGGATCTGGTCGCGCTGATCAAACGGCTGGCCGCCAGAGCGCGCCGGGATGCGGGCTGGCCCGGCATCCTGGTCGGCGACATGTCGCAGCCGCGCGGCGGACCGATGCTTACCGGGCATGCCAGCCATCAGGTGGGGCTCGACGCCGACATCTGGCTGACGCCGATGCCGAACCGGCAGCTATCGCGCAACGAACGCGAGGAGATGTCCGCGGTGATGATGGTGCGCAGCGACCGGCTCGATATCGATCCGCACGCCTGGACGCCGACGCATCTTGCGGTGATCCGCGCCGCCGCGCAGGAGCCGACCGTACAGCGCATCTTCGTTAATGCCGCGATCAAGAAAGCGTTGTGCCGTGAAGCCAAGGGCGACCGCTCCTGGCTCCACAAGGTGCGGCCGATGTACGGCCATGACTATCACTTCCACATCCGCATCAAATGCCCGCCCGGCGCGAGCGAATGCGAAAGCCAGCCCGATCCGAACGAGGGCGAAGGCTGCAGCGCGGGCGATCTTGCCTACTGGTTCAGCGACGCGGTGCTGCATCCGAAGCCGCCGAAAGTGCCGCCGAAGCCGAAGCCGCCGATGACGATGGCTGCGCTGCCGCCCGCCTGCAAGTCGGTGCTGAACGCACCGGATGCCAAACACGAAGTATCAAGCCGACCCACCGGAGAACGACGATGAAGATTTGGCCACTGATTGCATCGATCGCATTCGTCACGAGCGTACACGCACAGACGCCGTATGCCGGGATGCAGGCGCGCCCGATCAAGGCGCTTTCCGATCAGCAGATTGCCGACCTCGGCGCCGGCCGCGGAATGGGCCTGGCGCTCGCAGCCGAGCTGAACGGCTATCCGGGGCCATTGCACGTTCTCGAGCTTGCCGACAAGCTCGAACTCTCCACCGAGCAACGCGCCAGCATGCAGCGCCTGTTCGATTCCATGAAGGCCGAAGCGATGCCGCTGGGCGCCAAGCTGATCGAGCAGGAAGCCGAACTCGACAAGCAGTTTGCCACCCGCACGGTCACGCCCGAAAGCTTGAAGGCGTCCACCGCGGCCGTTGCCGCCACGCAAGGGATGCTGCGCGAGACCCATCTGAAATATCATTTGTCGACCGGCAGCATTTTGACCCCGTCGCAAATGACCAAGTATGCAGAGTTGCGCGGTTACGGGAGCGGCGGGCACAAGCGACACCATCATCATTGATAGGGCCGGCAGCTTCAATTGGTAAATCCACGTCTGAGCCCGTTACCTCGACTGCGATCCCGTGGAGCGAGTACTGATCCGCTCTATTAGCTGATCTGGCAGGTCTAGCGCCTCGACTACTCGCTGGTTCACGGGAGCTTTCATCAGCTCTGCGGGTGTCCCAACTTGCAGGGTTTCTCCCTTATCGATGACGCACATTCGATCCGCGAGGGATGCCGCTTCATCGAGATCATGTGTGACCATAACAATCGGGATTTGCATGACCTTCCGTAGCTCGGCAAGTTCGTCGCGGAGCTTGCGCCGGGTGCGACGATCAACAGCGGAGAAGGGCTCGTCCATAAGCAGCACTGCGGGGCTACGTGCGAGCGCGCGGGCAACGGCAACACGCTGCTGTTCTCCCCCGGACAATGAAGCGGGATATCGACTATCGAATCCTTGAAGGTGCACAAGAGACAGCAGCTCTTGCGCCTTTGCGTCTCGCGCTGCCTTCGGGCTCCGTCCCAGCGCCGTCGTCACATTTCGAAGCACTGTCATATGTGGAAACAGGGCATAGCCCTGAAAAACCAAACCCACCGGACGCTCGTGCGGAGGGACATGCACGCCGTTTGCAGCATCAAGCCAAACATTGTCTTGGCAGCTAACACGCCCTTCGCGAGGCCGGTAGAGACCTGCGATTGAACGAAGAATAGTGGTCTTGCCGGCCCCCGACGGTCCCACCAAGGCCAGTAGCTGATTTGGCGCACATGAGAACTCGACATCAAGAGGAATGGGCCCTTCCTGGCGCAACCGAACTTGCAATCCGCTGTCAGGCATAGCGACGTCCGATCCGAGCAGAAAGAAAGTAGGTGACCGAAAGTGCAAGTAACGAGAGCGCAAGCAGCAACACCGACATGATACCCGCTGCGTTGTTGTCGAATGCCTGAACTCGATCGTAGATGGCAACAGCAACGGTCCTGGTCTCCCCCGTGATATTGCCCCCGACCATGAGCACTACTCCGAACTCCCCCAGCGTATGGGCGAATGCGAGCACCATACCGGTAACGATTCCGGGCCAAGCCAACGGAAGATCGATCGTGAGAAATACTCGCCATGGCGAAAGCCCCGAACAGGCGGCGGCTTCTCGTATCTCGACCGCAATAGCCTCGAACCCTCGTTGCACAGGCTGCACGACGAAGGGAATGTTTGCGATCAACGAAGCAAGCAACAGCCCTTCGAAGCTGAAGGCGAGCGGATGACCGCTGATGGCTTGCCAGAGCTGTCCCAAGGGAGAATTGCCGCCAAAGGCTACCAGCAGGTAGTAGCCAAGAACGGTCGGCGGCAAGACCAGCGGCAGCGCCAACAACGCCTCAACAAAGCCCTTGCCCTGGAACCGATTGAAGGCGAGCGCCCGGCCGCAGATGATTCCCAACGGCAGAAGGACGAGCACCGTCAAAGCTCCCAGCTTGAGCGATACAGCAAGGGCCGACCAATCCATATTTAGGACGCTTCGCCAGGCAGGATGAACCCAAACTTGCGGAATACCACGCGGGCTGCTGGCATCTGGACGTAGCGATAAAATTCTCTGGTTACAGGGGTCGCGTTTTTCATCAAGACCATCCGCTGTCGCAACGGCTGATGCCATTCGGCAGGAATCAGAACAAATGAGCCGAGCGAGCTGACGGCCGGCGCAAGCGCGAGCGAATAGGCAAAGATGCCGCCTTGCGCCGCCCCCGATGTCGCGAACTGCGCCGCTTGTGAAACGTTCTCTCCCAACACGAGCTTTGGCTTGATCACGTCCCACAGACCTCGATTCCTCAACGCCTGTTCAGCGGCGCGCCCGTAGGGGGCGTGCTCGGGATTAGCAATTGCAAATTTCTGTATGCGACCATCTACGGTTGCCGCGCTAACATCATCGAGCTGACCGTCTGCTCTAACGGGAGAGCCCTTCGGAACGAAGAGAACAATGCGGCCCTCCGCGTAGAGGATGCCACGATCCATTGTCTTGCCTGCGTCTGCGAGCTGGAAAACAAAACCTTCGTCAGCCGACATGAACATTTCGAATGGCGCGCCCTGTTGCAACTGGCGCGCAAAATTGCCCGATGACCCGAAGTTCAGTCGCACCTCCTGGTGAGTCTCGGCTTTGAATTTGGCAGCGACCTCCTCCAATGCAAACTTTAGATCCGACGCAGCAGCGATAGTTGGAGTCTCTTGCGCGTGAACTCCGCTTGCGGCAATCGTTCCAAATAGGATCAGCAGAAGGCGTGAGAGGAAGTGAGGCATGATGGCTCCCTGCGCAAGCGCGTACGTGTTCAATCGACGGGATTGAGTGCGCTCGTTGCCATCGTAACGAGACAGCACGGCGGCTTACGGCTCACCGTGCGGATGCATACAATCCTAGCATATAGAAATGGGAGCGCGAGAGGCAAGTTTGTTCGGTTTGAGCAAATCTGCGTTGCAGCCGTGGAGCTGCGTCAGTTCGCGACGCAGATCGTGATGCTCAAGCGCGGCCGCGTCACCGCGCTCGGCAGCGTCAAGGTGCTGACGTAGCGCGTCCTGAGCTAGATAAGGGCAACCGCGACGAGACTGCCCTCCCTCTCCCGCTTGCGGGAGGGCCGGGGTGGGGTGTCGCCACGAGTCACACTGCCCGTGTGGATAGAGCTTCCCCCACCCGGATCGCATCTACGATGCGATCCGACCTCCCCCGCAAGCGGGAGAGGTGAAGAAGTTCGTCACTCCGGCACAATCCGCACCGCACCGCGGGCGGCGCTCGTCGTCAGCGCCGCGTAGGCTTTCAGCGCCATCGTCAGGTTGCGGCTGCGCTTCTTGGCGGGCTTCCAGGCGTCCGCCCCGCGGGCCAGCATGGCTTCGCGGCGCTTCGCCAGCGTGGCGTCATCGACCACGAGGCTGATCGAGCGCGCGGGGATGTCGATCTTGATCAGGTCGCCGTCTTCCACGAGGCCGATCAGACCGCCTTCGGCGGCTTCTGGCGAGATGTGGCCGATCGACAGGCCCGAGGAGCCGCCGGAGAAGCGGCCATCGGTGATCAGCGCACAGACCTTTCCGAGTCCCTTCGATTTCAGATAGCTGGTCGGATACAGCATCTCCTGCATGCCGGGCCCGCCGCGCGGTCCCTCATAGCGGACAACGACGACGTCGCCGGCCTTGATCTTGCCGCCCAAAATGCCCTCGACCGCCGCGTCCTGGCTTTCAAAAATCCGCGCCGGTCCTTCGAACTTCAAAATACTCTCGTCGACGCCGGCGGTCTTCACGATACAGCCGTCGAGCGCGAGATTGCCCGAGAGCACTGCGAGGCCACCGTCCTTGGAGAAGGCGTGCGCGGCGTCGCGGATGCAGCCGGTGGCGCGGTCGGTATCGAGTTCCTCGAACCGGCGCTCCTGGCTGAACGCGACCTGCGTCGGCACGTTGCCCGGCGCCGCCGTGAAGAATTTGCGAACGCTTTCGCTCTTGGTGCGCACGATATCCCAGCGGCCGAGCGCGTCTTCCAGCGTCTTGCTGTGAACCATCGGCAGGCCGCGGTTCAACAGTCCGGCGCGATCGAGTTCGCCGAGGATGGCCATCACGCCGCCGGCGCGGTGAACGTCTTCCAGATGCACGTCCGCTACCGATGGCGCCACCTTGCACAGCACCGGCACGCGGCGCGACAGCCGGTCGATGTCCAGCATCGTGAACGGCACCTTGCCTTCGTAAGCCGCCGCCAGCAGGTGCAGCACCGTGTTGGTCGATCCGCCCATGGCGATGTCGAGCGTCATCGCGTTCTCGAACGCCTTGAAGTTTGCGATCGTCCGCGGCAGCGCGGTTTCGTCCTCCTGCTCGTAGTAGCGCCGCGCCAGATCGACGATCAGATGGCCGGCTTCGACGAACAATCCCCTGCGGTCGGCATGCGTCGCCAGCACCGAACCGTTGCCAGGCAGCGCCAAGCCCAGCGCCTCGGTGAGGCAGTTCATGGAATTGGCCGTAAACATGCCCGAGCACGAGCCGCAGGTCGGGCACGCCGAGCGCTCGATCACTTCCACATGGGCGTCGCTGACGCTGGTATCGGCCGCGGCGACCATGGCGTCGATCAGGTCGACCGCGCGGACCTTGCCCTTGAGGTTGACCTTGCCGGATTCCATCGGGCCGCCGGAGACGAACACGGTCGGGATGTTGATGCGCAGCGCCGCCATCAGCATGCCGGGCGTGATCTTGTCGCAGTTGGAGATACAGACCATCGCGTCGGCGCAATGCGCGTTGACCATGTACTCGACGCTGTCGGCGATGATTTCGCGCGAGGGCAGGCTGTAGAGCATGCCGTCATGGCCCATCGCGATGCCGTCGTCGACCGCGATGGTGTTGAACTCCTTGGCAACGCCGCCCGCCTTCTCGATCTCGCGTGCGACGAGTTGGCCGAGATCCTTCAGGTGCACATGGCCGGGCACGAACTGGGTGAAGGAGTTGACCACCGCAATGATCGGCTTGCCAAAGTCCTCGTTCTTCATCCCGGTGGCGCGCCAGAGCCCGCGGGCGCCCGCCATGTTGCGGCCGTGGGTCGTGGTTCGGGAACGATAGGCGGGCATGATCTATCCTTCTTGGATCGGGAAAGGCGTCTTTTAGACGGTAAGCCCGGCCGCTCAAAGCGGCTTGGTGCAGGGTCGCCATGCGCAGGCATGCTCAAAACGGGACAGGAGCCAACGCCCCTGCCCCGGCTACCGCTAGACGACCTCGCGCGTGCGCAGTTCCGCGATCGCAGCTACGTCGTAGCCGAGCGAGGCCAGCACCTCGTCGGTGTGGGCGCCGAGCGCGGGCGCCATGCGGTCGAGCCGTCCGCCGCCATGGGCGAGCTGAAAGCCGCTGCCGGCAAAGCGCAGGCGGCCATAGGGCGTATCGATCTCCTGAATGGCACCGCGCGCGGCGATCTGCGGGTGGTCGATCACCTCCTCAATCTTCCAGATGCTGGCACAGGGCGCGCCTGCGGCTTCCAGGAGCTTTTCCCACTCGCGCGGGTCCTTCTTCGATAGCGCCTCCTCGATGATGGCCCGCAGCGCCGGCTCGTTTTCCTGCCGGGCAAACCAGTCGACGAAACGCGGATCCTCCAGCGCATCGGCGCGGCCGAGCGCCGTCATCAGCGCGTGGTATTGCTTCTCGCTGTTGACTGCGAGCAGCAGATAGCCGTCGCCGGCCTTGAACAAATTGGCGGTCGGCCTTCGGCTCACGGCCTGATTGCCGGAAAGCTGCTGGCGGTGGCCAGCGACTGAATAGTCCGCGACTTGCCCGGACAGGAACGCCAGCGTCGCCTCCAGCATGGAGACGTCGACCAACTGGCCCTTGCCGGTATGGGTGCGCTGGAACAGCGCGCTCGACACGCCGAAGGCTGCGGTCGCGCCCGACAGGACGTCGCAGACCGCGAAGCCCGCGCGCGTCGGCCCGGTCTCAGGATGGCCGGTGATCGACATGATGCCCGACAGCGCCTGGATCTTGCCATCATAGCCGGCGCCCAGCCGCTCGGGACCGGTCTGGCCGAAGCCGGAGATGGCGCAATAGATCAGCCGCGGATTAATGGCCGAGAGCGCAGCGTAGCCGATGCCGAGCTTGTCCATCACGCCGGGGCGAAAATTCTCCATCACCACATCGGCTTGGGTTGCGAGCTGTTTGACGATGGTGATCGCCTCCGGCCTCGAGAGATCTAGAGTGAGGCTGCGCTTGTTGCCGTTGATCGCTTGCCAGCCGGGAGCCAGCCCCCGCTCGGCCCATTCGCGGCTCAGCGGCGTGCGGCGCATGTCCTCGCCCTCGCGCCGCTCCACCTTAATGACGTCGGCCCCGAGCAGCGCGAGCTGGTAGCTCGCATAGGGGCCAGCCAGCACCTGCGTGAAGTCGAGAATCTTCACGCCTTCAAACGGTCGGGTCACGTCTATTTCCTCCTGATTCTTCCCTCTCCCCTTGTGGAGAAGGTGGACGCGACGCGCGGAGCGTCGCGGACGGGTTTGTCTCCGCGGAGAGAACCCTTCATCCGGCGCGGACTTCGTTCGCGCCACCTTCTCCCACAAGGGAGAAAGGGCGTCACGCCGCCCGGTTACCGCGCGCGATTTCCTTCTGCTTGTCGAACTCGGCGCGACGCCGCGCCAGTTCTTCCGGGCTCATCTGCGAGACGTTGTTGTAGTCGAGCTTCCAGGAAGCATCTTCGCTCCAGCGCAGCGGCGACTGCATCGTGGTGCGCGCGCCGGGCGCGGATTCGAGCAGCCGCAGCGCCAGTTCGAGCGTCAGCGCCTGCGACTCCAAATCGTGCGGCTTGCCGGCGGAATTGCCGAGCGGGAAATCCGAGAACAGGAAGCGCGGCGCGGCCGCATGTTCGACGATATCCTTGGCGCAGCCCATTACCACGGTGGCGATCCCATTGGCTTCGAGATGGCGCGCGACCAGCGCGGAGGTCTGATGGCAGACCGGGCAGTTCGGAACGATCACGGCGGCATCGACCTTGTCGGCGAGGCAGCGGGCTAGGATGTCGGGCGCATCGACGTCGATGGTGACGCGGTGACTGCGATTGGTCGGCGCGCCGAAGAAGCGCGGCGCGACTTCGCCGATCCGCCCGGCGGCCCTGGCCTTCAGAAGCTGTGGCAGCGGAAACCAGGTGCCGCTGTCGGTGGCCGTAGTGTGCTTGCGGTCATAGCCGATATGCGAGATGCGCAAATCGTGCTCTTTCGAGGTGTCGCCGTCATAGACTTGGTAGAACTTGGCGCTGCCGTTGTACGCCGCGCCCGGTCCCTGATCGCCCTTGGTGGGATCATACTGGGCCGCCGTGGTGACGATGGTGACGCGCGATTGCGCCAGCGGCTTTTTCAGCGGCTGGAACGGCGCGTCGACATAATGCGCCCAGCGGTAGGGCGTGGTGTAGCCGATCGCCGCGTAGTAGTCGCGGGTCCGCTGCATATAGGGAACGGCAGAATCATAATCGGGCGCAAAACCGAGCTGGTCGTCAGAGGGGCCGGACATTGTTGTGTCTCTCCTGCGTTTCCACCGTGCGGCCGTGAAGCGGGCCTTGTCCCGCAAGCTAATGACACTCCGTTCATTCCTCAACTGCGGATATTGCATCAGACCTGCGCGGGATCGGTTCCTGAGCGCACGAATGCAGGCTGGATGGCATTGAACGATTGCTGCGTGCTGCAGGTCACACGTGAACGCGCGTTCACAAAAATCCCTCGAACTTTCTCCACCCCGGCCGCGTCTCACAGGCATATCAGGCAATCACGCCTGGATTGGAGAATGTAAATGCTTCGCAAGATTACCCTCGCTGCCGTCGCCGCCATTGCCATGACCGCGGCTGCGGTCGCACCGGCGTCCGCCGGCGGCAAGCATGGTGGCCATCACGGCCACGGCCACGGTCACGGTCATCACGGCCACGGTCACCATGGGCATGGCCATCATGGGCATGGTCACTGGGGCCATCGCCACTTTGGAACATCGTTCTATGTTGGCGGGAGCTGCTACAAGACCATCTTCACCAAGTATGGTCCGCGTACCGTGTACGTCTGCGCTCCCTACATCTATTGAGGGCGCATTGCAGATGACGGGAAGGCCTCAGCCGACGGCTGGGGCCTTTTTGTTTGTTGAAACGCTCCTCAGCCGCCAGCTTTCGATGGAACTGAAGAGCTTGAGAACTCGTTCAGAATGGACACGCTCCTGATCGCATCAGAATTTTGAACAGGAGGATGCAGGCGCAGGCACCAATCGCCGCAACGGAGGTTAGCAATGCCGCATACCGCTGGAACGACGGATCACGTCTACAAGATCCTGGATCTCGTCGGATCTTCCGAAAAGAGCATCGAGGAAGCAATTCAGAACGCCATCACCCGCGCATCAAAAACCATTCGCGAAATGAAATGGTTCGAAGTCGTGCAGACCAGAGGCCATATCGAAAATGGATCTGTTCGTCATTACCAGGTCACCTTGCGGGTCGGGTTTACGCTGGAGGAGTAAGTCCCGGTGAAGTGGCGGCGCCAGCGCTAGCGGACTTGGAGGAGCGGCGCCGACGGAATCAAACGCCTGCCACCGACGACCAGATCTCCGCAAGCTTGCGCTTGAAGGCCTGCCAGCTTGTCAGGGGCACGACCTTCTCCTCCTCTTCCGGCAGCCGCAGGCCAACCACGTTGACGCGGCCGCCACTGATATTGCGCGCGACAAGGACGATGGGATCCAATGCCAGCTCCGCGCCTTCTTTCGGCGCGTGGTCGAGATGGACATCGAAATAATCCGATAACGTCAGCTTCGCCTGATCCTCGCTGATGGCGACGCCATAGACCTCCGCCAGCTCGCCCAGCGTGTGCTCGCCCGACACTATGAAATCCCCGAGCAGATGCGGGTCGGGCGCCGTGCTCGGCGGCATATCGACAAAGAAACGATCCAGCGCCTCGGCCTTCTCAGGCGGCGCCAGCAGATAGACGTAATCGCCGGCTTCGATCGGATCGGCCTCGGCGGGCGAGAGAATCCGCTCGTCGCGGATGACGAGCGTCGGCTTCGACCAGGATGGCGTAAGGCCACGCCGGAAATACAGGCTCTTTGCCCGTACCGGATAGCCGACCAGTTGCTGCTCGAGCTGGCCGGGCAGATCGAGTTCGACGCGCCGCGGACCGCGCTCGACGCGCGGCAGCGCCACGTGCAGCCACCGCGCCGCCGGCGCCAGTGTCCAGCCCTGCAGCAAGAGCGAGATGATGACCACGACAAAGGCGACGTCGAAATAGAGATAGGCCTTTGGCAATCCGACCAGCATCGGGATCGAGGCGAGGAAGATCGCGACCGCGCCACGCAGGCCGGTCCAGGCGATGAAGATCTTTTCCCGCCAGTTGAACCGGAACGGTACCAGGCACAGCAACACCGCGATCGGCCGCGCTACCAGCATCAGCACCAGCGCCACGATCACGGCCGGACCGACGCTATCCAGCAGGCGCTGCGGCGATGCCAGCAGCCCGAGCAGGACGAACATCACGATCTGTGCCAGCCAGGTCGCGGCATCGAGAAACGTCACCACCGAATTATGGGCGCGCGTCGGCCGGTTGCCGACGATGATTCCCGCGAGATAGACCGCGAGAAAGCCCGACGCGTGTGCAATCTGCGCTACACCGAAAACCACCAATGCAGCGGTCGTGACGAAGGGCGCATGCAAGCCCTGCGGCAGCGCCATGCGATTGAGCGCCAGCACCACCAGACGACCGCCGACCACGCCGAAGATGGCGCCGAGCAGGCCTTCACGGGCGAGTTCGAATGCGACATGGCCGAGCGAGCTTTGACCGATGGAAATGAATTTGACCAGCATCAGGGTGAGGAAGATTGCGAACGGATCGTTGGTGCCGGATTCCACTTCCAGCGTCGCCCCCACACGGGGACGCAGGCGCAGGCCCTGGGTGTGGACGAGCAGAAACACCGCAGCGGCATCAGTCGACGCCACCACCGCGCCGACCAGCAGCGACTCGGACCAGTTCAAGTCGAGCACGTATTTGGCGACCGGCGCTGATATCAGCGCGGTGAGCAATACGCCGATGGTCGCCAGCACCATCGATGGGGCAAGCACCGTGCGAATGCTCTGAAATTTGGTTCGCAAACCGCCGTCGAACAGGATCAGCGCCAGCGCCACCGAGCCGACCAGATAGGTGGTGCGGACATCATCGAAGCTGAGCTGGCCCGGTCCGGCATCGCCCGCCAGCATGCCGATCAGGAGGAACACCAGCAGCAGGGGCGCCCCGAAGCGCAACGCAAGCAGGCTCGACAGGATGCCCGCCATCACCAGAATGGCGCCCAGAAAGATGGCGATGCTGACCGAGTCGAGAGAAGCCATGAACCTCCGATATCGTCGCAAATACTTGCAATTGCATCCTTATCGTTGCCACACTTGATCGCCAACCCATTTTCTGCGATCGCGGCAATGTGCCCGATTTACCGGCCTGACCTTCGCCCGTAGCTGCGTGTCGATGGCATCCGCACGTCGCCTGTGAGAATCTGCCTGCTATTCGCGAATCACCTTTGTCTGATGAGGCCAGAGCCTCGAACGAGAATTTTCCGATGGACCTGAAAGAGATCATCGAGATCCTGCACAACGCCGCGCGTTCGGTCGGCGCGGAGGTCACCTCGCCCTGGTTCTATCTGCAACTCGGACTGATCCTGACGGCCGCAGGCATCGCCTGGGCCAGCGCTGCCGCCGTGCGCTCCAGGATAGACGTTTCATCTGTGGCAATGGGCTGGCCGGCGCCGTTCCGGCTGTTCGTCCGCGTGCTGGTCGGCAGCACATCGACGGCGGTGTTCGCACTCCTGATGACGCTGGCGCGCGGGATCATGATTGCGTCGACCTGGCCGAGCCGCAGCTATCTGCTGGCGGTTGCCGCCAAGCTCGCCTTCGCGTGGCTGGTCATCAATCTCATCACTTCGGTGATCCGCAACACCTTCGTGGTGCGGCTGGTGTCGATATCGGCCTGGCTGGTGGTGGCCCTGAGCATCCTGGGCCAACTCGAGCCGGTGGTCGAGGCGCTCGACTCGGTCTCGATCGTGCTCGGCGATCTCAGGCTGACGCCGCTGCTCCTGATCAAGCTCGGCGCGCTCCTGATCGTGGCGTTGTGGCTGACCAACATCGCCAGCAATTTCGTGGAAGGCCGCATCACCCGGTCCGGCGATCTGACGCCGTCGATCCAGGTGCTGCTGGTCAAGATCGTCCGCTTCACGCTGATGGTATTTGCCATCGCGATTGCCCTGAGCGCGGTCGGCATCAACCTCGCGGCGCTCGCGGTGTTCACCGGCGCGGCCGGCGTCGGTATCGGCCTCGGCCTGCAGAAGATCGTCGCCAACTTCATCAGCGGCATCATCCTCTTGGTTGACAAGTCGGTGAAGCCGGGCGACCTCGTCACCATCGGCGACAACACCGGGCGCATCAGTACGATGAAGACGCGCTACATCTCGGTTGCCGCCGGCGACGGCCGCGAGTTCCTGATCCCGAACGAGGATCTGGTGACGCAGAAGGTCGTGAACTGGACCTACACCGACAAGAACACGCTGGTGAAGGTGCTGTTCAGCACCAACTACGATGCCGATCCGCGGGCGGTGTGCAAACTGGCCATCGACATTGCCGACGCAGTGCCGCGCGCCATCAAGAACAAGCCTCCGAACTGCATCCTGACCGAATTCGCCGAGGCCGGTATGAAGTTCTCGCTGACCTTCTGGCTGCCCGATCCTGACGGCCTCGACAACGTCAAGAGCGACGTGATGCTGGCGCTGTGGGACGCGTTCAAGCGGGAGGGGATCCGTGTTCCCTATCCGGTCCGCGAAATCCGCGTGCGCGGCGGCGCGCTGCCGGTCGAGCCCGTGGTGGAAGTTTCTGGCTAGATGCAAGCCTTTTAAGGCCGCGCCGTGGTCCAACTCGGCTTGCGCTGACCGGTCGGATCATTAAATTAGGCAGTCAAAATCAGCCCTTTTTCCGTTCCAGAAGCATGACCCACCCATGAGCTATATCGAAGCCACCGACACCTCCTTGCGAAAAACCGGCCAGATCAAGCTGCATGGCGCCAGCGGCTTCGCCGGCATGCGCAAGGCCGGCGCGCTGGTGGCCAAATGCCTCGACGAACTCACCGACGTCGTCAAGGCGGGCGTTCCGACGTCGCGGATCGACGAATTCGTGCGCGACTTCGCCTTCAGCCACGGTGCCTATCCGGCGACGCTGATGTATCGCGGTTACCGCTACTCGACCTGTACCTCGATCAATCACGTGGTCTGCCACGGCATGCCGGGCGACCGCGCGCTGAAGGAAGGCGACATCGTCAATATCGATGTCACTTTCATCGTCGACGGCTGGTATGGCGATTCCAGCCGGATGTATGTGATCGCTCCGATCGCCCGCAAGGCCGAGCGGCTGATCGAGGTCACCTATGAGGCGATGATGCGCGGCATCGCCGCGGTGAAGCCCGGGGCCACCACCGGCGACATCGGCCATGCCATCCAGAGTTTTGTCGAGCCGCAGGGCATGAGCGTGGTGCGCGATTTCTGCGGCCATGGCCTCGGGCGCATGTTCCACGACGAGCCCAACATCATCCATATCGGCCGGCCCGGCGAAGGCGTGATGCTCAAGCCTGGCATGTTCTTCACCATCGAGCCGATGATCAATCTCGGCAAGCCGCATGTAAAAATCCTGTCCGACGGCTGGACCGCGGTGACCCGCGACCGCTCGCTGTCGGCGCAGTTCGAGCATTCGGTCGGCGTCACCGCGACCGGCGTCGAGATTTTTACGCTGTCGGAGCGCAACGGCGAGAAGCCGCTGGCTCCGGCCTAACTGGGTCAGAGGCTCGCTTCAACCGGCCATCCGTCCCGGCCGCGAGTCTTGCTTGCAAATGCCTCGCATGTGCTGAAAGCCCTGCCTTGCCGAGAGCCACGCCGCATTGCGGCAACACGCCTTGTCATTGAGCTGCAATAGCACCGGAATATCCCGGGTTGTGCGGGGTAGCATCTACCGCGAGCCCTTCGGAACGGAAGTCTCTGGCGGGCAAAAGAGCAACCAAGGGAGCAAGGGCAATGTTCGAAATTTCACGTCGCGATCTGGTCCTCGGGAGCACGGCGGCAGCGCTCGTTTTCGGCCTCAAGGGACCGGTTTCATTCATCGGCGCGGCGCATGCACAGCGCGCCGCTGACAGCCTCAAATTCAAGGTCGGCGAGATCGAGGCCTTCAGCCTGCATGAGGGCAGTGTCGAGCGCGTCCTCAATGAAGGCTTCGTGAAGAATGCCTCGCTCGACGACGTCAAGAAGGCGCTGACGGCCGGCGGGATCGGTCCGGACAAATTCGACAATCCATTCACCGTCACCGCGATCCGGACCGGCGGCAAGGTCGTGCTGTTCGACACCGGCTTCGGCAGCAACGGGCCGCCGACTGTGGGCAAGCTCGCCGACAACATGAAGGCGGCCGGCCTCGACCCGGCTAGCGTCTCCACGGTGGTGATCTCGCATTTCCATCCCGATCACATCTCCGGCCTGTGGGTGAAGGAGACCAACGCGCAAGTATTTCCGAATGCGGAAATCCTGATGCCAGAGGTGGAGTACAAGTTCTGGACCGATCCGGCGCTGGTAGAGAAGATGCCGGAATCCTTCCGCCCCCACGTCAAACGGATTCAGGCGACCTTCCCGACCTGGAAGAACATCAAACAGTACAATGACGGCGCCGAGCTCGCGCCCGGCGTGAAGGCCATCGCCACGCCCGGCCACACCATCGGGCACATGTCGTTCCTGGTCGCATCGGGCGGCCAGCAATTGTTCATCCAGAGCGACGTGACGGGTATCCACCAGTTGTTCGTCCGCAATCCCGGATGGTTCTCGATGTTCGACTCGGATGGACCCAAGGCGGAAGCCACGCGGCGCGCGTTCTTCGATCGCGTGATCGCCGAAAAGGGCATGATCGCGGGCTATCATTTCGGATTCCCGAACGTCGGCACGCTGACGAAGGACGGCAACGGCTATGCGTTCGCGGCCGTGAAGGCCTGACGGCGCGATAATCTGAAATGGATCGAAGGCGCCGTGCTTCGCGCGGCGCCTTTTCTCCATCCGAAATCGGCCACACCGGCAAGCGCCGTCAACCGCAATTTTTTCCAAGCGCTGAGCCCCTCATTTGGCAAGTCTTCCGAAGATCACGAACATCAGCGGGAGAACATCTATGGCCAGCGAATTGTTTTCATTCATCGATGCACTGTGCAGCAACGGTCCGGCGGCGGACCGCGCCGACAAGATGATGCTATACGGCCGCTTCGTCGGCGCCTGGGACGGCACCGTGACGGTGCACCCCGCAAAAGGCGAGCCGTTCGGCTCCAGTTGCGAGGTGCATTTCGGCTGGGCGCTGCAAGGCCGGGCAATCCAGGACGTCTGGATCGTGCCCTCGCGCACCGGACGCGCGACCGGCGAGGGCGACAGGATGTACGGCACCACCTTGCGGATCTACGACCCGCAACAGGACAACTGGCAGATCATGTTCGTCGACCCGGTGAGGCAATCCTACAACCGGATGACCGGTCGTCAGGTCGGCGACGACATCGTGCAGGAGTATCGCGATGCCTCGGGCACGATTTGCCAGTGGTGCTTCACCGAGATCGAAGCCAACTCGCTGCACTGGATCAGCCGCGAATCGACGGACGAGCGGAAGACGTGGCGGCTGACCGGCGAATTCCATCTTAGACGCAGGGCGTGATTCAATCATCGGGCCCATCGCGCGATAGCGCGTCCCGGCGGCAGCGTTTCACCGGCCTCTACCGGCTGGCGTAGACGCCTAGAGGATCAATCACTGCGATTTTCGTGGTTGCAAAATTTCTCTCCCACGGCACATTTGGTGCCGATGCCCGCCAAGATTGATCCAACGGAAAGCCCGGACAGCGACAAGCCGCACTACCACGGCCATCGCGAGCGGCTGCGCGAGCGGTTTTACGGCGCCGGGCCGGAGGCGCTGAGCGACTACGAGCTGCTGGAGATGGCGCTGTTTCCGGCCCTGCCCCGGCGCGACACCAAGCCATTGGCAAAAGCGCTGTTGAAAAAATTCGGCTCGTTCGCCGAGGTCATTCACGCGCCGGTGGCACGCCTGCGCGAGGTCGATGGCATTGGGGAAGCCTCGATCAACCAGATCAAGCTGCTCGCCGCGGCTGCGAGCCGGGTCGCGAAAGGTGAGATCAGGCGCAAGATTGCGCTCTCCTCCTGGAACGATGTGATCGATTATTGCCGGAGCGGCATGGCGTTTGCCGACAAGGAGCAGTTCCGCCTGTTGTTCCTCGACAAGCGTAATCAACTGATCGCCGACGAGGTGCAGCAGACCGGCACCGTCGACCACACCCCGGTCTATCCGCGCGAGGTGATCAAGCGGGCACTCGAACTATCGGCGACCGCGCTGATCCTCGTGCACAACCACCCCTCCGGCGATCCGACGCCGTCGCAGGCCGATATCCACATGACCAAAGCGATCATCCAGATCGCGACTCCGCTCGGCATTTCCGTGCACGACCACATCATCGTAGGCAAGAACGGGCATTCGAGCCTGAAGGGGATGCGGCTGATCTAGCCTACCGCTACCGCTCAATAGTCGCTTATCCCAACGGGACGACCAGCACCGCGGCGTGGCAAGACCTCGCACAAACTACGACCGAAGATATCGAAATCAGGTGATCACAATGGCCAGTTGTGCTAGTCTTCACGTGTCGAATGTCCCGCGCCGCGCACTGTCGCATCGACGGACCGACAAATAACGTCGGATAGGTTTTCGCATCGGAGGACCGTCATGACCAGCACTTCAGACACCGTAAAAAGCCCTCAGGCCGGTTCGGATACGGCGCCGCTGCGCGCCAAGTGGGGCTGGATCGTCGCGCTCGGCGTCGTCTATCTGCTCGCCGGGCTTATCGCGCTTGGCAGCGTCGCGATGGCCACTGTCGTGAGCGTCCTCGTGGTCGGCGTGATGATGATCATCGCCGGCGTCGCAGAAGTGTTTGGCGCCTTCCAGATCAAGAGCTGGGGCAAATTCCTGCTCTGGGCCCTCCTCGGCGTGCTCTACATCATCGCCGGCTTCGTCACGTTCCAGAATCCGCTGCTAGCCGCTGTGCTACTGACCCTCGTTCTCGGCGCATCGCTGTTGGTCTCGGGCATCATGCGAATCGTGCTGGCCTTCAGCATGAAACGGGAAACGCCCTGGATCTGGGTGGCGCTATCAGGCGTAATCACGCTACTGCTCGGCGTACTGATCCTGGCGCGCTGGCCGGTTTCGAGTCTCTATATCCTCGGCCTGTTCCTCTCCATCGACCTCCTCATGGCCGGCGCTGGTTGGATCGGACTCGGCTTCGGCCTGCGCCGCGCTCGCTGAGGTGTGGTTAGCGGGCTGCGCGTAGCGCAGTCTCTTGATCGACGAAAAGGAGGCGCCATGCGCTGGATCTACCTCGCCGTCATCATTCTGTTCGTCGCTGCGACAGTTATCTTCGCGCTGCAGAACTTCGAGGTCGTCACCATGTCTTTCCTCGGCATCAATGCCCGCGTGCCGCTCGCGCTGCTGGCCGCCGTCGCCTACCTCTTGGGCGCGGCAACGGGTGGCAGCCTGTTCGCATTGCTGCGTCGATCCTACGAAGGGTCGAGGGGGCTATAGCAGCGTCCCGGGGTTGAGTGTCGTTTCATCTCCGATCAACGAGGGTGATGATGGACGAAACAGCGCGCGAACCTGTCCTGGTGGACCTCGCTTTGCAGGGCGGAGGCTCCCACGGCGCGTTCACCTGGGGCGTGCTCGACCGGCTGATCGAGGAGCCGTGGCTGCGGATCGAAGCAATCTCCGGCACGTCGGCGGGCGCAATGAATGCAGCCCTGGTGGCCGACGGGTGGACGCAAGGCGGTGCCGATGGCGCGCGGGTGGCGCTCGCGGCCTTTTGGCGAGGTGTGTCGCGCGCTGCGGCGTTCAGCCCGCTGCAGCGCTCGCCGCTCGACCGGCTGATGGGCCGCTGGACGCTCGACACGTCACCCGCCTATGTCGCCATGGACCTGATGGCCCGTGTGCTTTCGCCTTATGATCTAAATCCGCTCGGCCTCAACCCGCTGCGTGCCATCCTCGCCGAAAGCATCGATTTCGACCGACTGGCCCGGGCACCAATCAGGCTGTTCGTCACCGCGACCAGTGTGCGCACCGGCCGCGGCCGCATCTTCCGCAACGCGGAGATCACGGCCGACGTCCTGCTTGCCTCGGCTTGTCTACCGACCATGTTCCAGGCGATCGAGATCGACGGCGAACCCTATTGGGATGGCGGCTATGCCGGCAATCCGACCCTCACGCCGCTGGTGCGCGAAAGCGACGCTCACGACACCATCCTAGTGCAGATCAATCCGCGCGAACGACCAAAACCGCCGCGTACGGCGAACGAAATTCTCAACCGCCTCAACGAGATCTCCTTCAACTCGGCGCTAATGAAGGAATTGCGCATGATCGCACTGCTACGGCAGGTGGCGGACCCCGGACACGGCGAGGGCGCGCGCTGGGCCGGAATGCGCACGCACCGGATCATGACCGACGCACTCACGGAATTCGGCGCATCATCGAAACTCAACGCTGAATGGGAGTTCGTTTCGCTGCTTAAGGAAGAGGGACGCAAGAGCGCCGACGCATTCCTTAAGGCGCATGCTGACGACCTCGGCCAGTGCTCCACCGCCGATATCGATGCACTGCTTGCGGAGTGCTGAGGGCGATGACTCTGTTGGGCCTTCTCGGCATCCTGATTGGGCTCGGTCTTTTGATCGCGTTCGCCTTCCGGGGCTGGAGCGTGTTGCTGCTCGCGCCGCTCGCCGCGCTGGTCGCCGCGTTGTTCTCCCGCGAGCCGATGCTGGCCCACTGGACCCAGACCTTCATGGTCAGTGCGGCAGGCTTTCTGGCCCAGTTCTTTCCGCTGTTTCTGCTCGGCGCCCTGTTCGGCAAACTGATGGAAGACAGCGGCTCAGTCGCCGCGATCGCGGCCTTCATGACGCAGCGGCTGGGCACGCGGCGGGCTGTGCTCGCGGTGGTGCTCGCCGGAGCGCTCGTCACATATGGCGGTGTCAGTCTGTTTGTCGCCTTCTTCGTGCTCGCACCGATGGCGCACGAGCTGTTTCGCAGCGCCGGCATCCCGCGGAGGCTGATGCCGGCGGCGATCGTGCTCGGCACCTCCACCTTCACCATGTCGGCGCTGCCCGGCACGCCATCGATCCAGAACGCGATCCCGATGCCGTTCTTCGGCACCACGCCGTTCGCCGCGCCCGGCCTTGGCCTTTTGGCATCGTTGATCATGCTCGGCTTCGGCCTGTGGTGGCTCAACCACGAGGAGGCCAACTCAAGAAAGAGCGGCGAAGGCTTCGGCGACGGCGCGCCGATGACTTCAGCCCGTCTTGCCACTGACGAAAAGCTGCGCGAACGCGCCACCACCGCGCGGGAGTTCGATCCGGCGGAGATCGCACACGGTGCGGTGACCGACGCTCCGCCGTCGGTTGCACTCGCCGCACTGCCGCTCATTGTGGTGATTATCGTCAATCTCGCGATGTCGCTGCTCATCCTGCCGGCGCTGGACACCCGCTTTCTCGCCGAAGCTCGCTGGGGCGGAACGTCGCTCGCAGCGGTCGGCGGCGTTTGGGCTGTCATCACGGCCCTCGCCTGTGCGATCGTGACGGTCCTCGCCGTCAGCCATCGGCGATTGCCGGCCTTGCGCGCAACCATGGACGCCGGCGCCAACGCCGCCGTACTACCGGCTGTGAGCGTTGCGAGCCTGGTCGGCTTCGGCGCCGTGGTAGCGGCGATGCCGGCCTTCACGGTGGTGCGCGACGCCGTGCTCGGCATCGGCGGCGGACCGCTGGTGTCGCTGGCGGTTGCCACCAACGTGCTCGCAGCCCTGACCGGCTCGGCGTCGGGCGGGCTGACCATAGCGCTCGACGCGCTCGGAGCGACCTACATGGCGCGCGCGGCGGAGATCGGACTCGATCCCGCGCTGCTGCATCGCGTGGCGGTGATCAGTTCGGGTACGCTCGACAGCCTGCCGCATAACGGCGCGGTCGTCACGCTGCTCGCCGTCTGCGGATCGACGCACCGGGAGAGCTATCGCGACGTCGTCATGGTCGGTATCGTCGGCGCACTCGTCGCCCTCGCTGCCGTCATCGCGCTCGGCTCGGTGGCGGGATCGTTCTGAGCCATCGGCACTGCGTCTCAATAAGTGTTGCGCGCAGGCGCGCGACTGCATATTTGGATCAGTGCCTTAATCGGCAATTTCGTATTGCGAAGCTGGCGGCGGCGCCCCGTTACTCCCGCGCATTTCTTGCGCAAGAGTCTGCCCGCCGCTGACATGGAGCATCGAATGCGGACAACACGCCGAACGTTCGTGCAGGCCTCCTTGGCGGCGACGGCCGCCGCGACACTCCTGCCAGTCTCTCTGCGCGCCCAGCAGGGCTCGCCCACCCGCCGTGCCATCCCCTCAACCCGCGAGGAGATGCCGATTGTCGGACTGGGGACCTGGATCACCTTCAATGTCGGCAATGATCGGGCGCTCAGGGACGAATGCGCTAATGTCATGGCGGCCTTCTTCGAGAGCGGCGGCCGCATGATCGATTCCTCCCCCATGTATGGCTCGTCGCAACCGGTGGTCGGCTACGGCCATCAAAAACTCGGGCGGCCGCCTGCGCTATTCTCGGCCGAGAAGGTCTGGACCTCCTCGGCGACGGCCGGCCCAGCCCAGATCGAGCAATCGCGTCGCTTCTGGGGCGTGCCGAAGTTCGACCTCGTTCAGGTTCACAATCTGCTCGCCTGGAAGGCGCATCTGCAGACGCTCCTCCAGATGAAAGCCGCCGGTACGGTGCGTTATGTCGGAATCACCACGTCCGAAGGCCGCCGTCATGATCTTGTCGAACAGATCATGCGAAGCGAGCCGATCGATTTCGTGCAGTTCTCCTACAATGTCGTTGATCGCGAGGCGGAGACGCGGCTGCTGCCGCTGGCGGCAGAGCGCGGGATTGCGGTGATCGTGAATCGGCCGTTCCGGCAGGGCGCGCTGACCAACCGTCTCAAAAATAAGCCGCTGCCAGAGTGGGCGGCCGAGCTCGGGGTATCGAGCTGGGCGCAGCTCATGCTGAAGTTCATCCTGTCTCACCCGGCTGTCACCGTCGCAATTCCGGCGACCACGCGCGTCGACCACGTGCGGGAAAACCTCTCGGCCGCCGCCGGACCGCTGCCTGATCCGGCCATGCGGCAGCGCATCTCGGCTCACGTGCAGGCCCTTTGATGTCGGAGTGGTGGACCTACCGCGCGGAGGATTTCCTGCTGTTTTCGCCGCGCGTCTACTGGCGCATGTTCGAAACGCACAATGCGGCGCTCTGGCCTTTGCACATCGTGACGCTTGCCGCCGGCCTCCTCATCGTCCTGCTGATCGCGCGGCGGCCGGAAATCCGGGCACGCTGGATAGCGCTCATTCTGGCGATCCTTTGGACCTTCGTCGGATGGTCGTTCCTGTGGAATCGCTACGCGGCCATCAACTGGGCTGCCGTCTATGTTGCGCCGGCTTTTTTCGTTGAAGGCGTATTGCTCCTCCTCGCCTTCCTGCGCGACGCCCTCGCCTTCGACCGCCCCCGGCCTGCCGATTGGATCGGATATCTCATCCTTGGCTTCGCACTTGCCGTACAGCCGCTGCTTGCGCCGCTACAGGAGCGCGGCTGGGCCTCATCCGAGTTCTTTGGCATCGCGCCGGATCCGACGGCGATCGCGACGCTCGGCGTTCTGCTGCTCGCCCGCGGCAGGCTTTTGCCATTGCTGCTCCCAATCCCTGTTCTCTGGTGCCTCCTGAGCGGCATAACCCTGCGGACGATGGGAGAACCGCAGGCCTGCGCCCCTCTTGCTGCCGTGGCGCTCGCCGCTTTGACATGGATCTGGACGATCATCCGCCAGCGCGCATCGCTTCCAGCCGCGTGAAGGCACATGTGTCAGACGATCTGGGAAACATTGTAGGCGATGCCGCCTTCGACCAGATATCCCGAGCCGACGCAGACGATGTCGTTCATCCAGGCATATTGTTCGGCCCCGGTTTCAAACAGCGGGTTGGTGCGGAAGTAATAGCGCGACGGATCAACCTGATATCGTTTGGCCGGATCAGCCATTTCTGACCGCAATTCGGGCGGCGTGATCCAGCGGCCGCCATAGGTCATGTGCACCAGCGCGCCGTCGTGTGTGCGCAGGGTCAGGCGGACGTCGAGCGTCATCGCGCCGTCGGCACGAAATAGCGCCCAGTCGCCGCCGCCGGGGACCACCTCACCGCGCAGCCTGGGACCTTCGAAGCTTCCACCGGCCGCTCCGAACAGGATGCGGCGGCCAAGTGGACCATCGCCGATGTTCAGCCTCGGATTGAGATCGACGACGATGTCGAACAAGGGTGCCGTCCTGATCGCGGCTGCGGGTTTCACGCGCGGATCTAGTGTCATCATCTGGGGTCCTGGTTCGCTGGATTGAGTGTCATTCGGCGGCGAGCTGCCGGACGCCGGCATCGCCAAAGATCTTGCGGCGTACCGTGTCGGTCGAGACGCCGGATTGGGCGCAGAGCTCGGCGAGGTCAAAGAAGAAACGTTCGCGGACGATCCGGTCGTCCTTGAATGCAAACTGGATGAACACGGGAAGATCAGCGCGCCTGCCGTTCGGCACCTCGCCGAAACGGTCGCCAGTCATGGTCATCTGCACGCGGCCCCAGCAGACGAGCGTCTCGTCATTGGCCGCGTGGCCCTGCAGGACGACATTGTAATCGGGAAACGAAGCGAAGAACCGGGTCAACACTTTCTCGTTCTCGGCAAGGCCGGAGGCGCTGGTGCCAAAGGCCGGGGTTTCCAACACCATATCGTCGTGGAGGACCTTTAACGCTGCCGGCACGTCCTGGCGGCTCTTTGCGACCGCCAATGCCTGCGCCAGTTCGAACATTCGATCGCTGTTCATGACCTCTCCTCAAACCATTAACAGGCGCAACAGCCTCGAATACATACCTGAAGTTTTTCACATACCATATGTATGTTATATGTTGATAGGATCACAAGCGTCAAGTGGTATGTCGGGACATGCAGGAAACCGGACGCGACCGAACCCGCCGCGAGGAATACACGGAGGCCACGAGGCAGGCGCTGCTGGCGGCCGGCCGGGACATTTTTGCGAGTGAGGGCTATCAGGCGGCAGGGATCGAGGCGATCTCGCGCGCCGCACGGGTGACGCGGGGCGCCTTTTATCACCACTTCGAGGACAAGAAGGCGCTGTTCGACGCCGTTGTCGTCGCCTTGCAGATCGAGGCCGCCGCGAAGATCGAGGCACGGGCGAAGACGCAGCGCAAGGTATGGGACCGCCTGACCGAGGGCATCGAAGCCTATCTCGACGTCTGCCTCGAACCGGCCTATGCGCGCATCGTAATCCAGGAAGCGCCCGCCGTGCTCGGCAATGCGCGCTACCGTGAGATCGAGGAAGCTCATCCGATGCCCCTGCTCACCGCGACGCTTGCCGCGCTAAAACGCCAGGGCGAGCTCGATTTCGAGGACATCGAGCTCTTGAGCCGGATGGTCGATGCGATGATCTGCGAGGTGGCGCTGTTGCTGCCCGGGGCCGAGAATCCGAAGAGGCTCCGCGCTCGCGGGCAAAAGATCATCGGCAGCCTGCTCGGCGCCTTCCGCACGACTTGAACACACGCGCGCTCAAGGCGCGACCCATCGCTGCACAGCCTCGGCGGTGTCGGCCGGCGTGGTGTTGAAGCAGATGCGCGTTTGCGGCGCGGCGAGATGAACCAGATTGATGATCCGCTCGAACAAGTGCAGCCGCTCTCGCGGCTCGCGCAACCCGGCGCCGATCACCACGCAATCATAATGCTTGGCGCCCAGCGCCGCCGCGGCGACGGCTTCGGCGGTATCGCCGAGATCGATCAGGCAGCTATCGACCTCATAGCCCATCGCGCGAAGCTGCTCGATCTGAGCTCCAATTTGGCTCGTCACCAGTTCTGCCGTGAGCCCCGGGAAGGCGCTGAAGTCGACGAAGGAAGGCTCGATACCAATGGCGAGCACGGTCTTTTTGGCCATGCGGATGCTCCAGGCAGGTGATCACCGGGGAAACGCGCGCATCGCCAGGCTGGTTCCGGCTTCGACATTGACATCATCATTCGGCCTACATCGAAGCATTCCTGTCGAAAGATCAGCCATTGTGATCCGCATCGCCGCTCGAACGAGCACGTGCTGGATATTTCACGGGAGAACGTTATGGCTGCCACCAACAACGCAAACCAGAACCTGGTCGTCACTGCGTTCTGGGAAGTCAATTCGGGCGAAGAAGCTAGCGTCGCGGAGCTTCTGAAAGATTTCCTGCCACAGGCGCAGCGTGAGCCGGGCGTCAAGGCGTTCCAGATTCACCAGAACATCGCAAAGCCACGAGAATTCTTCTTTTACGAGGTATTCGCAGGCGAAGCGGCCTTTGCCGAGCATCAGCAGACCGACCACTTCAAGAACATCATTCTCGGGCAGGCGATTCCGAAACTCGCCAAACGCGAGCGGTCGCAGTTCCGGTTCATTTGAACTCAGGACGGCTCCGGCGCGCCACGGCTCGTCTCGGCGGCCCGCCGCCGCAACAACTCGCGTTCGCGCTTGTTGGTCGCAAGCGTTGACGCGAGCTCGAACGCGGCGCGGGCTTCTGCAGCGCGGCCGAGCTTGCGGAGCAGGTCGCCGCGGACGCTTGGGAAGAGGTGGTAGGTTTTCAGCGCGGGCTCGCCGGCCAATCCGTCCACGATCGCAAGCGCGGCCGCCGGCCCTTCGGCCATACCGACCGCCACGGCGCGGTTGAGCTCGATGATCGGCGAGCGCACCAGCGCGCCCAATTTGGCGTAGAGCTCTGCGATGCGCGGCCACTCCGTTTCATCAGGTGTGGCGGCTCTGGCGTGACAGGCGACGATCGCAGCCTGCAGCGTGTAGAAACCGCGCCCGCCGCCAAGTTCGTGCGCGCGCGCCAGCGCCAGCAACCCACGGCGGATCTGCAGCCGGTCCCACAGCGCGCGGTTCTGGTCCATCAGGAGAATCGGATCACCGGCCGCATCGGTGCGCGCCGCGATGCGCGAAGCATTCAACTCCATCAGCGCGAGCAGGCCGTGGGCTTCGGCTTCCTGCGGCGCGACCAGCATCAGCACCCGCCCCATGCGCAGCGCGTCGTTGCAGAGCTGCGGCCGCAACCATTCGTCGCCGCGGGCGGCCGTATAGCCTTCGTTGAAGATGAGATAAACGACCTCCAGCACCGAAGCGAGCCGCTCCGAAAGCTGCTCGCCGCGCGGCGTTTCGTAAGTAAGCCCGGATTCCGACAGCGTCCGCTTGGCGCGCACGATGCGCTGGGCGATGGTCGCCTCCGGCTGCAGGAAAGCGCGCGCGATCTCTTCCGTGGTCAGACCGCAGATCATTCGGAGCGCCAGCGCCGCGCGCGCCTCGCGCGACAGCCTCGGATGGCAGGCGGTGAAGATCAGCCGCAGCAGCTCGTCACCGATATTGTCGTCGAGTGCGGCGTCCGGGTCCGGCATCGCCAGTTGCTCCTGCTCGAGCTCGCGCGTCAGCATCTCATGCTTGCGCGCCACCATGCTGCGGCGGCGCAGATGATCCAGCGCACGGCGTTTGGCCAGCGCCATCAGCCACGCCCCGGGCTTCTCCGGCACGCCGCTGGCGGGCCAATGCTCCAGCGCCGCGACCAGGGCTTCCTGCGTCAGGTCCTCCGCCAGCGGCACGTCGCGCAGCATTCGCGACAGCCCCGTGATCAGGCGCGGCTGTTCGATCCGCCAGACCGCGAGGATGGTGCGATTGACGTCGGCGGCCGTCATCGCCGCCGACTGCGTCTATCGAACGTGCGCATCATGCGTGGGCGCGAATGCCGACCTCGCAAGCGCCATCAACGCCAGACGTCGCAAGCACGCGGACTTCGCAGGTACCTTCCCAGCCCGGCATGTGCTCGAGGTGCAGTTGCATGAACTCCCTCGCGGCGGCCACGGCCTCTTCCACGTCCCGGAGTTCGAAGATCGCGTAACCGCCGATCAGCTCCTTGGTCTCGACGAACGGTCCATCGATCACGCCGAGCTTGCCGTCCGTTATCCTGACCTGTGCTCCGGCCATGGCAATCGGCATCAGGCCGCCAGTATCGAGCATGCGGCCGGCCTTGATCTCCCGCTCGGCGAGCTTGCCCATCGCCTCCATCAGCGCCGGCGTCGGGCCTGTATCGGGCTGGGGCGAAGTAACGATATACATGAAGCGCATCGAAAGACTCCCGTGGAGGCGAGCTGCGGCGGTAATCGCCCGCAAAACTGTCTCGCTATGGGAGACGACGAACGGGACGGCGCCGGATCGACAGGTGTTCGGAAAATTTTAGACTCCGCCCGCCGCCGTGCCTGTCCTGGGAGCTACTGTCCCCGGATCATGATCAGGGGATCGGCAGTATCAGGCACCCGCCGCCACTGCGCATTGTCGTCGGCCTCGAACTGCCAGCTTTCGCCTTTGGCCGACATCAGGATCATCTGTCCACGCTCCAGCCGCCACTGGTTTGGCGCGAACGCCACAACTGCCGGATCGCATCTCGGCTTCAGGAATACCTGGAAATTGTCGCCGGTCGCCTCGGTGTTGGTCAGCGTTAGGCCGCAGACCGTCTGCCCATTGCCGCGAACCATCGACCAGTCGCCGATCATCTGGTCCATCGACTTGGCGAGCGAGCGGGCGGCCGCGAGGTTCTGCAGAATGTAGACGCCCTCGCCGGTCCGCAGGCCCTCGAAAATGCCGCTCTCGACTTCGGTGAAATCGATCACCGGCTGGCCCGCCGCATCCTGCAGCCGCACGATATCCAGCCCCTTGATGTTCCAGGCCGTGATCTCTTTGGTGAACGGCAACGCCTTGGCACAGCCGGGCTCAAGCTCGAGCTTGAGCCCTTGCGGCGTCGCATCGCCCTTCATCGTGATAACGCAAGTCTTGCTGCGCTCGGTGGTCGCAAGTTCCCACTGCCCGATCATTTCCTTCTTCAGGGTCGAGGCATCCTGCGCCGAGACCTGCGGCGCAAGCGCGAGCAGCGCCGTCAGCGCTGCTGCCGTAATGCCTGAACGCCCAAGCAACATCAGCGTCCCTTCACCGGGGTTTCCGGAACAGGCGTCAAGGGCGCCTTGCCGGCAAACCAGTTTTTCAGATTGTCGACGACGAGCTGATCCATGGCGTTCCGCGTTACCACCGAAGCTGAGCCGATATGTGGCAACAGCACGACATTTTGCATGGCCTTCAACTCCTCCGGCACGTTCGGCTCGTTGGCAAACACATCGAGCCCGGCGGCGAGGATGGTGCCGGATTTCAGCGCCGCGACCAGTGCCGGCTCGTCGACCACGGAGCCGCGCGCGACGTTGATCAAAACGCCGCGCGGACCAAGCGCCTGCAACACGTCGGCATTGATCATCTTGGCGGTCGAGGCGCCGCCGGGCACGATGACGATCAGCGTATCGACCGCCTTCGCCATCTCCATCAGGTCGGGATAATGCTGGTAGGACACGGCCGACGACGGATTGCGCGAATGATAGCAAACCGGCACGCGCGAGGCCTCGAGCCGGCGGCCGATCGCCTGTCCGATGCGGCCCATCCCGACGATGCCGACCTTGCGGTCGCGCAGCGAGCCGGCGCTCAACGGATAGTTCTGCGTCTGCCACAGGCCGGAGCGCAGATAGCGGTCGGCCTTGACGAATTCGCGCAAGGTCGCGATCAGAAGCCCCATCGCGACGTCGGCGACTTCCTCCGTCAGCACATCAGGCGTGTTGGTGACAACAATGTTGTGCTCGCGCGCATACGCCGAATCGACATGGTCGTAGCCGACACCGAAGCTCGCGACGATTTCGAGCTTCGGAAATTGCGCCAGCGCCTTCGCGTCCGCCGGCACCATGTGATAGGTGACCGCCATGCCGCGGATCTTTGCTGCCGTATCGGGCGTCAACCGCTCGAGGTCGGCACGGCTCTCCGCCATATGCAGGACGAACTGATCCGGAAAGCCGTTTTCCAGGATCGGCCTGACAGGTCCGTAGATCAGGAGATCGATCTTCTCGGACGAAATATTCGCGGCAGCCATCAATTTTCCTTTCCAAGCGCGCTTTCATGCCAGCGCCGTAGTACCAGATGCGAAGTTAGCGCCAGCAGCCCATAGATGACAATCCCGGCCACCGACAGCAACAACAACGCCGCAAACATTCGGGGAATGTTGAGGCGATAACCGGACTCGGCGATCCGGAAGGCAAGGCCGGAGCCGGCGCCCGCCGTGCCCGCGGCGATTTCGGCGACCACGGCGCCGATCAACGACAGGCCGCCCGCGATCCGCAGGCCACCGAGGATGAACGGCAGCGCCGCCGGCAATTTCAGGTACCGCAACGTCTGAAGCCGTGACGCGCCATAGAGCTGAAAAAGCCCGGCCAGATTGCGGTCAACCGAATTCAGCCCGAGCGTGGTGTTGGACAGAACCGGAAAGAAACCGACGATCCAGGCGCAGACAATGACCGCGGTCTGCTGCGGCAGATAGATCAGCAATAACGGCGCAATTGCGATCACCGGCGTGACCTGCAGGATCACCGCATAGGGAAACAGCGAATATTCCAGCCATTTCGATTGGTTGAACACTAGCGCCAGCGCGACGCCGCCGACGGCTGCGGCGATGAAACCCTCCAGCGTGGTGAGCAAGGTGACGCCGAGCGATTCCGACAGCACCGGCCAGTCGCTGACAAGCGTCTGAAATACCGTTGTCGGGCTCGGCAGCACATAGGGCTGGATATCGTTGACGCGGACCACGAACTCCCAAAATGCCAGGCCCGCCGCGAGCACGACTACAGGAAGCAGCATGCGGCCGATGTTCTGCAGGGAACTCATGCGCTACGCTGCCCGGAATAGGAAGGCGCCAGCGCATTCGAGACCTCGCGGCAATAGCCGGCATAGTCGACCGAAGTGCGAAACTCCTCCCCACGCGGCTCCGGCGTCGCGATGCGAAATTCGGCGCTGATGCGCCCCGGGCGCGCCGTCATCACGATCACCCGCTGCGACAGATAGACCGACTCGAACACCGAGTGGGTGACGAAAATGACGGTCTTGTGCAGCTTGCGCCACAGCGCCAGCAGGTCGTTGTTGAGCCGAAAGCGCGTGATTTCGTCGAGCGCCGCGAACGGCTCGTCCAGCAGCAGAATGTCCGGATCGGTGACTAGCGCGCGCGCCAGCGAGACCCGCATCTTCATGCCGCCCGACAATTCGCGGGGGTATGCACCAGCAAATTCGGCAAGGCCGACCTGCGCCAGCGCCTCCTCGATGCGCCGGTCGGCTTCGGCCCCCGGTGCGTGCGCAAGCTTCAGCGGCAGGCGAACGTTATCGCGCACGCTCGCCCACGGCATCAGCGTGGGCTCCTGAAACACAAAACCAATGGGATGCCGCCCATCCGCCTTGCTGGCGCGATGGGAAACGTTCACCGTACCTGCACTCGGCGCGCCGAGCCCCGCGATCAGCCGCAGCGCGGTGGATTTTCCGCAGCCGGAAGGCCCGAGCAGCGAGACGAAGTCGCCTTTTGCGACATCGAGGTCAAGCGGCCCGAGCGCGGTCACGCCGTTGTCATAAGTCTTGGTTACCGCGCGCAGGCGCACCGCAAGACCCGCCGCATCGCTATCCGTCTCCGACAAAGCGGGCTCGGCCATCTCGTCAGTTCTTCGGTCGCAGATCGACACCGACGCCTTTGTTGACGAAGCGAAGCGTGTAGGCCTGACGGTAGTCGATATCGCGGCGAACCACGCCGGCCCGCACCATCTTGTCGAAGAAGCTCGCCATGCGCGCGTCGGTCATGGCGCCGATGCCGTCGCGCAAGGTATCGCCGGAATCGACGATGCCGTATTCCTTCATCTTGGCGACGGAATAGCTGAGCAGCTCGTCGGTCATTTCGGGGTTGATCTTCTTGATCATCGCGTTGCCGGCGGAATTGTCGCCGTAGAGATAATTGTACCAGCCGATCACGGAGGCATCGACGAAGCGCTGCACCAGGTCCGGCTTCTTGTCGACGATCTCGCGGCGGGTCTCGATCAGCGTCGAATAGGCGTTAAAGCCGTGATCGGCGAGCAGGATCACCCCGGGCTTGAAGCCGGCCGCCTTCTCGACGGCGTAGGGCTCGGAGGTAACGTAACCCTGCATCGCGCTCTGCTTGTTCACGATGAAAGGCTGCGGATTGAAGGTGTAGGGTTTTACTTTGCTCTCGCTGAAGCCGTATTCCGACTTCAGCCACTGGAAGTAGCTGGCCACGCCTTCCTTGGAGACCAGCAGCGTCAGCGGCTTGAGATCTTCGAGTTTTGCAATCTTGGTTTCCGGATGGGTGAGGAATACCTGCGGATCCTTCTGGAAGATCGCGGCGACCGCAATCAGCGGCACATTATTGGCGACGGCGTCGAACGATTGCAGCGTGTTCGCGCTCATGAAGAAGTCGAGTTTGCCGGCGGTCAGCAGAATGCGGTTATTGGTGTTGGGCCCGCCGGGAACGATGGTAACATCAAGGCCGTATTTCTTGTAGGTGCCGTCAGCGACCGCCTGGAAGAAGCCGCCATGCTCGGCCTCCGCGACCCAGTTGGTTCCGAACGATACCTTGTCGAGGGTTTCGGCGCGCGCTGGCATCGGTCCTGCGGCCAGCGCCAGAAGACCTGCGGTTAACGCTCGCAGCAAAAAGGCCGGGTTCATGGTTGGACTCCGTCGATCGTTCTGGCCCATGATGAGAGGCCGAGGACAATGCCCCAAGAGGATTATCCGGGGATCGGTACCATCCCCGGACTATCTAACAAACTACCCTGCAAATTCATCCAAAGAAACGCTTCGCTCGATGGCCTCAACCGTTCCGCCCCGCGACTGGACCGACATCCACTGGCCCGACATTGCCGCAGCCGACGCCGCGCGCTGGATCGCGGTGCTGCCATTGGCAGCCACCGAACAGCACGGCCCGCATCTGCCGCTGGAAACCGACGTCCTGATCGGCGAGGCCTATCTGGCGCGGGTGCGCGAGCTGTTGCCCGTCGCGCTGCCCGTCACCTTTCTGCCGCTGCAGCCGGTCGGCATTTCCACCGAGCACATCGATTTTCCGGGCACGCTGACACTGCCGACCGATGTCGCGCTGAAGGAGTGGATGGCGATCGGCGAGCGCGTCGCGCGATGCGGAATCCGCAAGCTCGTGGTTGTGACGAGCCATGGCGGCAACAGCGCGGCGATGTCGCTGGTCGCGCAGGATCTGCGCGCGCATCACGGGCTGCTCGTGGTGACCACCAGTTGGTCGCGCTTCGGCGCGCCGGATGGATTGTTTTCCGCGGAAGAGCTCCGTCACGGCATTCATGGCGGCGCGGTCGAGACCTCCATCATGCTGGCGCGCTATCCGCACACTGTGCGGAGAGAGGCGATCGCCGATTTTCGCCCCGCCAGCATAGCGATGGAGAAAAGATTTCGTTGGCTCTCGGCGCATCGGCCGGTCCCGTTCGCCTGGCAGGCGCAGGACCTTAACGAAAGCGGCGCAGTGGGCGACGCCACCAAAGCCACTGCGGAGAAGGGCGAACAACTGCTCGATCACGGCGCGCAGGCGTTCTGCGAATTACTCGATGACGTCGACACATTCGATCCGGAATTGTTTCTTCGTAAAGCATAGAATCTCGATTTATTCTCGTAACTCGCTGAAACATCTAAGAAATAAACGACGAAACCATATTTCCGGCCGCCGCCTCGAACCGCTTTTCAACGCGCCCCGTCCAACTGGCATGCGGACCACAATGGCCGCTTAACACAAGGATGGAGACTTCCATGTCGATCAAGACCAAGTTCGCCGCTCTCGCTCTCGCTACCCTTGCCGTTACCGGCGGCATGGCTTCCACACAGGCTCAGGCCAAGCCGCTGCACTGGGGCGTCGGAGCCGGCCTCGTTGGCGCAGCCATCGTCGGCACCGCGATCGCAGCTTCTGGCCCGCACTACTACTATGACGGCTATCGCCGCTGCGGCTGGGTTCGCCAGTTCGACGCTTTCGGCAATTACATCGGCCGCGTCCGGACCTGCGCTTACTGATTTCTGCGGCTGACTTGGTTGCTGTTTGAGAAGCGATTTCTTGCGAGCAAACCACTTCAGACCCTGAAAACGCTTCTCTTGTTTAACGCGTTTTCTTCACGCGAACCGGAAGGCCACTTCGCTCGAAAAAGGCTTCTGTCGTGCATCAGCGTCCGGCACGGGCGCCTCATCCACCCCCGTGCTGCACCCGACCCGCCCGGTTGTCCCCCCGGGCGGGTCACCTTTTTGCGAGCCATCGCCCTGAGCGGACCCGGAATGTTGCGCGCACGTCACGTGACGATGTCATTTAGACGAAACGGCTCAATCCTTCTTGCAATTGCGAATTGTTCCTAAGAAAGCTCGCAAGTGGACTGCGCCTTGCTTGATCCGGCCGTCGGCCTGGAACCAGGCATTGATCCACATACAATGATTCCGTGCGATTCTCTGGTGGCAGCCCGCCGGCAAAATTTGCAGGGATAAGAGAAACTGCCGGAATGTTCGCGCAGAGAGCACCGTACGATGACCCACCGCAGGCTATCCCGAGACCATGTGTTTGCGGTCCTGGGATTAACCCTCTTCGCATGGAATGGCGCTGCCAACGCTGCCGACATGTCCCTGAAGGCACCGGCTGTTAGAGTCGTTCATAGCTGGACCGGCTTCTATCTCGGCGGCCATGTCGGTTACGGCGGCGGCAGCTTTGGCCCTGATACCAATCCCCTGCCCCTCCAAGGCGTGTTTTTTCCCCACAGCATCACGGGCCTGATCGGCGGCTATCAGGCCGGCTACAATTTTCAGCTCCCGAACAACCTGGTATTGGGTGCCGAGGCCGATGTTTCGTTTCTGAGCACGCTTGATCGTCCAAGGCTCGTGCCGGCCCCTTTCAACACCACCTTCGATTACATTGCCACGGCAAGGGGGCGCGTCGGATACGCATTCAGGGCGCTGCTGCCCTATGTGACCGGTGGCGTCGCCTGGGCCCGGACCCGCGTCGACATCAATGATGTCGACGGCAGCCAGTTATCCGAGCGCGGGCATACACCTCTCGGCTGGACCGCAGGCGCTGGCGTCGAATATGCCGCCGACGCCAAATGGAGCGCAAAACTCGAATACGGCTACATCGATCTGGGTGCCCGAACGTTTGGGCTTGCGGATGTACCGCTGCCGGACGTCGCAATCGACCCGAAGATCCACACCGTCAAGCTCGGATTGAACTACAAGATCTGGGACGGGCCGCCTTCGGCGACGTCAGGCGATTACGCCATCAAGCCACCTACCCCTCCCGCGTCCAAGGACTGGAACGTCCACGTCCAGACGACCTTCATATCGCAGGGCTATCCGAGCTTTCGCTCGCCGTATCAAGGCACGAACAGCCTGCCCGGCGCCGGACGCGTCAGGGAGACCTGGACGGTCGGAGCCTTTCTCGGGTGGCGGTTGTGGGACGGCGGAGAGCTCTATTTTGGTCCGGAGCTTGCGCAGGGCTTCGGAATCGGCGGCACATTAGGCTTGGGAGGTTTTTCAAACGGCGAAGCGCAAAAAGGCGGTGCCGAGTATCCGAGATTCCGTGCACAGCGCTATTTCTTCCGGCAGACGTTCGGGCTGGGCGGCGAACAGGAAGAAGTGGCCGATGCGGCCAATCAGTTGCCGGGCAAGCGCGACATCGACCGGGTCACGGTGACGGTCGGGCGATTTGCCGTCGGAGATTTCTTTGACGGCAATTCCTACGCAAAAGATCCGCGCGTCGATTTCATGAACTGGTCGATGTGGGCGTCGGCGGCCTACGACTTTCCGGCCGACCTTCCCGGATTTACCCGCGGCGCCGTCGTCGAACTCAACCGCAAGGATTGGGCCGTCCGCGCGGGCCTGTTTCAAGTGCCCTCTGCTCCGAACAGCGATGTCCTCACCTTCAAGACCGGCGGAGCTGTTGTCGAATTCGAAGAACGTCACACAGTGTTCGACCAGCCCGGCAAATTGCGGCTCGGCATCTTCGCCAATCGCGGCAATACCGGCAGCTATCGCAACGCGCTGGCGATCAGCGCCGCAGACCTGGCGCTCGATATCAACAACGTCATGACAGACATCCGACGCCAAAATTTCAAATACGGATTCTACGTCAACGCCGAGCAACAGCTCATGAAGGATGTCGGCCTGTTCGCGCGCGCGAGTTGGAACGATGGACGAAACGAAATCCTGTCCTTTACCGACATCGACCGCAGCGTCTCGGCAGGCTTGTCGGTCAAGGGCAGCTATTGGGGACGGCCGAGCGATACATTCGGTCTGGGCGGCGCGATCAATGGGCTCTCCGGGGCACACCGCGATTTCCTTGCGGCCGGCGGTCTCGGCCTGCTGATCGGCGATGGCCGTCTCAACTACAGCAACGAACGAATCCTCGAGACCTACTACGCCTATGCCATCGACAAGAACTTCACGCTCACCGCCGATTACCAGTTGATCACCAATCCCGCCTACAATGCCGACCGCGGCCCGGTCCACATATTCTCGGGCCGCTTCCACGGCGAGTTTTAACTATTCTCTGTCGTCCCTGCGAAAGCGTTGCGAAAGTGGGACGTAGCCCGGATGGAGCCAACGGGTCGCGCGAATGCGCGCCCGATGACAGGCTCCGCGCAATCCGGGTAAGCCTGTCCGCAGGCGAGATATTCCCGGATTTCGCTTCGCTCCATCCGGGCTACGCAGGCCGAGTTCGCGCCGCTCATCCCACCGGCTGGAACGATTCCGCGCGCGCCATCGCCCAGGCGTCGCGGAAGCGCGGATCGTTAGTGCCTTCAATCAACTCGCCCGGACGCAGCGACGGGTAGAGTTGCGCGAATGACAATGTGTCGTTCGTAGAGGATCGCTGCGAGAAGTGGATCGGCCGCAATTGCCGCGGATGGTCGAGCCCGGCCGCGGCGATAAGCTCGGACAGGGCGTGCAGGGTGGCGTGATGATAATTGTAGACTCGCTCGATCTTGTGCGGCACCACCAGCGCGCGGGCGCGGAGCGGATCCTGGGTGCTCACGCCCGTCGGGCATCTATCGGTATGGCAACTCAGCGACTGGATGCAGCCGAGAGCGAACATGAACCCGCGCGCAGAATTGCACCAGTCGGCGCCGATCGCTATCGCACGCGCCATGTCGAATGCGGTCGCGATCTTGCCGGCGGCGCCGATCTTGATGCGGTCGCGCGCATTGATGCCGATCAGTGCATTATGGACGAAATTGACGCCTTCCCGCATCGGCATGCCCAGATGGTCCATGAATTCTAGCGGCGCGGCACCAGTGCCGCCTTCATTGCCGTCGACCACGATGAAATCAGGATATATCCCGGTCTGCAGCATCGCCTTGCAGATCGCCAGGAATTCCCAGGGATGACCAACGCACAGCTTGAACCCGGCCGGCTTGCCGCCGGATAGTCGCCGCATCTCGCCGATGAAAACCATCATTTCCAGCGGCGTCGAGAACGCGCGGTGCGTGGCCGGCGAAATGCAATCCTCGCCCATGGGGATACCGCGAATTTTGGAGATCTCTTCAGAGACCTTGGCCGCCGGAAGGACCCCGCCATGTCCGGGCTTGGCGCCCTGGCTGACCTTGAGTTCGACCATCTTGATCTGATCGTCGCTGGCGACGCGGGCAAATTCCTCCGGGTTGAACGAGCCGTCGCGGTTGCGGCAGCCGAAATAGCCCGAGCCGATTTCCCAGATGATGTCACCGCCGTATTCGCGGTGGTAAGGACTGACGCCGCCCTCGCCGGTGTCATGCGCAAAGCTGCCCTTCTTTGCACCCGCATTCAGGGCCCGCACCGCGTTGGGGCTGAGCGCCCCAAAACTCATCGCCGAGATGTTGAAGACCGAGGCCGAGTACGGCTTGGTGCAATCCGGACCACCAATGGTGACGCGAAACTGCTCGACCGCACGAGCCTTCGGCAACATTGAATGGTGCATCCATTCATAACCGTCGCGATAGACGTCCTCCTGGGTGCCGAACGGCCGCTTGTCGAGCTCCATCTTGGCACGCTGATACACCAGGGCGCGGGTGTCGCGGGAAAACGGCTTGCCGTCCTTCTCGCTCTCGAAGAAGTACTGCCGTATCTCCGGCCGAATTTCCTCGAGCAGGAAGCGGATATGCGCCGAGATCGGATAGTTGCGCAAAACCGCGTGGTTCTTTTGCAGGAGATCGCGAATGCCGAGCACTGTGAGTGCGCCGAAAATCACGATCGGCAGCAGCAGCAACTCCCACACCTTGAGGTTCTGGTCGAAAATCCCGATGCCGATCAGCAGGGCGGTTACGACGGCACAGATCGTCAGCACGATGTAGCGTGGCGAGAACGGAAGCAGCAGCGTTTCCATGGAACCCCCTCAGCCCAAATTATTCTTGCCGGCCGGCAGCTTAGTCCAACCCATGTGGCAAGCCCATACGGTATACGGGCCGGCAATCGCGGATGTGACAACGGGCGGCGAAAAATACTGGCGGGCTCGGTCGACCGCTTTTGCAGCGCAGCGTAACGGCGCGCTGGCGCCTCCTCAGTGGCCGTGCAGCCGCATCTCGTGGGGAATCCTGCCTTGCTGCAGGCCGTGCTGGTTCAGCCAGGCGTCGGTGGAGAGAATGGCGCGATCGATATGATCGGCGGTTCGCGAGAAATCATAGGGCGAGCCCACCAGCGGGCATAGCGGCGGCACCACGAAATACTCGATATCCGGCGCCAGCACTTCGAGTTCGCTGACCAGTTGCCGCGCGATCAGGAGCGTCAGCGCATGCAGCGCGTTGGCGACTGCGCCGACCGGCGGCGCCTGGTTCGCACAGGCATGCCCGGTCGGCAGAATGATCAGGCGCCTTGCGCCCTTCTTCACCGCAACCCGGATCGGCGTGTTGCTGGAGATCGCGCCATCGGCGAGATAGTGGTCCTTGTATCTGATCGGCGAGAACGCGCCCGGGATCGCGGTGGAGGCGACGATTGCTTCCGCCGTGGAGCCTTCCGACAGCACCACGCTGTCGCCCGTGATGATATCGGTCGCGACGATATGCACCGGCAGCTTCGCCTCTTCGAGATTGCGATAGGCGATATGACCGTCGATCAGCTGGCGGATGCCATCATGCGGGATCAGAAAATCGCGGCGCCATATAAAGCTCAGCACCGTCCGCCAACTCATCGGAAAGACGTCGTGCCGCTGCAGCCCGCGCCAGATGGCGGCGAGCCGCTGCACGCCATCTAGCGTGGGATCGCCGGCGTAGAATGCGCCGTTCAGCGCGCCAACGCTGCAGCCGACCACCATGTCGGCGGTCACGCCGTGCGCGGCAAGCGAATGTAGCATGCCGACCTGGATCGCGCCGAAGCTGCCACCGCCTGCAAATACGAAGGCGGTTTTTTCGGGACCAATCTCGTCGCGTACAGCCACGCGCGCTCCCTCAGTCGTTGCGTCGGCAACGAGCCGCGCGACGTTCGGGGATGGTTATAGCAGTGGGGGCGGGCGAGGAGCCAACAACATTGGAGGTGACATTCCCCGGATGCTGCGCAACGCGCCGCACTTGCGGCGTGGTGCGCTGCTAATCCGGGGTCCATCCAAGATGGCAGGTCCCGGCTCTGCGGTGCACCGCCGAAGAGGCGCTGCACCGCGTCCGGGACAAGAAAGATCACCGCTCGACGAAAGCTTTTTCGATCACGAAATGGCCGGGCGTGTTGTGACTGCCTTCGACGAAGCCGCCGGATTCGAACATCTGCTTCAGCTCTTCCAGCATCGCCGGGCTGCCGCACATCATGATGCGATCGGTCTCGATATTGAGCGGCGGCTGGTGGATATCGTTGAACAACTGCTCGGATGAGATCAGGTCGGTGATGCGGCCACGATTGCGGAACGGCTCGCGGGTCACGGTCGGATAGTACAGGAGCTTCTCCGACAGCAGCGGCCCGAACAGCTCGTCATCGCGCAGCTTGGCGACCAGCTCTTCACCATAAGCAAGTTCGGAAACCTGACGACAGCCGTGGACGAGCACGATGGTCTCGAACCGCTCATAGACGTCGGGATCCTTGATCAGGCTGGCGAACGGCGCGAGGCCCGTGCCGGTCGACAGCAGCAAGAGGCGCTTGCCCGGAATCAGATTGTCGGTGATCAGCGTGCCGGTCGCCTTGCGGCCGACCAGAATCTCGTCGCCTTCGCGGATCTTCTGCAGCTTCGAGGTCAGCGGTCCGTCTGCGACCTTGATGGAGAAGAACTCGAGCTCTTCCTCGTGATTGGCGCTCGCCATGCTGTAGGCACGCAGCAGCGGCCGGCCCTCGACTTCGAGGCCAATCATCGCGAACTGGCCGTTCTGGAAGCGGAAACCGGAATCGCGGGTGGCCCGGAAGCTGAAAAGCGTATCGGTCCAGTGGCGGACAGAAAGGACTTTCTCTCTATAGAACGCACTCATGTGTTTTCGTTTTTCCTGACGTCTCGATGTAGAACGTTTCGGTCTTCGGGCCTCGAAGTGCCAAAAATCAGCGAAATCATCTGCGATTTGGCGCTTCATTTGCGCACAGGACACACATAGTCAATATGACCTGCAGCACAATTGAGAACTTGGAATGGCTGTCGGTCCATTATGCAAAAAGGTTCGATTGGCTTCGTTAACGCTTTCTCGCGCAATTAACTTGCTGAATTCAGCGCCGATCTGGCAATAAATGACTACCTCGAATTAAGAACGTTTCAAAAGAGATCGCATGCGAAGCCCAGCAGAGTTTCGAAAGGGAAAACCGGGCTTCTATCCGGACCAGGCGGCCTATGCAGAGTTTGCGGCTGCCGAATTCGGGCTGACATTTCGCGATCTCGACGGCGGCTCGGGACTGATCTTCAGCATCGCCTCGCGCGACAGGCTGCTTCATTTCGGCGCCGGCCGATGCTCCTGGTATCCGCAGAACAATGCGACGGCTTCGACGCTGGCGTCGGACAAGCATTTTGCCAGCAGAATTCTGCGAGACGCCGGCGTGCCGGCTCTCGCTGGTGAATATTTCTTCCTGCACGAGCGCCATCGCGCGCATCGCCCAGCGGGTCATGAGCGCGGCGATGCGGTTGCCTGTTTCAAGGCATTGGGTGGAGCGGCCTTCCTCAAGCCTCTCACGGGGTCGCGCGGCGATTTCGCGCAAGCGGTTCATAGCGAAGCGGCGCTCGTCCGTTATCTCGATGACGTGGCGAAGTATTACGACTCCGTGCTGATCCAGCCGATCGTCGAGGGAACGGAGTATCGCGTTTTCCTGCTGGACGACGATGCGCTCTACTGCGCGCGAAAATATCCTCCGTCTGTCACGGGCGACGGCGTCCACACCTTGCGTGAACTGCTGGCCGCCCATAACGACGCCCTGCGCGCCCGCGGCCTATCGCCCGCCTCGCTGCCGACCAGCGATCCATCGCTCGACGCGGTGCCGGCGAACGGCGAACGCCACAACATCCCCGGCCGCATGAATCTGAGCGCGGGCGGCACGATGGTGCTGGCAGAGGCGCCCTCCGAACAGGCCATCGCCATGGCGCAGCAGGCTGTGCGCGCGATCGGACTTCGTGTAGCGGCCATCGACATGTTCGTAGACATCGGCGGGCAACCGGATTCCATGCAAATCATCGAGGTCAACTCCAACCCGGCCATCCGGCTGCTGGAAGATTCCAACCGAGGCGACCTGATCCTGAAGATCTGGAATCACACCTTCACCGCCATGGGACTGCTGTAGTGTTCGACCTGCCGAAATATGGCGACGGCGTTTGCCTCGCGCGCATGGCGGACCTCTTGGACATGCTGGCCATCGATCGCGCACGGCTGCGGCGCATCTCAGTGGTGGTGACCGGCTCGAATGGCAAGGGCAGCACGGCGGCGATGTGTGCTCAAATCGGCCGCGCATACGGTTTGCGCACGGGTCTCTTCACCTCCCCGCATCTGTTTCGTTTCAACGAACGGATACAGGTCGACGGCGTCGAAATCGACGACGACGCGCTCGCCCGTCTGAAGCGTCAGGTCGAGGCCGTGCTCGCCGACGTCTCAAGCCGTCGCGGTGAACAATTCGGCGCTTTCGAGGCGCTGTTCGCACTCGCCTGCTTGCACTTCCAGAACAGCGCATGCGATTTCGCGGTGTTCGAGGCCGGCATCGGCGGGCGCTACGATCCGGTCCGCCTGATCGGCGCGCGCGACACCTGCGTCACGTCGGTCGATTACGAGCATGTCGAATTGCTCGGAAACTCGCTTGAATTGATCGCGTCCGACAAGAGCGACGCCTGTGCCGCCGGCGGCACGATTATCTATGGTGAGAACTGTCGCGACCTGCGGCGGCATCTCGTCGAGTACAACCGCTGGCGCGGCTGCACCCCGCTGTTCGTCCGTGACGAGATCGCCGTCGACAACGAGGCGCAATCCGCGTCAGGGCAGCATTTCGATTTCCAGTTCGGATATCATGATTTTCGCCGCCTCGAAGTGAGCCTGCCCGGCACGTTCCAGTTCAACAACGCCGCCATCGCAACGACACTGTTCCTGCTCTGGCTGCAACGCGAGCAGCCGCGCAAGGCTCACGAGCGGATTGAAGCCGCGATACGCGCTGGCCTGCGCAACGTTCGCTGGCCCGGCCGCCTGGAGGTCATCCAGCAGGACCCGCTCACGGTGATCGATGTCGGCCACACGCCGGACGGCATCCGGCAGTCGCTGGCGAGCCTCGCGTCGATTCATGGGGCCGACGGCTGGATCCTCGTCACCGGCGCCTCGCGCGACAAGAAGGCCGAGGAGATCGTCGGCGCGCTGGCACCGTCGTTCGATACGATCATCTGCACGGCGGCGCACCACAAGGGCGCGGACGCGCAAGCCATCGCCGCGGCCGCGCGGCTTGGCAATTCCAAAGCAACCATTCATGTCGCCGCGACAATCGCGGATGCGGAGCGGGCTTCACAGGAGATGGCTCGGGCACAAAATCGAAAAGTGTATGTGGCGGGCGGATTGTTCCTGGCGGTCGAGTATGCGGCCGTCGCAAAGGGTGGCCACGCGGAGGATTTGGAGTTTTTCTGAACGTGGCGCACAATCCCGCAGTCGATCGCCTTGTCCGCGGCACTGCATCGAAAAGCACCAGAATACGACACCGAGGGGAGAAAACGCCATGAGCAACACCGTCAATCGTCAGATCCTGCTGGTCGAAAAACCGACCGGCAGGCTTGGACCCGAGCATTTCAAGATGGTCAACGGCGCAGTGCCCGAACCGAAGGATGGCGAGGCGCTGGTGCGGACGCGCTATATCTCGCTGGATGCCGCCAACCGGGCGTGGATGCACGGCGCCACCTATCGCGCCGCCGTCGAGGCCAACACGGTGATGGCCGGCGGCAGCATCGCGGAGGTCGTCGCCTCGAAGGCTCCAAGCCTCGCGCCGGGCGATCTCGTGTTCGGCGACACCGGCTGGCAGGATTATGCCGCCGTGCCCGCAAAGCATCTGAACAAGATGCCGAAGATGGAGCCGATGACGCATCTGCTCAGCGTCTACGGCATCGCCGGTCTCACCGCCTATTTTGGCCTTCTGCATGTCGGCAAGCCGAAGGAAGGTGAAACCGTCGTCGTGTCCGCTGCCGCCGGCTCGGTCGGATCGATCGTCGGCCAGATCGCCAAGATCAAGGGCTGCAACGTCATCGGCATCGCCGGCGGCAAGGACAAGTGCCGGTGGCTCACGTCCGAACTCGGTTTCGACGCCGCGGTCGACTACAAGGACGGCGCCACCTTCAAGGCGCTGCGATCAGCCGCGCCGAAGGGCATCGATGTCTATTTCGATAATGTCGGCGGCGACATTCTCGAAGCCTGCCTTTCGCTGATGAACAACCGCGGCCGCATCGCCTGCTGCGGTGCGATTTCGCAATATGACGGCGTGCCGTCCGCCCACGGCCCGCGCGGCGTTCCCGGCCTGATCGTGGTGAAGCGCCTCGTTATGCAGGGCTTTATTGTGATGGACTTTATGGATCAGAGCGCGGCGGCGCTGACCGATCTGCAGTCCTGGGTCGCCTCCGGCAAATTGAAGGTGCAGGAGGACGTGATCGACGGCATCGAGAACACGCCGAAGGCACTGATCGGCTTGCTTGCGGGCGAGAACCGCGGCAAGCGGATGGTGAAGGTGTAAGCCAGCTTTTGTAGGGTGGGCAAAGGCGCTCTTGCGCCGTGCCCATCATCTATCGACACGCCCCACGCCATGGTGGGCACGCTGCGCTTTGCCCACCCTACGGACTACGGATCTTAATGCGTCGCCGCCGTCGCTGGCACTCCCGCCTTCTTCTTCCGCTCCTTCAGCCAGTTCTCGAACCGCTGGATCACGACAAAGAACGTCGGCACGAACAGGACCGCCAGACAGGTCGAGGCCAGCATGCCGGAGAATGCCGTGATGCCAATCGACTTCCGGGCGTTGGCGCCGGCGCCGGTCGCAAGCACCAGCGGGATCATGCCGAAGATGAAAGCGAATGACGTCATCAGGATCGGCCGGAACCGGGCTCGCGCCGCCTCGACGGCGGATTCCAGCAACGGCTTGCGATCGCGCACGTGCAGTTCCAGCGCCACCTCGACGATCAGGATGGCGTTCTTGGCCGACAGCGCGATCAACAGGATGATGCCAATCTGAGTATAGAGATTGTTCTCGATCCTCAGCCCGGTCAGCACGATCATCGGGCCAAGCAAGGACAACGGCACTGCGAGAATCACCGAGATCGGCGCGTACCAGCTTTCATATTGTCCGGCCAGCACGAGATACACGAGCAGCAAGGCAAGGCCGAAGGCCCAGTAGATCTGGCCGCCGACAACCTTCTCCTGGTACGACATCGCCGTCCACTCGAAGCCGGTGCCGGGCGGCAGGGTCTTCGCGGCGATCTCTTCCATCAAATTCATCGACTGGCCGGAGCTGTAGCCGGTGGCCGGCAGGCCGATGATGGTTGCGGAAGGATAGAGATTGTACAGGCTGATCAGCGAGGGGCCGACCGCGGGCGTGATCTTCGCCACCGTACCGAGCGGGATCATGTCACCATTGCTGTTGCGCACCATCATGTTTGCGATGTCACGCGGCGTCAGGCGGAACTGCGCGTCCGCCTGCGCATAGACTTGGAAGGTGCGGCCGAACTTGTTGAACTGGTTAACGAAGGTCGAGCCCATGTAGGACGACAGCGTCGAGAAGATCTGGTCGGTCGTGACATGCAGCGTCTGGGTCTTGATACGATCCACCTCGATGTCGAACTGCGGCACCGTCGACCGGAACGGCGAACTCACCCGTTGCAGCGCGCTCTGTGACGACGCATTGGCGATGATCGCGCCAGTGATGGCCTGCAGCTTGCTGAAATCGGAACTGCCGTCACGCAACTGCACCTGCATCGCAAAGCCGGCGGCGTTGCCGATGCCCTGGATCGGCGGCGGCGGGACCACCAGGATCTGCGCCTCCTCGATCACGGACAGCTTCTCGTTCAGTCCGACAAACAGCGATCGCAGATCCTCGCCCTCGCCGCGCGCACTCCACTCTTTGAGGATCAGATAGGCCACGCCTGCATTGGCGAGACTGGAAGAATTGTCGAGGGCGGAGATGCCGGCAATGGTGATCACCTGATCGACGCCCGGGGCTTTGCCGGTTATCTCGCTGACCTGGGTAAGCACACGCTGGGTACGCTCAAGCGCCGCACCGTCAGGCAATTGCACGGCGACCAAGAGATAGCCCTGGTCCTCGATCGGAATAAAGCCGGTCGGCACCCGCGACAGGCCGTAGCCACCGATGGCAATTAAGATTAGCGCGCAGATGACAGAAAAATAGCTGTGTGCGACCAGGCGGCCGATCAACCGGCTATAGGCGGCCTCGACACGGTTATAGACCGCGTTGAAGCCGCGGTAGAAAAAGTTGCGCTGTTCCGGCGGCACCGGCCGGCGCAGCCACAACGCGCATTGCGTCGGCTTCAGCGTCGCCGCATTGATGGCGCTGAGCAACGCGGTTGCGGCAATGACCAGCGCGAACTGCGCATACATCTGCCCGGTCAATCCCGGCAAAAACGCCGAGGGCAGGAACACCGAGATCAGCACCAGCGTGATGCCGATGATCGGCGCAAACAGCGCATTCATCGCGCTGATCGCGGCGTCATGGCCGGACATGCCCTTTTCGATATTGTGCGCGGCGCCTTCGACCACGACGATGGCGTCATCCACCACGATGCCGATCGCGAGCACGATCGCAAATAGGGTCGAGATATTGACGGTGAAGCCCAGCGCTGCCATCGCAGCAAAGGCGCCGATGATCGTCACCGGCACCGTGGTCGCGGGCACCAGCATCGCGCGCCAGTCCTGCAGGAAGATCAGGATCACGACCAGGACGAGAAGACCGGCCTCGATCAGCGTCTTATAGACCTCATTGATCGATTCCGAGACGAATTTGGTGGTGTCGAACGGCGTGTCGTAGGTCACGTCCTGCGGAAACGCCTTCGCCAACTCCTGCATCTTCTTCTCAACGGCACGCTGGACCTCGAGCGCGTTGGCGCCGGGCGACTGGAATACGCCGATGCCGGTGGCCGGCTTGTTGTTGAGCGAGAACGCCTGGCTGTAGGTCTGGGCGCCGAGTTCGACCCAGCCGACGTCACGCACACGGGTGACGTCGCCGCTGGTACCGGTCTTGACGATCACATTCTCGAACTCGCTGGTGTCGTCGAGCCGCCCGCTGACGTTCAACGTATACTGAAACGCCTGCCCTGCAGGCGCCGGCGGCGCGCCGACCTGCCCGGCCGTGACCTGCTGGCTCTGCTGCTGGATCGCCGAGATCACGTCCTGCGGCATCAGGTTGCGCGCCTGCAGCTTGTTCGGATCGAGCCAGACCCGCATCGAATATTGCCCGGCGCCGAACACGGTCACGTTGCCGACGCCGGGCAAACGCGACAGCTCGTCGCGAATGTTGATGGTGGCGTAATTGCTCAGGAACAGGCTGTCATAGGTCGCTTTTGGCGATGTCAGCGTCACGAACAGCAGGATCGCCGTCGACCTCTTCTGCACGGTGACGCCCTGGCTCTGCACCGATTGCGGCAGCTGCGACAGCGCGCTCGAGACCCGGTTCTGCACCAGCACCTGCGCGAAGTTGAGGTCGGTGCCGATCTTGAAAGTGACTGTCAGCGAATAGGAGCCGTCGGCGCCGCTGTAGGACTGCATGTACAGCATGTCCTCGACGCCGTTGACCTGCTGCTCGATCGGCAGCGCCACCGTATCGATCACGGTTTTCGCGCTGGCGCCGGGATAACGCGTGGTGACCTGCACCGTTGGCGGCACGACATCTGGGTATTGCGCAACCGCGAGCCGGAACAGGCAGACGCCGCCGATCAGGACCATCAGGATCGCGATCACGTTGGAAAGAACGGGCCGTTCGATGAAAAACTTTGAAATCATGGCCGGCTCCTACTTGGCCGACGCCGGCTGCGCTTCGACCGTTTTCAGTTGCGGGTCGACCTTCTGGCCGGGGATCGCACGCAACAGTCCGGCGGTAATCACGCGGTCGTCGGGCTTGAGGCCTTCCTCGATGACGCGCAGCTCCCCTTCCAGCGGTCCGACGCGCACCTTGCGCTGCTCGACGACATTTTCGCCGTTCACGACCAGCACATAGCGACCGGCCTGATCGCTGCCGAGCGCGACGTCAGGCACGAGCAGCGCGTTCTGCACCTGGTCCAAAGGCACGCGAATGCGGACGAAGAATCCCGGCAACAGGGCACGGTCCGCATTGGGCAGCACGCCGCGCACCGGAAGCGTACCGGTCGACTGGTTCAGCGTCGTGGCGGCATAGTCGAGCTTGCCCTTGTGCGGAAAACCGGTTTCGGTTTGTAGGCCCACCTCGATCGGCAGCTGCCTAATATCATCAGGCGTCATCCCGCGACGGCGCGCTTCCTCGCGAATCCGCAGCACGTCCTGTTCGTTGACGTTGAAATTCACATAGATTGGGTCGAGCGCCACGATGGTGGCGAGTTGCGTCGGCGACGAGGCGCCGACCAGTTCGCCGACCGATACGAGGTGCGCGCTGACGACGCCGTCGAATGGCGCGACCACATTGGTGTAACCGTAATTGACCGCCGCGATCTTGGTATTGACCTGGGCCTGCAGCAGGTTCGCCTGCGCGTTGTCGCGGTTAGAGGTGGAAGTATCCAGCGTGGCCTGCGAAACGGCTTGTCGCTGGACCAATTCCTGCTGACGCTTGAAGTCCGCCTCGGCCTGCCGCAGCGATGCCTGCGCGCCGGTTTCAGCCGCCTGCGCCTGTTCGAGCTTCAGCTTGTAAGTTTCAGGCTCGATCGTGAACAGGGATGTGCCTTCTTTGACGTAGGCGCCGTCCGTGTAGTTGATCGATTGCAGAAAGCCCTGCACGCGCGCAACCAGATCGACATTCTTGATCGCGGCCGTATTTCCTGTCGCTTCCAGATAGCGCGTGAAGGGCCGCTGCACTGGCGCCGCGACTTCGACCTTCGGCGGCGGCGGCGGGACAAAAGTATTTTGTTCGCAGGCACTTAAGATAGCCATCGCCGCGATTGCGAAAGCTGCACGGCAGGCAGCGGTGCCTCTTTGTGCGACCGTGCCGTGTGATCTCAAGCGTGCAGGCGAACGCGAAGCCTTCATTTTTGGAGCCCCAATAGGTTTTGTTCTAGAAAGGCTTTATTCAGAAAACGGCATTCCGCCATCCCATGAAAATAGCAACAATCCGCTTGCGGCGGAACCGGAAAGCGAAAACGATGTGTCCTGATTTTTTCTGAAGGCGTATTCAAGATTTCACGTCGGTTGAAGCGGCGGCTCCCGGCGACGACAAAGGATTTATTCAAATGATCAATACGTTGACGCGTGCGCGAAAGCTATGCCTGGAAAAGAACAAGGCAAAACTCTCGGCCGGTTGCGAGAAGGCCGTCGCTACTGCGAGTGGCGGGGCCGCAGCAACACCTGCAGCGGGCGCGGCTCCCGCGGCCGTGGCGCCTGCAGCCGCTGGCGCCGCACCGGTCGCTGCAGCAGCGCCGACAGCGATCGTGCTGCGGCCGATGCGGCCTCGCGAAGAACTGTTCGTGCTGCGGTCGACCCGCGGTGCCGACGTCCGTTCGATTTGCGGCGGCGTGCCCGCTGGCGGTGGCCGCATCGTGCAGTGTCTTGCGACCAACGCTGCCCAGCTTTCGCCGGCCTGCAAGGACGTGCTGTCGCAGTTCGCGGCACGCTAAATGCTGCGGCGATCTTCCATTGCAGCCGAGCCTATCGCCTCTTCGGTCGAAAGCCGGCTTCAAACCTGAAACACCTGATGGCGCGACAGGTACCGGTTCGTGCGCTAACCTACAGGTAGAGCCTGCAACCCGGTCCTGATGCCATCAGGATCGGGCCCGCAGACCGGTTCCGGCGATATTTCCTCTAGCGCAAACTTACGGCGCGGATTAGTCTCCACCCAAATTAGTAAGTATACTGTCGATTGGGAGGAAGACGTGCGTATCGCCGTCATTGGCGGAGGTCCCGGCGGCCTTTATTTCGCCTATCTCTGGAAGCGCCGTCACCCGGACGCACATATCGATCTGTTCGAACAGAACCCCGAAGGCGCGACTTGGGGGTTTGGCGTGGTGTTCTCCGAACAGGCGCTGGAATTTTTGCGCGCCGACGACCCCGAGACGGTCGACGCCATCACGCCGCGGATGGAGAGCTGGAAGAACATCACGCTCAATTTGCGTGGTGAGAGCGTCGAGATCGACGGAGTCGGCTTCTCCTCGATCGGCCGGCTCGAACTGCTCACCATCCTGCAGCAGCGGGTGCGCGGGGCAGGCGTGACGGCGCGATACGAGACCACGATCCAGTCGATCGACGAACTCGGCGGATACGACCTGATCGTCGCCGCCGACGGACTGAATTCGCTGGTGCGCCGCGGTTTCGAGAAGGAATTCGGCGCCGCGGTTTCGCACTCGACCAACAAATTCGCCTGGTACGGCACCAGCAAACGTTTTGCCACGCTGTCGCAGACGTTTGTGAAGACCGATCTGGGATTCTTCAACGCGCATCACTACCGCTATTCACCCGCCATGAGCACGTTCCTGGTCGAGTGTGACGCGGCGACCTGGCAGGCCTATGGCTTCGAGCACAAGACGATCGAACAGTCGCAGGCGATCTGCGAGGAGATTTTTGCCGATACCCTCGACGGCCATCCGCTGGTCTCGAACAAATCGGTGTGGCGCAATTTTCCGTGGATCTGGAACGAGAATTGGTCGCACCGCAACATGGTGCTGATCGGCGACGCCCTGCACACCGCGCATTTCTCGATCGGCTCGGGCACCCGGCTCGCGATCGAAGACGCGATCGCGCTTACCAAAGCTCTGGAGGCGGAAAACGATCTTCCCGCGGGCCTCGCCCGCTACCAGGCCGAACGCAAGCCGATCGTGCAGAAGCTGGTGACGGCGGCGCGCACCAGCGCTGACTGGTACGAACGCTTCCCTGAACACATGAAGCTCGACCTGATGGATTTTGCCTACAGCTACATCACCCGCTCCGGGCGTATCGCCGACGCGCGGTTGCGCGCGATGTCACCGGAATTCATGAGGCGTTACGAGGCAGCGAAGAAAATCGGGAGCCAGGCATGACGTCAGAAATTTCCGATCTGGTCCCCCGTGACAATCCCGGCGCGCGCGAGATCGGCTTTGCGATTCCGGAGCGCTATAATGCGAGCCGCATCCTGTTCGATAATCTCGCGGCCGGTCGCGGCGACCGGATGGCGCTGACCGCCCCCGGCGGCACGCGCACTTATGCTGAACTCTGCGCCGAGGCCGCGCAATGGGGCCACGGCTTTCAGTCGCTAGGCTTAAAGCGCGGCGACCGCATCCTGATGTTCCTCGACGACACGCCGGCCTACCCGGCGGCGTTCTTCGGCGCGGTGCGCTCAGGCTTCGTGCCGCTGTTGATCAATACGCTGACGCCGCCGGACCTCTTGCAGTTCTATCTCTCGGACGCCGGCGCAGCGGTAGCGGTCGCGGAGGCCGAGTTTACGTCGCGGTTCAACGCGGAGGCCTGCAAGGATACGCCGCTGCAAACCCTTGTTGTCGTCAATGGCGCAACGGGCGAACACGCCGTGCCGAACAGTGTCGACGCGGCGAAGTGGCTGCAAGGCTTCGCCACCGATCTTCCGGAAGCCGACACGCACCGCGACGAGATGGCGTTCTGGATGTATTCATCCGGCTCGACCGGCCGCCCCAAGGGCATCGTGCATCTGCAGCACGACATGGCCTATAGCGAGCAGGCGTTTGCCCGCAGCGTACTCAAGCTGACAACCGACGACATCTGTTTCTCCGTACCGAAGATTTTCTTCGCCTACGGTTTCGGCAACGCCATCACCTTCCCGTTCTCGGTCGGCGCGGCGACGCTGCTGCTGCCGGGACAACCGAAGCCGGCCACGATCTTCGCGGCGATCGAAAAATACCGGCCCACCGTGTTCTATGGATTGCCGACGCTCTACACCTCGCTGACCACTGCCGAGGGTGCGGCCGCCACCGATTTCTCGTCACTGCGGATGGCGCTTTCGGCCGCCGAAGTCTTGTCGGCGGAAGTGTTCAACGGCTGGAAAAAGCTGACCGGGCTCGAGATCATCGAAGGGCTCGGCTCGACGGAAGTCCTGCACATCTACCTCTCTAATCTTCCCGAGAAGAAGAAGCTCGGCGCCGCCGGCTTGCGCGTGCCCGGCTATGAACTCCTGCTCAGGGACAAGGACGGCCGCGAGGTCGCCGACAACGAGGAAGGCATCTTGTGGGTACGCGGCGATTCCAACACGCCGCTGTACTGGAACCGGCCGGACAAGTCCGCCGAGACCATTCGCGAGGGCGGCTGGATCTACACCGGCGACCGTTTCATGCGCGATGCCGACGGCTTCCACTTCTTCCGCGGTCGCGCCGACGACCTGGTCAAGATTTCAGGACAATGGGTCTACCCGCTCGAGGTCGAGCTCTGCCTTGCCGAACACCCCGACATCAGGGAATGCGCCGTGTTCGCCGCCGAACTCCCGGACCGGCGCATGACGCTGAAGGCGGTGGTGGTGATGAACAAGGGCGAGTTCGACACCAATGATGCTACGAGAAAGCTGCAGGATTACGTCAAGGCAAAGCTATTGCCTTACAAATATCCGCGCGAGATCAGGTTCATTGCGGAACTGCCCAAGACCGGCACGGGCAAGATCGACCGACAAGCGTTGATGAAGATGTAGCCCCACCCGTCATTGCGAGCGAAGCGAAGCAATCCATCCCTCCGCTTGTGATGCTATGGATTGCTTCGCTGCGCTCGCAATGACGACTGCTCCATCTCCACACGCCCCTCACTCCGCCTTTCCCAAATGCTCCAGCGCGTCTTCCGCGCGCAGCGGCACGCGCGAGGCCTCGTTGTTGAGATCGACCAGTTGCGTCAGGAGCGTCAGCAGGGTCTTGCGGTCAGCCGGCTTCAGCGGCTGCAGCATCCTTAACTGCGCGCGCTCCACCGACGGCATGATGTCGCGCAGCACGGCTGCGCCCGATTTCGAGAGATAGAGCAGCTTGACGCGCTTGTCCTCGCGCGATGGCTTGCGCTCGATCAGCGCCTTGCTCTCCAGCCGCTCGATCACGTTGCCCAGGGTCGAGCGGTCGAAGGCGATCACCGCCGACAGCCGCGTGGCGTCAATGCCTGGATGGGTGTGGATCGCCACCAGCGCCGCATATTGCACCGGCGTCAGGTCGAACGCGCTGCACTCCTCGACGAAGATCGAGACCGCGATCTGCTGCATCCGCCGGAACAGATAACCAGGCGCGGTATAGACCGCGTCCATGGTGATGGGCGAGGGTTTACTCGGCATCGGGCTGCCTGTCCGGTGCGGCATCAGTGAATGCCTTCATTTGCTTTGCCGCAGCCTCGGCCTCGAGCAGGCGGGAAAAGGCCGAAACCTCGACGCCGAAGCGCCGCGCATTGGCAAGCTGCGGCACCAAGCAGAGATCGGCAACCGTCGGCGCGTCGCCGAAGCAGAACGGCCCCTTCTCGCCCTTGATCAGGGTCTCACAGGCGGCAAGACCTTCGCGGTTGGCCCAGGCCGCCCACTCCGTCACCTTCTCTTCCGGCAGGCCGAGCTGACGCAGCCGGGCCAGCACCTTCAGATTCTGCACCGGATGGATGTCGCAGGCGATGGCCAGCGCAAAGGCGCGCACTTTTGCGCGGCGCAGCGGATCCTTTGGCAATAGCGGCGGGTTGGGATGAGTCTCGTCGAGCCACTCGATGATGGCAAGCGACTGGGTCAGCACCGCGCCGGTATCGCCCTCCAGCGTCGGCACCAGCCCCTGCGGGTTGAGCGCGAGATAGTCCGGCGCAATCTGTTCGCCCTTGCGAAGGTGATGCGGCAGGTGCTCTGCCGTGAGCCCCTTGAGGTTGAGCGCGATCCTGACGCGGTATGCCGCGCTGCTGCGGAAATAGCCATGCAGCTTCATCGGAACCTCCCTGATTCTTCCGGCCTGTTCGGGTTTACCACATTGACGCTACCGATATTGTAAGTATACTGTCAATCTACGATAAGAGATGACGGGAGGCTTGCCATGGAAGCCGTGCAGAAGACGCCGGAACGCGAGGCGTTCTACAAGAAGATCGACGGCGACAATCTCTCCGCGCTGTGGAACGTGCTGGGCGATCTCGTCACGCCGGAGCCGCGCAGCGCCTGCCGGCCGCATCTGTGGAAGTTCGATTCCATCCGCGACTACATGACCGAAGCCGGCAAGCTGATCACCGCCAAGGAAGCCGAGCGGCGGGTGCTGGTGCTGGAGAATCCGGGGCTCCGCGGCCAGTCGAAGGTTACGACCTCGCTGTTTGCCGGCGTGCAGATGGTGGTCCCGGGCGATGTCGCCCCGGCCCATCGGCACAGCCAATCGGCCTTGCGCTTCGTGCTCGAAGGCAAGGGCGCCCATACCACCGTCGACGGCGAGCGCACGGCGATGGAGCCCGGCGATTTCATCATCACGCCGTCGATGACCTGGCACGACCATTCCAACGAGACGAATGAGCCGATGTTCTGGCTCGACGGTCTCGATATCCCGATGGTGCAGTTCTTCGATGCTTCGTTTGCCGAGGGCTCGAACGAGGACCAGCAGAAGATCTCTAAGCCCGCCGGCGACAGTTTTGCGCGCTATGGCCGCAATCTGCTGCCGGTCGACGAGAAGCGCAAATCCAAGACTTCGCCGATCTTCAATTATCCCTATAGCTACACCCGCGAAGCGCTGGAGCAGGCCAAGGCGCGCAACGAATGGGACGCCTGCCACGGGCTGAAGTTGAAATTCTCCAATCCCGAGACCGGCGATTTCGCGATGCCGACCATCGGCACCTTCATCCAGTTATTGCCGAACGGTTTCAAGACCGCGCGCTACCGCTCGACTGATGCCACCGTGTTCGCCGCGATCGAAGGCAAGGGCCGCACCAGGATCGGCGACCAGACCTTTGAGTGGGGCGCGCGCGACCTGTTCGTGGTGCCGAGCTGGCACTGGGTCACGCACGAGGCGGATGTTGATTCAGTGCTGTTCTCCTTCTCCGACCGCCCGGTGCAGCAGAAGCTAGACCTGTTCCGCGAAGACCGCGGCAATGCGTGAGGCGAACTGACGATCTCTCCGCCGTCATTGCGAGCGAAGCGAAGCAATCCATCGCGCCGCAAGCGGAGAGATGGATTGCTTCGTCGCGGAGCCTGTCATCGGGCGCGCATTCGCGCGACCCGTTGGCTCCTCGCAATGACGGTTAGGCAACTCGCTCCGCATCACCGCCAGTGCAGTAACCTCGTCTCCATCGCATTGATCGCCTTCCCCACCGCCAGCCCGAACAGCGACAGGATCACGACGCCGGCGAGCAGCTGATCGGTCTGCATCAGGTTGCCGGCCTGCAGCACGAAGGCGCCAATGCCGAACTGCGCGCCGATCATTTCCGCGCTGACAACGAGCAGCAGCGCCACCGACGCCGTAATGCGGAACCCCGCAAGAATCGATGGCAACGCGCCGGGCCAGATCACGCGGCGCACGATCGCGTGGAACGGCACATTAAAACTCTGTGCCATCCGGATCAGGTTGCGCGGCACGGCGTCGACGCCGCTATAGACCGAAATCGCCGTGGAGAAGAACACGCCTAACGCAATAGTCGCGATCTTCGGCTCTTCGCCGATCCCGAGCCAGAGGATCAGAAGCGGCAGCAGCGCGATTTTCGGGATCGGAAACAGCGCCGAGATAAACGTGATGCCGACGCCGCGCGCCAGCGTCGAGAGGCCGATGCCGAAGCCAACGATCACGCCGGCCACCGTGCCGAGCAGCCAGCCTGAGCCGATGCGAACGACCGACGCCGAGACATGCTGCCAGAGCGCGCCACTGATGGCGAGCTTATAGATCGCGACTGCAATCGCTGACGGTGCCGGCAGGAACAGCGGATTGATCCAGCCGGCGCTGCCGGCGAGTTGCCACAGCGCAAGCACCAGCGCCAGCGCGATCCAGCCGGACAGGCGGCCACCGCCTGGCGCAAAACCCGCGCCGCGGAAGGCAACCGGGCGCGGAACGCTTCCGTCCTGTTGGGTATCCTGCGATGGTGCGCGCTCAAGCATGCTGCACCTCACGCTCGGCGTCGATCGCCTCCTCGCGGATCAGCGACCACAACTGGTTCTGCAACGTCAGTAATTTGCCCCGGGCATCAATGCCGCCGCGTTCGGCACGCGTCATTGGAATACTCACGACCTCGCGCACGCGGCCGGGCCGGCGCGACAGCACCACCACGCGGTCGGCGAGCCGCACCGCTTCTTCCAGGTTATGCGTGACATAAACCGCGCCCATCGCGCCGTCGGCGAGCAGGCGGACAAAATCCCCCATCAGCAATTCGCGGGTCTGCGAATCCAGCGCCGACAGCGGCTCGTCCATCAACAGAATCGCCGGCTGCACCGCAAGCGCCCGCGCGATGCCGACACGCTGGCGCATGCCGCCGGACAATTGCTTTGGATAGGCGCTACGAAAATCCGACAGGCCGGTGCGGCGCAACGCGTCATCGACGACGGCGCGGCGCGCGGCAACGTCAAGCGCGGTGTGGATCAACGGGAATTCGACGTTCGCTTCCACCGTGCACCACGGCAGCAGCGCAAAATCCTGGAACACGAAGGTCAGCGGATTGAGGCTATCGGCCGGCGGCGCGCCACGCAGCTCGGCCGTCCCTTCACTCGGTCGCAACAGCCCGCCCAGGATCGACAGCAGCGTGCTCTTGCCGCAGCCGGACGGCCCCACGATCGCCACCACCTCGCCGGAGGCAACGGTGAAGGATACGCGATCGAGCACATCTAACCCGCCGAAGCGGTGGCTGATTTGGTCGGCTATCAGGTCCATGCGACGTCCCATCTCGGACCCGTCATCCTGAGGAGCGCGCTCTTGCGCGCGTCTCGAAGGATGCGGGGCCCGGATGCAGCTCGGCCGTACATCCTTCGAGACGCCGCTTCGCGGCTCCTCAGGATGACGGGGGAAGAGTGCGCTGCGTATTTCATCAATCCGCTTTCACATATTCCTTCGCGATGATCGCATCCGCGGCAAATCCCTTGTCGACAAAGCCCTGCTCCTGCAGCCACGCGATCTGGTTATCGACGTTCTTCACGTCGAGCTTGCCGTCCGGGTCGATATAGGCGCAATTGCCGACTACCTGCTCGACCGGCAAATTCGTGTATTTGGCGATGATCTCGAGCAGCGGTTTTGTCTTGTCGTTGATCTCGGCCTTGCCATCCTTCACGGAAGCCAGGATCACATCGTGATATTCGCGGTCGGCGCGCACCAGTGCGCCCAGCAGCTTCGTCACCAGCGCCTTGTTGGCAAGCGTCTTCGGTGAAGCAAACACCGCCCCCAGCTGCCACGGCGTCTCATCGCCGACCCAGCCGAGAAACTTGGCGCCACCGGAATCCACCAGCGCCCGTGCGGTCGAGATCGGCAGCAGCGCGGCATCGACGGTTTCGCCCTTCAGCGCCGCGGCGGCATTGGACAGCGATTGCAGCGGCATCACCTTCACATCCGTGAGCTTAAAGCCGTATTTGTCGGCGAGCAGCCCCAGCGAATAGTGAAAGCTGGAGCCGACCTGCGTGACCGCAATGCGCTTGCCGGCGAGATCCTTCGGCGTCTTCAACCCCGCCGCATAGGCGTTGTTGCTGGCGAAATATCCGATCAGGGGATAGCCGGCCTTCTCGCGGCTCATGCCGCCGATCACCTTCAGCGTGCCCTTGCCGGCGAGATTATAGAGCCCGGCAGTGAAAGCCGTGATGCCAAAATCGACGTCGCCGGAGGTGGTCGCCACCGCGATCGGCTGCGCCGCATCAAAGAATTTCAGCGCGATGTCGAGCCCGGCCTCGCGGAAATAGCCCTTGTCCTGCGCGATGAATACCGGCGCCGAGGATGACAGCCGCAGCACGCCGATTTTCGCCTTCAGCGCGTCATCGGCCCGTGCGATCCCGCCCGCCGCGATCGCCAACAGGCCCGCCAGCGCGAGCCGCGCAAATTTCATCATCCGGTTTCCTCCGTAACTCTCTTACAGGCCCTCGGGCACGGGTTGATCCCGCCCGATGAACGCGCCCTGTTGTTTTAGCATCTGTTGCAACTTTTCAACCGCAATGTCGCGCGGATTCGTGTTTCCGGATAGCGCCAATGCCGCGGCGAGACCGGTCGCCTCCCCCATCGCAAAGCAAGCGCCGGAGACCCGCGCCGCCGACTGGCCGTCATGGGTCATCGAGGCGCAGCGTCCGGCCATCAGCAGATTGTCTATGCCCTCAGGCACCAGCATGCGATACGGCAATTCGTTGAAGCCGCGCGATTCCGGGATCGGTGGAAACTTGAAGACGACATCGCCAGCGACATGCTGCTCCATCGGCCAGCCATTGACGCCGATGGAATCGTCGAACGAAGCGCAGCTGAGCACATCCTCGCCCGACAGCATATAGCCGCCGATCACCCGCCGCGTCTCGCGGATGCCGAGTTGCGGCGGCAGGTCGACGATGTAGGAATTTTCGAAGCCGGGCACCGTGCGCAGGAATTCGAACGCCTGCACCGCCTGCCGCCGCCCTTCGATCTCGCCGCGCGTCATCTGGTCGGGATCGATCCCGCTGATCGCGCTGCCGTCCTCGCGCGCGAGCTGGGTGAAGTTGACCCGCCATTCGATGGGCGAACGCTGCGGCCGCACGATTGCGGACTTGCGCGGAAAACGATGCGTGCCCGCGGCTTCCGCCTTTTCCATCAGCGCCGGAATCGTCCGCCACGCCTCGCCCGCCCTTTCGGGATCGATGCCGTTGAGGCGCAGCATCATCGATGGGTAAAGCATGCCGCCGGCATTGTCGCCGACTTCGAACGATGCACCCGCCCAAGCCGCGAGATCGCCGTCGCCTGAGCAATCGATGAAGATGTCGGAGCGTACCGCCAGGCGGCCCGCCTTGGTCTCGACCATCAGCGCATGGATGCGCTTGTCATCATCCATCACGACACCCGCGCCGAGTGCGTGAAAGAGGATGTCGACGTTGTACGCCGCCAGCAGATCGTCGGCCGCGATCTTGTAGGCCGCACTGTCATAGGCCTGCGCAAAAATCTTGCCGAGGATCAGATGCGGCGCATTGAGCCCGTCGAGCCGGTCGATCCGCGCCAGCAGTTCGGAAGCGATGCCCTGCACCACCCGATGCATCTCGCCATGAACATTGGCATGCAGTCCGCAGAAATTCGTCACGCCCGCCGCCGTACCCATGCCGCCGAGAAAGCCGTAGCGTTCGATCAGGAGCGTGCGACGGCCTGCGCGCGCAGCGGCCACCGCGGCCGCAATGCCGGCGGGCCCGCCACCGAGGACGGCAACTTCATATTCGCCATAGACTGGCACCCGGCGCGCGGGTTCTTCGATCGTTTTGGCCGACACTGGTCGCTTTCCGTCCCTGATGATCTTGTTGCCGGCACTATGAATTGATGCACAACGGACTACAATCCGGCAAATTGCGCGATCAGCTTTCTCGAATCGTGAAAAGTGGATGGATACGCTCACCAATCTCCAAGCCTTTTTGGCCTCCGCCGAGGCCGGCGGCTTTTCGGCCGCGGCCCGCAAGCTCAACGTTTCGACCTCGGTCGTGTCCAAGCGGGTCACGCAACTCGAGGACCAGATCGGCATCGCGCTGTTCCGCCGCTCGACCCGCCAGTTGCGATTGACGGAGGCGGGTCAGCGCTATCTGCATCGCGCGCGCGGGGTGGTGGCCGACGCCAGCGACCTTCTGGCGCGCATGGGCGAGAAGGACCGCGACCTCGTCGATCACCTTCGCATCAAGGCTCCGACTTCGCTGACCATCGCCCGGCTCGCGGATGCATTCAGCGCCTTCCAGACGCACAATCCGCGGCTGAAGCTTGAAATCGTGCTGATCGATCGGCCGGTCGATCCGGTGACGGAAGGATTTGATATCGCGATCGGCGCATTCCCGCATTCGTTCGGCGGCGTCGTTGACGAGCCGCTCTGCTCGCTCAAGCGGCTGCTATGCGCTTCGCCCGCCTATCTCGCAGCCCATGGCATGCCCGAGCACCCGCGCGAACTGGCCGATCATCATTGCCTGAGCTTTCTTCCCACCGGATCTGAATGGACATTCGAAGGACCGCGTGGCCGAACCAGTATCCAGGTGCGCCCGCTGTTGAGCTCAAACGAAGGCCACGTGCTGGTGAAAAGCGCGATCGCAGGCAACGGCATTGCCTTGATCTCGCACTATCTCGTGGCCGACGCGCTGCGCAGCGGCGCGCTGCAGCCAGTGCTGCCGGATTTTGTGCCTCCCGAACTATGGGTCAAGGCCGCCATTCCGGAGCGGCGGGTGAATGCCGCAGCCGTGCAGGCGCTGCTGCAGCATCTGCGACGCGTGCTCTCGCCGGCGCTGTGAAATGCAAGGCCGTTACGTCCCGACCTGCAGTGGCGACGTCAACTTGCGCAACGCTGCGATCACCGAGAGCGCCGTGATGCGGCCGGTCTTCGGATTTTCCGAGGGGATGTTTTCGATCGACATCGTGAACGAGGCCGAGTCGGATTCGACCCTGATCTGATGGCAATTCCGCGTCACCGCCGGATCGGCCCAGATTTCGATGGTCGTGCGATCCGGCCCAATACCCGCCAGTGACAACGCTGCCACCACGTTCACATTGGCAGGAAAGGCGGCAGCCGCATCGCGCGCCGAGCCCTTGAAGACGCATAGCGCCGATGTCAGGCCCTCCATCGAAATCCGGTTCTCGACCAGGTAAGGCGCACCTGCTAGGCCGTTCGGCGGCTTGCGCGTGACCATCTGCACCAAGGTGATCGTGCCTTCGGCAGCGGCGCAAACCGCATCAAATCCAATCAAGGCGCCGGTCGGCACGATAATTTGGCCGCCATGCGCCCGCGCCAGATCGACGAGATCGGGCCTTGGCAGCAGCGCGCTGGCGCTCAGCACCATAACTTGCTTGCCGGCAATCAGCATCGGCCGGCAGATCTGATCGAGGATGTCAGCCGGCGCACATTCGACCACGACGTCGGCATGGTCGGGCACCTCATCGAGCGAAACCAGCGGACAGGAAATGCCTTCACGATCGAGCCACGCCTGCGCCTTCGCTCGATCCCTCGTCGTGATCGCTGCGAGCGAAAGGCCAGGCAAACCCTCAGCCAGCTTGCGTGCCACGGTTCGGCCGATCTCGCCCAGCCCGGCAATGGCGATACGTTTGGAAGACACTTATCCTACCTCCAATTCGCCGCCCGCTTCTCTGCAAACGACGCCAGCCCCTCCGACGCCTCCGCCGTCTGCCGTCGCGCCGAATGCATTTTCACCAGCCGCGTGTAAGCCTCGTCGTCGACACTCATGCCGCCGAATGAACTCTCCATTGCCAGCCGCTTGGTTTCCGCCATTGCTTCGGGACCATTGGCGAGCAGTTGCTCGACAACCTTGGCGCCTGCCATCTCCAATTCGGCCAGCGGCACCACCTCATGCACCAAGCCGATGCGGCGGGCCTCTTCCGCGCCGAACCGCTCGCCGGTCAGCGCGTAGCGACGGACCTGGCGGACGCCGATGGCATCGCAGAGTTGCGGGATGATGATCGCGGCGGTCAGGCCCCAGCGCACTTCGGTGATCGAGAACAGCGCATCGTCGGCGGCGATCACCACGTCGCACGCCGAGATCACGCCGGTGCCGCCGCCGAAACAGCCGCCCTGCACCAGCGCCACCGTCGGGATCGGCAGCGTGTTCAACCGCTGCACGGCTTCGAACGTCGCGCGCGATACCGCTTCGTTCTCCGCGGCCGATTTCGGCCGAACGCCGTTGATCCATTTCAGGTCGGCGCCGGCCTGGAAATGCTTGCCATTGCCCTTCAGCACGACGACGCGAAGGTTTTGCTTCTTGCCGAGGTCGTCCATCGCCGCGAGCACGCCACCGATCAGTCCGCCATCATAGGCGTTGTTCACCTCGGGGCGATTGAGCGTGACGGTGGCGACACCGCGCGCATCGAGATCCCATAAAACCGGATTGGCACTCATTCGGCGGCCCTTTGTATCCTTGTTCGTTGTGGAACACTATGCCGAGACGGCGGAAGTTGATCCATCCCTTTTGGCCATGGCAGTGATGCAAATCGCATCGCCGGTTGCACAGCGTCGCCCGCTTGTGGAAACTGCCCTTTCAAGGGTTCGCTTCAGCAGGATTTTCCATCCATGCGGATTTGCGTTTTCGGTGCGGGCGCCGTTGGCAGCCATTTTGCGGTACGTCTCGCACTGGCAGGACATGACGTTTCCTGCGTGATGCGAGGCGCGCATCTGGATGCCGTGAAAAACAACGGGCTGACGCTGCGGGTTGGAGATGGCGAGTTCAAGGCGAAGGTCAGCGCATTCAGCGATCCCGCCGCGCTGGGCCGGCAGGACGTTGTCATCTGCACGCTAAAGGCGACAGGCCTCGCCAGCCTCGCCGCCGGGCTGCAGCCGCTGCTCGGCGACGACACTGCCGTGGTGTTCGCGCAGAACGGCATTCCCTGGTGGTACGATATCGGGCTTTCGCCAAGCCATCCGCCGGTGCCGGATTTAGCCTTCCTCGATCCCGGCGGACGCCTGCGCGCGGCGATCCCGAGAGAGCGCATCGTCGGCGGCGTGGTGTTTTCATCGAATGAAGTCGTCGCGCCGGGCGTGGTCGCGAACCTGTCGCCGGAGCGCAACCGGCTCCTGATCGGCGAGTGCGACGACCGTCAAGGCGATCGGGTCGCAAAGCTGCGCGCCGCGCTGAATGACGCTTCGATCGACTCGCCCGAGGTCACGCAGATCAGGGAAACGATCTGGTCCAAACTCCTGACCAACATGTCGATGTCGGTGCTGTGTCTGCTGACCGGGCAAACCGCGCGCGCCGTTCGTGACGATCCTGATCTCGCCGGCATCGTGCCGCGCCTGCTCGACGAGGCCAACAGCGTGGCGCAAAGTTGCTTTCCGCAAGTCAAGCGCGTGACGCGATCCGGCCCCGCGCCGGACCACAAGCCGTCGATCCTGCAGGATTACGAGCTCGGCCGCGCCATGGAGATCGACGTGCTGGTGCGGGCGCCCGCCGCCTTCGCCCGCGCCGCCGGACTTTCGACACCGATGCTCGACATGACGGCCGCGCTGGCGATCCGGCAGGCGCGCGACAGGGGGCTCTACAAGACCTGAGGACTAGCAAGGGAAGCTGCATCATGCATGTCAAAGACAAGGTCTGCGTCGTCACGGGAGCCGCGAGCGGCATCGGCGAGGCGGTGGCGCGCGCCTATGCGGAAGCCGGCGCGCGTGGCGTCGTCGTCGCCGACCTCAAAACGTCGCGCGAGAAGCTTGCCAAGGTCGCGGGCGACATCGACGGGCTGCCGATCACGGCCGACGTCGGACTGGAGGAAGACATCAAGGCGCTGATCGCCGCGGCCGAAGGCAAATATGGCCCGGTCGACGTGTTCTTTTCCAACGCCGGGCTGTCGCGCAAGGGTCAGGAGACCGCCTCCGATGCCGACTGGGAGGTGAGCTGGCGCGTCCATGTCATGAGCCATGTGTTCGCGGCGCGCGCGCTGGTGCCGGGCATGCTCGCGCGCGGCTCCGGCTATCTCCTCAACACCGCGTCCGCGGCGGGCCTGCTGGCGTCGCTGAACTCGATGCCGTACGGCGTGACCAAGAACGCCGCGGTGGCGCTCGCCGAGCACCTCGCCATTCAATATGGCGACCGCGGCATCCGCGTCTCCGTGCTCTGCCCGCAATCGGTGCAAACCGGCATGACGACGCCGGGCCCGAGCGCCGCAAGGGTCGACGGCGTGTTGCAGCCGCCGGAAGTGGCGCGCATGGTGATCGAGGCGATGGCGGAAGAACGCTTTCTTATCCTGTCGCACCCGCAGGTCGCCGAATACATGCAGCGCAAGGCCTCCAACCGCGATCGCTGGCTCGCCGGCATGCGCCGGCTGCGCGACAAGATCTACGGCGCGCCAGCGTCAGCGTGAGGTTTTCGGCGCGAACGGCTCCAGCAACCCGGTGTAAGCTTTCAAGCCCGGCGAGGCGTAGGAACCGCGACGGGACGTCGTCAGCTTCAGGCCGGCCAGCGCTTCGGCCTGCTTCACCGCTGCCGCCACACCGTCGACAACCGGCACGCCGAATGTCCGCGACAGTTTTTGCGCGAGATCGGCCATGCCTGCGCAACCGAGCACAATCGCCTCCACGCCCCTGTCGAGCGCGCGGGAAATCTCGGCCTCAAGCTTCGCTTCCGCGCCTGAGCCCGGCTTTTCAAGATCGAGCACCGCGACGTCGCAAGCGGTGACCTGCACCCGCTCCGCAAAGCCATAGCGGCGCACCAGTTCTTCGAGCGGCACGATCGAGCGCGGCAGCGTGGTGACGATCGCGATGCGTTTTGCGATTTGGCCGGCAGTTACCAGCGCCGCCTCGCAGATGCCGACCACCGGGAAAGGTGCGGCGGTTCGGGCCGCGTCGAGCCCGGTGTCGTCGAAACAGGCAATGATGCCAGCGTCAGCATCCGGCGCATTCATCAGCGCCTGGATCAGCCCGGGCACGGCGAACGCCTCGTCGTAGTAGCCTTCGATCGAGACCGGCCCCATCGATGACGTGACAGCGGATATTTCGGTGCCCGCCGCCGCGACCACACGCGCGGCAGCGCCGATCGTTTCGGTCATCGAGGCAGTCGTGTTCGGATTGACGATCAGTATCTTTGTCATGGATGCATCGTAGCCGGGATGGCGGGCGGCGCAACTCTATCATCCGTCGTCCCTGGAACGCATCCGTTCGCAGGGACGACAGCGGAGAGCTTAGCCAACGATGCCGCCGACCCATGCCGCGAACGCGTCCAGCGCCTCGTCCATCACCGCGCGGTCATTCCTCCCCGAACTCTTCAACACGTGAAAGGAATGATCGGCACCATCAAGTAAATGCAGCGTCGCGCGCAATCCCAGGCTTTTGACGACGGGCTCGAGCAGGCTCAATTCCGCCAGCGCGTCGCGCGTGCCCTGCAGGAACAGCATCGGGATTTCGACATCCGAAAGGTGCTTGGCGCGGTCGTTGGAGGGCTTTCCGGCCGGGTGCAACGGAAAGCCGAGAAAGGCGAGCCCGCGAATGCCAGGCAGCGGCGACGCGGCCTGCGCCTGCGAGCTCATCCGCCCGCCGAACGATCGGCCGCCCGCGATCAGCGGCAGCGAGGGAAAGCGCCGTCCGGCTTCCGCCACAGCCGCTCGCACCGTTGCGTGTGCGACCGCGGGCGGATCGGGCCGCTTACCGCCTTTCTCCATATAGGGAAACTGATAGCGCAGCGACGCAATGCCGCGCTCGGCAAGGCCTGTGGCAACCGTCTCCATCGACTTGTGTGTCATGCCCGCACCCGCCCCGTGCGCAAACACGTAACCCGCGCGCGCCTGCGGCGGCTGCACCAATAGGCCGGAAACCGCCTGATCGGAGCCGATCTCAACTCGAAAGCGTTCCGCCGCTTCTGCCGTCATGTGATCTGTCCAACACTCTTCTGCATGATGGAGACTTTATACTGGAAAACGCCCGGCAAGATGACCGGCCGAGGACCGCATCCCGCGGCCACAAAGCATTTGGGTTTATGGACAGTCCTGGGGCGCCACTATAACGTGGCATCATATTCAATCGCACGCCGAGGGTGATTCGCCTTGCGGCGTTTTTTGATAACAGACGGATATTGCGCGCTTGCAGCGCGGGTTTTGGGAAGGGCAGGCCATGCGGGGCAAAAGGATTGCAAAAATTGTGGTCGCGCTGGCGATCGTCGGTATCGGCTACGCTACCTTCAAGGATGACATCGCCAAACTCTGGCAGGATTTTCACGTCAAGATCGTGGAGCATCCCACGCCGAAGAAAACCGTCTGGCTGGATCAGGGCATCGCCAAGGAAAAACTGAGCTGGTTCTATCATGCCGATCAGGGAACGCGGACCTTCGGCTTTCCCTACGAATGGTTCACGGCGCTGGAGCAGCCGACGATACCGTGGCTGTTGTTCACTGAGGTCGGCCTGTTCAGCGACCCCGCCTATCTCGATCGCTACGGCTTCATTGCCGATACCATCATCCCCGGCAAGAAGGCGCTTCCGATCGGCTTCGCGCAAGGCGGTCCGATGCTGGACCCGACCGGCGCGCCGTGGAGGAATCCGCGCAACAAGCAGGACATGACCGGCGTCGGCCTGACCTGCGCGGCCTGCCACACCGGCAGCTTCACCTACAAGGACACTGCTGTCGTCATCGACGGCGGACCGGCGCTCACCAATCTCTTCGCGATGAAGCAGGGTATGGGCATCTCGCTTCTGCTGACGCGGATCTGGCCTGGCCGATTCAGCCGCTTCGCCGAGCGCATCCTTGGTCCGGACTCCACCGTCGACGACCGCGAGACGCTGAAGAACCAGCTCGACCAGGTCCTTGCCCAATACAAGCAAGTCAAAAATCTGGAAGAGCGCGTCGCCTCGCAGAGCATCGTGGAAGGATACGGGCGGCTCGATGCGCTGAACCGGATCGGCAACCAGGTGTTTTCGATCGGCCTGAAGAAGCCGGAAAATTATGCCGGCTCCTCCGCGCCGGTGCATTTTCCCAGGATCTGGAACACGCCGTGGTTCGACTGGGTGCAGTACAACGGCTCCATCATGCAGCCGATGGTGCGCAACGCCGGCGAGGCGCTTGGCGTATCGGCGGAGCTCAACCTGACCGAACCGTCAAAGGGTCTGTACAAATCGAGCGTCGACCTGAAGTCGCTCGACGAAATAGAGCAGATGATCAAGGGCAAGAAGCCACCGAACGCGAAGGACGGATTCTCAGGCCTGAAATCTCCTAAATGGCCGGGCGACATCCTACCGCCAATCGACCAGAAGCTGGCCGACAAAGGCGCCGAACTCTACAAGACCCATTGCCAGGAGTGCCACCGGCCGCCGGTGACGAGCGAGGCGTTCTACGATTTCAACAACAAGGACTGGTGGACCAGGAACGAGGCTGGCGAGGCGATCCTCAAGGTCGAGAACGTTCCGATCTCGCATATCGGGACCGATCCGGCGCAGGCGGCAGACATGATGGCGCGCACGGTCGCGGTTCCCGAGCATCTCGGCCTCAAGAGCAACAGCTTTGCGTTCGCGCTGGGCGAACTGGTCGAGAAGACCGTCAACACCATCTTCGACCAGCAGAAGCCGCCGGCCAGCGCCGCGGAGCGCAAGCGAATGGATGGCTATATGCCGAACGAATTGCGGGGCGAGCTGGCCTACAAGGTTCGCCCGCTGAACGGCGTATGGGCGACACCGCCCTATCTGCACAACGGCTCGGTGCCGACCATCGACGATCTCTTGGGCGATCCAGAAAAGCGGCCGAAGAAATTCTATCTCGGCAGCCGCGAATATGATCCCGTGAAGCTCGGCTACAAGACCGATCCGATCACTGGCGGTTTCGAATTCGACACCTCGATTCGCGGCAACTCGAATAGGGGCCACGAATTCCGGAAGGACTACGACAAGAACAAGGAAATCAAGGGCGTCATTGGGCCGGAGCTATCGGCGGACGATCGAAAGGCGCTGATCGAATACCTCAAGACGCTCTGAGTCGTTGAGCCCAGTCATTCGAACGCCGTCGCGGCCGGGCTTCGCCCGGGCTGTTGTCATCTGCGCCGGCCTCGCAACGGCCGGAGTCGAGGGGCTGGCCTTAACGGCTGGCCACCAGCCGCAAATGCGGCTTAATTGTTTCCTCAAGCTCGGCCTTGAGCTGGTGCACGCGCGGATCACCTGAGCGCGCTGCGCATAGCGAATATTGGTTGACTGAGCACGCCAGTGCACGCCGCTCGTCGGCGGTCCGCGTCACTTCCGGGCTGGACAGTTTCAGCACCATCCCGCCGAGCTGCACCAGCATTTCGTCGAGCGCCCGATCCATTCCGGCAATTTGATCCATCGCACCGCTCCCTCTGGAAGGAGTAATGATCGGCGCGCCCGGCCGTTCCCCGCGCGCGCTCGGTTAGGGATAACCAGAAGTAAACGGACCGCATTCTATCGACGCCGGCCGCAAATCGGCTTGAAGGAATCATTATCAATTGAAGAAAGCGGGCCCGGTCTGCCCTGGAAAACGGCGCGATTGCGGCGGCCGCGCCCGTTACCTATGCTGCCGTCCCGTTCCGCACGAGGTGGCCGTCGCATGATTCCGCCGCTTGATCCCGTCGTCGCCCAGATCATTCCGCTGTTGCCGCTGCGCGATCCCGCAACGATGACGCCGCAGAGCGCCCGCGATGCGCTCCGCGCGCTGGCGGCCTCGCGCGCGGCCGTTCCGCCGCCTCCGGTGATGAGCACGGAAGACGTCAAGGTGAAGGGCGCGGCCGGCTTCCTTGCCGCGCGGGTCTACCGGAACTGGAACGAAAAATCGCCGACGATCGTGTTCTTTCACGGCGGCGGCTGGGTTGCAGGCGATCTCGAAACCCATGACCGGCAGGCGCGCTGGCTCGCGATCGACACAGGCGCCGTCATCATCTCGGTCGATTACCGCCGCCCGCCCGAGGTGCGTTTTCCCGGCGCCTTCGAGGATGCCTTCACGGCCACACAGGACGTCATCGCCCGCATCGCCGAATTCGGCGGCGATGCCGCGCGCGTCGGCGTCGCCGGCGACAGCGCTGGCGGCAATCTGGCGGCCACCACCGCGATCGCCTGCCGCGACGCCGGCATCAGATTGGCCGCGCAATTACTGGTCTATCCCGTCACCGACGTTGCCGGAAGTTTCGCGGACGCGACGGAAAACGCCCGCTTCCCCTCGCGCAGCGAGAACGCAGAAGGCTATTTCCTCACCCGCGCCACCATGGAATGGTTTTGCGGCCATTACCTCGAAGACAAAACACACGGCACCGACTGGCGCGTCTCGCCGCTCCGCGCCAAGAATCTTGCAGGCGTGGCGCCGGCGATCGTCTGCACCGCATGGTTCGATCCCTTGCGCGACGAAGGCAAGGCCTATGCTGAGGCGCTCAAGGCTGCCGGCGTGCCGACCCGCTATTACGACGGCCTTGGCCTGATCCACGGCTATTTCGGCCTCGGCGAGGCCTCGGAAACCGCCAGGCGCGAAGCGCAGCGGGCGCGGGCCGATTTCAAGGCGTTGCTCGAAAAGGGCGTGTAGAAGGTCACTGAAGCGAGCGCTATTCACGCTTGCAGTTCATCGTCGCCATCCAGTTTCTGTCGCAGCGCCGCGATGACGCGGTGGGCAGCTTCTATCTGGTTGACTGAAAGGCCCTCCGACAGACCGTCGACCCAAGGTTTCTGCAGGCGCATGGCCGCATCGTAAGTCTGCCTCCCCTTATCCGTCAGGACAACGAGTTGCGCCCGCCGGTGATGCGGGTTGGTCTCGAACGCAACGAGCCCATCCCGCTGCAGGTCGTTGACGATCCGTTGCACGTTCTGGCGAGCGGCGCCGAGGTCGCGTGCGAGCCACGCTACCGGCTGCGGCCGTTCGGCGGCAACGATCGCGCCGAGGATCTGCCAGCGGGCACTTGTCAGCCCGAGCCGCGCCACCAGCCGGTCCCCCGCCGTCAATAGCAGGCCGTTGAGCCTGAACAGGTCAAGGATGAACTCGGTCAAGGCATCGCCGGCCGGGGTTCGTTTGGTCGCGCGCATTCGTCACCATAAAACTATATTGACATTACAATGTCAATCATATATGTCTCTATCGTACCAAGTTGGTAACATATATCCATATCGAACAGGAGCCGCCATGTCCCTCATGCGCCCGCTTGATCCCGCTTTTCCGATCGATCGCCAGATCGCAATCGAAGCCACCTCGGTCGTGCTGGTCAACGTCTTCACGCTCGACAAGACCGACGAGCAGGCCTTCCTGAAAGTCTGGCAGGACGACGCCGCATTCATGAAGCGGCAGCCCGGATTTATCTCGACCCAGCTTCACCGCGCGATCGGTGAAAGTCCAACCTATCTGAACTGCGCGGTCTGGGAATCCACCGCCGACTTCCGGGCCGCGTTCACGCATCCGGAGTTCAGGGCAAAACTCTCCGCCTATCCGCCCTCGGCCGTCGCTTCCCCGCACCTGTTCCAGAAGGTCGCGGTGCCAGGCATCTGCGTTGCATAGCCTGAGCGAGCCAAAAGAAGCATGAAAGCCATGGTCAAGATCGTTCATCCAGTGGCCGGCGCGGCCGCGATCGTTACGATTGCAAGTTTCTGGCTCTCGACCGCGCTCAGCGAAATGTTCGCGTCCCCGGCGACCATTGCCGCCGTCAAGATGGCGATACCGTGGGGCTTTCTGTTGCTGATCCCGGCGCTGATGGCGGCGGGAGGCTCGGGCTTCGTCTTGGCGGGCAAGCGCCGCGGCGGAGCGATCGGTGCAAAGATCAGGCGCATGCCGCTGATAGCGGCCAACGGCATTTTGATCCTGATACCCTCCGCGCTGTACCTCGCGAAGGCAAGGGCCGGCGAATTCGATAGCGGCTTCTATGCGGTACAGGCGCTCGAACTCGCTGCGGGGGCGGCGAACATCACGCTGCTCGGCCTCAGAATGCGCGACGGCCTCAAGATGAAGGGCTGGTTCCGATATCGGCCAGCGTGATCAGTCACGCCGTTTCGATCGTCACTTGACCGGCGAGGCGCGCGACGTCGTCCGGCCGGCATAATTCCGTGCCGGGATGGAGCAGGGCCGCGGCGCCGGCAGCGACCGCGAGGCGAAAAGAGTCTGCGCGGAATCATCTGAAGCGAGCCGCCAGACCAAGGCCGCCAGAAAGCTGTCGCCGGCTGCAAGCGCGCTCCGCGGCGTGATCGGGATCGGCGGCGCCCGCAGACTTCGTCGCGCGTCGACGTTGATTCCGCCGCCGCCGGGATCGCGACGCTGCGACTTGCCGCGCAGTTTTGCTACCGGCATGATCTTGTCGACCGCGGTCGAGAGATCGACCGCCGGATTTAGAGTGATGGTGACAATGTCCGTCATGCGCCGGTTCGCCCCGCGGACGGCTGCGTTGTGGACTTGGCGTGCTGGCGATCCCGGGAAGACTCGAACTTCCGACCTACGGTTTAGGAAACCGTCGCTCTATCCGGCTGAGCTACGGGACCGCGGACCCGCATGGCAAGGCAGGTGCTTGGGAGGGTTCATAGCAAAGCAGACGTGGCATCGCCAGCCCCTCCGGGCCGACCCTTTGGGCCCGCCAAGGGATCCCGCGCCGATCGAAAACCAAAAAGGAGCCGTCCACCGACGGCTCCAGTTGCGGCTTTTCTGCCCCGTGTACCGCCGTTACCTTGTTTGCGGCCATACCCCTTCAACATACGGCTGATTCGACCTGTCGCACGTGGTCGGGGAGCGACACAGTCAAAGAAACCCGACCTCCACGCTGGAGTTTAGCGAGTTCGGACAGAGATCAGGGGACACGAGAGCGCTCACGCCGGGAACGGGGTTAGCGTTACTGCAGCACAAGCGGCCCCGTCTGTGGCCTGCGCCGCATCCTCAAGTCATTCCGAAACTTCCCCCGAATGCCGTGGAACGTTCGCGCATGCGTTCTGTTCTAGGGAAACACGTCCACTTTCCGAGGAGGACCAAATGCAGAAACTCCTAGCCGCGGCTCTTTTGAGCGCCGCAGTCTTCAGTGCTCCCGCCTATGCGCAGACCGCGCAGACGGCTCAGCCCCCCGGCCCCGCCGCCACGGCCGGCTCACAGGAAAAAATGATGCTCAAGGGGAACTGGCGCGCGTCCAAGCTCATGGGCCTCGATGTCTATAATGACGGCAATGAAAAGCTCGGCGAAATCAACGAGCTGATCCTGGATAAGGAGGGCAAGGTCAACGCTGTAGTCATCGGCGTCGGCGGCTTCCTAGGCATGGGCGAGCACGACATCGCCGTTTCCATGGACAAGATCAAATTCGTCGAGGAGCCGGTCCGCACCAGCGCGACGGCGCCCGGAGCGACCACGCGCGACACTACAGGCACGCAGCGCGAGACCACGACGGGCGCAGCCACGGGCGCCACGACAACACGCAGCGGCGATGCGAACGACTGGATGCCCGATCACGCCGTGATGAGCGGCACCAAGGAGCAGCTCAAGGCGATGCCGCAGTTCAAATATTCAGACTACAACTAAGGCGCCCGACGCCTGATGATGAAGGCCCCACCTTGGTGGGGCCTTTTTCATGAGCGGATACGGTGCCGGCGCTTTGCAGCTACGCCTTGATATTGTTCTCGCGGACCACCTGTCCCCAGATGCTCACCTGCTTGGCGAAGAAGGTAGCGAAATCCTTGCCGTCGGCGAGCAGGAGCGTCATCTGCTGCGTCTCGCGCAACTGCGCCGCTACCGCCGGCTCGCTCAGAATCTCCTTCACCGATTTTGCCATGCCGGCGACGGCATCTTCCGGCGTTCCCTTCGGCGCGAAAACGCCCCACCAGGCCAGCGTCTCGAAATCGGGAAAGCCCGCTTCGATCGCGGTCTGCGTATCCTTCAGCACGGGCATCCGCTCGCGGCCCATCTGCAGGATCGGCCGCAGCCTGTTGGTGCCGAGTTGCGCCGTGATCAGCGCCGCCGACCCGATGATCATATCGACATGGCCGCCGAGCACGTCGTTCATGGCCGGACCGCCGCCGCGGTAGGGCACATGCGTGATCTCCACGCCGGCCTTTTTGCCGAGCACCGTCATCGCGAGATGGCCGAGCGTGCCGATACCGACCGAGGCGTATTTCACCGCGCCGGGATTTGCCTTGCACGCCGCGACCACGTCCGCGAACGTCTTATATGGCCGCTCCGCGTTCGCGGCGAGGACGTAAGGCGCGGTGCCGACCAGGAACACCGGCACCAGATCCTTCTCGACATCCAGCCCCGGCTTTTCGAGGATCGATGGGATGACCGCGTGCGAGTCGAACGTCACCAGAAACGTCGCACCGTCAGGCGCGCTCTTGGCGACCTGCACGGCGCCGAGCGAGCCGGCCGCGCCGGATTTGTTCTCCACCAGCACGGTCCGGCCGAGCTTGGTCTGCAGATGAGACTGCAATAGCCGCGCCAGCGCATCGGTCGACCCGCCCGGCGGGAACGGCACCACCAGCGTCATGTTCTTGGCTGGCTGCGACAGCGCCGGCGTCACCGCAAACGCGGCCGTCGCCGCAAGCAAGTTGCGTCTTGTGATCTTCACCAGAACCCTCCTCCCGTTATCGCCCGCGATTTTTTGTTTTTGTTCGCAGGCTTGTCTCAGGTGCCGAAGCCAGACCCGGCCTTTTTGTATTCGGGGCGCGGCGGACTGAAGATGTCAAGCACACGCGCACCTTCCGGTCCAGCCCGCATGGTGTGCGGCACGTTGCCGGGCGTCCGCCAGAAATCGCCCTTTTTGACCGGAATTTCCTCACCGCCCTGAACGCGGATCGCCGATCCCTCGAGCAGCACGCCCCATTGTTCTTCGGGGTGATGATGCAGCGTGCCTTGCGAATGCGGCGCCAGCGTCACTACCGACAGCATGGCGTGCTCGCCGGAAAAGATGCGTGTGGTGACGCCGGCGGCGAGTTCGCGAAACAGGCCGTCATCCGGGTTATCGAGATTGTGAAATTCGTCCCTCTGAGTCATCGCTCCTCCTTCAGCGTGCTGTCGCACCTATCAAGACTTGCCGTAGCTGCCCTGGTAGCGGCCTTCGCGGATCGCGGTGAGCGTGTCTTCCTCGCGCGCGATCTGGGCGCGGACCGCCTCGAGCAAGCTGGCGGCCACAGCAGCAGGAAACGACACCACACCGTCCCCGTCGCCCACCACGATGTCACCTGGAGAAATCACCGAGCCGCCGATCGAAACCGGCACGTTGATCTCGCCGGGCCCGCTCTTGTAGGGGCCGCGGTGGATCGCCGCGCGGGCAAAGCAGGGAAAATCGGCGGCAGCGAAGGCCGCGACGTCGCGGATCGCGCCGTCGATCACATAGCCTGCCGCGCCGCGATACTCGGCGATGTTCTTCATGATCTCGCCGACCAGCGCCCGCGTCTCGTCACCGCCGCCATCAACCACGATCACGTCGCCGGGCCCGACCAGTTCCAGCGCCCGGTGGATCGCAAGGTTGTCGCCGGGCCGCGTGCGCACCGTGAAAGCAGCTCCGACCAGCCGGCCGGCGCGATGAAACGGCCGCAGACCCACGGCGCCCGGCAGCCGGGCAAGGTTATCGCTGATGATCGAGGTCGGCGCGTTCCTGAATGCTTCGATCAGGTCAGGCGCGGGCTTTGGCACGCTCGTCATGGTGATGGCGATGGTCATAGAAACTGTTTCCTCCTGCGGCTCTGGTCCGCGCGGCACGACGGCTCCAGATTAGCCGCCACATGATCGCCGGGGTTGCGGCAAAACAATTAGCATTCCGCTTGAGCAGGTATAATGGATTTGGATGGGTCCGGGGGCGGCTCGCCTCGGGCCCCGCACGTCATGTCAGTGCTGTCGAAATCTTCGCCTCGGCCACACTTCTTAATGCGGCCTTAACCAAACCCGCCGACGCTGCTAGCGAAGATTCACGCCGCCAGTTCTCTTACCATGCTGTTCCAGAAGCTTGCTCCCTCGCCGGCACTCTCGATCTCCGGTTTTCCGATATCGATGCCTTTCGGCCGGTCGAATTCGTCGCGGATGCGCGCAGCGTCCCGCTGAATCTGCGAACTTCCATACCGCGCGCGCGGCGGTGCAGTTGCCGGGCTGCCAGATCACGGTGCTCCGCTCGTTTCCACGTATCGTCGATGTCAGCTACCGCGCCGCGCATGGCGTCGTCATCTTCCAGATCGAGGCCGACTACGACGTAGCCGTCAACGGCATGTCCGTGAATCGTCCGGCTTTTGTCGGCATGCGCGGCAATGTGGATTTGCAGTTCGTCGAACCCCGTGGATCGCTGCACGCGATCATCACCCTTGGCGCCGGCCTGCGGGATCGGGAATGGTTCGATACGCCGGACCGGCTATGCCCGTTTATGCCGGACCCAGCCGCCCTCGCAACGGTCAGATCCGTCACGACAGGTATTTTGCAGACGGCTTCCGCCAAGCCGGAACTGTTGCAGCAGCCTCGTTCGGCGCTGGCCCTCCAGGAAGACCTGCTGCTCGCCATCGATGAGATGTTCCGCAGCGGCCGAACGCCGGAAGTGGCGGGCAAGATTGCAAGCAGGGGCTATTGCCGGCTCGTCCGCATGATCGACGAGTATGTCGCCTTTCATGCCGCCTCGGCGATCTACAGCGCCGACCTCGCCGAACAATGCGGCGTATCGGTCAGAACGCTGGGCACGGCGGTGGCGAGCGTCCGCGGCATGAGCCTGCATCGCTATTTGCGCCTCAAGCAGCTTTGGTCGGCGCGCGCGCAGCTCGTGAAGGGATCCGACGCCATCACCGTGACATCGTGCGCCCGAGCCAACGGCTTCCATCACATGGGTGAATTTGCAAGGCTTTATCGCGCCACGTTCCATGAAACGGCGTCGCGCACGCTGGCCCGCGCGAGAGGATCTGACTAATTCTTGCCACAATGTGGCGTGCTTATCCGCTCGCCTTCAGACGGTGTACTTAGAATCACTACAGCATTGTGCGTGTTGCTCTGCTTTGCCGTTGAATTTCCTCAAGATTTCTAATGGCCTAAGCACTGTGTTCCATCGGTCACATCCGCGGGATAAGGTCACAACGCCAGCGGGAACATCGTGCGTTTTCGGCGTGACAGCGCTGCCAAAATGATGACAATCGACTCAATCAAAGTTCCCAAGAATTCGACCGGAGCAAATCGTCCGTGATCGCCTCACGTGCATTGTCATTCGTTGTTCTTGCCGCGATCGGCGGGCTGATCGTGCTCGCGCCGATACAAGCGGACGCGCAATGGTGGCGCAGTGCGCCGGTGGATTTCGAATCCTGCGCCGACGTTGCCGAAAAAGCGACGACCAAGGAAGAAAGGACGGCGAAGCTCGCTGAATGCAACGCGAAGTTCGCCGGCCGCCGCAAGCCCGGCGGCGGCTACACCTATTACGACTTCATGCAGGATCGGACGTTCGACATCGCGGGTCCCAACCCGACGCCGGAAGAGCAGAAGAAGATCGACGAGCAATATACGGCCTATCTCGAGCGCGAGCGGCGCAACCACATCGCCGCGGCGCTGGCGGCCAAGCAGCACCAGCCGGAGCCGCCCCCAGCACAGGGAATACAACAGGTCTCGCTGCGCACGGAACAGGTCGCTTCGCCGGTCGAAACCGAAAAAGTGCCGATCCCGGTGGCGAGCCCGGTCAAGCAGGCCGCGCGCATCAAGGCTGCCCAATGCGCCAAGAGCCAATTCTCGTGTGAATGGCCGCGGCTCTCGGAGAGCATCAACGAACTGAAGAGGCTGCTCAATCCACAGCAGCAGCCGCCGAGCAAGCAGAAGAAGGGCTGACGTTGCCCCGTCATTCCCCACGCAGGCGGGGAATCCAGTATCCACAGAACTAACGTGGATCCAGCACTGCTCCCCAAATCCGCCGGTGGTTACTGGATGCCCGCCGGAACCTGTCATCCGGCCGGCCGAAGGCCGGACCGGGTGGCGGGCATGACGACTGACGACATCAGCATCAGTGCGCACGCATCCGCTTGACGCGGCGCGACTTGAAAACCGGCGCGACAACAGCCCGCGACGCCGCCCGCTGCTCCTGCAGCCGCGCTTCATAGCCCGGCGACGGCGTCGCCGTCGGCGGCACGGCATAAGCGGGCAGCCATGACGCCCAGAAGGTTAGGACGGCAACCGCCACCAGCGCGAGGCCCGTTCGTTTCATGTCACTTCTCCCATCGGCTCACCTGAACGAAACTCGTGCCGGACCGGCGCCCTTTCAAGGCAAATCAATTCACCGGCGAATCTGCTCCGGCGTCAGGCCGGGCGAGCCCTTGCCAGTGCTTTCGGCCTGCCGGATCAATTCGACAATCCGACGCGACAGAGGGGCCTTCAACCCGCGGCGCTCGGCGATTTCGGTGATGACGCCCTGCAGATAATCGATTTCGGTGCGGCGGCCGCGCTGCAGATCCTCCCACATCGACGAGCGCGCCTCGGGATCGATCTTCATCGTCCGCCCTAGCAACGCGTCGAAGATCGGATCCGGCAGGCGCAACAAGGCCGGCATCCAGGCGGGCGGAATCGGCGTCGGCGAGACCGGCTTGATGCCCTCCGCCTTGATTGCCGCGAGCGCTTCGGCAAGCTGATCAGCGAACAGTTTCCGCCATGGCCGCGAGCTGAGTTGTTTACGCAGCGGCAGATCGGCCAGCGCGTTGAGCGCGTTGTTGAGATTGAGCAGCAGCTTGCCCCATTGCACGCCGTCGATGTTACCGGTCGGCCGCATCGTCAGTCCCGGCACCGATAGCTTCTCGGCGATATTCGCCTCGTCCTGCTCGATGACGATGTCGCCCGATGTCGCGCGATGAAATCGCCCCTCGCCCAGCGCGATCACATTGAACGGCACCATGCCGCCGAGCACGCGCCGCCCCGGCAGGCGGTGGCGCAGCACGGCGGCATTGCCGATGCCGTTTTGCAGGCTGACGACGACGACATCGGGCGGCGCGTGGCGAGCGATGGCGTCGGCCATCGCAGCGGTATCCGCGCTCTTGACGGTGACCAGCACGACGCCGGCATCCGCAAGAACGGAAGAATTTTCCGACAATGCGAACCGATCATGCGTGATGGTCTGGTCAAAACCTTCAAAACTCGTGGGCCGCAGGCCGTTGGCTTCGATCTCGGCGATCACGCGCGGACGCGCCAAGAGCGCCACGCGGCGGCCGCCGGCTGCCAGCATGCCGCCGACGAAGCAGCCAATGCTGCCGGCGCCTGCGATCCCGATCGTTTGGCGCGAAACCATTTGTCACCCACCGCGCTGCACCCCACTTCGAATAGCAGAGCGCGCGGACTGTGCCTATCGCAGGCGCGCGCTCGCGCCTTGTAACCGTCATAGGCCACCGTTATGTTTCACGCGGGGCTACGCGGAGGAGACAACCATGGGTTTACTCGACGTACTCAACGGCATGATGAACGGCCCGCGCGGCCCGAGCCGCCCCAGCGCACAATCCGAGAGCGGCGGAATGTCGCCCTTGACCATGGCGATCCTGGCGCTGCTGGCCTGGAAAGGCATCAAGCATTTCAGCGGCAATCAGACCGGCTCGGCACCGCAACCGGCGCCCGCGCCAGGCAATGTGAATGCCGGTATGCCCGGTGGCGGCATGGGCGGCGGGCTCAGCGACATGCTCAAAGGCGGCTTGGGTGGACTGCTCGCGGGCGGGGCGGCCGGCACAATCCTGAGCGGCGGGCTCGGCGACCTCCTGAAGCAGTTGCAACAGAACGGCCTTGGCGATCAGGCGGACTCCTGGGTCAGCAACGGTCCCAATAAGCAGGTCTCGCCCGGCGATCTCGCCAACGCGCTCGGCGCCGACGACATCGAGCAGCTATCGGCGCAAAGCGGATTGTCGCGCGACGATTTGCTGCAAGGCCTCAGCCAGTATTTACCCGACGTCGTCAATCATCTGACGCCGGACGGACGGCTGCCGAACGAGAACGAAATTTCGATCTGACGCCGCGGGACGCGCGGCGCTCGAGAGGTGCCGCGCCGCTTCACCATCGACACATTGAAGGGGACAGACATGGGCGGCATCATCTGGATCATCGTCGTCGGCTTCGTCGCCGGCATCATCGCGCGCATCCTTTCGCCGGGGCAGAACAACCCGACCGGCTTCATCCTGACCACGGTGCTCGGCATCGCCGGCGCGTTCTTGGCGACCTTCGTCGGCCAAGCGGTCGGCCATTACAGCCCCGATCAGGGCGCCGGCTTCATCACCGCCACCATCGGCGCGCTGGTGGTGCTGTTCATCTGGAACCGGCTGGTGGCGCGCGGCGTGATCTCGGATCCGGGGAATCGATAAGGCGGCGCTCTCTCCGCCGTCATTGCGAGCGAAGCGAAGCAATCCATAGCGCCGCAAGTGGCGAGGTGGATTGCTTCGTCGCTTCAGCGCAAAATTGCTTTGCAATTTTGTCGCGAGCTCCTCGCAATGACGAGATCACAACACCAGATGCATCCCCGCATCCATCCGCACATATTCGCCCGTCATGTTGCTCGACGCCGGCGAAGCGAGGAAACAGACGAGCTGCGCGATATCCTCGGCAGTGGAAGCGACCTTCAGCGGCACCTTCGCGACGACAGCATCGCGCACCGCTTTCGCGCCGGCCTCGCCGCGGCCCTTGGTGAACCAGGGCGTATCGATGTAACCGGGGCACACCGTGTTGACGCGGATTAGCGGCGCCAGCGCTCGCGCCAGCGATTGCGTCATGGTGTTGAGCGCGCCCTTGCTTGCGGCATAGGCGACCGAAGAGCCGCCGCCGGAAATGCCGGCGACCGAAGACACGTTGACCACGGCAGACGGCAGGCCGGAAGCTTTCGCGCCGGCCTCGAGCAGCCCGCGCGCCGCACGGATCATCTGGAACGGGCCGATGGTGTTGACGGCGTAGATGCGCTGAAAATCCTCGGCCGAAAGCCCGTCGAGATCGTGATGCGGCACGTGCTTGGTGGTGCCGGCATTGTTGACGAGCACGTCGAGGCGTTCCCACGGCGCGGCGGCGGCAGCAATCTTCCTGCAGTCTTCATCGCGGGACACGTCGCCCTGCACGACCACGACTTCGGCGCCGGCGCTGCGGCAGAGGTCGGCGGTTGCTTCGGCTTCCGCCTTGCTGTTGGAATAGTTGACGACGATGCGCGCGCCGCCTTTTGCCAGAATGGCCGCGGTCGCCGCTCCCAAGCCGGAAGCAGAACCGGTGACAATCGCGCACAACCCATCCTTCGACATCCGCATTCCCTTTGTTGTTCTTGAATTAAAATTTCGAGCCGCCCGTTCGTCGCCCGCAGGCTTACCATACCGTGCCGCAAAGTGCGTGCAAATCCGCTAACGTTCCACTGTGCGGAATTGTTCTCTGCCTGATGATCTTCATGCCGCCGCCTCATGCGGCCCTGCGGACAGCGCTTGTCACGGCTATGGCTTTTGCCCATCATTAAGCGCAAGAAAAGACCGCACCCGGGGCTTTGGCACGACGCGCCAAGGCCGGTGCCAATCGATTTCGGGGAACGCTGTGGCGGAGAGTGACAACATCGTTGCCGAGACCGCGGAGAAAATCTTCGCCGATCTTGCCGACGCCCAAACCATCAATCGCGACAAAAAGGACGAATGGAAAGCCCCGCTCTGGCAGGCGCTGACCGACGCCGGCCTGCCGCTCGCCTGGGTAAGCGAGGATTGCGGCGGCTCGGGCGCAAGCCTCGCCGAAGGTTTCAGCGTCTTGAGCGCCGCCGGGCGCTTTGCGGTCGCAGTGCCGCTTGCGGAGACCATGCTGGCCGGCTGGCTATTGGCCCAAGCCAAGATCGCTTCGCCAGGTGGCGAGATGACAGTAGTGCCCGCAAGTCCGAGGGACCGGATTACCGTCAATGCCGACGGCACCCTCTCGGGGAGGGCGCGCGGCGTGCCGTTTGCCAAGGTTGCAAAACACTTTGCGGTGCTCGCCAGCGATGCGAGGGGCGATCTCTCCATCGCACTGGTCGATGCCGGCAAATGCCGGATCGAGAGCGGGCTCAATCTCGGCGGCGACCCTTCTGATGTCGTGACGCTGGACAAGGTGCAGCCGGTCGCGATCAAGCCCGCGCCGAAAGGTTTTGACCAGGCCCGGCTGATGCTGATGGGCGGCGTCGCGCGATCCCTGCAGATCGCCGGCGCGCTGGAATCGATGCTGGAAATCTCCGTGCGCTATTCCAACGAGCGCGTCGCCTTCGAGAAGAAGATTTCGAAATTTCAGGCGGTGCAGCACAATCTGGCGCGGCTCGCCGGGGAGTCGGCGGCCGCACTTGCCGCGGCGACCTCGGCCGCGGACGCCATCGCCAACGCAACGGCCTTCAACGATGAAGTTTTTCTCGAAGCGGTGGCGGCAAAAATCCGCTGCGCGGAAGCGGCGGAGAAGGGCGGCGCGATCGCCCATCAGGTGCACGGCGCGATCGGCTTCACCATCGAGCACATCCTGCACCGCTATTCGCTGCGAGCGCTGGCATGGCGCGACGATTTCGGCTCCGACAGTTATTGGGCGGTCGAACTCGGCAAGCTCGTGGCGCAAAGAGGCGCCGATGAGTTGTGGCCGCTGGTGGCCTCACGCTGAGTCATCTCGATTTGCCTGCATAGAGAACAACAATGACCGCAGCCCTCCGTTTCGATCCGATCCGCCTGCCGCCCGAGTGCGAGCAGTTGCGCAAGGAAGTCCGCGCCTTTCTTGCCGAAGAAATCGCCGCCGGCACCTTCGATCCGCACCAGCCGAACCGCGAAGACACCGACGTGCCGGAATTCTCCCGGAAGGTCGGCGCGCGCGGCTGGCTCGGCATGACCTGGCCGAAGAAATATGGCGGCCACGAGCGCTCGTTCCTCGAGCGCTATGTCGTGACCGAGGAAATGCGCGTGGCGAACGCGCCGACGCGGCGCTTCTTCGTCGCCGACCGCCAGAGCGGCCCGGTGCTTTTGAAATACGCACCCGAGCACATCAAGATGGAGATCCTGCCGCGCATCTGCCGCGGCGAGATCTGCTTTGCGATCGGCATGAGCGAGCCCAATTCCGGCTCCGATCTGTTCGCGGCGAAGACGCGTGCAACAAAAACAGACGGCGGCTATCTGATCAACGGCACCAAGATCTGGACCTCCTCGGCCCATATCGCCGACTACATGATCGCGATTTTTCGGACATCACCGCCGACGAAAGAGAACCGCCGCCACGGCCTGACGCAGTTTCTGGTCAAGATGAAGCAGCCGGGCATCCAGGTGAACCCGATCGGCCAGATCACCGGGCAGTATGAATTCAACGAGGTGGTGTTCACCGACCATTTCATTCCCGACGATCACGTGCTCGGCGAGATCGACGGCGCCTGGAAACAGGCGACGAGCGAGCTCGCCTATGAACGTTCAGGCCCTGAACGCTTCCTCGAAACCTATTACGTGCTGACCGAACTGGTCCGTGCCGTCGGTAATAACCCGGATATCCGCAGCGCCGAAGGCATCGGCCGTTTGGTAGCACAGGTGCACACCATGCGGCGCATGTCGGTGTCGGTCGCGGGCATGCTGCAGGCCGGCAAGGAGCCGGTGGTCGAGGCCTCTATCGTCAAGGACATCGGCACCATCTGGGAGCAGCAATTGCCGCATCGCGTGCGTGAGCTCGCCGCCTTTGTCGAGGAGACAGCCACCAACCGCGAGACGCTGGAAAAGCAGCTCGACTTCGCCATCAAGACCGCACCCAAGCTGACGATCCAGGGCGGTACCACCGAAGTGCTGCGCGGCATCATCGCCCGCGGGCTTGGTCTGCGCTAGCGCGCGGGCTGGTCTTCGCTAGTTCAAGAAGGAAACCGCATGAGCAAATACACTGATATCGGCGTCGAGAAGCACGGCCATGTCGGCCTGATCGAAATCCGAAAACCCCCGCTGAACTTCTTCGACGTCTCGCTGATCAACCAGATCGCGGATGCGCTGGAGGAGTTCGACAACGACATCGAAATCCGCGCTTCGGTGCTCGCAGCGCAAGGCAAGGCGTTCTGCGCCGGTGCCGATTTTTCCGATCCGAAGCGGCAGGAGCAGGAAGCGAGCGCGCAGAATGATCCGGCCGCCAATCTGCCGATCAACCATCTCTACGTGCAGGCCGTGCGCATCTTCCGCAATAAGAAGCCAATCGTCGCCGCCGTCCACGGCGCGGCCATCGGCGGCGGGCTCGGACTAGCGGTTTCCGCCGACTTCCGCGTCACCTGCCCAGAGGCACGCTTCGCCGCCAACTTTACCAAACTCGGTTTTCATCCGGGTTTTGGCCTGACTACAACGCTTCCCGAACTGGTCGGCAGGAACAACGCAGAACTTATCTTCTATACCAGCCGCCGCATCACCGGCGAGGAAGCCACGCGCATGGGCCTCGCCAATATCTGCGTGCCGCAAGATCAGGTGCGCGCTGAAGCGATGAAGCTCGCAGCAGAGATCGCCGAATGCTCCCCGCTCGGCCTGATCTCGACCCGCGCCACCATGCGCGCCGGCCTCGCCGACCGCGTCATGGCCGCCACCAACCACGAACTCGCCGAGCAGACCAAACTGCGCGCGACGGAGGATTTCAAGGAAGGCGTCAAGGCGACCGCAGAGCGCCGCGTGGCGAACTTCAAGGGAAGGTAACCGCGGCGTCCCGACCTTCAGCCAAGAACACCAGCGGCAGGGTTCCCTCCCCCTTGCGGGGGAGGGTTAGGGAGAGGGGTGCCACTTGCTCGACTGCTGATGGATAGCGAGCGAGCGACTGCAAGGGTTTTCGTGACAGGCACAGATTGCTTGGCACGAGTTCGCGCGGCCTCTTCCGAATGAATATGTCGCGTACCCCTCCCCCAACCCTCCCCCGCAAGGGGGGAGGGAGCCTTACTTGTGTGCTCACCTAACGATGAATTGTGCCACACGCGCTCACGCCACCAGCTTGAACGTCACCCCGCAAAGATCGAACCCGTCGCCCGCGACCTTGCAGCCCCTCGCCTTGGCGGCATCGCGCACCTTGGTCATATTGGCGAGCTTGAACGTCAACCCGCTCATCAAATCGCTTCCGCCGCTGACGAAACGGAAGCTCGCATTGGGCAATTTCAACACCGGTTCGCCGCCCGCCCCCTTGCCAACGGGGACTTCCAAAATCTTCCCCCAGTGCTCAGCGAGCCCCAGCGGATCCGGGCTCTGCATCTCGACTTCCGTCAGCGCCAGCGTCACATCCTTGCGAATCGCCTTCTGCCAATCCGGTCCCGCTGGCGGATAAGGCCCCAGCACGTCGTCGCTGCCGTCGGTGTGATTGAACTCGATAAAGGCGGCGCGGCAGTCGCGCGGGTGCAGTTGCACGCCGTGATAGGGCGCGTGCGTGATCACGTTCGCGGTCCGCACGCCGATGGCGTTGGCGTGCTTGCCGCGCGCGTCGGGATCATCGCAGCAGAAGATCGCCATGTAGCCGCCGCGGCCGCCGGTCTTGTCGAGGAAACGTCCCGCCGCGGTGCCTGGCTGGGTCGGCGCCACCACCTCGAGCAAAATGGTGTCAACCGGCAGCAGTGCGTTCTCCAGTCCGTACTTGGCGACATTGCCGTCGCGGTAACAGACGTTAAGGCCCATGATTTCGGAGATGTCCGAGATCGCCGGCTCCAGATGCGGTGCCACCAGGCATATCTGGCGCAGCCTGAGATACTCGGCCATCTCAATGGCCCTGAAACACGGGCTTGCGCTTTTCGACAAACGCCTTCGCCGCTTCCTTGTGATCGGCGGTATCGCCTGCGCGCGAGTGGTGGATCGCTTCGGCGTCAAAACAGGCTTCCAGCGACATCGTCTCGGCATTGTTGATGTTGCGTTTGATGTAGCCGAGCGTCACCGACGGTCCCTGCGCCAGCGACATCGCTAGATCGTGTGCCTCGGCGTCAATCTCGGCGTCCGGCACCACTTTCGTCACCATGCCAAGATTGTAGGCCTCCTGCGCCGACAGCACCGGCGACATCAGATAAAGCTCACGTGCCTTGGCGCTGCCGAGCATCTGTGTCAGGAAATACGTGCCGCCGTAATCGCCCGATAAACCGACCTTGGCGAAAGCCGTGGTGATCTTGCAGGAGGCGCTGGCGATGCGCATATCGCAGGACAGCGCGATCGAAAGGCCGGCGCCGGCGGCGGCGCCATCGAGTTGCGCCACCACGGGCTTCGGCATCTGGTGCAGGATGCGCGACACTTCCATGCCACGGCGCAGATTCGCCATCTTGGCCTCGAAACCGAGTGGCGCCCGGCCTTCCGCCATCGACTTGACGTCGCCGCCGACGCAGAACGTACCGCCTGCGCCCTTGATCAGCACCGCGCGCACCTCGTGATCATCAGCCGCGCGCCGCGCCGCCTCCACCAGCCCGCGCGTCATGTCCGGATTGAGTGCATTGCGCCGGTCGGGGCGGTTCATGGTGATGGTGAGCAAGCCCTGTTCGAATTTTTGGAGGACCATTTCGTTTGCGCTCATGGGTGGTGCTTTCGTTTTTGTTGGTTGAAGTGAAATTCCGGCCTCACCCCGTCATTGCGAGGAGCAAAGCGACGAAGCAATCCATTTCTCCACTTGCGGCGCTATGGATTGCTTCGCTTCGCTCGCAATGACGAGGAGGCAGCAGCGCCTCTAATTTACTTTTTCACCAGCGGACAGCGCGAGGCTTCCAGCGGCTGGAACGCCTCGTTGCCGGGGATCGTCGCCAGCAGCTTGTAGTAATCCCAGCGCGCCTTCGATTCGGACGGCTTCTTGACCTCGAACAGATACATGTCGTGCACCATGCGGCCGTCGTCGCGGATCTTGCCGTTCCTGGCGAACATGTCGTTGACCGGCGTCTCCTTCATCACCTTCATCACCGCGGCGGCATCCGTGGTGCCCGCGGCCTTCACGGCTTTCAGGTAGTGAAGGACGGAAGAGTAGACGCTGGCCTGCGCCGCGGTCGGCGGCCGCTTGACGCGCTCCATGAAGCGCTTTGAGAACGCGCGGGTGTCGTCGTTGAGGTCCCAATAGAAGGCTTCGGCAAGCAACAACCCTTGCGCCGTCTGCAGCCCGACGCTGTCGATGTCGGTGACGAAAGCAAGCAGCGGCGAAAGTTTCTGGCCGCCGCTCCTGGTCAGCCCGAATTCCGCCGCCTGCTTGATCGCGTTGATGGTGTCGCCGCCGGCATTGGCGAGGCCCACGACCTTTGCCTTCGAGCTCTGCGCCTGCAGCAGGAACGAGGAGAAGTCCGACGTATTGAGCGGATGCTTGACACTGCCGAGCACCTTGCCGCCGGCCTTCACCACCACATTGGTGGTGTCCCTTTCCAGGTCCTGGCCAAACGCATAATCGGCGGTGAGAAAGAACCAGGTCTCGAAGCCGCTTTTGACGGTGGCAAGGCCGGTGACGTTGGCCTGCGCAAAGGTGTCGTAGGAATAATGCACAGTGTAGGGGCCACAGGCCTCGTTGCTCAGCCGGATCGACGCTGGGCCGCTATACATCACGATCTTGTTGCGCGCTTTCGCGATCTCGCCGGCGGCGAGCGCCGTCGCAGAAGCAGCCACGTCGTACAGCATCTCGACGCCCTGGTTGTCGAGCATGTCGCGCGCGATGCTGGCGGCAAGGTCGGCCTTGTTGAGATGATCGGCCGCGAGGATCTCGACCTTGCGCCCCAGCACCTCGCCGCCAAAATCTTCCACCGCCATCTTCGCAGCGGTCTCCGAGCCCGGCCCGGTGATATCGGCATAGAGCCCCGACATGTCGAGAATGCCGCCGAGCTTGAGCGGCGGCTTGCTCTGCGCCAGCGCCGCCGTCGCCGACATTACCAGCACTGCGGCGACAATGGTTGCTGTTGCTCTCTTCACGGAGGCCTCCCTGTTCGCGCCGCATTGGCTTGCGGCTTTGAAATTTTCGGCGCGATCATGCCGCATGGAGTCATGAGCGGCAAGGCGGAGAGGAAGACGGAGTGCAAGCGCGATTTCCGCTAAGCGGAATGATCTTGTAGGATGGGTAGAGCGCAGCGAAACCCATCAATCTTTGTACGGCGACATGATGGGTATCGCTTCGCTCCACCCATCCTATGGCCTATCCATCCTACTGCACTACGCACCAAGAGGAGCGGCATCGGAATGTTCGTGTCCCGGACGCGGCGCAGCGTGTAACGCTGCTCCGCAGAGCCGGGACCAACGCCCCACATGCGCGATGCCGTTGACTTCCATTGCGTCTCCCCGCGTGGCAATCTCAGGTAGTATTGCTATCATTGATCGAGCATACAGGTACGAGCGGGACAGAGAGAACCGTTATGACCGGCCCGGCATTGCGTTACAGCGCTGCGCTCCCGGCGTGCGCCGCATTGTTTCTCGCGCTGGCGTCCGTCGCCGCACAGGCCGCTGCCGCCGACTGGGTGCTCGAGCGACAGGGCGAAGGGCGCGTGGCTGCCGTGGTCGACACGCGCGGCTTTCGCCTCGAGGACGGCCGCGAAGTGCGCCTCGCCGGCATCGAGCGCGCGGGAACCGACACGGCCAGCGGCAGAACCGCATTGTCCGCCATCATCACCGGCCGCGACGTGACCCTGCATGGCGAGGATGACACGCCGGATCGCTACGGCCGGCAGTCGGCCTTTGTGTTCGTGACCGGCTCGGAACAATCCGTGCAAAGCGAGCTGCTGCGCCGCGGCGAAGCGCTGGTTTCGAGCGCTATATCCGACAAAAATTGCGCTGCAGCGCTATCCGCCGCCGAAGGCGCGGCGAGAGATGCCAAATTGGGCATCTGGGCAAATTCGACGGCCATAAAAAACGCGGAAAGTCCGGGCGATATTCTGGCCGCGATTGGGCACTTTACGGTGGTCGAGGGCAGAGTACTGTCGGTTCGGCAGGCAGGGGCAATCACCTACCTGAATTTCGGGCGGAACTGGACACGGGACTTTGCTGCGACTATTTCAAGGCGCATCATACCGGCGCTCGAAAGCGCCGGCCTTGGACCTAAGTCGCTCGAAAATCGACGGATTCGTGTCCGCGGCGTCGTCTCGTCGCGGGGAGGACCACGGATTGAAGTGTTCCGGGTGGGGCAGATTGAGGTGTTGGGCGGGAAATAGTGCTTGATCCGAAGACTTGGCACCGGTTTTCGTTTGGATCATGCGCAAAATGAGGGGTGAGATCACCGATCCCGGTCGGATCGTGATCTTAGTGGCTGATTTGACGCATCGTGCACAACGGCGCGAAGGAAGCACGGGCCGCCGCCTTCTGGCTGCGCCGGCGCTGTTGTGCGCTGCGCTCACGCTGTCTTCCTGTGGAAACCTCGGCAAGATCGAGACGGCCGCCCCGACGGTGCCCGCGCCGAAGCCGAGCCGCACCGTCGCACAGACGCCGGCGAGCGAGCGCGAGCACGAGCGCATTCTGGCTTCCTATGGCGGCGCCTATGACGATCCGAAACTCGCAACCCTGATCGGCAAGACTGTCGACCGGCTGGTGGCGGCGTCCGACCGTCCGGACCAGGCCTACCGGGTGACCATCCTCAATTCCGGCGCAGTCAACGCTTTTGCGCTGCCGACCGGCCAGCTCTATGTGACGCGCGGGCTGGTGGCGCTCGCCAGCGACACCTCGGAACTGTCCTCCGTGCTGAGCCACGAGATGGCACATGTCATAGCAAAACACGCCTCGATCCGGGAGGACCAGGCGCGGCAGGCGGCGGTAGTGACGCGCGTCGTCACCGACATGAGCAACGATCCGGATCTGACCGCGCTGGCGCTGGCGAAAACCAAGCTGACGATGGCGAGCTTCTCGCGGCAGCAAGAATTCGAGGCCGACGGTATCGGCGTCGGCATTGCGGCCCGCGCCCGCTTCGATCCCTATGGCGCGGCGCGCTTCCTCGCCGCGATGGAGCGCAATGCGGCGCTGAAGGCCGGCAAAACCTCGCTCGACCCCCGCGCGCAGGACTTTCTGTCCTCGCATCCGGCAACGCCCGAGCGCGTGCAGAACGCGCAGGCCAGCGCCCGGCAATATACCTCGCCGCAGAGCGGCGAGCGCGACCGCGAGACCTATCTCGCCGCGATCGACAACATCGTCTACGGCGAAGATCCCAGCGAAGGCTTCGTGCGCGGGCGCCGCTTCCTGCACCCGAAACTCGGCTTTACCTTCCAAGCGCCCGAGACGTTCACGCTGGATAACACCGCGCAGGCCGTGATCGGCGTGCGCGAGGGCGGCACGCAGGCGAT